>JAXHOG010000063.1:0-100980 GCA_034519605.1 Marinagarivorans sp.
GATGTACTTCGTTCAGTTGCATGGCCCGGCAATACCCCCTGTTTGCGGCGAGTTTCGGGCCTCGCGGAGGAACAAGAACTGTCGGGCAACAACTTCACCATCGCCAGCGACGGGCCCGACGTGGAACTCTCGCTGCTGACATTCCCGCTGCGGCGCGAGTTCGATCTGGGCGGCGGCGCGCCAACGTTGTTGGTCAGGGAACCGGTGGGAGTACCAAAGCGCGGGTGCGCTACGAAGACATCTGGAGCGACGCACTGCCTGGTCTGGAGACCACCACTGCCGCGCGCTTTGAGACCCTATGGCGCGCTCGCTCGGCGCAAGGTCCGCTGGTGCCGAGTGGGCGGCGACCGGGAACTGGGCCTGCTCGCCAACGTCGGCGTCGCGCACGGGTGTCGAGTTCGGCGTGCTGCACGAAGGGCCCGGCGCGGCGGTCACGGCGGCGGTGCTCGACGGCATCTTGGTGAACTGGGACGCGACCTATGCGATCTACGGCGGCAGCGTGCTGCTGCGTCGCGAGGAGTTGGCAGTGGGGTGAAGTCTCGGTGACGCCGCATCTGCGGTGCGAACTGCGCCACATGGACCCGTTCGAATGCGACGACGTCTCGCAGAACGAAGCGAGCACAGTGCAGTAGCTGCTCCGGGCGCGTTGGCTTCGAGGCCGACCGGTTGGAGCATCGGGCACGGCGACGTGCGCTGGATCGGCGACATCGGCGCCAAGGTGTTCGACGAGGACGCGGCGGACGCGCTGGGCTTTGGCCACTACTTCGAACTGGGCGCTGGGCTGCGTTGGGGATGCGAGCAGACGCTACCGGGTCTCTCGCGGTTCGGGTTCAGCGGCGCCGTGTTTGCTGCCGGCGACGACATCACCGGTTGGTCGCTCGGTATGGCCGTGGAGTTCTGATCCCGCGGCGCGCCGGCCTTGCATGGCTCATCGTGCGCGGCGATCGTTCGCGGCCCCATGTCCGACCTCGACTTCGTCAAACAACTCTACCTGCGTTCGCCGCCGGTGACGTGCCCGCGTTCCTCGGCCACCTGCATCCACCGCCCAGGTGCGTTGGTGAAGCCGAGCAACCCGCTCGCGGTGGCAACCCTACATCGGCGCCGAAGCGATCCTCGCCGGTGTGTTCCTGCCGCTCAACGAAGACTGGGCGGACTTCAAGGTCGACATCACCGAGATCGTTGGCGGCGGCGGCGTGGTGATCATGTTCGGTCGCTACTCGGGCACGAGCCGCAAGACCGGCAAGCCGCTCGACGTGCAGGCCGCGCACATGGTGGATCGAAGGCGGCAAGGTGGTGCGCTTCCAGCAGATGGTCGACACGGCCAAGCTGCTCGCGACGATGAACGACTGAACGGCCACGTCGCCTTGCGGGCTCGTCGATGCGTGGCATAGTCGCCGCCACTGTGTGCCCCGAAGGGCTTCCTGATGCGCAACATCGCCACATTCCTGCTCGCGTTGACGACCTCGGCAATCGGTGTCGCGGCACAGCAAGACTTTGCGGCGTTTCGTGCGACGGTCGAACAGCGGCTGCGCGCGCCGTTCTTCTCACGCGTCACGATGACGCTGGTCGAGTATCCGCCGTTCTTGTTCTGCATCGAACGGCCCGCCGCGGTCGACGACAAGGACTACGAAGGGGGCGGCGCGCGGCTTCCTGCCGCATCTACAAGAACTGCTGCAGCAGTGGGAACAGCACTACCGCGGCCCCGCCCCGCACTGACGCTGCGCGCCGAGGCGGGCGGCTATGCGCTGGCGGTGCTGGCCAATGCCGGGGCTACCTGAACTTCCGCACGGCCTCGGCGACCCGTCCTTGGCGATGGCGCGTGCACTACGCCCGATCTGCAGATCTCGGTGACGTATCTCGACGCGTTCGCGCGGCACAACACCAGAACGAAGAGTTGCACGCGCTGCTGCACGAGTTCGTGCACGCGCTGCAGCACGCGCATGCGAGCGACGGCAAGATGCCCAAGCCGGTGTGGTTCAACGAGGGGCTGGCGGATTACCGGTCGTCGTGCACACGCCAGGCGCGTCGCTGCACCGCCGAACCGCCCGCTGCAGCACAATCACCAGGCGGCGCTCGCGTTCGGCTACGCCCATCCGGCGGAGCAGAAGTTTAGCCCTCGCGCCGCTCGTCGATCTGGTCAACGACTTCGTACCCGGCGGTGATCGACGGCGCGAGCAAGCGCAACGGTGGGCCGGTGCCGCCCGAAGCGCTGCTCGGCGTGTTCTACGCGCAGGCCGAGATGTTCGTGCGCTTCCTGCACGAAGAGGCCGACGGCATGCCGCGGCGACGTTCGCCGGCTACTTGCAGGCGGCGCAGCGCGGCAGTCGGGGCTGGCGACGTTCGTGCAGGCGTTCGGTGGCAAGGATCGGGCTGAAAGCGATCGACGCGCAATGGCGCGCTTGGCTCGACGGCGTGCTGCGCAAGGCGTATCCCAACCTCTCGGATCTCAAGGTCGGTGCCGTGTCCGCCGACGGCGCCGCGCCGATGTCGCCGCCGGCCGCGTTTGATCTGGCGGGGCTGAGCTGAAGGACCGCCGAGGACTTCGCCGAACGCCTCGATGGCGCGCGCCGCCGCTGCGCCGGGGTGATTACGAAGGCGCCCTGCAGATGCTGCCAACGGCCGCCGAAGCGCCTGCCGAGCGCGCCGAGTTTGTGCAGCGTGAACGCGCGCGTAACCGCTGCTCGAGATGCGCGCTGCGATCCTGCAGGACGTCGAAGCCGGCAAGCGGCAGTTGTCGTTCGAGTACGACGGAGCCCGCAAGCGCGGCAAGGTTCAGGGCCGGCAGGGCAGTGAGCTCGTCGTGGAGATCGACAAACGGCAGATGCGCGTGCCGCTCACGGTGATTGAAGCCGGTCACGTGCTGAAGGTCGAGGGCAGGGCGACTCGACCGCCTCAAGGAACGGACAAGTGGTTCAGTGTGGACGCGTTGGCTCGAAGGGGAGAGCAAGCGCCGTATCTCGCCGGCTTGCTCAAGCTCGAGTGATGGCGCCGCTGCGAGAAGACCTGGACGAAGAGCTGTTGATCGACCGCGGCGCGGCCGCGTCGGCGTGGTCGAGCTGCTGCAGATGCCGCAGTCGGACGATGCCACCGCCGCCGCGGCGTCGTTGGCGCGCACCGGGAACTGATGCGGACCCACGGCAAGACGGCGCTGCTGCAGCGGCGCAAAGCCGCGATCGAACGGCTCGCGCGCGCCTTCGCCGAACGTGCGTTCCGCGCCGCGGATCGCACGCGCTCGGCATTCGCGGCGAGGCAAGGTCGACGGCGAGGGCCGGCTCGCCGTCGAGTGCCGCGATCCCGCCGTGGCGCCGAGCGCCGACTTCACCTGCGATCGCCGACCCTGAGCAGATGCCGTTGCGAGGGGGCCGAAGATCGCCTACTCAGGCCCGAACGGTCTGTTATGATGGCCGGCGCCTGGAAGCTGGTGGGGTCGTCGTGGCTGCGCTGGGTCGTGCCGCTCGTGGGGCAACACACCATCGAACTGGACTTTTCGGCTGAAGCCGATTTCGTGCCCGACTTCGGCGTCGCGGTCGCGGTGGGCCCGGGCGCCTGATGTTTGTGATGCCGACCGGCGGCGTGCGGGTGTGGGACGGCGAAGCTCAGGTGGCCGACAGGGTCGGCGCTGCATGCTCATCCCATGCGTTATCGGTGCCGTGGCCATAAAACAAATTGGCTTCGGATAATAATTTTGCACTAAAGCGCAACCAATCTTGTAGCGTCGATAACTCGGCTCGGGCTTCGGTTAATCGATTTAAGAGCTGCTCGTTATTCATAATAGGTTCGCCAAAAATTAAGAGCTGCATAGAATAGAGTCAGTCACCAAGAATAGCTAGCCATAGACCAACAGCCCTTTCAGTGGCAACGGCGGTATTGATCGAAGAGAATTAAACGCGGCGATTAAATTTAAAAAATCGATATGTATTAATGAGCAAATACTCTGAAGCTGTTTGCTCGTAATTTTATTGCTGTAGCAGAATTTTGAGAGCGCTATTAATAGGTAATACGCGCAGAGATGATTTTCAAAAACTTTAGTAATGACAAGATCAGTGGGTGGCGTATACCGCATTAAAGACCACCCACGACTGTCGAGAAAAAAACGATGTGAATTTAAGGCGCTACTGGTGTTGGCAATATTTTTTGTGGCGTTGACAATATTTCTTCTGACGCTGGTAATAATTCTTGAGTCGCCTTGTCGATGAGCGTAGCGGGATCCAGCAGCATCTCCTGCTTAGCCTTTAGCTCACTGGCCTGATCGTAAACAGCTTGCATTTCTTTGGGCAATGCAGGCAACAGCGCTACGGAATTCTGGCTCACGGTTTTTCCTACACTTTCTTTGCCCTGCCCCACAGCTTCGCTAAAAACCTTGGGCACACCATCTTCCACTAACAGGACACTAAATTGATTAAGGTTAGAATCCCAACTCATGCCCGCGTTATTCACTAGCGCCAAAGCAGCGCCCGTTGTTTCTTGTGATAAGCCCGTTTTTTCGGCAATTGTTTTTGTAATGACAGGGGCTGTTTTTGCCAAAATATAATAAGCCGCGCCATCGCGCTGAATCTTTTGCGCTTCGCGTAAAAGGCTTACAGTAACGTCGTATTTATCACCCAGCATGGCCTGCATACGTGATTTAACCGCAGGGTTTTCTAAAATTTTAACGTCATTGGGATTAAAACCTAATACCGACTCAAACAATGCGCCCAAGATAGCGGACTGCATGCGGTTGCCCACAATCAACGAGGTACAACCTGTAAGCAGGCTGATAATTAAAACAACAACCAGTAAACGACGAAAATGCATAGAAGACTCGATGATCAAAAGGGAGGATGGCGCGCGCATTCTAGCTTAGGGATTTTGATTTAAAGAGAGGGGGCCGTGAAAATATATTTCCCGCACATTAAAAAAGCGAAAACCCGTAAAGGTTTTCGCTTTTTTGCGTTATTACAGCGAATTTAATCGCTATTTAATGTGCTTTAACAACTTAGTTTGCGCGCGACTCTAACACTTGCACAGCCGGTAATTTTTTACCTTCAACGTATTCAAGAAAAGCACCGCCGCCCGTAGAAATATAAGAAATACCTTCGGCTAAGTTAAATTTATCAATCGCCGCTAAAGTATCGCCGCCGCCCGCAATCGAGAAAGCGTCGCTGGCGGCAATCGCACGGGCAACCACTTCGGTGCCCTGTGCAAATGCATCAAATTCAAACACGCCACAGGGACCATTCCAAATAACGGTTTTGGCATTTTTGATAATTTCGGCAACACGGGCTGCCGTCACTGGGCCGTAATCGATAATTTCTTCGTCAGCGGTAATTTCGTTTAATTGGCGCACTTCGGTTTTAGAGGTATGACTCCATTCTTTAAAGCCATCTTTAGTGGTGCGTACGTCGGTGGCGTAAATCACTTCGGTTTGTTTACACAAACGTTGCGCTTCGGGAATCAGGTCTTTTTCGTAGAGTGAATTACCCACTTCGTTGCCCGCCGCCGCTACAAATGTATTTGAAATGCCGCCGCCCACAATTAAGGTATCGGCAATTTTTGATAACGCATCTAACACTGTGAGTTTTGACGAAACCTTAGAGCCGCCAACAATGGCCACTAAGGGGCGTGCAGGCTTAGCCATAGATTTTTCGAGTGCATCCAACTCGGCAGCCAACAATGGCCCGCCGCAAGCAATGGGCGCAAAACGTGCAACGCCGTGTGTTGAAGCTTGGGCTCGGTGCGCAGTCCCAAACGCATCCATCACATAAATATCGCAAAGATTGGCATAGGCTTTTGACAAACCTTCGTCGTCTTTTTTCTCACCCAAATTAAAGCGTACGTTTTCGAGCAATATTAATTCGCCTTCAGCGACTTCAACACCCGACTTCCAATCGCGCACAACGGGTACATTTTTACCCAATAATTTACCGACATGCTCGGCAACAAGCTTCAGTGAATATTGCTCGTCAAATTCACCCTCAGTAGGGCGACCTAAGTGACTCATCACAATCACTTTGGCACCCGCATTAAGCGCCATTTGGATTGTTGGCAGTGCGGCGCGAATACGAATATCCGAGGTAATAACGCCATCCATAATGGGCACGTTTAAATCTTCACGAATAAGAACACGCTTGCCTTTAAGATCGAGGTTTGACATTAACTTGATGGTCATAGAATTCTCCAACTAACCAGATATGAAAATAATAAATAATGTGCTCGATACCAACACTGCCTGTAAATACTGACTCATGCATTTAGCCAGCGCCGTTAATCAGGCCATCGAAAACAATTAATAAGCAGCATTAGGTAAAAAGGCGCCCGAAGGCGCCTTTGGCTTAATCCAACAACTCTAAGGTAGTGTTGACGACGTTCTCTACTGTAAAACCAAAATGCTCGAGCAAGACATTGCCAGGCGCCGACTCACCGAAAGTGCTCATACCAACAACAGCACCCTCTAAACCCACATATTTGGCCCAGTAATCAACATGTGTTGTTTCTACCGCTACGCGCGCGGTCACTTCAATGGGTAATACAGCTTGTTTATAGGCAGCGTCTTGTAAATCAAACAAGCTGGTGCTGGGCATAGATACTACGCGTACTTTCTTGCCTTTCGCGGTTAAAGCTTCGGCCGACTTGACGGTCAAACCGACTTCAGAACCGGTTGAGATCAAAATAGCATCGGGCGTGCCTTCGCAATCGCGCAGAATGTAGCCACCTTTAGCAATATTGGCAACTTGCTCGTCGGTACGCGAAATAGCATCAAGGTTTTGACGACTGAAGATCAGCGCCGATGGGCCAGTTTTGTATTGAATGGCGGACTTCCAAGCAACGGCAGTTTCTGCCGCATCACAAGGACGCCACGTTTGTAGGCGTGGTGTCATGCGTAAGTTAGCTACCTGCTCAATCGGTTGATGGGTCGGGCCGTCTTCACCTTGACCGATGGAATCATGGGTATAGACAAAAATATTTTGTGCGCCCATTAATGCCGACATGCGCACCGCATTACGTGCGTATTCCATAAACATTAAGAAGGTTGCGCCGTAGTTAATAAAACCACCGTGCAACGAAATACCGTTCATGATCGCGCTCATACCAAACTCGCGTACGCCGTAATACAAATAATTACCGCTGGCATCTTCTTTGGTGATGCCTTTTGAACCACTCCAAAGTGTAAGGTTAGAACCCGCTAAATCAGCCGAGCCGCCCAATAATTCGGGCAATATCGCGCCAAAGGCGGCGATAGAATTTTGTGAGGCTTTGCGGCTGGCAATGTTTTCGCTCTTGGCTTGACTCTCTTTAACCCACGCGGTGGCTTTTTCTTCGAAATCAGCCGGTAACTCACCCTTAACAACACGGCGATCGTACTCTGCCGCTAATGCAGGATGCGCCGCTTTGTAGGCGGCGAATTTATCATTCCACGCACTTTCAGCACTAGCGCCTGATGCTTTGCGATCCCAGCCCGCATAAACGTCAGCTGGAATTTCAAAGGGTGCGTGTGGCCAGTTAAGGAATTTACGCGCCGCAGCGATTTCTTCGTCACCCAATGGCGAACCATGGCAATCGTGGCTGCCGTTTTTGTTGGGCGAGCCAAAACCAATAATGGTTTTGGTACAGATTAAAGTTGGCTTGCTGGTTTCAGCTTTCGCCGCAGTAATTGCAGCAGCGATTGCTTCTGCGTTATGGCCATCAACCGCTGGGATAACGTGCCAGCCGTAGGCTTCAAAACGCGCAGGTGTGTTATCGGTAAACCAACCTTCTACATGACCATCAATACTGATGCCGTTGTCGTCCCAGAATGCAATCAATTTACCCAAGCCTAAAGTGCCGGCCAATGAACATGCCTCATGCGAAACGCCTTCCATCAAACAACCATCGCCCAAGAAGGCGTAGGTGTGATGATCAACAATAGTGTGGCCTTCGCGGTTAAATTGCGCCGCTAAGGTTTTTTCCGCAATGGCCATACCTACAGCATTTGCAATACCCTGCCCCAATGGGCCAGTGGTAGTTTCTACGCCTACGGTGTAGCCGTATTCTGGGTGGCCAGGGGTTTTTGAATGTAATTGACGGAATTGCTTGAGTTCGCCGATGGGTAGATCGTAACCCGTCAAATGAAGCAAAGAGTAAATCAGCATTGAGCCGTGACCATTAGATAATACAAAGCGGTCACGATCCGCCCATGAAGGGTTGGAAGGGTTATGCTTTAAGAAGTCACACCACAAAACTTGTGCAATGTCGGCCATGCCCATAGGCGCGCCAGGGTGGCCGCTTTTGGCTTTTTGAACAGCATCCATGCTCAGGGCACGAATGGCATTGGCGAGGTCTTGTCTGGATGGCATTGAGAGCACTCCTATGAAGTAAAAGGGTAAATAGAGATAAATTACCGAGCAGGGGTTCCGCTCATTTGTAGTAATTGTCGATTAACCTGCAAGCGGAAGGCATCCATAGATTTGACCGCCTCTTCATTTGCAGAGATTCGACTATTTAAACTTGATTTCAACGTTTTTAGCTCACTCGGTAAGTTACGAGTTTGCGCAAACGCCGCTTGTTGCGACTCCTGCACTTCGCCAAGTACAGCCAGTTCACCCTGTAGATCTTTTAATTGGGCTGATAAACCACTGATGAGTGCCTGTACTTGCGTTTTATTTCCCTCTAAAGATTGCTGTACATCAGTGAGCGCTTTTTTATTAGCCGTAATATTTTTTTGAAGTTCTGTAATTGCCAAAGCATTATTTTTAATATCTTTAGCGTTGCGCTCGCTGGCCAGCACCCACAACTTGCGAATTTCCGAATTGGCGTTAGCTAGGCTGCTACTGAGGGCTTTAACATTGGCACCTAAAACCGTCAGAGATTGACTGGACTCATCGCCCGTCACCGTTAATTTTTGTTCCAATTCCACAATACGCGCATCCGCTTGCTGCAATCGAGTCTCAAGCTGCGTGCGCTGCACAGAGAATTGCCAATAAACAAAGGTGATAAATCCCAAGGCCAAAAGTGCAGCGATCAAAGCTAGCGGAGCCAAGGGCGACTTAACCTCAACAACGCGTTCACGCTGACTAACAGGATTGGGACGTGGAGATTGGGCTTGGGGAGGCTTGGCATCGTCTAATGCAACTTTTAATGCAACTTTGCCCGATAAAGTAGGTTCTACGCGGTTCGTCATTGAGTTATACACAGGACACAGAGGGAATAAAGGCGGGCAGTATACAAAAAAACAAAAGGAGGCCAACGCCTCCTTTTTAATACAACTACAAATTAAGCGAAGTTTTGATTAACGAATTCCCAGTTAACCAGCGCCCAAAATGCGTTCATGTAAGTAGGGCGTGCATTGCGATAATCGATGTAGTAAGCATGCTCCCACAGATCAACGGTCAAAATTGGCGTTACGCCAGCATCGGTCAGCGGTGTGGCTGCATTGCTGGTATTTACAATTGCTAAAGAACCATCAGGCTTTTTCACCAACCACGTCCAAGAAGAGCCAAAGTTATTGATTGCCGAGTGAGTAAACTCTTCTTTAAACGCTGCAAATGAACCAAACGCCGCATTAATTGCATCTGCCACGGCGCCTGTTGCATCACCGCCCGCATTAGGAGCTAAGCAATTCCAGTAAAAACTATGATTCCAGATTTGCGCTGCATTATTAAAAACACCGCCAGCCGAAGATTTAACAATCTCCTCTAGACTCTTACTCTCAAATTCGGTACCAGGAATCAGACCATTCAATTTGGTTACATAGGTTTGGTGATGTTTACCATAGTGAAACTCTAAAGTTTCTTGCGATATGTGAGGCGTTAATGCGTCTAAAGCATAGGGTAGAGAGGGTAATTCAATCGACATAGTAGATTTCCTATATTACGGGTTTTCAACTTAACTAAAGACGCCCCAAAATGAGACGCAAAGAAATTTAATGCAGCGATATGGCGCACAACAGAATAATAAACGCCGCTATTGTGACCCGACCTACGAATTAGCGGCACAGTACCAGATCCCTTGATTCCTCGCTAGCTGAGTGCCAGCAAGAACACTTTTTTTCATTGCAACTTTCAGCATTGCAACTATTCAGCGCCGAGCCTAAATGCAGTCGGTTGTGGACTATACAGCTGAATAATGACCACTTTTTTTGATGTAGAGGGGACCGCACCTTCGATGAATAAATGAGTGCCGCTTGAGACTTACCCATCTGAACCAAAACGTTTTTTATCAGAATTACGGGGAGTTTTAACACTCTTGTGCTAGCGTTAGATCATGAAGACTAAACATCGGTAGACTTGTGTCAACGTAAGGTCACGATCAGTCCGTATTAGCCTAACCAACACGCGCATGTTTTTAATGGAATTATGCATAACCCTAAAATACAGCTTAAAAACCAAGGCACTAGTCAAACTAACTCTCTTTTGACACTCAGCATTACATCGCTACCATTAATGGGGTTGATCGGCTTAATGGTTTCAATCAACACTCCAAGCGTTGCACACTCACCAACCCAAAGCTTGACCCGCTACACCAGCCCGACGGGATACATATCGGAATACCTTTTCGACGGCAATGAGCGTCAATCTACTTGGGTGTAAGGAGTCTTTACATGAAAATACAGCGATCATTAACCACAAAACTCATGTTGATCATCAGTGCCATTATGATTATGGTTGCCGCTGCAGTGCTGGCAACCAACTACACCTTACTCAAGAAAAAACAAACGCTTCGTTTTGAGCAAGATCTCCTTACGCAAATCAATTTAACGCAATCAGCCCTGACCGAGGCGGTATTTGCTTACGATTTTTCACAGATAGAGGCTATTAGCCAGTCACTGGTTAACACCAGTATTATCGCCAGCATTAAAGTATACGACCACAGAGAAAAACCCCTCGCAGCAGTAGCAGACAAAGAAGCTGATCCGCAATTCTCCGTCAACAAACCCGATCAAATCATTGTTCGTGGCGATAAAGAAATCGGTAAATTCACCATTATTTTTTCATCTAAAGACATGTCTGCGCTTATTGCAGGGCAAATTCAACAAAGCGTCGTAGTCGTATTAACTTTACTATTATCTGCATTAGCAACCATTTTTGTAGTCAGCAAAAAACTTATCGTTACGCCGGTCACCAATCTTGCCGGCGTCATACTGGATATTGCTGAAGGTGGTGGCGATTTAACCCGTCGCCTACCGACCGATAGCGGCGATGAAATCGCCCTACTATGTAGCAACTTCAATAATGTCATCGAACAAATCGCCTCGATTATCGGTAGCGTTAATGCCGTAACACAGCAAGTTTCAAAAAATGTTAACGTCATGGTTAAAGCCTCAAGTGACACAGCGTCCTCAACCGATGCTCAACTACACGAAATTGAAATGGCAACAGCCGCGCTCACCGAGCTTGCGCAATCAGCACAAGAAGTGGCCGCCTACGCAAGCAATGCTGCACAACAAACTACCAACACCGCCAACATTGCAGAACAAAGCGCGCGTATCGTAGAAGAATCGCGCGCTACCACCGCAAGCTTATCCACACAAATCGATGCCACCACGCATAAAGTTGCCGTCCTCAGAGATAAAAGTGACAGCATCGACTCAGTTATAGAAGTTATTCGATCCATTGCCGAGCAAACCAATTTACTCGCACTCAATGCCGCCATTGAAGCTGCCCGTGCGGGAGAACAAGGCAGAGGTTTTGCCGTAGTTGCAGACGAAGTTCGATCACTGGCTCAAAAAACACAAAAATCCACACAAGAAGTCAGCACTATTATTGTGCAATTACAAAAAGCCGCCGATGAGGCTCACAACTCCATGCATGCCAGCAAGACCTCCGTCGATGCCACCGTGAGCACCGCACGCCAAGTGAGCGATAAACTGGATCAAATCAGAGCAAATATTGAAGGCATCGATACAATGAATCAGCAAATGGCCAACGCATCCAAAGAGCAAAGCATCACATCGAATGAAGTCAGCAAAAATGTTGTCAATATTTACAATCTATCGCATCAGGTCGCAGACAACTCCAAGCTCGTCCAGAAAAACAGTCTTGAACTGAAACATGAAAGTAGCGAATTAGAGCAGCAACTGTCTAAGTTCAAACTCTAATGAATAACCCCCATGAGTACCCCCAAAAGGCCGCCAAATACAGCGGTCTTTTTTATTTTTAGACTGCACCGCCATTGAAATTAGCAATTCCACCTCCACAAACTGGCGTCAATATCGCAATTAAGTGACGCACCCATGCGATGGATGCGTAAATTTTAACAGGACCGCAATCCATGCCCAGTTTTTTAGATGCCGTACAATGGACATCCGACGGTTTAGTTCCCGCAATCGCGCAAGATGCACAAACTGGCCGAATACTTATGATGGCGTGGATGAATCGTGAAGCACTGGAAGAAACAGCCAATACCCATTTTGCAGTCTATTGGTCTCGTTCACGTAAAGCTTTATGGCGTAAGGGCGAAAGTTCAGGACACCAGCAGCACGTAACAGAAATTCGTCTTGATTGCGATGCCGATGTGGTCGTATTACAGATTGATCAAGCAAGTGGGATTGCCTGCCATACTGGGCGCGAATCATGTTTTTACCGTGTACTTAACAATTTAGAATGGAACATCGTGGATCCTGTTTTAAAAGACCCGAAAGAGATCTACTCATGAGCGACACATTAAATAATCAAGATGTGCTAAGTCAGCTATGCCGCGTACTCGAAGAACGTAAAACTAGCGCAAAACCTGAAGAATCCTACGTTGCACTTCTACACCAAAAGGGCTTAAATAAGATTCTCGAGAAAGTCGGTGAAGAATGTACAGAGACATTATTAGCCGCCAAAGATGCCGCCATAAGCGGTGACAATAGTGAACTAATCTACGAAACAGCAGACCTTTGGTTTCACTCTCTGATTATGCTTTCCCATCTCGGTGAAGACGCAAACGCAGTTATAAATGAACTCGCTAGACGCTTCGAGCTCTCAGGACTCGTCGAAAAAGCGCAACGAAATACTTAAAATTATTGCAATCAAGTCTAAAAACTCAACACAAAAAATATTGAGTACTCAATACAAACATCATTAAAAAAGGTCTATTTATGTTAAGCGGAATTGGTATTTGGCAACTTTTAATCGTTTTGGCTATCGTTCTTTTACTGTTTGGCACTAAGCGCTTAAAAGGCTTGGGCGGCGATTTAGGTGGCGCCCTCAAAGGCTTTAAAAAAGCTATGAGCGACGAAAAAACAGACGATGCCGATGTTAAAGCTGTAGGAATTGATGACACCAAAGTCGCACCTACAAACGAATCGGCCACTGAAACTGCACAAACTGAAAAAAAGCAGTAAAGCATCGTGTTTGATATCGGATTATTTGAATTACTTGTTGTGGGTGGCGTAAGTTTGGTGGTAATTGGGCCAGAGCGTCTGCCTGCCGCCATTAAAACAGGGGCATTGTGGATCGGCCGCCTTAAGCGAACCATTGTACAAACTCGCCGAGAAATCGAGCAACATATTGGTGCAGATGATATTCGCCGGCAACTCCATAATGAAGAAATAATGGCTTCGCTGGAGCAGCTCAGAAAAGCCCGGGAGCAACTAGAGCGCGACATAGCAAAAGAAATGCCAGCAACGATTGAATACACCCCAAGCTCAACACAAGAAAACAATGACGCTGTATACAATATTGCGACAGCCCCCGAGCCAGAGACCACTATCGTCATAACATCCGATACTACCAGCACACACACCACTGACACGCCTACCTCAAAGCCTTAAAAATTATGACTAATGAGTTCGAACAAGAACAGGAAGCTCAACCCCTAGTTGAGCACTTGGTGGAATTACGCAATCGCCTTGTCAAAGGTGTTGGTGCTATTTTTATAGTGTTTATTTCCCTCATTTATTTTGCTAGGGATATTTACAACATTGTGGCTCAACCCCTAATGAAAGCTCTAGATGGCTCTTCATCCATGATTGCCACCGATGTAACAGCCACATTTTTAACGCCATTTAAGCTGACTTTTTTTGTCTCTATTTTTATCGCAATGCCCTATTTGCTCTATCAAATTTGGGCCTTTATCGCACCTGCGCTTTATCGCCAAGAAAAACGCCTCGCCAAGCCACTATTTTTATCGAGCGTGCTGTTGTTTTATGCGGGCATTGCGTTTGCCTACTTTGTAGTGCTACCGCCTATTTTTATATTTTTTAAAGCCATTACGCCCGATGGTGTCGCCTTGATGCCAGATATCACAACATTTTTAGATTTGGTAATGAAAATGTTTTTTGCGTTTGGGCTCGCCTTTGAGATTCCCGTAGCAACGGTTATTTTGGTGACAGCAGGAATTATATCGCCAGAAGATTTAGCCAAAAAGCGCCCCTACGTGATAGTGGCCTGCTTTGTTATTGCCATGCTAATGACGCCACCCGATGTACTAAGCCAAACGCTCTTGGCGATTCCTATGTGGGCACTATTTGAGATTGGAATTTTCTTTGGCAAATTAGCGATCAAAAAATCGCCGATTGTAAAAGATGACACGACTGAAAATACTCAATGACAAACACCACCGACTAGCTATTTTTTAGTCGGTGTTTTTTAACCACAAACACTGCCCTCCTGACGCTTTTTGAATACCCTCTAGCTTAAGGGCGTGCGCTGCCAGCTCTTCAGCATTAGCGCGAATAACAGGCAAAAGTGCTCGATCAGAAGAAAGGCGTCGAATCACTTCAACGCGATTTCCCGCGTCTTCATCGTCCTCGCTTTCGGCACTCAGAGCTAACGCCGTTTGCCCGCCCGTCATAAACAGGTATACATCCGCGAGAATTTCGGCATCGAGTAAGGCGCCGTGCAAATCCCGCTGTGAGTTATCTACGCCATATCGCTTACACAGCGCATCAAGATTATTTTTTTGTCCTGGATGCTTAAAACGCGCCATCGCCAAGGTGTCTAACACCGTGCAAATATCGCTAGTTACGCCTAAGCCTCTATTTAAGCGTTTAAATTCGCTATCCATAAAGCCCACATCAAACGGGGCGTTGTGGATGACTAACTCGGCGCCATCGATAAAAGATCTAAAGTCATCAACAATGGCCGCAAACACAGGCTTATCCGCGACATACTCATTAGTAATACCGTGCACCGCCATAGCACCTTCGTCGATCAAACGCTCGGGATTTATGTACTGGTGGTAATGACGCCCCGTCAGGCGACGATTTACCAACTCAACACATCCTATTTCGATAATACGATGGCCTTGTTTAGGCTCTAAGCCTGTTGTTTCGGTATCTAATACAACTTGCCTTGCCATGAATATTTTCCTCTACAGCGACACTTAAATAATGAGTAACTATTCAGTTATCGAATTAAATCCGGCGAATTCCACGTAAAAATGCCGTTGGGTGGTTATTG
The DNA here is from genome assembly GCA_034519605.1 of Marinagarivorans sp. Taxonomy (GTDB): domain Bacteria; phylum Pseudomonadota; class Gammaproteobacteria; order Pseudomonadales; family Cellvibrionaceae; genus Marinagarivorans. The sequence goes on from JAXHOG010000063.1 coordinate 15,342, forward strand.
TCAGGGCATTTAAGCGTCGGCTCTTGCATAGATGGCGCACGAGATGGCTTAGGGTCAATCGACTTTATCAAGCTTAATCGAGCCGCACCGCGAGCCGTTAAAGGTCGCGACGGAATCTTCACGCCGTTCAATAAAGGGTTTTCCCATGCCGGTTTAATAGGGCGAATACTGGCGACCGTTTTGCGAGCGACGATGCAGTAAAAATGCCCAAAAGGCAGCGTAAGCTGATTAGCAATAGGACTTTTTAGCGCCTTAAATAGTGGTAACTGACTGCGACCAAAATAGGTTTCCTGCGCCTCAAAGCCCAATAATTTGAGCCAATCATTCACTCGCGCCTGCCGTAAGCTGTGATGCTTCCACAGAGGGCTATTACTGGTTAATTGTGCACAAGGCTTAACCATACCGGTCAAGCTCATAGGGTCAAACCCAACAATCACAATATGGCCATTGGCGATAGTGACGCGGCTCACTTCACTCAATAATTGATGAGGATTTTCCGAGAAGTCGAGCGCATGGTGCAACAAAGTTACATCCACACTTTCATCGGCCAGTGGCAAAACTTCAAATTTACAGGTCAACTCCGATAGTGCCTGCGGATCAAAACTTACGCGACAACAGTGGCAAATACGACTGGCTTGATACAATTTTGCAGCTGGCAATACACTCATTTGTAAAAGATGAAACCCAAATAAGCAACTTAATGCATGATCTATGGCTTTTTGTTCATCCACCAGAATGCGCTGCCCCATTGGGGTTTGAAACCATGCACCCAGCTCACGAGAGGTATAATGCAAACCCGCAATCTGCTGGCGCTGACGAACTCGCTGTGTAAATGGCTGAAAAATTTTCATGCAAGACTCCGCAAAAGTTGTTACGCCGCTTAGCATCCATCATCACATTTACGACACACTAATCCAGCTGCAGTGCCAAACCGCTCTGCTTTTTAACTATTACCAATAGCATGGCAGTTTACCGCGAGGCGCCAGAATGTCACAACAGCCCCAGCATTATCACGTAGTCGCCCTGCCTATGTGCCACGATAACTACGGATGGCTGATTCACAATAGTGAATCAGCGTGGATACTTGACCCCGGCGATGCAGACGTCGTAATAGCCGCACTTAAACGGCTCAACTTAAAGCTCAAAAAAATCATTATTACTCATCGCCACTGGGATCACGTTGATGGGATTGAGGCCTTACATCGGTTTAGCCAAGCACCCGTTTATGGCCCCAAGGATACCCACCCGCACATTACTCACTTTATTAACGAAGGCGATAACTTGGATCTCGATGGCATAACACTTGATGTGTGGCATACACCCGGCCACACCCAGGAGCACCTGAGTTATTATCAAGCCCAACAGCAATGGCTGTTTTGTGGCGACACACTATTTTCGGCAGGCTGTGGCCGCATCTTGAAAACCGGCAACCTCGAACAGCTTTATCGCAGCCTAGAGCGCATTCGCCAACTCCCGCCAACCACCACCATTTACTGCAGTCACGAATACACGCTCAACAACCTTGCCTTTGCCGCTATAGTCGAGCCATCCAACCACGCCATCACGCAGAAAATTGAAGTCGTCAAAAAATTGCGTGCTAGCAACGCACCAAGCTTGCCAACGCAGCTTGATAGTGAGCTCACTATCAATCCGTTTTTGCGACTGCAGCAAACCGAAATAAAAAAGCACTGCCAAGCGCACAGCGGGCAAAATAAGTCAGATCCATTCATCATTTTTTGCATACTGCGCGAATGGAAAAATTCCTTTTGATATTTGTTTCGATAGAATGCCTATTTTTATGCGCGATAAACTATGAACTTACTGAGATTTCACCTCCTCGTACTCATGTGCATTCTCCTGGTGAGTTGCGCAAATATGACACCAACGTCACTACGTCAATTCATTCCCGACATCAGCGTTATTCCAAAAACTAACAAAAACTCGGACGAAAAAGACCCCTGTATTATTTACGACGATGAGCTAGAAAGCTTTCAAGTTCCTCAACCGGAACGCATCTGGAAGCGTATGCGCAATGGTTTTGGTTTGCCGCAGCAAGACTCCAAAAACCCACTGACTGTAAGTCGGCTGGCATGGCAAGCTAAGCATCCCAAACACTTCGCCGAAGTCACTCTCCGCTCAAAAACCTACCTGCACTTTATTCTCGAAAGTCTCGACGAACACAACATGCCTTACGAGATTGCGCTTATCCCTATCATAGAAAGTGGTTTTAACCCTTTTGCTCACTCCACTTCATCGGCTTCCGGCATGTGGCAATTCATGCCTCAAACGGCGAAAAATTTAGGCCTTCAGCAAAACGTGTGGTACGACGGCCGGCGCGATGTACTCACCTCCACTAACGCCGCTCTCGACTATTTGAATAAACTGCACACTATGTTCAATCATGACTGGTTGCTCGCGATAGCGGCATACAACAGCGGAGAAGGCACAGTCGCGCGGGCGATACAGCGCAATAAAAAACAAGGCAAGGCCACCGATTTTTGGTCGCTTGATCTACCTCCATCCACCAAAACCTATATTCCAAAAATTCTTGCACTCAAAGAAATCATTCTTAATCCCTCTAAATACAACGCAACTTTGCCCGATGTCGCCGACGTGCCTCAGTTTGCATTTGTGGATGCCGGTAGCCAAATTGATCTCACTTACGCCGCCGAACTTGCGCAAATAAAGGTGGGCGATATCTACCAACTCAACCCCGGCTACAGCCGATGGGCTACCGCGCCACAGGGGCCACACACGGTTGCTGTGCCGTCGTCGCAATACGAGATTTTTCGCACCGCCTTGGCCAACGCACCCAGTGATAAGCGCATGGCGTGGGCAGATTACACCACCCAGTCTGGCGACACACTCAACAGCGTGGCCTTAAAATTTAATACCTCTAGTGCATTACTTAACGATATCAACAGGCTTAATGGCGGCCCCCTGCAACAAGGTAAAGCCTTAAAAGTACCTAAGCCTCACGGCGATAACAGCGCGCATCGCGCCACTATCGCCAAAATCACTAATGCCAACGCAAAAAATACCAGTACGCAAAACTACAAAGTGGCGAGTGGTGATTCACTGTGGAGTATTGGCAAGCGCTTTAACGTCAGCAGCAAACAATTGGCTGAATGGAATCAATTAAACCCTAAAAACCCACTAAAACTAGGCCGCCTCCTAAGCATTCAACAACCCGCAGGCATTAACACCCAAAAAGTCACGCATTTATCGGGTAATAAAAGTACCTACACCATAAAAAGTGGCGATTCACTCTCGGGCATTGCGAAAAAGTTTGGCGTCAAAATCAATGAGATCGAAAGCTGGAACGGGCTAAGTCGTAAAAGTATTCTCAAGCCCGGCCGCACTTTAAAAATATACCCAAGCAAAGCCTAAACATCGTATTAAGCCCAAACCACCAATAATTAACCTAGAAACCTCAGTTGAGCGCCAAAAAGATGTGTAAGCCCTTGACGTGAATAGTGAATATTAAAAATGCCGGGCAACCTTATGGGTTGTTCAAATTTTTAACCTTTGCTAGGCGCGTCAAGGGATTGCGCAGACTTTGGTGATTCAACGGCGGTTTCTAGGATTAAGCAGCCAACCAAACTTTAGCACCCATAAAAAAACCGGCCTAGGCCGGTTTTAGATTCAAAGATTTTCGTAATAAGCGTTACAAGCTCAGCACTTTTTCACCACGAGCGATGCCCGTTACACCAGAACGAACTACTTCCAATATAGAAGCTTCGCCCACGGCCTGAAAAAACGCATCGAGTTTGTCGCTACTACCCACAAGCTGAATAGTGTAAACACTCGCGGTAACGTCCACGATTTGACCACGGAAGATATCCACGCAGCGCTTAATTTCAGCACGCTGTGAACCGGTGGCACGCACTTTAATCAGCATCAGCTCGCGCTCTATGTGCGCGCCTTCGGTTAAATCGACTAACTTCACCACATCAATCAGCTTGTTGAGATGCTTAGTAATTTGCTCGATAACGTGATTATCGCCAATCGTCGTCAGGGTTAAACGCGACAAAGTAGGATCTTCAGTCGGTGCAACAGTGAGTGTTTCGATATTGTAACCACGCTGTGAAAAAAGCCCCACCACGCGTGATAAAGCGCCGGGTTCGTTTTCAAGTAACACAGAAATGATGCGTTTCATTAGGTGCGCTCCGTCTTGCTTAACAACATATCCCGCATAGAGCCATTAGGCGCTACCAACATCGGGTAAACATGCTCTTTGGTATCGACCATCACATCCACAAATACCGTGCGGTCTTTCATGGCAAAAACTTCAGCCAATTTTTCTTTTAGTTCTTCGGGCTTAGTTATGCGAATGCCGACATGGCCATAAGCTTCGGCCAACTTCACAAAATCAGGCAAAGAATCTTCGTAAAGGCTTTCGGAATAACGGCTGCCGTACTGCATATCTTGCCACTGTTTAACCATGCCTAAAGCTTGGTTATTCAGGCAAATAATTTTGATCGGTAACTTATATTGCGTACAGGCGCTTAACTCCTGAATACACATTTGAATACTGCCCTCGCCCGTAACACAGGCAACGGTGGCATCACGGAAGGCATATTGCACGCCCATAGCCGCCGGCAAACCAAAGCCCATAGTGCCCAAACCACCGGAATTGATCCAACGGCGCGGGTACTTAAAGGGATAATATTGCGCTGCAAACATCTGATGCTGACCCACATCGCTAGTGATATAAGCCTCGCCATTGGTCACTTCGTAGAGCGCTTTAATGACATCCTGCGGTTTGATAACGTCGGTTGCCGTCTCGTAGCGCGGCGCCGTTAAGATGCCGTGCTTTTCGCGCCAATCATTAATTTGCGACCACCAAGTCGCTAATGCGTCAGCATCAGTAGACTGATTCAACTCGGCCAATACCTGCAGCATATCGTTTAGCACGCTGTCAACGGGGCCAACAATCGGCACATCGGCAATCACGGTTTTAGAGATGGAGGCAGGGTCGATATCAATATGGATGATTTTGGCATCGGGGCAGAACTTGCTGGGCGTATTGGTCACGCGGTCATCAAAACGCGCACCTACCGCCAAAATCACATCGCTGTGATGCATAGCAAAATTAGCTTCAACCGTACCGTGCATGCCTAACATGCCTAAAAATTGATGATCATCACCAGGGTACGCGCCCAAGCCCATCAAGGTATTGGTTACAGGCAGGTTAAGCTCGCGCGCCAACGCGGTTAATTGCGCACTGGCATTGCCCTGCACTACACCGCCCCCGGCATAAATAATGGGGCGTTTGGCTTCCAGTAATAACTGCACCGCTTTTTTGATTTGCCCTGCATGGCCACGCGTGGCGGGGTTGTACGAGCGCAACTTCACCTTATCGGGATAAACATAATCAAAGAGTTTATTGGGCGCAGTAATGTCTTTGGGTAGATCCACAACCACAGGACCGGGACGGCCCGCAGAAGCGATATAAAAAGCTTTTTTGATGATTTCGGGGATTTTAGCCGCATCTTTAACCAAAAAACTGTGCTTAACAATCGGCCGCGACACACCGACCATGTCGGTTTCTTGGAACGCATCTTCGCCAATTTTATCGCTCGGCACTTGACCAGATATAACGACCATAGGAATCGAATCCATATAAGCCGTGGCAATACCGGTAATCGCATTAGTCGCACCGGGACCTGACGTTACCAGCGCTACCCCTACACGGCCGGTCGAACGAGAGTAAGCATCAGCCGCATGAGTTGCGGCTTGTTCGTGGCGCACCAACACATGGCGAACCAGATTTTGTCTAAAAATAGCATCGTAAATATGAAGCGCTGCGCCACCTGGATAACCAAATATGCACTCAACGCCTTCATCGGCCAGTGCACGCAACAGCATATCGCCGCCGGATAATTGTTCCACCGTGAAATCCTCGCAAATAAAATAATGATTACCGCCACATCACCTGCAACGCAGGCATGACAGTAGAGAAGTAGCACCCAAGATCGGGCGGGGTGATAAACCGCATTAAATCTGGGTGGAGTCTATAGGGTGAAAAAGACTCCCGCACTTCGAAGGGTTAGACGGCCCCTTTTAGCCGTCCAGAGCAGTATTTACCGAGGTTATTTCGGTAACTGCCCGCCATCTGGCGAATCGCGTATTTTCACAGCAAAAAGGCCAAATTTCAAGCCAAAGACCGCGCCATAGGCGGCTCATTTCAGGTAGCAGAAACCATCACCATTCGCACGCGCCAAATCGCGGCCTAAAAATAGTCGCAATGAATCTATCTCTAACTCACAAAAGCGACCAAAAGGTTTAGAATGGCGCCCTGTTTTTACCTCCCCAAAACCTAGCCTGCGCCGCATGCGTGTTTGCGCCACGCACTTGCTGTACGCCACACAATAGAAGGTTCCCTATGAGCGATGTCAAAAAACCCCTTGTTCTTTTGATTCTGGACGGCTTTGGTTACTCCGAAACCAGTAAATACAACGCCATTGCCAATGCCAATGCCCCCGTTTGGCAGGGCGTACTTAAACACTCGCCCCACACTTTAATTGCCACCTCGGGCTTAGAAGTGGGTTTGCCCGAAGGTCAAATGGGCAATTCAGAAGTGGGCCACATGACGCTCGGCGCTGGCCGCGTGCTGTACCAAAACTTCACTCGCATCAATAAAGCCATTGTCGATGGCGATTTCTTTACTAATCCCGCTTACACCCACGCCGTAGATACCGCGATTAACAACAACAAAGCCGTGCATGTTTTTGGCTTATTGTCTGAAGGCGGCGTACACAGCCACGAAGATCATTTGCTTGCCGCATTAAAATTAGCCGCCGAGCGCGGCGCCAAAAAACTCTACTTACACGCCTTTTTAGATGGCCGCGACACCCCGCCGCGCAGTGCCGAAGGCTCACTGGCCAAGGTCGAAGCCGTGTTTAAAACCTTGGGCGTTGGCCGCATTGCTTCAGTGATTGGCCGTTTTTATGCGCTTGACCGCGACAACCGCTGGGATCGTGTCTCGCAAGCCTACAATCTGATGGTTAATGGCGAAGGGAAATATACCGCCGCCAGCGCCCAAGAAGCACTCGCCGCCGCCTATGCACGCGACGAAAACGACGAATTTGTGGCCGCCACCACCATCGCTGCCGCAGGCGAATCGGTGGTGCGCATGGAAGATGGCGACGTCGCCATTTTTATGAACTTCCGCCCCGACCGCGCCCGCGAAATTACCCACGCGATTATCGATGCCGACTTTAGCGGCTTTGAGCGCACCCGCACCGTCCAGCTCGCTGACTATGTAATGACCACCGAATACTCGGCCGACATCAAACAGCCCTGCGCCTTTCCACCTGCCGATGTCAGTAATTCACTCGGTGAAGTGCTGCAAAATGCCGGTAAAAAACAACTGCGCATCGCCGAAACCGAAAAATACGCCCACGTCACCTTCTTTTTTAGCGGCGGCCAAGAGTCTTTGTACGAAGGCGAAGAGCGCATTCTTATTCCTTCACCCAACGTTGCCACCTATGACCTGAAGCCCGAAATGAGCGCCGTCGAAGTCACCGACAAGCTCATTAATGCCATCGAAAGCCAAAAGTTTGATGCCATCATTTGCAACTACGCCAACTGCGACCAAGTCGGTCACTCTGGCGTATACGATGCCGCCATTAAAGCGGTAGAAGCCGTTGATATGAGCATGGGCCGGGTATTCGCGGCACTCGAAAAAGTAGGCGGTCATGCATTAGTCACCGCCGATCACGGCAACGTCGAAGAAATGTTTGACGAAGTCTCTAACCAAGTCCACACCCAGCACACCACCCTACCCGTGCCTTTGGCTTATGTGGGCCCACTTACACTGACACTCAAAAGCGGTGGTAGCTTGGCCGACATAGCACCCACCATGCTGGCGCTGATGCACATCGCACAACCCAAAGAAATGACGGGCCTCAACTTAGTCGAATCAAAATAAGCAGTCGAACTAAAATAAGCCGTAACTATTCAGCCATGGAGCCCACAAGTCGTTGCGCAATTATTTTCTGGGCCGCTCAAGCCATCCATGGGCGCTATACAAGCGTTCCCGGCAATATGCTCCTGCATTGCTCTAATCCTTGCATCCATGCAAGGGCCGACGCTTAAATGCCCCGAAAATAATCACTCAACGACTTGTTTGATCGAAGTTTTTTGTAGGGCTGAATAGTTAAAATAAGCCCTACCCTTAATATAGAGACCCGCTGCGTAACGGGTCTCACTCTTTCACCTCTTCAACTTCAGCTCACAAGGAGCCGCCATGTCATCCCGAGGTTACTGGTTTTTAATGAAACAGAGCGTTTGCGCAGGTGTGTTTAGCGCACTCATGGTCGCAAGCTTCGCCAGTTGGGCGCAAGATACCGATACACGCACCGCCAAATTGGATGAACTTAAAGCCGCTATCGAAGAGCTCAAAAACCAACTCAATAGCGTTAAGGGCAACCGCAGCACGGTGCAAAAAGATCTCGAAAACAGCGAAAGCAAAATTGGTGAACTCAACAAAAAAACCAAAGAGCTCGAGCAACAAATCAAAAACAACCAAACGCAACTTAACCAACTACAACGGGATAAAGAGGCCCTTACCAGCGTAAAAAAGCAGCAACAGCGGCAGGTAGCTGAACACGTCAATACCGCCTACCGCTTGGGTCAACAAAGCCATCTCAAAATGCTACTCAATCAACGAGACGCCTCGTTGATGACGCGCCATCTAAAATATTTTGATTATGTGGTGGCCGCCCGCGCCACCCAAATTACCAACGCCAACCAAACACTGGCCGAACTCAATCGCCTTGAGCCGGCCATTCAAAAAGAGCAAGCCACGCTAGCGCGCAACAACAACAGCCTGCGCGAGCAACAACAAGCCTTAAATGCCCAACAACAAGAACGCCAACGCACACTCACCAAACTCAACGCCACCATCGCCAGCGCCGACCAAAAACTCAAACAACAAGAAAAAGACAAGCTGCGCTTACAAAACCTTATCGAGCGCGTAGTGAAAGTTTCTGGCAACCTCGAAGCGCCGGTAAAATCACACAACATCACCCTCTTAAAAGGCCAACTGCCTTGGCCCACCAGCGGTAGAATCAGCCACAGTTTTGGCAGCCAACTCATCTCGGGCAAAATGACCTGGCAAGGCATAATGATCGACGCACCTAGCGACGCGCCAGTTAAAGCCATACATCACGGCCGTATTGTTTTTTCAGACTACCTTCGCGGCCATGGTTTACTGATTATTATCGACCACGGCCAAGGCATGCTTAGCCTCTACGCGCACAACAAATCTTTGTTTAAAACCTTGGGCGAATGGGTGAATGCAGGCGAAGTGATTGCGGGCGTTGGCAATAGCGGCGGCCAAAGCCAAACCGGCTTGTATTTTGAACTGCGTCAAAATGGGCAACCGACCAACCCCCAAAGCTGGCTCAGAAAGCAGGCGTAACATACAATGCCTAACCCCAAGCCCAGCCCACTGATCGAGCCATGCTCGTCAACTATTTAATCTACACAACCCTTTACAACAAACGATCTATCCCAATATGAAGGCTGTTCAGCCAGCACCCCCATCAGGAGCAAGAACCACTATGCCGACCATCAGGTACTGGCTATTATTGACCGCAGCACTCATTTACAGCAGCCATACGTACGCAGAACAAAAAGGCGCAGAAGCAAAAGCCGCAACAACAAAAGCGGCCGAGCAAGCCGCCAAGATCAAGCTTGAGCCAACACCCGCTGCCGCCAACGCCGAAGTACAACGCGCCTTGCCATTAGAAGACCTTCGTATCTTCACCCAAATTTACGAGCAAATTCGCAAAAATTACGTCGATGAAATCGACGATAAAACGCTGCTCGAATATGCTATTCGCGGAATGCTCGACAAACTTGACCCGCACTCGGCCTACCTCGATAAATCGTCTTTTAATGACTTACAAGTGCACACCACCGGTGAATTTGGCGGCATCGGTATTGAAGTCAGCATGGAAGACGGGTTTTTAAAAGTAGTCTCGCCCATCGACGATACCCCTGCCAGTAAAGCGGGCATTGAGTCGGGTGATATTATCGTCAAACTCAACGACACCTTTGTGAAAGGCCTGGCCCTCGACGAAGCCATCGAACTTATGCGCGGCCCCAAAGATACCGAAATCACCATTACGATTAGCCGCCAAGATGTCAGCGAACCCTTTGATGTTGTGATAGTGCGCGACATCATCAAAGTGCGCTCGATCCGCCACGAAATCGTCAACGATCACTACGGCTATGTCCGTATCGCACAATTCCAAACCCGCACCGGCCCCGACATGATCAACGCCATCAACGAAATGCGCGCCCAAACAGAGTTGGAAGGTTTAGTGCTGGACTTGCGTAACAACCCCGGCGGGGTATTGCAAGCCTCGGTGACTGTGGCTGGCGCCTTTTTGGATGGTGACAAAGTGGTCTATACCGAAGGCCGCACCGAAGCCATGAACGAAGCTTTTTTTGCCGAAGCAGGCGACATTACTAACGGCTTACCCTTAGTGGTATTGATCAATGATGGCTCGGCATCAGCCAGCGAAATTGTTGCCGGCGCCTTACAAGATCATAAACGCGCCGTCATTTTAGGCACCCGCAGTTTTGGTAAAGGCTCTGTGCAAACCGTGCAACCTATCAGCCAAGACAAAGCCATTAAGCTCACCACCGCGCGCTACTACACACCCAACGGTCGCTCGATTCAAGCACAAGGTATAGAGCCAGATATTCCCGTTGAGCGCGTACGGGTAACCGCCATTAAAGGTCAGAGATCGGTATCGGAAGCCGAATTAAGCGGCCATATCAATAACAACTCGGGCAAAGAAATAGACCGTAAAACCCGCAACGCCGAGCAAGATCGCACCGAGCAAAGCTTGCAAAATCAAGACAACCAGCTTTACGAAGCGATTAACTTGCTTAAAGGTTTGAGCATCTTTAACCATTTAAAGGCCGAGACAAGCCCTGCCCAATAATGGCCACCACTAAAAAACTCAAGCCCAAACCCCGCGCCGCCAGCGCCCCCGCAAAAAAACGCCGCCCACCGGCGGTGTCTGCGCGTGGCAAAAAACAGGCTCGGGCGGGCGCGCGTAAAAAACTTCCTTTAATAGCCGCCACTGTCATATTTTGCAGTGGCATTTTTATGGGCTGTTTTGCGCTGAATAAAGTTTATCTTGCGTACTTAGATACCCAAGCCATGGCGAAAGTGGAGCAAAACGGCATGGAGCGCGAATTGGCCGAGCAGAAAAAACACCCTGCACCGCTAAAAAAACCACAAACACCCACAAGTAAAAATCAACCGCCTAAACCTAAGACTGTGGTTGCAGCGCCCAACAAAACTAGCGATATCACCCCATCCATAACCGCAAAATCGCCCATTCCTTCAACCATTCCTTCAACCCCCATCATCAATAACAACCACAATCAAAACAGCACAAACAGCCACGCAGCTTTTACCAACAGAGGCACGCCTTCCAGCTATACACCGGCGGCCAATAGCACGATTGTAGCGATTGTGATTGATGACATTGGCTACCAACATGGCGAAGGTGAACGCACACTCAAACTGCCGGGCAAACTCACCGTAGCTGTCATCCCCTTTACGCCGTTCGCCAAAACGCTCGCCAGTGCCGCCAATCAAAAAAATAAAGAAGTGATGCTACACGCGCCCATGCAGCCCAAAAACTTACCCCGCTGGGGCGAAGGTTTAAAAGACACCATGAGCGAAAACCAATTGCGCAGCAGGTTTATCGACATGATCAACGACATCCCCAACCTCGTAGGCATCAATAACCACATGGGCAGCGGCCTGACCGAGAACGGCAAAATAATGAGCTGGCTAATGAGCGAGCTGCCTGCCCGTCAGCTGTATTTTGTTGATAGCCGCACCAGCCCCGATAGCCAAGCCTTTAACGCCGCGCAAAAACAAGGCGTGCCCAGCTATTCACGCGATGTTTTTTTGGATCACTCGCGCAATGTCAAAGACATCAGCCGCCAACTCGACATCCTCATCAACACCGCTAAAAAACAAGGCATGGCGCTCGGCATTGGCCACCCCTACCCCGAAACCTTAAGCGTGCTGGAAAAACGTTTGCCCGAATTTAAAGCCGCCGGCATTGAGTTTGTTACCGTCTCCGAGCTCTTAAATGCGCGGCGCAACCGTGTGCAACTAGCGGCTAACCACGCCAAAAACAACGCTGTAAACTAGCCACAAAAGAAAGCATCACGGGTTAATAAAACAACCATAAAAAAGGCCACATACGGAAGCTCCGTAATGTGGCCTTTTTTACAACCCTTAAACCATCGCATGGCATTTAAGGGTTGCTATTGACTACACGAAATTAGTTGGTCAATTCTGGCGCAGCTTGTTCTTTTTGTTGCGCTATAGCGCGGGCAAATAACGCCTCAAAATTGATGGGCGGCAATGCCAAAGCAGGAAAGCTGCCTTTAAGAGCGCAGTTATCAACCGCTTCGCGTGCATAGGGGAACAAAATCTGTGGGCACATAGTGTTTAACAACTGCGCCAAGGCTTGGCCTTCAATATCTTTAACCAAGAATAAACCGGCCTGATGAACCTCTACCAAAAATACAGTTTTGTCTTCCATGGCCACGTTAACGGTAATTTTCAAAACCACTTCAAAATGATTTTCATCAATGCGGTTTGAGGTAGTGCTGAGATCTTGGCCGATTTTTGGATTCCACTGTTGCTTAAAAGCTTCAATACCTTGTGGCGCTTCAAAAGACATATCTTTGAGGTAAATGCGTTGCAGCATGAACTGAGGGTTTTGTGCGGTTGCCTGAGTATTATTTTCGTCTGCCATGATGATGCCTTAATAAGGTGAAGCGCGGCCAAGCCGCAAAAAATGCCTGAATACCAGGCCCTATAAAAATGGGGCAAAGACTCGTACTGGTCAGTTAGGTGATGATAAAGGTGCTGGTAGTGATTTTTTCTGACCCTTCTTGCGCCGGGAGCGCATGAGGAGCGCCCATGGATGGCTCGAGCGCGTCAGAAAAAATTATTAGCAGCGCCTAAACTGATGCCAATTAAATCAAAGGCCCAAATTAATTTTACGCCTTGCCTATATGGGGCAGAAACAAACACCTTCAACCCTCTGCGCTCCATATTGCGAACTGCAAAGCAGACTACTGCTGCGCCAACAATCACTGCTGCGTCAACAAGGCATCCAACTTACCGCGCTGTTGCAGCGCCGCTAATTGGTCATAACCGCCCACATGAGTGTCGCCAATCCAAATTTGCGGCACCGTGCGCTGGCCGCTATCGGCCATCATTTTTTGCAGCATGGCCGAGTCACTGTCCACGTTTACCTCTTTATAAGCCACATTCTTACCGTCCAATAAACGCTTAGCCATCACGCAATAAGGGCAATATTGTTTAGTGTAAATAAGCACAGCCATTATTTTTTACCTTTGCCAGCTTTAACTACGGGCAGATTAAGGCTTAACCACTGCGACATACCGCCCTGCAAGCGCACCACATTAAAACCGGCATCGCGCAATACCTTGCCCGCATGGCCTGCGTGTTGGCCCATTTTATCGGCCAGAATAAGTTGTTTATCTTTGAATTTTTCAAGCTCGGCCACGCGGGTGGCAAGACTTGTGTGGGGAATATTGTGCGCACCGGTAATGTGCCCCGCTTTAAATTCGGCGCTATCACGCACATCCACCAACACCGCCGCATCGTTATTTAACAAACGCGAGACCTGGTGATGATTAATGGCCTCTCCGCCTTTTTTACCTTCAAAAAAGACAAACGCAGCGACCAACAACAGCAAACCACTCACCAACATCCACTGCTCAGTTACAAATACCATCCAACTCACAACAACACCTCAAGTGAAAAAACAACGTTAAGTTAAAAAGACCACTCAAACACACGATAAGCGACCCAAAAGAAAAGTGCGCGATTATACATGATTGCTCGCCCACCCAAATATTCATCTGCCCGCGCTTAGCCACCGCTATGCAAGCATTATCGGTACACCAACTCCACCGAGGCACCACCAAAGTTAGCGCGTAAAACTTGCAATAAATCATCGGTGGGGCGTACTTTCCATTCGTTGCCAAAGCTCAAATCGCCCGTCGCATAATCGGTATGAAAGCGCATTAATAGCGGGCAGGTGCCGCCGACATAGGGCGTTAAACCAAGGCGCAATTGTTTAATTGCATCGCGATCCAACTGATCTAAGTGCCAATGCACGCGCAACGCGCTGAGCTTAGCCGCACGCACCTCATCAAAACCACGAATGGTTTCGGCGCGCATTTTTAGGCCGCCGCTGTAATCGTCGTTACTCACCACACCCTCAACCACCAATAGCGCGTCTTTCACTATCACATCGCGGTGGGCGTTGTAGGTATCGGCAAAAATCGCTAAATCGACGCGTCCGGTGCGGTCGTCCAAGGTAATAAACGCCATGGTATCGCCGCGCTTGGTTTTCATTACCCTAAAGGCCACCACCATGCCGGCGACGGTTTGCTTGCCTTTATCAGGTACCAAGTTAGCCAAACGCGAACTCACTAAATGCTTAAGTTCTTTATCGTATTCATCAATGGGATGGCCGGTTAAATACAGGCCGAGCGTATCTTTTTCGCCATTCAAACGCTCTTTGATGGACTGCCTGCGCACCTTGCGAAACTCCTGATACACATCAACAGAATCATCCGAGCTCAAGGCCGCCGCACCAAACATATCCATCATGCCTGCATTGCTATTTTTGGTGCTTTGCTCGGCGGTTTTTACCGCTTCGCCAATTGCCGCCCACAACACAGCTCGGTCGTAATCGTAATCCACACCCGGGCCCAAATTATCCATCGCACCCGAGCGCACCAAGGCTTCCAGTGCACGTTTATTGAGTTTGCGATTATCCACGCGCTCGCAAAAATCGAATAAATTCTTAAACGGGCCGCCCGCACGCGCGCTAATAATGGCCTCAATCGGGCCTTCGCCAAGGCCTTTAATGGCGCCCAAACCATAAATAATATGGTCGGTTTCATCGACCGTAAAATGAAAATCGCCTTTGTTCACATCCGGCGGCAACAATACCAAACCCATGTTGCGCACCTCTTCAATAAAGGTCACCACCTTGTCGGTTTTATCCATGTCCGACGACATAGTCGCGGCCATAAACTGCGCCGGATAATGCGCTTTTAACCACGCCGTTTGATAACTCACCAAGGCATAAGCGGCCGAGTGCGATTTGTTAAAACCGTAGCCCGCAAACTTTTCTACTAAGTCAAAAATCTTGATCGCAAGCTCAGGGTCAATGCCGTTATCTTTAGCGCCGTTTTGGAAGCTGTCGCGCTGCTTGGCCATTTCCTCAGGCTTTTTCTTACCCATGGCACGGCGTAATAAGTCGGCGCCGCCCAGCGAATAACCCGCCAACTCCTGCGCAATCTGCATGACTTGCTCTTGGTAAACGATAACGCCGTAAGTAGGTTCCAAAATGGGTTTTAAGCAGGCGTGTTGATATTTAGCATCGGGGTAAGCCACTGGCGCGCGGCCATGTTTACGGTTGATAAAGTCATCAACCATGCCCGACTGCAAAGGCCCCGGCCGAAACAGCGCCACCAACGCAATAAGATCTTCAAGATTATCGGGCTGCAAGCGCTTAATCAGATCCTTCATGCCGCGCGATTCCAGCTGGAATACCGCCGTGGTTTCGGCGCGTTTAAGCAACTTAAAGGTTAATTCGTCATCGAGTGGCAGCAACGCGATATCCAACCGAGGCTCGCCCTTAGCAAGCAAGCGGGTATCGATCATCTTTTTGGCCCAGTCGATAATCGTGAGCGTGCGCAGACCCAAAAAGTCGAACTTCACCAGCCCACAATCTTCAACATCGTTTTTATCGTATTGCGTTACCAAACCCGCGCCAGTCTCATCGCAATACAAAGGCGCAAAATCGACCAACTGCGTCGGCGCAATCACCACACCACCGGCATGTTTACCCACGTTGCGGGTAATACCTTCTAACTGCAGCGCCATCTCCCAAATCTCTTGCGCGTCGTCGTCACCGGCTAAAAAATCGCGTAGAACTTCTTCTTGCTCGTGCGCTACGGTCAAGGTCATACCGGGGTCGGCGGGGATCATTTTTGAGAGCTTATCGGCCAAGCCATAAGACTTGCCCTGCGCGCGCGCCACATCGCGCACCACCGCTTTAGCCGCCATAGTGCCGAAGGTAATAATCTGGCTTACCGCATCGCGGCCGTAAGTATCGGCCACGTAAGAAATCACTTTATCGCGATTATCCATGCAAAAGTCGACGTCAAAGTCGGGCATGGAAACCCGCTCGGGATTCAAAAAACGCTCGAACAGTAAATCGTATTGCAGTGGGTCGAGATCGGTAATATCCAGCACATAAGCCACCAACGAACCCGCGCCCGAACCGCGCCCCGGCCCCACCGGAATATCGTGCTCTTTAGCCCAGCGGATAAAGTCCATCACAATCAAAAAGTAACCGGGAAAACCCATCTGGATAATGATATCCAGCTCAAAGGTCAAGCGCGCATCGTAGGGTTTGCGCTGCTCGGCAAAATCCGGCGCGCTGGTATCTTTAATACGACTCAAACGGTTTTCTAAGCCTTTAATGCACAAATCCCGAAAAAACTCACCCTCAGTCATGCCCGCTGGCACGGGAAATTCGGGCAAAAAGTATTTACCCAGCAAAATATCCAAACTGCAACGTTTGGCAATTTCTACGGTATTTTCGATGGCTTCGGGCAAATCGCTGAACAGCGTCACCATCTCTTCGGGTGTGCGTAAATATTGCTGGCTGGAATAACGATGCTCGCGGCGTGGGTCATCCAACGCACGGCCCTCACCAATACACACGCGCGCTTCGTGCACATCAAACTGGTCGGTGGTTAAAAAGCGCACATCGTTAGTGGCCACCAACGGCGCTTGCAAACGGTCGGCAAGTTGCACCACCTCATGCAAATAAAACTCTTCGTTAATACGCCCAGTGCGCTGTACCTCTAAATAAAAACGGTTGGGAAATAAATCCATCCACCAGCGGCACAATTGTTCGGCTTGAGTTTTGCGGTCGGCAATTAAAGCGGTGCCAATCTCACCATCGCGCGCGCCCGAAAGCGCAATCACATCACTGCTGTATTCGGCAATCCACTCGCGATTCACCAACGCTTGGCCACCGATCTGGCCGTGCTGATAGGCTCGCGAAATCAATTTAAGAATATTTTTGTAGCCTTGGTTGTTCATCGCATAAAGCGTAAACAACGTGGGCGAAGCGTCTTCATCCCCGCGCAATAAAAAATCGCACCCGCCAATCGGCTTAATGCCCGCACCTTGCGCCGTACGGTAAAACTTCACCAAACCAAAAAAGTTGGTTAAATCGGTGGTCGCACAGGCCGGCATCCCCATACCGGCCACCTTAGCGACCATAGGCTTGATGCGAACAATGCTATCAACCAACGAGAATTCGGTGCGAATACGCAGATGTACAAAAGAAGAAGTCATGATAAATACGCCAGCCATAACGCCAAAAGAGCGCAAAAAGGGGCCAAAAATAAGTTACAAAGCGGCGCATTGTAGCGGTTAAAAACTCTAGCGGGTAAAGCCAACAGAGATAAGCGCACATTCCCGCTAGCATGCACAACACGCATAAACCGGCCAAACACACCGATTTAAAACCGCAAAGCGCTAGACAGCAATATTTCTATACCTAAAAATAGCCCGCCTAAAATAGCGCCCCAACCGCCCTGTAGCTGACAAGGAAAGACACCCTGTGATTAATCTAACCATTAACGCCAACGACGGTAATTTGTATGAATTAACCGACCGCGATGGCCAGCCGCAAGCTTCCAGCGCACAAATCTACCGCGACGATCCCTACCTCACCCAAAGCTTAATCGCGCGCTTGCCCATAGAGCCCGAGCGCTGGTTGCGTTTACTTGCCCAAGTTGGCCAACGCCCCGCCGACTTGCACCCACACAACAACAATATTTATCAGGCCGTCGCCAGCGCCATCACACGCGGCGATTTTGTGCTCTATAAACTGCCGCTGCTAAATTCAACCGCCAGCCTGCGCGGTAAAAACAATACCGGCCTTTGCATCATCAAAGGCCCAAAACCGCACAACGCCAGCGGCCTAAGCCCCGAATCGATTAACAGCATCGAGGCCGCGCAAGCGTTGTTGCAGGATTTAGAGATTGGCAATACGCCACTCATTGCTTATCTCGAACACCACAACCTATACAACGGCAACGATCAGCAAAACCCACTTAGCGACGTGCTTAAGCGTCTCGCCAGCGACGAATTACTTGCCTACAAAATACCTCTACCGCCCATCACTACCGTGCAAAAAGCGGTGGAATATGTTGCGGCGACCAGTGCGGATAAGCCTGTGCCTTTGGCGCCGGAGAATAATTCGCCTTCGGCAAGTGAATCGCCAAAAACTAAGGAGGCTACGCCTAAACCCGCTCAACAAAACCCGCCCGCTCAAAGTATTGAGGAATGTGAGCAACGCTTGGTAGATGCGCGTGAGCGATTAATTAAGAACGGGTACCAATCAAAATATTCGGATGAACAACTGCTAGCTGACGCCCAAAAAGGCGAACTCGATGACCGCTTTGTGGCGCGTCTTATCAAAAATTACGCCAAGGATGATGATTACCTGGGCCGAATGGATAATGGTGAAGTGAAATACTGGTCCACCACCTTTAATCAAATGGAAAACGCCGATACCGACCCCAAAACCCTAAGCCTGCTCTTTGGCATAGATTACGACCCAAAAGGCGATTACACCCTCGTGGTCGTCGATACTCAAGCCAAGGGCGCAGGGCAAAGCACTACGATTGTACCCACCCATAAAAACCTTGGGCAATTTGCCAAATCCGAAATTAAAGGGATTAATCGAGAGGCCGTTGATGAGGTCATGACACCAGAATACAACGCTGAATATGCGGAGCATATGGCGGGGTTTAAAGCGGCTAAATTGGATATTGATAAAGAAAAAGATATTGGCGATTACGCCGATGCCCACTTCTCAAGCGATTCAGATAAAGCCGCCTTTAAAACTCGCATGAAAATCAATAAAAAACTGGGCGCCAACGAACACTTTACAGGCAATGGTACTTCTAAAAATTTAATCGCCGATTGCCCAAACCAATGCGGTGTGATGGAAACTTTTACCTACGATAAGAACCCGCAAACACTCGCAAATTTAGAAAGCAGCGGCAGCGCTAAACGCATTCCAGCCAAACCACTTAAGGACTCATAACATGCAGCTATTTACGCAGTACGATCCACGCAATCCTCAACCGGAACATAATCTATTAAGGTTTTTTAAAAGCCCGCAAGAAGAAAATGGCGAAGACTTTTACTTTATCAAGCAAGATCGGCACTTGCTGGTTTACTCTGAGCGATTGCACACCTATCCGCTGACAAGCCCTTACAACGCAGGTCAAACAAAATTATTTAAGGATCAATTCGAAATGCCTCTAGAAGCTATTCGTTGGCTCATCAATGTTATTGAACAAAAGTTTTTTAAATCGCCCGAAGACGGCGGGCTTCCCGCACACAAAATTAGTTACGAAGAAATTGTTGGCGGGGAAGATCTACATATCATGCGCAGCGCCAATGCCGGTTGCCCGCACCCAGGCTATGACATTACCAACGGCAGCCGCCGCAGCCATATGTCATCGGATGACATGCAGACTCTGTCACTCTCAGACCCTTGGTTATTTAAAAATGGTTTGATGGATTATTTAAAATCCTTAGCGGATGATTTTGAGAAAGGTAGGTTGTAAAGAACATTAAAATACTGGGGAATTTAATTAAGTAGTGATTAATTATGTGGATTCGCAAAGCACCTTACACGCTAAAACCAGCATTACCTGAAATTTTTCGTCACGACCAATTGCCCATCGGCGCAATAGAAATTGCAAAAATTACGGAATATACCGCAGGCGGATTATTTTATTAATAACGCAACTATTCAGCATCAAGCCAAAATGCAGTCGCGCGGTTATTTTCTGGGCCGCTAGGTTTACATGGATGTAAATCATTAAGGTAATGCAGGAGCAATTACCTACAAGCCATCTCGGCTTTGTGCTCCCCAACTTTTTGCTCCTGCAAAGTCTACTCTTGCATATCCCTATGCAGGTGCAAAGCTCTACCCCCACGCATCCGTGCTGGGGCATGGGCGCTATACCAGCGTTCTGGACAATGTGCTCCTGCATTGTCTCTTCCTTGCTTTCCCTGCAAGGGCCGGCGCTTAAATGCCCTGAAAATAACCATCCAACTGCATTTTGCGTGAAATTCGCTAGGTGCTGAATAGTTACATTTTTTCTTACTTGTACTGATCATCACATTCCCCAAAAAAATACAAAGCGCCAGCATCTTGTGATTAAAAAAAACAGGCGCCATAAAAAGACTGGGGCGAATAGTATGGGGATTAGATGACGGAATTATTAAGGCCGCCGATGAGTGTCCTACAAACACCTGGCTACAAACACCTGCTGTCAGCACCGTTTTTCGGGCTAAGCTTTGCGAGTGAGTAAACGTTATTATTGCAAGAGCGTCAGGTTAAATAGGAACCTCACGGCACAATCAATGTGGTTTAATTGATGCTATTTATTGCAAGCTGCACCTGTATTCAAACCTATACCTAACTTTTTAAACTTGCCCAAAGCCCATAAAAGGCATAGCGCATTTATTCCTGAGGCCGTCACCATGATTATGCAAAAACTGGCTATCCCTTCGCTGCTTATCGCCATGCCTATGTTGTTGGCACCGCTGGCCTTCGCCGATATTTACAAATGCAGCTTTAGCGATGGCTCGTCGCGCTTTGAACAGCAGTGCCCTAAAAATACCCTGCGCAGCGAAAAACTCGAGTTGAAAGATGCCAGTAATATTGGCTTTGGCCAAAAGGACAGCCAGCATCCTAGTATCGGTGATCTATTACTGCCCAATGGCGACTTCGAAAACACCCTCGCTTCATGGCAAGTGATTACAGGCGAACCAAACACACTCGAAAAAGAAGGCATTGCAGGCTCTTATGCACTGCAGCTACAAGGCAAAGATGCCAGTGTAGCGCCCATTCGCTTGCGCCAATGTTTGCCGACGCAAGACATTGGCGAAATTTCTGTCAGTGCTTTTGTCAAACAAGAAAGCATCGATGCCCCGCAAGAAAGCGAGTTGCGTGTGGTGTGGTTCACCAATAAAACCTGTAGCGATAGCGGTCAGCACGCGGCTATGTTCAAACCTACTGCAGCACCCAGCTGGCAAAAACTTGAGCACAAAAAGTTGGTTCCGGCGCTCGGTGCCCAGGCGTTAATGGTCGAAATCGCTTTTGAGGGTTCCAACAAACATCAAGTACTGTGGGACGATATAGACATCACACTGACGGCAGCCAGCCGCGCCGCCGCAACGACAGCCATTGATCCAAAATACACCCTCGCTATTGGCCAAAACCATTTCCAAAATGCTGATTTCAATAACAATACCAACGGCTGGACGTCCGGTTGGCCCGTCGAATGGGGTGCCTATGCAGGGCAAGGTATTACGGCGGGCGTGCGAGTGTTGGCATCATCGGATTTTGGTAAGCGCATCAAAGGCGACGCTCTTAGTCAGTGTATTAACTTTGGCAACAATCAGCACTTTACACTCAGCGCCGATGTAAAACACGACCCCATATCATCACAAAAAGGCCGTGCATCCTTGATGGTCTACTGGTTAGAGCTACCCGACTGCCAAGGTCGTCAGCAGGTCGGCCCCGAAGTGACAAGCCGTCAAGTTGAAGGCTGGCAAACCCTCAGTAACAATATCAGCGCACCCGCCAATGCCCAAAGTGTGATGGTTAAGGCTTATCAAGTTGTCGATGGCACTGGCCTTTACGGCGCTTTTTGGGATAACTTTTCGTTTACCGCCAGTAGCGATTTAAGCCCCACAACCACCGATACACCCACGCCTTAACGATTATCGCCAAGGCCTATTTTGTAGGCCTTGGCGGCACTTATGCTTAGCTAAATCCATCACCCATCACGCAATAGTGATGTGGCGCGCTTTAATTAGCGCCAAAGTCGCAATACAATGCCGCCTCTTTTTCGCTAAGTTGTACGCATGTTTGACGCAATTCCAGCCCTACGCCCCAGTACGCCGCTACTCGACACCATTAATAGTCCCGTAGATGTTCGCGCCCTTGACGACAAGCAGCTTCCCAAGTTGGCAGAAGAAGTGCGTGCGTTTTTACTCTATAGCGTGGGCCAATCGGGTGGCCATTTTGGCGCCGGCCTGGGCGTTGTCGAACTCACTATCGCGTTGCACTACGTCTTGAACACACCCGACGATCGCATTGTGTGGGATGTGGGCCATCAAACTTACCCACACAAAATATTGACCGGTCGCCGCGAGCAAATGGGCAGCATTCGCCAACAAGGTGGATTGTCGGGATTCCCTAAGCGCAGCGAAAGCCCCTTTGATACCTTTGGCGTCGGCCATTCCAGCACCTCGATTAGCGCCGCGCTCGGTATGGCCATTGGCGCGCAAATGGCAGGCAAACAGCAAAAAGCCGTGGCCGTCATTGGCGATGGTGCAATGACCGCAGGCATGGCGTTTGAAGCGCTCAACCACGCCGCCCACACTAAATCGGATTTATTAGTAGTACTTAACGACAACAACATGTCGATCTCGCCCAACGTAGGTGGATTAGCCACCTACTTTTCTAAAATTTGGGCGTCTAAAACCTACACCAGCTTTCGTGAAGGCGGCAAAAAAGTGCTTAAGCACCTGCCGCAGACCTCTGAGATAGTCCGCAAAACCGAAGAGTACATGAAAGGTATGGTCGCACCGGCTACCCTGTTTGAAGAGCTGGGCTTTTATTATGTAGGCCCTATTGATGGTCACGACCTGCCCCGCCTAACCCATGATCTCAAAAACTTAAGCGAGATCCCCGGCGCTAAGCTTTTGCATATCATCACCAAAAAAGGCAAAGGTTTTACCCCCGCCGAAAAAGACCCAGTGGGTTATCACGCACTCAATAAAATCGAGCCCAAACCAAAAGTGCTTGTACCTAAGCGCCTCAAATACCAAGAAGTATTTGGTCAATGGCTATGCGCTACCGCTGCTGTTGATAAAAAACTGATCGGCATTACCCCTGCCATGTCCGAAGGCTCTGGCATGGTGGAATTTTCCAAGCGTTTTGGCGACCGCTACTTTGATGTCGCCATCGCCGAGCAGCACGCCGTTACGCTGGCGGCAGGTCTTGCCTGCGAGGGCCAAAAGCCGGTAGTGGCGATTTATTCCACCTTTTTACAGCGTGCTTACGATCAGCTCGTACATGACGTTGCTATTCAAAAACTCGATGTCACCTTTGCGATCGACCGCGCTGGGCTTGTGGGCGAAGACGGCCCCACCCACGGTGGCAATTTTGATTTATCCTTTTTAAGCTGTATTCCCGAGCTGATCATCGCGACACCCAGCGACGAACACGAGTGCTATCAGCTTCTTAACAGTTGTTATTACCACCCCGGCCCGGCCGCTGTGCGCTACCCGCGTGGCACGGGCACCGGCAAAACCATCGACCCTAACGCACCCGCTTTTGCCATTGGCCAAAGCCACACGGTACGCCAAGGCAACGAGGTTTGCCTGCTCAATTTTGGCGTTTTATTACCTAACGCGGTTGCCGTTGCCGAGGCCTGCGGCTATTCCGTGATTGATATGCGCTGGGCCAAACCGCTCGACAGT
Organism: Marinagarivorans sp.; assembly: GCA_034519605.1. Lineage (GTDB taxonomy): Bacteria > Pseudomonadota > Gammaproteobacteria > Pseudomonadales > Cellvibrionaceae > Marinagarivorans. Next base: position 39,049 of record JAXHOG010000063.1, read on the forward strand.
CACGCCATTTTGGCCGCTGCCGATAACCACAAGCTGTTAGTGACCCTCGAAGAAAACACCCTTCAAGGCGGTGCTGGTAGCGGCGTTACACAACTGCTTAGCCGGCACAACCGCCACACAGCTGTGCTTAACCTAGGCCTACCCGATGCCTACATTGAGCACGCCAGCCGCGAGCAGCAGCTCACCGAAGTAAAACTCGATAGCGCGGGCATCAACGCCGCCATCAAGACTTATTTCAACGCGATTTTTGTCCGCTAGTCGGCTTCTACTATTCTTGTTGGTTACGCAATAGTTGTTGGTTAAGCAATAGTTGTTGCGGGTAATAACCGCAGACTTTGCGATCGGCCACTCAAAAATTTTATTAATTTTGTCATTCGGCTTGGCGCTTAACTTGCTAATTTTAACAACGACTACCTTTAAAGAAAAAGGTTGGCCGTATTACCATCTCATGAATAGAACAATCTCGACATCAACAACCTCGACGCCAATAAGCGCGTTAGGTGTAACGCTCGATAAGTTAGGGAATGTATGAAATACAGAGAAAAGCTAGACACTATTTTTAATCAAGTTGAAGCCGTGATTATGTCTCGCCAACACCCCGTGACGGGACTAATGCCCGCAAGCACTGCGGTGACAACTCACGGCGATTACACCGACGCCTGGGTGCGCGATAACGTGTATTCGATTATGAGCGTCTGGGCACTGGGTCTTGCTTACCGCCGCCAACACGAAACAGAACGCGCCGATCAACTCGAGCAAACCACCATAAAATTAATGCGTGGATTGTTGCTTTCGATGATGCGCCAAGCCAACAAAGTCGAAAAATTCAAACACACGCTGCACCCAATTGATGCGCTGCACGCCAAATACGACACCTCGACTGGCCTACCGGTAGTTGCCGACGATGCTTGGGGGCATTTACAAATTGATGCCACATCGATTTTTTTGCTAATGATGGCGCAAATGACAGCCTCGGGCTTGCGTATTATTCGCACCCTAGGCGAAGTCGATTTTATTCAGAACTTGGTTTACTACATCTCTAGCGCCTACCGCATTGCTGACTTTGGCATTTGGGAGCGCGGCAATAAAATCAACAATGGTAAACCCGAAATTAACGCTAGCTCGGTAGGCATGGCCAAAGCGGCATTGCAGGCTTTGGATGGTTTTAACGTCTTTGGTAAAGATGCCAGCCCGCGCGCAATTATTCATGTTGTCGCCGACTCAGTTTCGCTGGCACGTAATACGCTCACCACTTTATTACCGCGTGAGTCGCTCTCCAAAGAAGTCGACAGCGCCTTGCTGAGCATTATTGGTTTCCCCGCGTTTGCAGTAGGCAACAAAAAACAAATCGAGCGCACCCGCAACGAAGTACTCAGTAAATTGGCGGGCGAATACGGCTGCAAACGCTTTTTGTGGGACGGCCACCAAACCGCCGTCGAAGAAATATCACGTATTTATTACGAACACTCAGAGCTTGCCAACTTTGAGCATATCGAATCGGAATGGCCGCTGTTTTATACCTATTTGTATATTCAAGCGCTGTTTGATGATGACCGCACTCAAGCCCTAGCCTACCGCCAAAAACTGGAATCCCTGATGGTGCAAGTGGGCGACTTTGGTTTACTGCCCGAGCTTTATTATGTAGATGCCGAAAACGTAGATGCCGAGCGTAAAAACCCGCGCAGCCAAAAACGTGTGCCTAACGAAAACGTGCCCCTCGTATGGGCACAAAGTATGTATCTTACCGGCTTGCTATTGGACGAAGGTTACATCACCAAAGACGACCTTGACCCCCTCATCATGCGCCGCCGCTCACGCCGCTTTTCCAAAGGCCAAATTGCCTTGGTGGTACTGGCCGAAAATAACGACATCAAACAGCATTTAGCTAAACACGGTGTTATTGCCGAATCTATCGATGATATCAACCCCATCAAAGTGATCTCGGCACCACATTTGGTACAGGCTTATTCGCTCGTGGGCGCTAACGACACTATGGGTCTGAGCGGCCGTCCACCGCGACGTTTGCAGAGCTTGGCCACCAGTCAAACCTACACTATCAATGGCACCCACTGTTTGTGCTTATCGTGGCTGCAAAGCGAACAAAACGGCTACCGAAGCTTTGATGTGCAATTGGCGATTCAAAACATCGAACGCGAGCTGGCACATATTCACAACCACTGGCTCAACCAAGAAATTGCGGTATTTACCTGGATGGTGGACCAGCGTTTTTGCGAAACGCCGGGCGCAGCCGAGTTTTTTGAAGCGCTGCGACAGTTGCAGCTGCGCAGCCAACATGTGCACGTAGGTTATGCCTCGGCACACTTAGCAATGCGCGCCGCGCGTGACAACCGAATGCTGCTACCCAACCTCTGCCTCAGACCGTTTCAAACGCGTAGCAGCGAACGTGATGCAACCCATATATTGCTCGACACAAGCTTATTAAGTCCGCAAGCCATGGCTATTTTAGCCTGTGATAACGACCTCGAAATGAGTGACCTGACAGAAGCCTTTTTTGCGGACCGTGAGCTATTGGACGAGCTCTACCTTAAACACGTCAAAATCATTCGCGTTAAAGAATTTATCGAGCAGGTCTACTTCAACGCACAAATCAAAAACTTTTGGCTTTGCGCGCGCACCTGCTTTGGCATTTTGGAACACACCCATATTGATGTCGGTGACGCGCTAACTGTGCTCGCCGCACGCCACATGTCGATCAGCATTGGTAACGAGCGCAGCAACCGCATCACGCTGACCAATACCAAGCCCAATGCCGAGATCTATCGCGATATTCGACAAGTCACCGCTAGCCATATCGAAAGCACCCTAACCCAAGAAGTGCTGACGATTATTGGTCCCCCCCGCTCTTATGCGTACCAACCCCGACCTATTTAAAGGCCTGGGTTCGATTCAAACTCACAATTTACTGAGTCTGTGCTGCAAACGAGAAGGCAGTGAAAACCTCAGCCTAAAACAACTCGCCGCGACACCTCCAGCCATCATTTCCGAAAAAATTGAAGCTATCTTGATATCGCAACGCAAACTGTTTTCTTACGGCGTAAACCAAGCGTTCAATAGTAAAAAAGAAAGCTATTCAGGCATAACCAACAGTGATGCGGGCACCGCTCAAGCTATTGATGCTGACTGGTTTGAATGGCGGGTGGAACGCGGGCTTATTACTACCTTTGATGATGATTTTTTGGTCGAAATTTGGCAAAGCTTATCGCACGCACGCACCATTGTTTTTGGCGGTAACGACATGCAAGACCTTGCCCTTAACTGCGAAATGGCACGCAGCTCCATGACGCCGAGCGAGCCCAGTTTTGCACAGCACATTGATGAAATCACCCATCATATTCACCCGGCCTATTACAAAAGCGCCGCCATTGAAACGCTTTATGCCTACACCCAATATTGCGCCGAACATAACAAAGTCTTTTTTGAACAGCCGGTTGTTATAGCGCACATCATCGAGAGCGCCGCCAAGCTTTTTACCGACGAAAACGGTAATAGCCAAGAAACCCGTCACTTTGATGCGCTGATGCAACAATCGCCTACGGTGTTTCAAAAATATGTTGGCAAAGCCATCCACGCGATTGCCACTGCCCAACCTTAACGACACAAGGTTTAGCCTAAAAACCTAAGCAGAAACAAAAAAGCCTTCGCTAAAGATATTTAGCGAAGGCTTTTTTTGTTTCTCTAGCTTGTATCAACCCTCGTCAGGCGCTCTCACCTACTTCAGATTCTGGTGCTAATCCCGTCTATAAATAAGGGAACAATTCGCGGCGCTCGGCTTGGGTTAAAGCGCTAACACGGGCAATATTGCGGGCGGGAATGGCGTCGGTATCGGCGCCGTTATCAATAATGGCGCTTAGGCTGGCCTCACGGATCAGATGAAAAACAGGATAAGGCGAGCGATTAGTCAGGTTTTGAGCATCCTCTGGAGTGCTACCGGAAAATTGATAGTCGGGGTGAAAGCTGGCAATTTGCACAAAGCCCTCCCAACTTTGCGCCACCAACCAATGCTCTAAATAACCCAAAGTTTGGCTATAGAGATAAAAATCCTCAAAACCTTCTGGCGCCACAATTAAGGTGGTTTCTAACTGCTCGGCAGGGGTGTTTTGCAAATGCTCAATTTCCTTAGTCAACAAGGCCAGTAAATTGCCTTCACAATCCCCCTCCCCCACAACTAAGGCCACAAAACGAACACGTTTTTCCTTCGCTGGCGCATGCGCAAAAGGACACAAATTCAAACCCAATACTACCCGCTCAAACCACTGCTCGGTTTGACTGACCGCGTGAAGGTTTTTGGAGGCCTGACGGCTAATATCACATGCGGGCATTGGAATCCTCTCTCTAACAATCTACAAAAAAATGGCCTCTTTGAGGGGCATCATTATGCCACAGCGCCGTTATGCTCCAAACGAATAACCACGCGCTAATGTCTCCACTTATTGGGCTTCAAATTGTGGATAAGATGTGGATGCACGGTGTACATCTAGTGGTTAAAAGTTTTTAAACCACAACATATTGTGTTTTTAGGTAGTCATGACTATATTGAGCCCGCATTAATGACACGCAACCCGACAATCAATCTGCCCGCCCTTTTGTCGATTTTGGGTTTAATTTGCACGCCGTTTTAGCGTTGTTTTAACGTTGCTGCACTTGTTTTAAAGCAGGTTATCGGCAAGCGAAACCTCGTAATCAAGATGTTTAAAGCATTGAAAACAGCTCCAGACATTTATTGTGTGGTGCCCGGCGCCACACACCGCAGCCTAATACAACGGGCTCTCTTTATAGACTTTTTTATAGGAACCAAGCCATGTTAAGTTGGGATGAATACGGCAGCGAAACCGCTGAAAACACCTCCCCCGCAAGCGCACCCAAAGTACTCGCAATGGCTGTTGAAGAAGCGCCCGTAGTGGCCCAGGTAGCGCCCAGTAAACCTGTCACCGCCATGGCGCAAAGGGTACTAGATGCGCAAAAAAATATTGCCGAACTCGACCCGACTCCCGGTCTTGAAGAGCTCGAAATGGGTGCACAGCGCGTGCAAGTCGACGACAAACGCATGATCAACTGCCGCGCCGACCTCAACCAGCTCGTACCCTTTAAATACGAATGGGCCTGGCAAAAATACCTCGACGGCTGCGCCAACCACTGGATGCCACAAGAAATCAACATGACCGCCGACATCGCCACTTGGAAAAACCCCGAAGGTTTAAGCGATGACGAGCGCCGCATTATCATGCGCTCGCTGGGCTATTTCTCCACCGCCGACTCGCTGGTAGCCAACAATTTGGTACTGGCTATTTACCGCCACATCACCTGCCCCGAGGCGCGCCAATACTTATTGCGCCAAGCCTTTGAAGAGGCCATTCACACCCACGCTTACCAATACTGCATTGAATCGCTGGGTATGGACGAGGGCGAAGTCTTCAACATGTACCGCGAAGTGCCCTCGGTCGCCAAAAAAGCGGCCTGGAGCATTGCTCACACTAGCAACATTAACAACCCGCACTTTAAAACCGGCACGCCCGAAACCGACCAAGAGTTGCTACGCAACTTGATTGGTTTTTATGTGGTGACCGAAGGCATCTTCTTTTACTGTGGTTTTACCCAAATTTTGTCGATGGGCCGCCGCAATAAGATGACGGGCGTTGCCGAGCAGTTCCAATACATTTTGCGCGACGAATCCATGCACCTTGAATTTTGGCATCGACGTGATCAACCAAATCAAGCTGGAAAACCCTCATCTGTGGACCGAAAGCTTTGTTAACGAAGTCACTCAAATGATTTTGGAAGGCACCGAGCTAGAAATTAACTATGCGCGCGACACCATGCCACGCGGCGTACTCGGCATGAATGCCAGCATAATGGAAGAATACCTGCACTTTATTGCCAACCGTCGTATGGCGCAGTTGGGTCTACCCGAGGCCTTCCCTGGTGCCCAAAATCCCTTCCCGTGGATGAGTGAAATCATGGACTTGCGCAAAGAGAAAAACTTCTTTGAGACACGCGTTATTGAATACCAAACCGGCGGCGCACTGAGCTGGGAATAACAACCGCATACAGCCGCTTTTTATAGCGGCATGTTTACGGCTACGTTTCATGTTTACATCTACGTTTATAGCTATACACGCTAGCGCAGGGGCCAAAAACGCTCCTGCGCTTTAAAACACGCAGACACCTAAGCCTACAACCCTATGGACGCCGCTATGACCAGCCCTAAAAATACCAGCAGTGATCGCCGCACCACCTCCACGCAACAAGAAAGCAGTGACCTTGATGCCGCCATTACCGAATTACACCAAACCATCATTCGGCTTAATAACGTTATAGAACAAGTCAAAACCATACCCGCTGCAGTAGGCCGTGTGCCGAAAACAACCACAGCGCCAACAACAAGCGCTTTATCAATAACAGCGGACACATCACAAAACAAACCACTTACACTGTTGAGCCTTGTAATACCTAAAATTCTTCACTAGCCAAAAAAATAAAAAAACAATAAAAATCAAAAACTTAAAAACGTTTTTCCGCTTGTCATTACAATCGTCAAAAAAATAGCGCAACGCAGTAAAAAAACTATACTGAGCGAGTCTAATTTTTTACAGGACTAAGCCATGACTCGCGCACTAGTAGTTGATAAAAACATGGAGCAAGCTAAAAACATCCAGTTTTACCTCCAGCAAGAAGGTTACAAAACCACCACCGTCAGCTCCGGTCGCGAGTGCATAGGCCACTGCGCGGCGCAGCTGCCCGATATTATTTTGCTCACTATTGATGGCTGGCAAGATCACACCATCAATACCCTTATCGAGCTCAAATCGGCGAGCCGCAGCAAGTCTGTACCGGTGATAGTGTTAGCCTCCTGCAGCGACGCGCAAACCTTAATTTACAGTCTCGACTTAGGCGCGCACGAATGTGTTTTAGAACCGACCGACCCCTCTGTTTTAGCGGCGCGCATTCGTTCGGTGCTGGCTATTTCGGGGCGCCAAAAACAGTTAGAGCTAGCCAATCAAGAGCTACAAAAACTCGCTTCTACCGACCCGCTCACCCACATTTATAACCGCCGCCACTTTTTTAGCCAAAGCAACGCCGAATTTGCGCGTGCCAAACGCTACGAGCGTGAACTATCGGTGATCATGCTCGACATCGACGAATTTAAAAGCGTCAACGACCGCTACGGCCACGCTGCTGGCGACATGGCGTTAATCAGCTTGGCCGAATGCTGCCGCAGTGTGCTGCGCGAATCCGACATTATCGGTCGCTTAGGCGGCGAAGAGTTCGCCATCTGTTGCCCCGAGGCCAGCCTCGAAGGTGCCAAAATTATTGCCGAGCGCATCCGCATCCGCTGCGAAAGTATTTTGCTGCATTATCAAGAGCATGCTTTTTGCATCACCGTAAGCTTGGGCGTCACCCGCTTATCGGCACAAGACACCAGCCTCGAAGGCCTTATCCACCGAGCCGACAAACTGCTCTACCGTGCCAAACAAGAAGGCCGCAACTGCGCCATTGCGGTGTAAAGCTGTAAAAGGCCAGCTCCTCAATGTCGTAAAAAAGAAGCTAAACGACAACCATAAAAAAAGCCCCGCCGGTGATGCGGGGCTTTTTTTATGGTTGGAAATAACGACCAAATTTTATATTTACACTTAAGGCTTAATCTCAAACCGCGCCTCGGCCAGTACTTTGCCAGAGTCAGCTACCGCTTTTACCTCCCAATCGCCCAACATCAGTGGATCAATATATTTACTGGAGTAAACCTCAACATCTTGCGTGCTGGGACGCGATTTTATGCGCGCGATACGCTGTCCATTGCGGTACCAATCGTGGTAAAGACTTTGCCCTTTAAGATTGTTGTAGGTAGTAAAAAAGTACAGCGTTAATAAATCGTTGGCGCCCATGCGAACCACCTCGGGCAAAGCACCCACAGGCTGACGCTGGTCAATCGCATTACTTAAAGCAGCATGGGTAACATTTTTAGAATGAACACTGATCTTCGCCAAAGAAGTGGACGGAGCAAGTTCTTGAGTGTTGGCTTTGGACTCAGGTGGCGGAGATGGCGGTTTTAAGGCTGTTTTTGTGGCCTCAACGACAGGCTTCTCGACGACAGGCTTCGAAACAACAGCTTTCTCGATAACAGCTTTCTCAATAACAGCTTTCTCGACAACGGGAGTCTCGGTAACAGTTGCGGCTACTGGCGCTGATTGAGCGGCTAGAACTTCAGGCTTTACCATAACTTCAGGCTTAACCATAACTTCAGGCTTAACCATAACTTCAGGCTTAACCTCAGCAGGCACAACAATCATCGCTGTTATTGATTCATCAATAACAGCGATGGGCGTGAGAGTATCCGACCGATTGGCTTCTAACTCAGGCGCTGGCGTTGCCCACAAACGCAACCCGCCCCAAACCATTCCAGCCACTATGGCTACAACCACTATCACCGCAACAATCACTCGCCCCCACAATATATCGCTTTGTTGTGGTAGAGCGGCGCGGGGAATGGTGGGGGTAAACACCCCATTATTCGGGCGAGTGTTGGGGTTTACAGCAGTGCCAGTACTGGGGTTTGAATCCGGACGATTGGGGCTTAGTTTTACTTTGATCGATAAATTAGGATCTTTCATGGGTCTGCTTTTTGAGTGCTGTATTAAAAAGAGGGGCGTTTTATGGAAGCTAACGCGAGGGGCCGCAGACGCGGTGCGAGATAATAACCAGCCCTACAAGAGCTGGCTATCATTAAGCCTTGTGCATATCGTTATTTACTCAATTTGGCGCATAAAATATTTTTGTCGGGCAGTCCCGCAACGAGGGATCGACTTCGCATAGGACAATCGGCTTACAGGGCAGATGCACCACCCCAGCGAGCAACTATACTTGGCTAAAGCCTCGCCATTGGAGCGCAAAAGCCTGTGTACCCCAAGCCTTTAGGTTTTACCTTAGTCGAACTTGTCGCCGTCATTCTGATTTTAGGCGTTCTCACGGTGACGGTCATTGCGCGGGTGATGCCCTCTAGAATCCACCAATTGCAAGGTGCGCGCGACATTGTTGTCGCCAGTTTGTTTAATGCCCAGCAAAAAGCGCTGGCACAAAACCATGCCGTTCAAGTGATTACCACCGCCACCAGCGTCGATATTCGGGTGGACAACAATGACGATGGTAGTTTTAGTGTGGGCGAAAGCATTACCTATGCGGGCACGCGTTACCCGCTCACCCTTCCCAGCGGCGTTAGTCTTAATGCCAACACATTGACCTTTGATCGCCTCGGGCGTACCCCTGCCAACAGCCTTACGCTGAGTAAAAGCGGTGGCTCGGTTAACCTGACTATTACGGGAATGGGCTATGCGTATTAAATCGGCGAGGGCAAAACAACAAGGTCTTACCCTTATCGAAGTGGTGGTCTTTATTGTCGTGATCAGCATAGGGCTAACGCTGCTTGTTAAATCCGTTGGGCAAAACCTCAATACCAGCGCCGACCCCATCCTACGCTTAAAAGCCTTGGAAAAAGGCCAAGCGCTATTGGACGAAATTCTCGCGCGCCAATACGACGAAAACACCCCCACCAGCGGTATTCCCGCCTGCGACAGTAACGATGGCGTGGCGTGTGCCGGCATTCTTGCCGATGGCGACTTTGATGATGTTGGCGATTACAACGGTTATAGCGACACCAGCGACAGCGGCTACAGCCTAAGCACCACCGTGCAATTTGCGGGCACCGAACTGGGCCTAGCCGCAAGTGCAGCTAAACGCATTACGGTGGTAGTCACCACGCCAGACGGCAAATCGCTCACGCTCAGCGCTTACAAGGTGAATTTTTAATGGCGCGCTCTCGCTTACTCGAAGCCCTCACCCCCGCTAGCAAGTACCAAGGTTTTACCTTGGTCGAGCTGATCGCGGTGATTGTGATCATCGGTATTATCTCGGCGCTGGGTTCGGGCTTTATGATCAATTTACTGGACAGCCATAAAGTGCTGGAAACCCAAAGTCATCTAGTGCGGCGCGGTAACTTAATTGTCGAGCAAATCAGTAGGCCACTGCGCATGTCGGTGCCTAACTCGGTGCGGGTGAGTGCCTCGGGCAATTGTATTGAGTACTTGCCCATCGTGGCCGCCAGCAACTACCAAGGTAATCTGCCCGATGCCACTAACAACATGGTGGCTACCAATACCATTGCCACTGGCGCCTTTACTTTGGGTGTAGGTACACCGACGCAAGTGGTAATAGCGCCACTGCAAAGCAGCGAAATCTATACCAATGCCAGCCCTTCGGCACGAGTGGCGCTCGGCACGCTAGGGGCCGAACCTATCAGTGCCGTGCCACTGGCCAGCAATGCCATTTTTTTGCGCAACTCGCCCTCGCAACGGCTTTATTTAGCCGCCAATCCCGAGCGTTTTTGTTGGCTGGGCACACAATTAATCCGTTATAGCGGCTACGGTCTTTTAACCGACATAGATGATGACAATCCGGGGGGAACCGGCGATTTATTTGGCCACAACATCAGCACGGCCAGCACCGCGTTTAGCCTCTCAACCGATGCTCAAGATCGCAATGCCGCCGTCATTATTAATATCAGCCTCACCCAAAACAGCCATACACTCAACTTTAACCACAAGGTAATCATTCGCAATGTGCCCTAATGTTGTAGTTTTCTCACCGGTCACATCACCACACAGCCAACGAGGTTTTTTAATGCCCTTGGCGATGTTTATTTTGGTGGCTTTAGCCTCGCTCGCCATTGCCGCCAACCGCATGAGCAGCAGCAGTTTTTCGTCCTCGGTACAAACCGCGATTAGCGTACAAAGCCTCTATGCCGCCGACAGCGGCGCCCAATACGCGGCCCACAAACTACTGTTTGACGTTAGTTCGTCTGCGCAAGCCGATGCCAACTGCACCGCCCTTAATAGCGACTCGCTGAGCTACAGCGCCGCCGGACTCAAAGGTTGCAGCGCCAGCCTCAACTGCACGTCCATCAACAATACCGGTGAAAATCGTCACCTTTACGATCTTATCGCAACCGCCACCTGCGGCAGCGACAGTCTCATTGCCACACGCACCATTGCAGTAAAGGCGACGTATGAATAAAACCACCCTGTTTGTGACACTAAAATCAGTGGCTAAATATTTAGTGGCTTACACGCTAGTGTGCGCGATTGATATAGGCCTCAGCGTTGATGCTTACGCCGCAAGCTGTGGCACGGCAGGCTTTCCAACGCCAATAGCCAACAGCAAGAATACTGGGAGTTTGGCGCTGAATGACTATGCCGAATTGTCTAGCGTGCCCAATAGAACGCTGACCACCACAACCCTGACGCAATCAGCAAACGCCCTTACTGTTTGCGATAACCAATCCTGCTCAAAATCAAATACGGTATCCCAAGTTTTGACTCGCCCAACGTTTGTGGCAGGCACTGCCGTAGCGGTTTACGATTCGGGCACCTATAACTATACGCCGGGGAATTACGGCTCTTTTCTCTCCAATGGTTCCGCCACACTTAACTTCGCGCCTGGCGTATACATGTTTAACGGTAATTTTACTATTGGATGGAGCGGTCGGCTGAATGTCTCATCGGCGGGCACTGTCCAAATTTATGTGAATGGTACAACCTACTTCCATGGCTCCACGACCATCAACTCCGTTGCTCCCGCCGCCGATAAAAATCTGTTTTTCTACAGTGTCGGTGATATGACGTTTTCTACCAGTATGCAAGCACGCATGCTGGCCTATTCCGAGGCGAACATGACACTTAATGGCCAAGTCAATATTGTGGGTGCGCTATCAGCCGCTGGCGCAATCTCGACGGCCTACCAATCTTATGTGACTTACGACAGTGCTATGGTCAGTGCAACGGACAATGGCAATACTTGCGCCGCTGCCCTCCACCACTTCAACTTCACCACCGCCACAACCGGCAATACTTGCCTCGCCCATTCCGTCACCATCACCGCCGCAGATGCCTCCAACAATACGATAACCGACTATACCGGTACGATTAACCTCAGCACGAGCACAAATAACGGCAATTGGTACACCACGGGGACCACCGCCGACGCCTATGGCACGCTGACGCGAAGTGGTTCAGACTCTGGTTTGGCAACTTACACCTTTGTGAGCAACGACGCAGGCACCGCAAAAATCGAAATCGTCAATGGTCATTCCGAAACCCTTTCGATGACCGTTTTGGATAGCGTCAATAGCATCACGAGCAGCTCAGATAACATCACCTTTCGTGAGAACGTCTTTGTCGTCACCAGTACCGATACCCTAGGCACCGATGTTATTGCTGGCCGCGAGCATCAATTCAAGATTCAAATGATTAAAAAAGACCCGGTCTCAGGCAGTTGCGGGGCCTCACCGAGCTACAGTCAATCCAGCATTAAAATGTGGCTTAGCCGTGCCGCCAGCGACCCCAATGGCACCGCCCCGCAAGCCAAAAACGCCGCCAATACCCATACGGTATCGCTGCCCAATAGCGCGCCTGGCAGTAATAACTTTACCGCTAATATTTCAGGCGGCTCGGCTAACTTCAGCTTGCTCACCAGCGATGTAGGGCGCTACGACATTATGGTGAGTGATACCAGCAACAGTTTTTCGGATGTGGCCATTGTAGGATCGAGCGGTAACATCACCGTTCGCCCCTTTGGCTTTGCGATTAGCGCCACCGGTAATCCCGCCGCTACCACCGCCAATGGCAGCAGCTTTAAAAAGGCTGGCGAAAACTTTACTACCACCGTTACCGCCAAAGGCTGGCAACAAGCCGACGATGCGAATAACGATGGCACGCCCGATAACCACGCCGATAGCGACCCCAGTAATAACGCCAACCTCAGCGACAACACCACCCTGCCCAGCTTTGGCACAGAATCCCCCGCCGAAGGTGTAACCTTGACCAGTAGCCTTTTGCTGCCCAGTGGCGGCCGCAATCCCGCCTTAACCGGCACCATGAGCGTAACGGGATTTAACGCGGGCAGCGCCAGCACCACGTTGGCCTTTAATGAGGTGGGCATTTTGACTTTACGCGCCACGCCCACCGATACCGACTACCTTAGTGCCGGCGCCGCACCCACCGCCAAAATGGCCAGCCACTCGGGCACTATTGGCCGTTTTTACCCCGCGCAGTTTGTCTATGCCAGCAGCGCAATAACAGCCAGTTGTACAGTGGGCGTGGATTACTCCTATTTTGGCCGAGCCCTTGGCACCACAGTGCAACTGAATGCTGTTGATACAAATGGCAGTATTACCGAAAACTACCAAGACGATTTTGCCAAGCTCACAAGCGCCAACTTAACCAGCAGTTTTAAAGTCGCCGACTTAGGTCTACCCACCGAACTCACCGCTCGCTCAAGCGTGACTAACAACAGTTTTTTATGGAATGCCGGCGTTTTAAGCGCCAACACCAGCATCACGGTTGCCCGCGCGGCCGCACCCGACGGCCCTTTTACGCAAGCCAGCATTGGCATAGCGCCAATCGATAGCGATGGCGTCGCTTTAGCCACCAATGCCCTAGATTTAGACAGCGACAACAACGCCAGCAACGACAGCAAAAGCCTAGGTTTAACCACCCTGCGTCACGGCCGCCTTCGATTAAACAGCGCATACGGCCCCGAAACCGCCGATTTGCCGGTAGAGTTTGTGACCGAATATTGGGATGGCAGCCAGTGGTTGACGAATGTGGATGACAGTTGCACCACCATTGCGCTAGCCAATATCAGCTATCCAGCGGGCGCCATTAGTACCGACGCCAACCGTACCGTTGCGCTTGGCAGTGGTACTACCACAGGTAATTACGGCAATTTGGGCGGTGGCAATGTGGGTTTTGTAGCGGGCGATGCAGGCCACTACTTTAGCCCGCCCGGCAGCGGCAATACCGGTAGCGTGAATGTAAATATCGATATCACCAGCTACCCCTGGCTGCAATTTGACTGGAATAACGACGGCGACCACAACGAAAGCACACTGCCTACGGCAAACTTTCGTTTTGGTGGCTCCCGTGGCCACGACCGTATTTTGTTTTGGCAGGAGGTCTTGAATTAACTGAGAGAAATAACCTTTCACCCCAAAATTGCCCACAAAAAAACGGCCTGAGAGGCCGTTTTATATTGAGCTCAATCAATACAGCTCTATAAAGGCTGAATTTTACCCACACCCACATTGCTATTGACTACATCACGAACCTCTTGTGCGGTGCTAAGTACAGGGTAGTTATAGGCATCGCTCGGTTTCCAGGTCACATTACCCACAAAACCTAAACCCGCGCCCTCTAAGGCTTCTTGCGCATTTACCTTGGCCGCTGCTGCAGCGTTTAAATCAACATGAGTGCCGTTTAACCACGAGCCCACATCGGTAAAATGTTGCGCCCATTTATCAAAGCCCACACCAAACAAATCGCCACCCGTTGCAGCGGGAATATCAAACACATTAGCCTCGGAATAAACCTGCGAACTAAAGCCCAAACCAATGGCATAGGTCATAAAATATTTATGGCTCTCGTGCGTGTGTAATTGGTTATCGTAAAAATTATTGAGCAAATGCACCTTGCCAAAACGCACACGCGGCGCACGTTGGCCAATGTATTGGAATTGGTTACGGAAAAAAGTAATGCGGTAATCGCCGGTATCGCCATCGCTGGAACCAATCAGCATGGTTTTGTCGTGGTTAGAAAACTTGCTGTAAGAGATAGTGATGTAATCCGAGGCCTTTTTAATATCCACTAAACCATCGTGGTATTTGTAATTGGCCTTAACGGGGTTAACGCCATTAAAGTCGGCGCCATCGGTAAATTCACAGTGGTCAATCCACGCGCGAACCACGGTTTGCATGGTCACCGCATCGGCCTGCACGTTCCAATCGCAGTAGTCAGTATCGCCTGCGCATTTTTCCATGCTGCCCAAAGCGGTATCGTTACTGGCCACAATGCGCAAATTGCGAATAATCACGTTATCGATATAAGACACCTTTAACCACACCGCATTGAGTGTGGGCATTTTGCCATTTTCAACGAGACCAATAATCGACACATTGCCGGTATTTTCATAACCGGCCGTTTTGCGGCCTTTCACTTCAGCAATGGTGTAACCCGTGCCATTGGCACCGGCGCCATTCAAATCACCTTTGATGTAAACCGTATAAGGCACAATGGTGCGGCGCAAGGCTTCAAAACAAGCAATCAACTCATCGGTGGTGGTGACCGTACAGGATTGCCCATCGGCGCCTGCGCCACCGGTAGGGGCACCCGAAGGATGCTTGGTCGCCCAACCCATCAAGCCGTCATTTAATAGCGCGCCGTTATTCATAGTGCTGCTTGAACTGCTAGCAACCGAACTGCTGACAAGGCTAGCGATACTTGAACTAGCAACACTGGAACTGCTCGGCGCCACGCTCGATGAGGCGATAGATAAACTAGAACTTGACACGCTAGATACCGACATCGCGCTTGAGCTTGAAACGACGAGACTTGAGCTTGAGAGCGCATCGCTCGACGATGAAGGCGCTCCATTGCCGCCCGCGCAAGCCGCCAAACTTAACGCCAGTATGATCACTAAGGGGTTACGCATTGTATTTTCCTACCGAGTTTTAATAAAAGAGAGCCAAGTCTGCCGCCTAAACAGCACGCCACGATCCCAGCCAAAATTGGTCAGGCCATTATAATTATTCGGTCAGCCAAATAACGTCTACTGGCGCTAATAATTTAACTCTGGCCTGCAAATACATCGACCTAAACGACTGCCACAAAAGCATCACAAAAGATTCACGCAAACGTAAAACCTTCGCACTCTTTGCCCGCCACACTCAATGTCAGCCATCTACTGGCTAGCCATTGTTGCAGCCTTAGGGAAAACTATGACATCAGCACCGACCGCGCCCCCAAAACTCCAGCTCGAAACTCGTCATACCCAAGTACTCAAACGCAGCCCCAGCGAACGCAAAGCCCTAAAAATACGCCTGCCCGAAATGCTACTGCAAGAGCGCTTAATGCGTAAATTTGGCGATTTAATGCGCGTTAATATCGAGCACAGCCTGCATTGGCAAGACCAAACCCTACCCATTTATTCACTCACCCTTGGCAACATTCAAAAAGATAAACCCACCCTACTGTTAACGGCAGGTATGCACGGCATCGAGCGCATAGGCTCGCAGGTATTAATCGCGTGGTTGCAGTCACTGTGCGAGCGGCTGCGCTGGGACAACGCCCTTAAAACCAGCCTGCAAAATATTCAACTGGTGGTGATGCCCATCCTCAATCCGGTAGGCATGTACAACAACACGCGCAGCAACGGCAACCATGTCGACCTTAACCGCAATGCCCCCATAGACGCCGAAGACTCAGTGCCACTGCTGGGTGGCGGCCATCGTCTTAGTGGTGTTTTACCTTGGTATCGCGGCAAAAAAGGCACCTTGATGGAAGCCGAAAACTTGGCGCTTGAGCGTTTAATCCAACGCCAAATCACCACCCATCCACTCGCCATAGTGCTCGATTTACATTCGGGTTTTGGCAGCCGCGATAGATTGTGGTTTCCCTACGCTTACCGCCGTAAAGCCATTGGCAATATCAGCAGTTACATGGCGCTAAAGCTGTTATGGGAACGCAGCTTCCCCCATCACACTTATATTTTTGAGCCGCAATCGCAGCAGTATTTATCCCACGGCGATGTCTGGGATTATTTTTATCAGCAAGCCAAGCCCAGCGCCTGCAACTTTATGCCGCTAACGCTCGAAATGGGATCGTGGGCATGGGTTAAAAAAAGGCCGCAACAATTATTTAATTTGGCGGGCTTATTTAACCCGCAAGCCTCTCATCGACAAGCACGCGTGCTGCGTCGGCACATGCAATTATTGGATTTTTTAATTGCTGCTAGCCAAAACCCTCACAGCTGGCTGCCCGATCAACACCAAAAAAATCTCCTCGAACAAACCGCCAACAGTATTTGGTATAGCTAAATGCACATTATTTTATTGCGTGGCTTAGGGAGAGAAAGTGCGCACTGGGGCGATTTTCCCGAGCAATTAAAGCGCTATTTAGACGAACAATTAAAAACGCATACAGAGTGCGATAAACAAGGCATTACTATTTACAGCATCGATCTACCCAGCTGCGGCGAATTTCATCAACAGGCGGCGTGTAAAACGATTGCCGAAATGACCGAGCATGCGCGCGACACGTTTAATAGAAAAAAAAATGCCTCACCAAAAACCTTATTAATCGGTTTATCCATGGGCGGCATGGTGGCGCTGGATTGGAGTCAAAGGTACCCGCAAGAAATAACCTACGTCGTTTTAATTAACAGTAGCCTGGGCACTCAACCTCTGCATTGGCGCATAAAACTCCATGCTTGGCCAATTGCTTTTGCGGCATTACTAGCACCGTTAAAATGGCGCGAATACTGGATGCTAAAACTCGTGAGTAACGATAAAAAAAATCAGCGCGAGCAATTAAAAAACTGGTTATACATTCAACAACAAAGACCCGTAAGCCGATGCCATTTAATGCAATTACTCATCGCAGCTGCGCGTTTTAAACCCTTAAAAACAAGTCTCAAAAACGGTTTAATTATTACCAGCCAACAAGATCAATTAGTTTCCAGCCGCTGTAGCCACGCTATAGCCGCGCAATATCAATGGCCACTATTACAACACCCCAGCGCAGGTCACGACCTACCAATGGATGCGCCTGAATGGTTGTGTAAACATTTAAGTACGTGGCTAAAAATACATTTGGCTAAAAATACTAAGCAAAAACAGCGTTAAAAATAGAGCTAAACAACACCGACGAAAAAAAACCGCGCCAAGCGCGGTTTTTTATTTTGCCTATTAAGCTTTAGGGTTAGGGCCGTATTGGTTATCGGGATGGCTGTCTTGTACCAAAAATACAATCATCACAATCAGGCCAATTAAAGGCACAAGATAAATCAACTGCCACCAACCACTGCGGTCAGTGTCGTGCAAACGGCGAGCGCCAGCACTTAATGATGGAACCAACAATACCAAACTATAAATTACGCTTAAAAAGCCCAAGCCCAACACCGCATCAATCACCGCCAAAACGATGTAAATCACCATATAAATTAATACAAACATCCAGTACTGCTGGCGAGTTGCACGACCAGTAAATTGCGCATACTTTCTCATTGCATCTAAAAAGAATTCCATTGTTATTCCCTAATCTACGTTAATTAATTAAGCTTATTCCAACTACCAAAAATGTAGCCTCGCAATAGTAGGTAAAAACACTCGCTACCGCAATTGTTCTGGCACACATCCTCGGCCACCTTCCCCAATAGCTAGCACCAAAGGCCTTTAGACCCCACAGCGAACACCGAGCGAACAAAAAATAGACAACAACAAAGCAACTCTGTATAGTTCGCCGCACTTTTACTTGATGCCATAACGTAAAGCGCAGAACAGCTCTTTGAAGAGCGTGCGTGGGCAGCGGTAGATGTTAAGGCAAGCTCAATTTGCAACCGCAAATAAGGCTTTATCCCTTAGGCATCTAACATACCGCCACCCAACTTTGCTGATGGCATTGTTTTTTACTAGGCACCGAGTACTCCGCACGGCCACAGGGCACGCGCGCTACAGGTGTAGGGATGTTTACCACAACTTGTTAGCGGCAGCGGCTTTACCTTTTTTAGGTTCTTCCCCTTTCGTTTGTTCACGCGATTCACCACTTTAAACGTGGTGGATTGTGTTGACCTCAGCATTAATATTTGTGCGCCGCTTCACACAACGCGGCTTTAGTAAGCTCTTTGCGCATTAGCACGACCCTTGGGCACTGGCATCTCACGCCATCACTCCATAGGAAAAATGCATGACCTTACCAACCCAAACTTTTGAGCAACTTGGCCTCACCGCGAGCCTCCTTAAAGCCCTCGAAGATATCGGTTACGAAACACCCTCACCCATTCAAGCACAAGCCATTCCGGTAATGCTTGAAGGCCGAGACATCCTTGGCCAAGCGCAAACCGGCACCGGTAAAACCGCTGCTTTTGCCCTGCCACTGTTACAAATGGTTGACGCAAAACAAATGGTGCCGCAAGTTCTGGTGCTGGCACCCACCCGCGAACTCGCCATTCAAGTGGCCGAAGCTTTTCAAAGTTACGCGCACTTTATTAAAGGCTTCCACGTTCTACCCATCTACGGCGGCCAAGGTTACGAGCAACAAATTCGCGCGCTTAAGCGTGGCGTTCACGTAATCGTCGGCACCCCCGGTCGCGTCATGGACCACATGCGTAAAGGCACGTTAAAACTCGACGGCCTTAAGCACCTTGTGCTCGACGAAGCCGACGAAATGTTGCGCATGGGCTTTATCGACGACGTTGAATGGGTACTTGAGCAAACACCAAAAGATCGCCAAATCGCACTTTTTTCGGCCACCATGCCGAAAGAAATCGCGCGTGTTGCTAACACCTATTTGCAAAACCCCGTACACGTAAAAATCGAAAACACCACCAAAACCAATCTTTCGATTCACCAACGCTACTGGGCCGTGGGCGGCATCAGCAAAATTGATGCATTAACCCGCATTCTCGAAGCCGAAACCTTTGACGGCGTGATTATTTTTGTACGCACCAAAACCGCCACCATTGAGCTTGCCGAAAAACTTGAAGCCCGTGGCCACAGCTGTGCCGCACTTAACGGCGACATTTCGCAAAACATTCGCGAGCGCACCATCGAGCGCCTCAAAAACGGCAAAATTGATATTTTGATCGCCACCGACGTAGCCGCGCGCGGCCTCGACGTTGATCGCATCAGCCTCGTGATCAACTTCGACATCCCCTACGATGCCGAAGCTTACGTTCACCGTATTGGCCGTACTGGCCGTGCCGGCCGCACCGGTAACGCCATTTTGTTTGTGGCTCGCCGCGAAATGCGCATGCTGCGCACCATCGAGCAAAACACCGGCAAAGAAATCGAGCCAATGAAGTTACCTTCGGTTATCGATATTAACGAGCAACGTGTGGTTCGCTTCAAACAACAAATTCTGGATAGTATCGCCGGCGAAGACCTGAGCGTGTACAGTAATATCTTTGAGTCAACTGCAAGCCGAAAGCGAAGCCGATGGCCTCGTGATTGCCGCCGCGTTAGCCAAAATGCTGCATGGCGAACAACCCTTATTCCTCGAAGATCGCCCTATGCGCGAAGAGTCTTTTAGTCGCGATAGCTTTGAAGGCCGTCCCCCACGCAGTGATCGCGGTGAAAGAGGCGAGCGAGGCGAGCGCTCAAGCCGCGAGCGCAGCGATCGTGGCGACAGAAACGACCGTGGTGACCGAGGCGAGCGCCCAGCACGACAACCCCGCAGCCGTGATGAAAATGTAGCCGACGTACCGATGCAAACTTACCGCTTAGAAGTTGGCCGCGACGACGGCGTTAAGCCCGGCAACATCGTTGGCGCCATCGCCAACGAAGCCAACATCAGCAGCCAACACATCCACAACATTCGCATTAATGATGGTTACACCACCGTAGAATTGCCCGCTGGCATGCCAACGGCGCTATTAACCAAGTTGCGCGCTGTTTGGGTATGCCAAAAACAACTCAGCATCACCGTGATGGCCGATGGTTACATCGCCGACGCTGCCCCCAAAGCCTTCAAAAAACCGCGTATGGATGACGACAGTAAACCAGCCACTGCAGGCCGCAAACGCAGCGGCCCACCCAGCGACAAGCCAAGCGATAAACCGCGCAAGAAAAAAACAAGCTAAGGCTTGAATTAAAAAAACGACTTTAATTTAAAAAAACGACAAAGGGGCTGCACTTGCAGCCCCTTTTTTATGGCGTGTTTAAAATTTAAAAAAACGGGTGGCGGACTAAGGAAGCACTACTCTTTGTAGGCCACTCGGGGTAGTCCACTCAGGCCGCCTCGATGTTTTCCCAACAAAAAAGCCGCCACTATTGTTAATAGTGGCGGCTTTTTTGTTTCTCAAATTTCAGTTTTCTAATGCGTTAATTTCTACTCAACCCACGATCTATTCAAGCCGTAACGCTGCAAATTCCTCAAAATACGTCGGGAAGGTTTTAGAGGTGCATTTGGGATCGTTGATGGTAATTTGCGCATCGCCAAAACTTGCCAGCGAAAAACACATGGCCATGCGGTGATCGTTATAGGTATCAATACTGGCTGCCGTTAAAACTGCAGGCGGGGTGATGTGAATGTAATCCTCACCTTCTTCTACCGTCGCGCCCACTTTGCGTAACTCGGTGGCCATGGCGGCGAGGCGATCGGTTTCTTTTACCCGCCAGTTATAAATATTGCGAATGCAGGTTGGGCCTTTGGCAAATAAGGCGGCGGTGGCGATGGTCATGGCGGCATCGGGGATGTGGTTTAAATCGACATCCACGCCGTTTAATTGACCAGTACCGGTCACTTCAATCCAGTAATCGCTGTACTCCACTTTAGCGCCCATTTGCTCTAATACACGCGCAAAGGCGGCATCACCTTGCACACTGGCATTGCCGGTGCCATGCACGCGCACGGGGCCTTTCCCGATGGCCGCCGCCGCTAAAAAGTACGACGCCGACGAGGCATCGCCTTCCACCATAATATGGCCCGGCGCGCTGTAGGTTTGATTGCCTGTAATGGTGAAGCTTTGGTAGTTGGCGTTAGTCACCTGCACGCCAAACTTGGCCATGGTATCGAGGGTAATGTCGATATAAGGCTTAGAGACCAATTCACCCTCGACTTGAATTTCTAAATCGCTGGTTAACAGCGGCGCGACCATCAACAACGCAGTTAAGTATTGGCTGGAAATATTGCCGCGAATAGTCACCTTGCCGCCGGCTAAGGATTTGCCGTGTATTTTTAAGGGAGGGAAGTTTTTATCTTTTAAATAAGTGATATCGGCATTCAACTGCGCCATAGCATCAATAAGGTCGCCAATCGGGCGCTCGTACATGCGTGGCTCACCAGTAATTTCGAATTCTCCGTGGCTAACACATAAGGCCGCCGTTAAGGGCCGCACGGCGGTGCCGGCATTACCTAAAAATAAGCTCACCGGTTTGCTCACCTTAAATACGCCACCTAAACCTTCTAAGGTGCATTCGGTACGGTCGGCGCTGAGTTGATAGCTAACGCCTAATAATTTAAGCGCGTCGAGCATATGACTCACGTCGTCGCTATCGAGCAAATTGGTAATGCGGGTTTGGCCTTTTGCCAAGGCCGCCAATAATAAAATACGGTTAGACAGGCTTTTAGAGCCGGGCAAGGTAACTTCGCCACGAACAGTTTTCAGCGGCTTGAGCGTTAAAGTTTCCATAAAATGCACATCGTCATCGGTGAGGTAGGAAGTAAGTAATCGGTGAGGCGCGCATTTTATGGAGTTGGGTGCCAAAAAGCCACCGAAGGGCTGACGTTAAAGATGCCGCGATAGCGCCTCGAGTTTGGCGGGGTCTTTATCAACAAAACGCACCACCACTTTTATGCCTCGACTGGAAGGGGTTGGTTCTACGGCCTGTACCGAATGCACATAAGCGTTGAGGGTGGCGATGAGCTCGCCCTGCTCGTCACACAAATCCACTACGGCTTGATCAAATACCGTCGGCGACTTTTGGCTGCGCACCAAAAAACCACCGAGTGATTGCAACGAAATCTCCCGCACTATGCAATCGCGCGGCTCATCCCCCGCAAAACGCAAGCTCGCTTTGCCCTTAAAGGCGACGACTGTGGCCGTACGTGATGCTGATGGTGTCGGTGCTGGCGCTTCGCGCTGGGTGGTCGGCGCGGTTTGTGTGCTGGTTAAAACCTCGAGTGAACCAAAGCCCGAAGTCGCGGCATTACTGGCGGCAACACCCAACTTAATACCCACACGATTAAGCTGTTTGGTCACTTTGCGGATAAGCTCTTCGGGCGTAAAAGGCTTGGAAATATAGTCATTTACGCCCGCTTGCACCGCCGCCATTACGTGTTCGCGGTCGCCACGACTGGTAATCATAATGAAGGGGATTTGGCTGGTTTCGGGGGTTTCGCGCACCCACTTGAGCAGCTCTTCGCCGCTGACATTGGGCATTTCCCAGTCGGATAAAATTAAATCGGGAATTTTTTGTTTGATCAGCGAGCGCGCTTTAGCGCCATCCTGCGCCTCGGTAATATCAATGCCTACGGCCATATTGCGCAGGCTGCGCTTGATCATATCGCGAACAAAGGTCGCATCGTCGGCAACTAAAATTTTGATGGCCATGGGCATCGATCCTAATAATGAATACCGCCTGAGACCTTAAGCTCGTGTTAGAGCTTACGGGTAAATACCCATTGAATATCGTTCGACATGGCCGAGTTATAGGCATAACCCTCACTATCAAAGGCTTTTAGATCATCAGGCTTGGTGAGCTTATTTTTTATACTATAGGCACTCATTAAGCCGCGTGCCTTTTTAGCAAAAAAACTAATGATTTTATAATCGCCATTTTTATAGTCTTTAAACACCGGCTCGATGACAGTGGCATTTAGCTGTTTGGGTTTAACCACCTTGAAATATTCTGTAGATGCCAGATTTACCAGGGTGTTGCTGCCCAATTGGGCCAACTGCGCATTTAAAAGCTCGGTCACTTTTTGCCCCCAAAACGCATAAAGGTTGGCGCCGCGATTATTCGCAAAGGCAGTGCCCATCTCTAAACGGTAAGCCTGCATTAAATCGAGCGGACGCAAAACACCATACAAGCCCGACAAAATCCGCAAATGCTGTTGAGCAAATTTAAAATCGGCATCACTAAAACTTTGCGCATCCAACCCTTGGTACACATCCCCCGCAAAGGTCAGCACCGCAGGGCGGGCATTAGGGTTATCAAAAGGCAAATGCCACTGCTGAAAACGTTCGTAATTAAGCGTGCCGAGCGCATCGGACAACTTCATCAACGCCGCTACCTGATGCGGTGCCAAAGGCTTGAGCTGGTCAATCAACTGCGCGGCATCGTCCAATAACGCGGGCTGGGTTGCCGTGAGTGATTGAGGTAAAGGCGAGCATTCATCGAGTTTTTTGGCGGGGGAAATAACCAAGAGCATGGGGGAATCCTTAGGGGGGCTAAGCAAAAGCTTTAATTATCGATATAAAATCGTTTTTAAATGGTCGTCGGTTAAGTCAAATACAGGGTCCTTACCGGATAAAGCTTTTGTGAGTGGGACTATTTTAGTTCTCACGCCCATACCGCGATAATCGACATAGCCATAATCGCGTAGCACTTCCATGATGATAGTATTTCTGGGGGAGCGCTGGCCCGCTTTCATCTTTTCTATCGTCATGGAATTTGGCAACGCACCGGGACTAATCACTTCCAGTCGATCAGAATAACTAGCGACTTCGATCTCAACAAAACGTGTCCAATCACGGTGTGCAAGCGCATTAATTAATACCTCTCGAATGGCTTCAAGGGAATAAAACCATTTTGTTTCACGGCGCAAATTTTCATCTATCGCGCCCGCATCAAGGGTAATAAAAGGGCTTATCGCGCTCATCAATTGCTCAATAATACCGCCATCAAGTAATTGTTGGCGGCCACCCCTATCAAAACGCCCGACCATTGGGCCATCCATAATTTCATCGAGTGCCGCTTGATAACTTTTATCTTCGCCAGCAAAAGCCATTACACGTAAACCCGCTTGTTTAAGGTGGCGCCTTGGGTGTTTACCAAATAACACCAAGCCCGCAATTGTGCAGCACACACCGCCTGCAGCTTCAGTTAAAAAACCTAAGCCCAGCAACCTTGTTTGCCACTGCTCCGGCGTTTGGGGTACATCAGGGTCTTGCAGAATATCGGCGAGATAATTAATTAAGCGAGCGTCATCCAAACAGCTTAGATCGGTGCGCGGCACTGGCATCACTTCGGTGTGCAGCATTCCACCTATCTCAAACAGCCGCATTTGTTGCTCGCGGGTCGCCAATCGTGAGGTGGAACCAATACGAATGTAGATTTCTTCTTTACCCGAGTGACGTAAAACGTAGGGTTTGGAAATACCCATAGGAAAACTAATAATGGCGACCTGCTTACCATCATCCAATCTCACGGTTTCATAAAAAGGTAAAATCATGGGGTGAATTTTGTCTTGAAACACGTTCATCACCCACTCCTCAAGATTGTCTCTTTGAATACCGCTTATCGCTCCATCATCTTCCACCCCCAAAAGCACACGACCACCTTGCAAATTAGCCATTGCCACCACTTCTTTGGCGAGTTGCTCGGGGCGAATATCATCGCGCTTAAACTCCACGCCGGAATTTTCACCATTGGCGGTAATTTCCAGCAATTCTGTTTTTAACATTATTTTCTCCTAGGCCTGATGAGGGAATAGCAATCACTTAAAGCCGTACTTATCGCGGCGTTGATTAAATGCGCTTTTGCCGCCCTCTAAAATATCAGCCGCTAACTGTTGCACGGCAGGCATATCAATTGCGCCCTGTTGTTCAGGCAATATCTGGCCTTTACCATCATTCACGCTTAACACACCGATCCATTCAGCATCACCAAATACGGGGATATTGGCGTTGTGCGTGGCAAATAAAAATTGGCGCGTAAGCTTGGCGCTTCGCAATTCGGCGACAATGCGCTCGGCTATAAAGGCGTTATCTAAATTATCTTCAGGCTGGTCAAGAATTAGCGGGTCTTGATTTTCCAACAATAACAAATGTAAAACAGCCGTACATTGCTGGCCCGTCGATAAGCTATCGATAGCGCGAAAAACAGCCTCTTGCTCGCCGTGCGCCACATTAAGTTCGATGGCCATAGTGTCTGGCAGCGTCAACTCTTCCAATTCAAGTAATTTAGCTTCGGGCAAACGACTCAAGGCGCGCACGATGGTATCGGTTATGCCGTAATCGATTGTCAATGACGCCTCACCTTGTCGAATAGTGGCGGCAAGATTAGCCGGAGAGAACTCGCCCTCTAACACCCACGCAAGGCGTTTTTCGCCAATGCCCTCTAAATGACATTGGCTCAAAAAATCCACCAATGCCTGACGATCACCTTCGGAGTTTAAGCTCAAACGCACCTTATGATTCAGTTTACGGTTTAGCCGCTTAACCGACTTTTGCATTGCACTGGCGCGTGCAGTGGTTTGCTGATCCCACTCCAGCAATAGTTTTTTACGTTGTTGATAAAGCTCGTCCAGCTGATCTTGCCGACTGTGTAGTTCGGTTTGTTTTGGTCTAATTTGCTCAATTTGCTTGAGTAAATTTTGATACTCGACACCCATTTGCTGGCCAGTTTTACCTTGGCTTGCGGGTATTTCCTTAAAGGTATTTTCCAGCTGTTGTTCGTCTGCTTTAAGCGCGCTAAGTAGCTGTTGCTGTATCGGTAAAAGCTGTGCTGACGTGTCATTTAAAAGCAGGTCGAGTTGTTCCACCACTTGATTGATGGCGGTTTTAAAAAAATCTAAGTGTTCGCGCTGTTGTTTTAACACGTCAGCGTGCGGCAAGCCCTCAAGACTGGCATCACTTAAAAATAGTGTATCAGGCAGATTATCTTTAAATGTCGCGACCACCTCTTTTACACGATCAACCTCTTGCGTGACTCGTGTATTAAGCTGTTTTTCTTTTTCCAGTAATGGAATAATTTTGAGTTTTTCTGCAAGCCCCAACGCTTGAAACTGTTTAGCCTGTTCTTGCAATTTAGGTAAGCGCTCTACGTCGGCTTCAATATCCGATTTTTGCGCAAGTGCACTAATAATATTTGTTCTATTAAAGATGAGCTTTTTTCGTACTTCGTTGATGCCCGTATCAAACTGTTCATGCTCACCCTCCAAAAAACGCTCTACGAGCTGATTTCGACTTTGCGGGTCGCGCGTCATTTCATAAATTTCGTTTTGGCCGTACAACTCGATACCGGGCAATAAATCTTTGGGCGTATAAAGTGAAATATTTTCTTCGGCATCAACCACCACCGGATAATTACCGTATTTTCGGCTAACTCTAAATTGTCGGCCACCCATGGTGGCAGAGCGTAAAGTGACTTCGACCATGCCTTTTTCATGGCCCAAATTATTTTTAATAATGGCCTCGTGCTGCGCTTTAGCCGCTTTACCAAAGGGCTGTAAATCAAGCGCAAACCGGATGCATTCCAGTAGTGTTGATTTACCCGTGCCACGCCCACCAATGACAGCATTAAGATGTTCGGACAACTCAATATCGACACCATCCAAATATCCACCCACAAAACAAATACGTTCAAGAGCCGACGCATAATTTTGAGATTTATCTGAATTTAAGCGCACACGCGAACCCGCATCTAAAAATGCTTGTTTAAAAGAACTAAAGCACGGTTGAGTCATTTTAATTAAACACGAAGCGCCATCATTTTTAATATCGTCGGGCGCTGCAACATCGGCGGCATTAATAGCGGCCATTTCCCGCTCACGACGATATGCTATATCGCAGTTTTTAAAAGCTTTAGCGTATAGAACATTTCCAGCATTTTTTAAATCTTCGATAGAACCAGGAATTTGCGCCGCTAATAGCCCCTTGTGTTGCCAAACGTGATTCATTTGGCCAATTTTTAGCAAACCATTATCGCCTGTGCAATGTGCGGCAAATATGAACCCACCCTGCAAATTAACCTCATCAATTAATTGTTCAGCACTAAGTCTTGAAGGTCGGATACCATCTTGTGGATCCGGCAATCGTAAACATCCCAAAATTCGCTCTAATTCTTGCGAAGTTTTGTGCTCATCAAACAAACACACGAAATGAATTTTTTCGCTGGAAGCAATTTCAAAACCGGGAAAAACAACAATATTATTTTGCGTAAATAAAGTTCTTATCGCATCGACACCATCAACCGAACCATGATCCGCCAAGCCAATCACTTCGATTCCAGCCTGCAGCGCAGCCGTTAATAATTGTTGGTTATATTCTTCTTCGCTCAGCGCCTGTTGCTGTCCACGGTTTTTAATATAGCCTGCGGGATTAACCTGTAATGCGCATTTAAAAAAACGGGCTTTGGTGTATTTATTATATTGATTAACCATTTTCACACGCCTCTTTCATAAATAAGTGCGTTGTGGGGCCGTCATGTTGGGCATGGCGGCTGATAAATCGCACGATTTAGTCGTGCCTTTTTCGACCACTGGACGCAAAATGTTTTCTTCTTGCGATGTTATAAAGTGTCGCTCACGAGCGTAAACCAAGGCGGGATTAGGTAAAGCCAAGTCTTGATGATTAAATACAGGCATAAGTAGAATTATCTATAACCAATAAAAAAACTATCTCTAATGTTGCAATTAAAAACCAATAAAAACAGTGATTTGCAATACATATTCCCACCAAACATCGCTAAAATCGCTACGTCATCAAATAGAATAGCGCCATAAAACTTCTTTAAATTAGTCCGCATTACGCTACTGCGGCTCAAGAATATCCAACCACCAATTGAGCGGGGTTTCGCCATCATCAAGACTGTACACATTGCCGTACCACCACGCGCTGCCGTCTTGCATGGATTGGTTCATGATCTCTTCGATAGCTTCAAACCCGCAGCTCACATGAATGGTGTACACCAACATGCGCGGGGTTTCGATGTCGAGGTCGCCACCGAGTTTTTCCAACTCGGGCGTGAGCGCTTCGGCAACGGGACGAATATCGGCTTTGCTAAAAACGCGAATGCACAAATTGCCGCTGCGTTCTTGCAACTCAAACTGGCCACTATCTTTATCCATTTTAATGATGTCGCCACCGGCAAGGCCTTTCACAAACGCGGGGGAACGCACTAACTGGCAGGCATCGTCCTCGCGCACACGCACTTGCAATTTCTCGGCAACAGGGAGGCCATCGGGGCCGGTTCCGGCAAACATTTCAATCACACTTAATGTAGACATAGCTCTTATCCCTTAAAAAATCGCCCCCCAAAAAGCGGCGCTTAAAAGGCGGCATTATACGTACAAAACACCAAATAAGACCCAGTCACACTTTTTACAAATCGTTACAGTCAGGCGAGATTTATAGCGTTAGGCTTCTACCGTCAAATAAACCACTTCATGGAGTACGTAATGAACAGAGCAAATATTTATAGCGCCATCGCATTAGCTGGCGCCATTGGTCTGCTAGCAGGCTGCGATGGCAATGAATCAACAGATCAAAAAAACAACCAAACCGCGACAACCTCCAGCATTACCAGTGCCGCGAGTTCATCGAAAGCAAATACTATTGAAGATTGCTCACTCGCCCCTGGCGCGCCAGCCTGCTACATCATTAAAGACAGCGAATGTTTACTCGAAAACTGCGAGCCTGACTATCGCGTAATGGATGCCTGCGGCGTCAGCAAATTACCTAAAAACTTAGAAGCGAGCATGATCAAGGGCGGTGCATCAGACTGCGGTCCGCTACCCTCATCAAGCGAAGGCAATTCAAGTGAAAGCAATAGTTCCAGCAGTGTCCAGCAATGCAGCAACCAACAATACACCTCTGTGTGTTACGCCATCACACCTAAAGATTGTGAGCCGGGCAACTGCACCACCAATTACCGCGTGCTCAATGATTGCGGCATCAAAAATTTATCGCCAACCTTCAGCGCTAAATATATAAAATCAGGCGACTACAACTGCGGGCCAGACAGCTCATCCAGTTCATCCAGCAGCACACCCATTTTGGGCGCTTGCAAAATTTTGGAAGGCCGCACCTACTTCACCACCACAGTCGAAGAATCAGGCAGAGGCGCAAACGGCATCGCCATGCATCATTGGTCGATAAGCTTTAAAGAGGGTGAGCTTCACTTACGTCAGTCAGATTTTGGTTTAACCGGTACTTACAGCTGCCAAGGCGAGCAAGTGATTGCCACGATTAACCATGGTACGCCCGAAGAAACCACACTGGCCTTTAACAAAGATTTTAGCGAGCTGGCCTTTAATCCTTTAGGTAATACCGATTTAACCTATCGCCATATAAAACTCACCGAAACCGCCGTAACGGCCTGCGAAGATGTGCAAGGCCACACCTACACCAGCGCGGCGCATATTGATGCGAATGATCTCAACCTCGAAAACGGCCCCACCCTGCTGACCTTTAACGCCGATGGCAACAGCGCTATTTTTGGTTACGGCGATATTCGCGAAGCCGGCCATTACGACTGTGATCTTGGGACATTGCACTTACACCTCAACGGTAAAAATGCCAACCCTATTAGCATCGACGTAGAAACCAAAGGCCTTGCCATCACGCTACAAGATAAAAACCAAACTGTATTGACTCGCCAACAAGAGCCCACCGACGAAGAGCCCGTGTTTTGCACCCAACAATACGACCCAGTTTGTGCCGCTTTTGATACCGGCTTACGTTGTATCACCACGCCTTGCGATACCTTTGTCTACAAAACTTACGGCAATGCTTGCACTGCAGGCGCCGCTAAGTCCGAGGTTTTATTTAAAGGCGAATGTGGCGATAAAGAAGGTAAACCCGTACAAGAAGACCCCATTATTTGCCCCGCTAACTATGCGCCCGTATGCGCCAAAACTAAGGCCAACATTCAGTGCATTACTACGCCCTGCCCTAGCCATGAGTACAAAACCTTTGGCAACGCCTGCGCCGCTAACGGCCTTAAAGCCATGATCAGTTTCGATGCGGAATGTGATGCGATAAAACTGGAAAACACCCTAAGTTTTGAGCAAACACCCGTGCATTTATACGGCGTAGGAGCGGCGAAGCTCAATACTGAAAAACGTCCCAATAGCGCCGTCACCGTCATTGATGCGTCGATTAAAGAAGATGTATTGACCGTTACACTGGGTTACTCGGGCTGTACAGAGCAACCCATTAGCTACAACGTCGACGCCAAGGTTTTATCCAAAAGCTTACCGGCACAAGTAATTTATAGCTTTAGCAAACAGCAAGAAGACCTGTGTGAGGCTTACTTCAAAAGCACCTACCAATACGACTTACTACCACTGCGCGCCAATTTCCGCGCGCAGGTCGAAGGTGATGCAGGTCTTGCCATCTTAGGAATGTCGGTGATTTATAAGCGTAAATCCCGCTAGCCACGAGCATTAAGCTAGCTGGCACTTAAAGCCCCATTCCCCTACCATAGCGCCTCATTCTTTTAGCAAGTCTGAGGCGTTTTTATGACTTCTGCACTGGCCATCTCTGGCCTTCAAAAAACTTACAGCAATGGCTTTAGCGCCCTTAAAGGCATCGACCTCAGGGTTGAGCAAGGCGATTTTTTTGCGTTGCTCGGCCCCAATGGTGCGGGCAAATCTACCATCATTGGCATTATTAGTTCGCTGGTTAAAAAAACGGCGGGCAAGGTGAGTATTTTTGGCAGCGATATCGACAGCCACTTTAATCAAGCCAAACAACACTTAGGTTTAGTGCCGCAAGAATTTAATTTTCATATTTTTGAAAAAGTCGCCGACATCATTATTAACCAAGCGGGTTATTACGGCATCCCCAAAGCCGAAGCCAAACTTCGCACCGCCGAATTACTTAAACAACTCGACCTCTGGGACAAGCGCGACAACAGCGCACGCATG
Source organism: Marinagarivorans sp. (assembly GCA_034519605.1). Classification (GTDB taxonomy): domain Bacteria; phylum Pseudomonadota; class Gammaproteobacteria; order Pseudomonadales; family Cellvibrionaceae; genus Marinagarivorans. Next base: position 70,482 of record JAXHOG010000063.1, read on the forward strand.
TTATCGGGCGGCATGAAGCGCCGATTAATGATTGCCCGCGCACTGGTGCACAAACCCAAATTATTGGTTTTAGACGAACCTACGGCAGGCGTCGATATTGAATTGCGTCGTTCCATGTGGGTGTTTTTGCAAAAAATAAACGAGGCTGGCACCACCATTATTTTAACCACCCATTATTTAGAAGAAGCCGAGCAGCTGTGCCGCAATATTGCGATTATCGATAAAGGCAATATTGTCGAAAATACCTCTATTAAAAATCTGCTAAAACGGCTAGATCAAGAAGTGTTTATTTTGGATGCCGAAGAAACCCTGCCCGCGACTTTACCAGTATTAGAAAATTATCAATTACAACGCATCGACGAGCACACAGTAGAAGTCAATATTTTGCGCGGCCAGCCTTTAAATGCCGTGTTTGCACATTTATCGCAACACAATATTCGCATTACCAGCATGCGTAATAAAACCAATCGGCTCGAAGAGCTTTTTGTTAATTTGGTCAATCCATCCGCCGCTTCTTCAGCATCAACTCTCAGCGCCTCGGTAAAATAATCACCTATGAATATTCAACAATTATGGGTGTCTTACGCCACTCTCGTGCGTAAAGAAGTCAAACGTTTTACCCGTATTTGGGTGCAAACTTTATTACCGCCAGTTATTACCATGAGCTTATATTTTGTGATTTTTGGCAAGCTTATTGGCGAGCGTATCGGCACTATGGGCGGCACGCCTTACATTGCCTTTGTAGTGCCGGGGCTGGTGATGATGGCGGTGATTAACAATAGTTTTTCTAATGTGGTGTCATCTTTTTTTAGCGCCAAATTTAATCGCAGTATCGAAGAGCTCCAAGTCAGCCCCACACCCAGCAGTTTAATTATTGCGGGTTATGCCACTGGCGGTGTATTGCGCGGCTTAGTTATTGGCGGCCTAGTGACTTTGCTCTCGTTTGCCTTTACTGGCATTCATATTCATCACCTTGGCATTACTTTTTTAGTGATTACCTTAGCGGCCGTATTTTTTTCGCTGGCGGGTTTTATTAATGCTACCTTCGCCAATAGTTTTGACGACATAAACATTGTGCCCACCTTTGTATTAACACCGCTCACCTATTTAGGCGGGGTTTTTTATTCTATTGATATGCTGCCAAAATTTGGCCAAATCCTGTCGCAATTCAACCCCATTTTATATTTGGTCAATAGTTTTCGTTACGGCATGTTAGGGGTGAGCGATATTAACATTACCCACGCCATACTCGGTTTAAGCCTGAGCGTTGTCGCACTTTACGGTGCCTGTTGGTTTTTATTAGAAAAAAGCCAACGTTTGCGTCAGTAGTTTTTACGAAAAGCACTTTTTACGAAAAGCACTTTTTACGAACTTTTTACGACACTTTTTACGAAAAGCACTTTTTACGACACTTTTTACGAAAAGCACTTTAAGTAAAAACTACAAAAAAATTACGGAAAATAGTCATGAGCAAAATAATTACCAACAACCCAGACAAAAAAACTCCCAACGCCAGCGCGCGTTTTGGTGACGATTTAGGTTTGGGCAAACATCAAGATTACCCCGATCAATACAACCCCGAATTACTACAACCTATAGCCCGCGAACTCTGCCGCCAGCATTTACCGCAACTATCGTTTAAAGGCGTTGATATTTGGACAGGCTACGAATTGTCGTGGTTAGACGAGCACGGCAAACCCAAAGTGGCGATTGCCGAATTTAGTGTGCCCGCCGAAAGCACCCATATTATTGAATCAAAATCCTTTAAATATTATTTAAACTCGTTTAACCAAACGCGCATTAGCCAAAGCGAACTCATTAATCATTTAAGTTTTGATTTAAGCGAAGCCGCAGGCGCACAAGTGAATATCCAATTATTTACCATGGACCAATACCAACACCCGCCCAGCCAACTGCCGGGCTTCCAATGTGTGGATAATCTTGCGCTCGCCAAACCTTGTTACCAACCCAACGCCGATTTTTTACAACCCATCAGTATCAGCCCCAAAGCACAACAATTGTGTAGCCACTTATTAAAAAGTAATTGCCCTGTCACCGGCCAACCCGACTGGGCCAGCCTATGGATTAGCATCGAAGGCGTAAGCCTTAAGCCCGAGGATTTTTTGGCTTATGTCGTCAGTTTTAGAGGCCACCAAGATTTTCACGAAAACTGTGTCGAGCAAATCTACTGCGACCTCTGGCAACAACTAAGCCCTAGCGCACTTTGGGTTTATGCGCGCTACACCCGCCGCGGCGGCCTCGACATAAACCCCTTCCGCAGCAACATAAAAATGCAGCCGCCAAAGGTTAAAGGGGCGAGGCAGTAATGACTATTGATGAGTTAAATTAATCACAGCGCCAGTGTTTTTTTGATTCTATTAGCGCTAGCAAATCGATACTGTTTTTAATCATCCGTTATTCACTAAGCCCAAAGGAATAAAATGGAAACGCTCATTCATTCAAACGATTATGCTGCGCTCACCGTTGCTGTAGGCCTTTTAGAGGCACCCACTATTACTGAGAAAATTGCTCGGTACGTGGGTACACCCATAGAACTGCTGATTAAAAAATTACCCAAAACGGCAGAAAAAACAATTAATGAATTAGTCACTTCGGCGCTTCATAAAGCTGCAACTACCGCGCTATGGAGCCTCGATAACGCACCGGGTAAAGAGTCTTCCACTAAGACGAATAAATTATTGGCGGCGGCATCTGGCGCATTGGGCGGCGCCTTTGGTTTTGCGACTCTCGCGATAGAGCTGCCCATTTCGACCACCATCATGTTGCGCGCGATTGCGGATGTCGCGCGTAGCGAAGGGTTTGATTTAACAGATTTGAACACCAAACAATCGTGTATTGAGGTATTCGCCTTAGGCGGGCCATCGAGCACCGACGACGGCGCCGAAACGGCCTATTACGCCGCAAGGGGACTCACTACTGAAACGGTGCTGATGCTGTCCAAAGAATTGGCGGAAATTGCGGCCAGACAAGTAGCGGCCAATGCTGCAAACAAAATGGCACCCGCACAATCGGGAAAATGGCTGACCGCAATAATCGAAAAAGTCGCCACACGTTTTGGTATTGTTATCACCGAAAAAGCCGCCGCTCAAGCCGTGCCTATTATTGGCGCCATTTCGGGTGCGGCGCTCAATACGATGTTTACAGATTTTTACCAAGATATGGCCAAGGGCCACTTCATCGTTAAACGATTAGAAGCACAATACGGGTTTTTAATCGTCAAAGAGGCCTACGAAAAAATAGCCTCAGCAGCCATTGCGTAACAGCAAGAAATTAATAAAAACAGCAATTCACGAGACCACACTCATGCCCTCACTCGATACCGCCAACCTGCTCTGGGGTTTAGTGTTTAGCTCGATTGGTTTTGTGTATTTTGTTTTTGGCAAACGGCAGTCACTGTATGTGGTGCGTTATGTGGGCATTGCTTTGATGGTTTACCCCTACTTTATTACCAATACGCTTGCGCTGGTGCTTGTAGGCATCGCATTAATGTTTGTGCCAAAATTTATTAAATAGCCTTAAAAAATCACCTTATTCAACAAGGAATCTCATGCTCAAACAATTATTTTCAAGACTTTTCGATAACATTGTGTACATTCAAATTTGGGGCAATAGATTAAAAGTGGTAGATGTTAAATCGGGAAATGAATTTGATCAGCCGCCGTTTATCGCATTAGAAAAAAACAAAAAAGGCCAGTTTGTTGTTAAGGCCGTAGGCGCCGAGGCTAAAGCTTTAATCAACAACCCCCAGTATGAAGTCACCAATCCCTTTGCACATCCAAGGCAATTAATTGCCAACTTTGGTTATGCCGAAAAAATCCTGCTGCACGCACTCCAGCAAGTTTTTAAAGGCAATATCTTTGCACCCTCCCCACGCGCGGTTATCCACCCAATGCAAAAAACTGAAGGCGGTTTAACCGAAATTGAAATTCGTGCCTTTCGCGAATTAGGCTTGGGCGCAGGCGCGCGCGAAGTGGTAATTTATCTAGGGCCAGCACAGAACAAACACGATTTCAATTACGCCGAAATTAAAGCGCGCGGATTATAAAATTAAAAAAAGTGGTGAGTAGTAAGGGTCGATCTAATTTCACTCTGCTACATATTGCGGATTTTGGGATTATGTGAAAGGTAAGACGCGACCCCCTTGTGTTCCGATTTCTCTGCAAGTGAAAAGGCTAGGTTAGGGTTGGATTAGATGGGGCGGTAGGTGTGGTTTATTGGACGGTTACACCATTTTCATCAACGCCACGAAAAAAACCCACCTCTATAGTTCCATTTTGACTAGAACAACTTGTAGGTAATTGACTTACGCGACTCAGCGTTAAGGTGTTACGGGAATCTGCCAAATCCGTCATCAACAACTGCTCATTCACCAATGATAATTGGACATCGATATCAAGCTCGTTACTACTCAATGTGTCATTCATTAACAAAAGAATCGTTTGCACTTCAACATATTGGCCTTCGTCTTTGCAGATATATGCGTACACATCGCCTGCCGCACTGATCCTAACAACGACAGAACTAGCAGGGGTAGGTTGGCCTTCATCGGTAGCGAAATAAAGCTCCGCCCTCCAAAAACCCTCAAATTTATTGACCGAATTCACCTTTGCAGAATCATCACCTTCACATCCTACAAATCCCAACCCCATTAAAACCACTAAAAAAACCTTAGCAAATTTCATAACTACTCCTATTAATCACTGATGTTACGCACCCCGCAGCCAGAGGGCGTTCAAAATTCTGTGTCAGGGTAAAGACTAACGCGCTTCACTTGTTGCATCGTTTTTATCACTCGATGAACCTGGTTGGCTGGCGCCAACCAGAACCCTCAAGCGCTAAAAGCGACGTTAGATTAGCGCACTTCAATTTAGAGGTCTAAATAAATATCAAGCCGAAGATGTCGGGGTCAGGCCTCACATTTGACAATCTCGCAAGCCCAGATATTACCCCAACAAACCGTGGGCATCGCGGCGGTAAAGGTAACTGCCCTAGTGCCGTCGCGCCATTGTGGTTCGGTATCGAGTATGCCGTTGCGGTTTATCTCGTAACCTTTTGCAGCGAGGCCGATAGCCTCTGCGGAGCTTCATTTTTGTGCGGGCAGAACGGCTACCCATCACCGAAAAAAACGCTGTCCAGCCATTGCACGCGCAATTAGTGTTTTTAAATAACCGCCCAATAGCGCAAAATCACACAAAACACTTAGCCGATAAAAACGTGATGCGCGCCTACAGGGTCACATTCTTGTGCTAATCAATTCCACATCCGAGACAAAGGTGTAATGTCATTGCGTATACTGCAGCCCAAATTCGCACCAGCGACTTTAATCCTTGTGAACTTTTTACGAATGAACTCTAACCCAACCTACCGGGCTTTTTGGCGTGCTGCGCGTGTTATGTGTGTTGGCACAGCGGCACTTGGCGTTGGTATATTGCTTTTAAGCAACCCGCCTGTATTGGCACAAACCAGCACCAGCGGCGTCAAAAACGCACTCATCCGCCCGCAATTAAATGGCATGGCTAGCTACAGCAACATGAGTAAAACCTATTATCTAGTGGCGTTTTACACCAGCCAAAGCTGTAGCGATGCACAAACCTGCCTCGAACAACAAACACCCACGCGTTTTTTATTAAAAGTCGTCACCCCGCGCTGGACGGCCTCCAATTACAGCTTGATGTGGCAAACCGATTTGGCCATTAATAATCAAAAGCCTCTCGAGGGCGACGACATTAAAGCCCTAATCGACTTCACCCAATTGGCCGAAACCCCGCTTACGGTTGGCGACGAGATTGATGTTTCTTACGAGTCCCAGCACACCACCGTGGCCGTCAATAAAGTCATTGCCATTCGCACTAAAAATAAAACCTTATTTGATTACATTAGCCGTGTATGGCTTGGCCCTACTCCACCCTCTAAACAATTCCAAGCCGATTTATTAGTCGGCCATGACGGTCCAATAGATGCCCGCTTAAGCTCCGAATTTGACCAAATCAAACCTTCAGCCAAACGCATGAGCCTGCTAGATAATTGGGATGTATCGAAAAAAAACCTACCCCCAAAAAAAACGAGAACCAAGCTCACACCCGATCAACGGGAACGCCTAACAAAAGAACCTTAGGCGCAACCCAAAAACCAGGAACACCAGAATCCAGCCTGACCAAAACTAAAAAATTGGTAAGGTCAATCTTGCCGCTTGTGAGACCAGTCACGGTTTTATAGGGAGAGAGCCGCGATAATTACGCCCAGTATTATTTATCCTAAAAACCTCACGCGCTGGAAGCTACTCACAATGAAAAAAATACCCATTCTTTTAAGCACCTTAATGGCTACATTCTTAGGCGCCTGTGATGGCCAATCTGCATCAAGCAGCTCTACCGCTGCAACCACACCAAGTTCTGTAGCGGTAATAGCAAGTTCAGTCGCTGCCATTAGCTCTAGCTCGGCGCCTTCGGTAACGTCAAGTTCACTTGTAAGCTCAAGCACGGCGACCCACTCTAGTAGCGCAGCACCAACCAACCTTAAACTCACCATTCAAGAGCAAAGCGCTGGTTTTTGCCGTGTTACCGGTATCGATAACGAAGTGAAAAACGCGGGCTTCACCGGCGCCGCCTATGCCAATGCCGACAACGCTTCAGGCGCAGGTATTGTTTGGCAAATTAATGCCAGTGCCAGCGGTTATTACGATATTGGTGTGCAATATGCCAACGGCGGCAGCGCCGCGCGTAATGGCGACTTCACCGTAATGGGTGGGATTTCAAAAACCTTCAGCTTTAACGTGACCGGCGCTTGGACAACCTGGACCACAGAGACCGTTAACGTATTCCTCGATCAAGGTGTTAACACCTTTACACTGTATTCCGAAAGCAATGAAGGCTTGCCCAACATAGATTACCTCACCGTGACTGGCAGCCAAACTTCGCCCGCCGCCTGTACCAACCTGCCAACCGCACCGGTTGTTGTTGCAAGCTCAAGCCAGGCCGCCTCTAGTGCGCCAACAACCTCGTCATCAGCCGCATCAAGTGCACCCACCATATCTTCGGGAAGCTGTAAAGCGGGTGGCGTTTACACCAATGCGAACCTTGACTGTGGTGGTGCCAAACTCGGCCTAAGCTGCCCAGGCGATGCCGAAGGCCAGCCACCCGTAATGACGCTTTATAACTCTACGGTTAAAAATTTAGTGATCAAGGCCGATGGCGGTGCCGATGGCATCCATTGCTATTCCGGTAACTGCACATTGCAAAACATTGTTTGGGAAGATATCTGCGAAGATGCCGCCACCTTAACCAAAGAGGGTAAAAGCATGACCATTATCGGTGGCTCCGCATTTAACTCTGCGAATGGCGCGGGTGGCAAACCCGATAAAATTTTCCAACAAAATAACTTTAACTCGACCATCTCTATTACCGGCGGCTTTAAAGCGCTCGGTGAGCACGGCAAGTTATGGCGCTCATGTGGTGACTGCACCAACAACGGCGGCCCACGCAATCTGGTATTAGACAACGTCATAATTGATGCCAAAATCGGCAGTATTGCAGGTGCCAACGGTAACTATGGCGATACCGTGACCATCAAAAATCTTAAAATCAAAGGCTACAAAGATGGCAGCCCAAAAATTTGCGATGTGTATAAAGGCGTGCAAAAAGGCAATGGTAGCTCAACCAAAATTGGTGAAGAGTGGAATACCGCCACTTGTAAAGTCAGCAAGTCCGATGTGAGCGCACTCTAACGCTTTGCGCAGTTCAAACTAAAAAGCAGCGGGAGCTTAGATACCACCACAGGAATGGTTTTGGTTATTACTGTAACGGGCCAGTATGTTCTTAAACATGCTGACCAAATTACAGGTGTTTTTAAAGCCGTTATTGGCAAAAAACAACGCGATCATATTCTGCTTGGGGATTACAACAAAGATGACGCTTACAAATTAACCGGCGGCATGCATACCGACAAAGGTTTAGAAGACTTTATTAAAATGGGCGCCCAAAATAACAGGCCTTACACGGTTAAAAAGAATGCTGCGTTTATTCCGGGCATTAATACAACAGAAGACATTCTTACGCAGGAGCTCCCCAATGGTGTTACTCGTGTTCAACTGCCGCGCAGTGGTTACAATAAAGACACTAAAAACATTAAAATTGACGGTTACCAAGGGGTTAAAACGCTATTCCCTAAGGACTGGACAAACAGGGATAAGTTAGATGCTATGGATGCTGTTGTTACGCAGAATGCTAGCAGAGCTTAAAAGTGAAAGAGAGCTACGGGGTACTTATAAAGGCGTAAAGGTAATAGTTATTAGGCAGTCTGATACGGGAGTTATTACGACTTATTATCCAGATTGGAATCAATAATTATGTGGAAATATGTGTACGAAATGCGAATTGATATGATCTATTTGGGTGGAATGTTTACTGGGTCGTCCCGAGACGTTCTTAGCAAAGATATATTTGCAGAGCGCCCATCCCGCGTGGATTACCTAGTGCAACGCTGGAAGGGCGCGAGTCTTGAGCATAAAGAGCGGTTGTATTTTGCCATTTTGTGCGGCGTGCCTCTTAAAGAGTGTATGGAGTGGGGTGTGAAGCATTGTGGCTTTGAATATGACGAAGTCAGTGACCGTAACTTAAGTGATTACCGGTTTCCTTACCTCGACGACAAGGGTGAAACTGATTTTATGTCGTGGGATGACTATGCCATTTGGTTAAAAGCGCAAAAAGAAAAAGAAGGTGATGCCCCAGAAGCGTTATTGCCACCGGATTACCCTATGGATGAATATGACATGAGCGCTTACAAAAGAGCCTTAACTTGGGGTGATTGGAATAAAGAAGGTTATGTGGCGCCATAGGAAAAAACCGCGAAAATCTAGGGCAGGCGCTTTTTTGCTAGATGGTGAGGTCTTAACATTTCGCAGGAATGCTTAGGCTTGTAGGTCGGGGTTTAGCCCGTCAAGGTAATCATTGTTTAAAAATCAATGACTCTGACCCCATTGATTGAGGTTAGTTGTGGCCAGATGGAGTAATCTCGGGGCGGAATGATCGCTTACAGCAATGCGCTGTAGTGCATTACGGCTAGAGTGCATTAAGACTGGAGTGCATTACCGCTAGAGTGCATTAAGACTGTCAAGCTCTTCCAAGGCACTGCTGATGATAGATTCGTACTTGTCGTTGGTTGTTTCGTCATTAGCCATTATTTCTTGTTTTAGGCGCTCTTGTTCCTTCCACGCTATCACATTAAAAAAGTTGCGAATGTTATTCACGTAGGTAATCGCCTCGTGGCCACGGGCGTAGCCATAACGAGTCTTTTTGTAGTATTGGCGCTTGGTGAGCAGCGGCAATCTTTCCTTTACGTCGCTCCAGAGGTTGGGGTTGGCTCCTTGGTCCTGGGTGAGTTTACGCGCATCTTCTAAGTGAAAAAAACCAATGTTGTAGGCGGCTAAAGCAAACCACGTGCGGTCTGGCTCGCTAATATCACCGCTAAGGCGGTCGTACATTTTGCGAAAATAGCGCGCACCGCCAAAAATGCTTTGTTTGGCATGGGTGCGGTCGGTAACACCGAGCGACTTAGCCGTGTTGCGGGTTAACATCATAAAACCCCTTACGCCGGTTTTTGATGTCGCGGTAGGGTCCCAGTGTGACTCTTGATAACTCAGTGCGGCGAGCAATTGCCAGTCGAGTTGGGTTTCTGCTGCCGCCTCTTTAAGTAGTGCTTGCCATTTGGGTAGACGGGTGCGCACGCGCTTGGTAAATACCAGTGCGCCGCTGTAGTCAACATGGCCTACGTGACCATAAAAGCTATCGGTGATTTCGGCGAGTCGGCCAGAGCTTTGCAGTGAACGCAAATAGCTATTGGCGGCATCTAATAAGCTGGTATCACTGGTTTTGGGTAGCGCCCAAGCAAGTGCTTCGGGTTCGGAAATATCAAAGGCGGCGAGTGCACGCGGGTAAACGCTGCTGTTGATGTCGAGGGCATTGGAGTCCACCACTGCGTATTCGACTTTGTCGTTATTGATCATTTCTAGCAGATCGAGCATTTCAATATCGTATTGTTCTTGCCAGCTTAGATCGGGGTGGCTGCGCTTGAGTTGTCGTAGGCGCTCGGCATGGCTGCTGTTAGCTATGACTAAAATATTGCCCCCGATAATGTCTTCAATCCTCTGGGGTTTGGGCGTATTGGCGCGGTAAATCAGTTTTTGTGTGACTTGCAAATAGGGTATTGAGAAGTCGACCAGCTCGCGTCTTTTTGGGGTGATTGTCAGGCCGGCGGCACCCATGTGGACTTTGTGTTGCTGAATTTTATGGAAAATATGGCCAAGGTCTTCGACATCAATAATGTCGAGTTTAAGGCCCAGTGAGTCGGCAAAACCTTTGACAATTTCGTAATCAAAACCGGTGAGTCCTTCGCTATGTTCGTAGTAGGTGGTGGGGCCGTTGCGGGAGGCAACAATCAGCGTGCCACTGGCTTTTATTCGTTCCAATAAGTTGGGTTGTACACTAGGGCCAACCAGTAGACACAGCACTACCGTACAGGACACAACCCAAGCGTGGTTGAGCAGTGCCCGAATAATAAGACTGAGTGTGATAAAGCGTTGATGCATGATTAACAATTAACCAAAGTTGTTGTATATCCCGTAGTGCAAGTGTTGGAGGGATTGGTTTTTTGGCCAATCATTTTTTAAACTATTTTGTGCTTATGGTCGGGAAGCCTCTGTATTTATGATTGCCTTTTCTCGCTAAATCTCCCCATTAATGTCCAAAACACAAAAAATAAAAAAACAAGATGGGCTAAAGCCCAACCTACAAAAGCTTAAACCAACTCCCTCGCTTCCAGCATCACCACTTGCCGTTGGCTTTTGCTAAATTCCACGCCAACGCCAAAAATCTTCCAGCCGTCTTGAATATATTTTTGCGCGTAATTGTTGGTTTCGATTTGTGCAATGGCTTGGCCGGTGGGTTTGTCTTTCACGACTTTAAATTCAAAAATAAAGGTGGTGTTATTAAACCTAGAAACCGCCGTTGAATCACCAAAGTCTGCGCAATCCCTTGACGCGCCTAGCAAAGGTTAAAAATTTGAACAACCCATAAGGTTGCCCGGCATTTTTAACATTCACTATTCACATCAAGGGCTTACACATCTTTTTGGCGCTCAACTGAGGTTTCTAGGTTAAATTGAATGGCCATATCCAGTTTGCCATTCACGCTCGCCTCTTCCACCGCTGGTGCAAACCCAGCGCGGCAAAGTGGCTGTAAAAAATACTCGCGTAGTGACCTTCGTACTTATTGAGTGGATTATTGCGGTACCAATCGTGCGGGATGCTGGTGTACAAGGTTTTTAGGTGTTGTTCTAATAATGTAAAATCGCAGGTTTTAAGCGCTTCTGCAGCACAGACGTAAGTAACACGTTCGTCTATGCCTTTTTAGATTTGTGCGCTTATGCAAGTATATGCCGACCCCAGAGGAAGATTGCATTCAGGTCTTACGCAAGAATTTCGGTTGCTACTGTGCCGCCGCCATGCGGCCAGATTTTGTGAGTGTTTTTATCCGTTCCCATAAATTGATCTAAGCCCATACCTATTGTCACAGCATCAATCATATGCCGGTTATTACCACCTTTTGTCGCTGAGTAGTTTTTAAACCCAGGCATTCTCGAGGCGACTAGGTTGGGGCCATTGGCTCCGCTGTGAGTCCGCCCATTGCCCATGTCAGTGACAAAATACACAACCGTATTGTCAATCATTTTGGTCCCAGGCACTGCAGGATCATCTCTATCCATCAAGCCCTTAATTAAGTATGCGAAGCGTGCATTAAGATAACGATTCAATTCAACATAATTTGGAAACGCTGCTGCATGGCACGAATTATGGTAGTTAGCTTTAAAATTTGTACCAACGGGATTCCAATCGCCCTGATCATTTCCCAATTGAAGCGTCATAACATTGGTTAAACCACAAGCAAACGCATTGATTATATTATCCATTTGCAACTCGGTCTGGTGACCAAAGGCCGCAGAAGTATCGGTACCATAGCGATTCGCATTCCAAGAAGGCGACTTACAAGACTGCTGCATATTGGGCTGAGGATTAGAAGAGGCGATCATTCGCTTCTCTAAAATATCCAAAGATTCAATATGGTTCTCGAGCATTTCCCGCTCAAATTGTCCTAGCTTAGCCTGCAATCGATTCAGGGCTTCTCGATTTACATCCAGAATACTCTGCTTTTTTGCTAGAGCATTGTTTAGGTTATTAGCTGGAATATTACCGCCAAATAATGCTGTATAGGCATTGATGGGGTTAATTTGCGGGGGGATGCGACTCCCTCCCTTTCGCCCCATAACCTCGTTACAGCAACTGCGAATCGCATGAACACCCAGCTGATAGCTTTTATAGGGCGTTGCTGTTCCAATAACGCTCGCAATTTGTTGATCGACAGTGTCTGCCGTCCAATCACTGCCCGCCTTTAAAGAGCCAAGACATTTATGGATGTTGCCATGCCCGCCGCTAACGATATCGACTTCTCGAAACTTACAGACCTCCTTCACGCCCTCAAGACTTTTTGTGGCATCGTTCATTTGAGTACCGTTCGGCAACCAAGAACCATCTGGGGAGCCATTGCCTGCCCACACCGCACAAAAACGCTTAACGCCACCTTGTGCATGCGCAAAACGGTTTGCTAGCATACCTGACGCAAGCAACGAGCCCCTCAATGCGTATGCAGAAAACCCCGCTTTTGAGACCATCGACAGGAAATCTCGGCGCGTCTTGTTCACTATTCTATTTGTATCTTTCATGCTCTACACCTTTAAATAGATACCCATCTGGGGGCAACGGGGGCTGATATTAAAGCGATTAATCGCGCTACTTTCGGAACCTAATCAGTTCCAACGTACCCAGCTGTTCAAACATCGCCCGCGGGCTCTCGTTAGTCTTATCTAATGCAGCCTTCATTATATTGGCTGCACATGCGTAGTCCTCAATTTGCTTATTACTCAAAGACTCAGTCTGATTAAGATCAAAGTCATCTTTAGATGTCGGTAAGCCCGTGACAAACCGGAAGCCCTTTTTGATCAAGCAGCTTTTAACAGCTTGCGTCGATGATAATTGCATCGCAAGGTCGCGCGTACCCACAAAGTCGATTTTAGAATCTTCAGTAATCGACTCAACACCCCACAAGGTACCGTTCAACGGCACTTTTACTTTTTTGCCATCAGCCAAGGTCTCCATGACCGAGCCGGCTCCAGCTACAGGTCGAATACGTCCCACCGAGTCAAAATCCTCAAGACCAAATAGAGGGTTAATAATTCGCTTATGGCAGCCATCACAGGCGGGGTCTTTGGTGTACAACTCGTAGAATGTTCGGCTATTAATAGCGCCCTTGGTTGCTTCATACTCCTCAACAAGCTTCTGTGCAGCGTCTCTATCGGCGACTAACTCAGCATTGGGTGCCGCTATATGCTGGCAAAGCATAAGCTCTCGAACATCAACAGCGCGAAGAATAGGTGCTGTACGGTTATCGTGCGCATTGAGGGACATAAACGCCCCAGAGGTTAAAATACCACCGCGACCAGCAATAAACGTTTTTGCAAAACTGTCATCTAGGCCACCCTGCGCACCATAGAACTCACCTAACGCACGATTAACAAAGGTATAGTCAGCGCTGTAAAACTCACTAAACGGTACAGTGTCATCGTAAAATACGTGCCTAAACAACGCTCGAACTTCCTCGGCCATCGCTGATCTCACCTCCGGGGTAAACCCCAGAACGGTTTCACGCTGAAGCTCCGTTACATCGTCGGTTTTCATCCACGCACCCACAAAATTGCTAAAGTGATCGCGGCCACGCTCACTGCTGATCAAGCGCTTCACCTGAGCAGCAATTTGTTTTGGCGTTGTAAGAGCATCGTCTTGGGCTGCCTGTAATAACGTTAAATCTGGCAGGCTTCCCGTAAACATAAATGAGAGTGCTGAAGCGAACTGATATGGCGTTAACACATAGGCATTTTCGTCAGCCTTAGCCAATGGGGCGACCTCAAGCGATTCTGCTGATTTGGCTTTGCCGGATGAAAAAGTACCGCCAGTGAGACGAAATGCATCGAATTTTGCCCCATCCTCTCTGCGTTGAATTTTTAGGGTATAAAGCTGGCCCGAGGTCAAACCATTCCAAGATGCAATCGCAATCTCTTGATAGCCGTTCGTTGAAACACTATTTTGGGCCGCCCAAGCATTATCTCTGCCCTCCAGCTTGTAGTGAAAGCTATCGTCCGTAGCATTGGGCAAGTTGACTGTAGCAAATAAGCTCAAGCTCGATGAGGTTGCAACGACCTGATAAAAGAGCTGGCCCGCTGCATCATCGGAGGCTTGAATATGCGAACCAGCTTGACCAGGCCATACGACAACCGTTCGACCATTATCGATTTGAGTCACAAAAGGCGCTGCGGGAGAGGTTGAATTGTAACTTTCAGCTTCTACTCTATCAGTACCGGCATTCGTAGAACCTTGACCGCCGTAATAGCCCTTTTCGATAGCTTCTTTAACACTAACGCCTGCTTCGTCTCTATACAAAAACTGTGGCGACGTCAGTAGTGTGGTCAACGCAGCTTCCATACCTTCAGTAGTGCCAAAACTCGTAAAGAATTTGCGATATTCCTCACTTTCAACCGCAGTTAATGGGCGCCGAAAAGCTCTATAGGCTGTTTCACTAATAAACCGAGACGCACAAGTAGCGGCCGCACTACAAGAAAATGGTTTTCCGTTCTTAGTCGCCCACGAGGCAATCTTTTCAGCATTGGCCATATGCGCTTCGGCAAGCTGGCCTCTTACCGATTGAAAGGCGGTACTCACAAACCCGCCTAAGTAGCCGTCGTAATCTGCTAGCTTATCGCCAAACTCTTCAGAAAGGCCAAGCAGATCCTCAAGTGAATTTTGATATTCTCGGCTAGACAATAGCCGGATCGTGCGTTTCCCGTACATTAAGCCGCTATCTGTGGAGCAGGCAAGCGGCTTGACTTCTTCTGGCTCAGCGAAGGTTTCCATATAAGCCGCCACATCGGCAGCGCACTGAGATTCACATTTACTTGAAGCCACAGGAGGCATTTCTGCCGCAATATAGGATGCCAAGCTATCGTAGGATTTACCGGTTTTCGATAAATCCCCGCCCTCTGCGTTAAACCGAAGAGCGGCACCAATAGCAATCTTGACTCGGCCATCCGAACCAATACTATTGAGATTGCCGTGACATTCGACACAATGCATACCCCAAGCATCAGCTCCACTAACCACGTACCCGAGCAAACCGTCAGCACCAGAAGAGGAATTCGAATGGCTTGAGATGGAACTACTCGATCTTGCATAGCTTGAGCTATTCAATACGCTAGAAGTTTGGGTTGCGCTTGACCCGAGGATTTCTCCGGGTTCCCCTGTGCACGCGGTCAAAAAGACAGTGCAAACAAGCGCCGCAAGTGAAGGGAATTTAACAGGAGGGATTTCTCCGTAAGACCATCTCATACTCTTTTCGGCTATCGCTAGCCTGCACGCAGCTTTAGAGGTCACGTTGCCACTCCCATTTAATATTTTGCTTTATTAAATTACATGATATGAGTTGTATAGCTTTGTCATCATTAAATTATTAGTGCGCGGTTAAATTAACGCCCCTGCCTTACCCACTAATAATCTTGCGTCCGACTTTTCTTCAACTCGGTTATTTTATTATATGGCTATTTCATCACCCTACTTTACGGCAAGGCTCATCACTGGAAGGCCCTATAAAATAAAGCGATCGATAGTGTTTAAAGAAATTTGCCCGATTGAAATTTATAGAAAAAGCGACTCTGTCGCCAGA
Organism: Marinagarivorans sp.; assembly: GCA_034519605.1. Lineage (GTDB taxonomy): Bacteria > Pseudomonadota > Gammaproteobacteria > Pseudomonadales > Cellvibrionaceae > Marinagarivorans. The sequence continues at coordinate 86,321 of JAXHOG010000063.1, forward strand.
GCAAAAATGTGCGTGTCTCACAAATTATTAATACATCGAAAATAATTTTAGAGAAAAGCTAACCAGCCAGCAAAATACCCACAACAACACTTCAGACTTTTTAGTGCATGTCTCGCTAAACCCTAAGGGTTTAAAAAACCCTTGAAAGAAAGTGCTGATTGGCTTTGTGCCGATTCCAGCCAGCCATTGATACGCCTGCTTTTTGTGTCGTATTTTTAGGCTGAAAGTCTTCTATTTTGAGTAAATTAAGCGCCGCGAGAGTGGCATTTACCTGATCATTAATTGCTTAGTTATGCGCGGCCTGACAGTCCGTTAATCCCTTGTATTGCTTTGCATCGCGAACTCATAGTTTTTAGGTTTAACCTTTTAGGGGGCTAAAAAACTGTTGCTATCGCACAGATTTACTCACCACCCAACACCTGCGGCTCGGGCTCCAACAGCACACCAAATTTTTTAACCACCGCTGCAATAATTTTTTCGCTGGCCAGTAACACCTCCGTTAAAGTCTGTTTATTGGGGTTGGTTAAAACTAAGGCTTGCTCGCTATGCACGCGCAATTGCCCGATCCATTGCCCCTTTAAACCGGCTTGATCAATTAACCATGCGGCAGGTATTTTGATGTGCTGGTCGCCGTGGGAATAGCTGGGTATTTGCGGAAATTGCTGTTGCAATTGAATGAATTGCGCGAGCGGTAAAATAGGATTTTTAAAAAAACTGCCGCTATTAGGCAGCTCGATGGGATCGGGTAAACGCGCGCGCCGAATTGCGCAGACACCATCAAATACAGCTTGGGGCGTAATACTGGCGGGATTTAAAGTATTAAAAAATTGCTGTAACGGCGCATATCGAATATTAACTTGGGCGCGACGCGACAGCTTTAAAGTAATTTGGCTAATAATGACCTGCCCCTTTAATGCGTGCTTAAAAATACTGTCGCGGTAAGCCAATTCACACTCGCTCGCAGCCAAGGTTTTATAGATTTTTTCTTCGGCATGATAAAAACGAACCGACTGCAAACATTTGGCAACTTCCACACCATACGCACCGATATTTTGAATAGGCGCGGCGCCCGCATTTCCGGGAATTAAGGCTAAGTTTTCGAGACCGTAAAAACCTTGTTCTAAACACCAAATCACCAATTCGTGCCAAGGCTCGCCCGCACCAATGGTTAATAACACCTCGTCACCTACAATGTGGCTTTTTTTTCCCAGTAGTAAGGGCTGAATAACAAGGCCCTGAATAAGCGGTGGGCATAGCACATTGCTGCCGCCGCCCAATATATGCCAGGGCATATTTAAATATTGAGCGCTGCTAATGGCGTCAACCAATTCAGCTTCGCTAGTGGCGCACAGAAAATATTCCGCGCGACTAGGACAGGCCATGGTATTTAATGCGTCGAGTGCAATATTTTTTTGCCAGTGAACTGGCGCGCTGAGAGACATAAAACGACCTATGCTTTTTTACTTAACAGGTGATCAAGTAAACCTTGGCATGCGTCTTCGACCAAATCGAGCACTTTTTCAAAGCCGTCGTCACCTTCGTAGTAAGGATCAGGAACCTCACTTAACTCGCTACCGCCAAACGCTAAAAACAAATCTAAACGACCCGCAAAATGACTGGGGCAAAGCGCTTGTAAATCCTTAAGGTTTTGTTTGTCCATGGCCAAAATGAGATCAAACTCATCAAAATCGGTGGCTATAGCTTGGCGCGCGCGTAGGTCGCTGAGATCGTAACCACGCTTTTTGGCAAAGCGCTGGCTGCGAGCGTCCGGCGATTTGCCGGTGTGCCACCCAGCGGTGCCTGCCGAATCCACACTAATGCGATTATTCAAACCGCGATCATCAATTATTTTTTGAAAAACACCGTGCGCCGTAGGCGAACGGCAAATATTCCCTAAACACACAAACAAAACGTTAATCGTCAAAACGTGCCTCGCGCAGTACTTAAAGTGAATTTTCGAGTAGTGCTTTCACCCGTTCGGCATCGGCAGGTGTATCAACTCCCGCAGGAACAGGGACACAGGCCGCCGTTACATGAATGCGCTGGCCATTAGCCAAAATGCGCAACTGCTCCAGCTTTTCAATCGACTCCAGCGTGGCCATCGGCCAAGTCACAAACTGATGCAGCAAGCCCACTTTATACCCATAAATACCGATGTGACGCATGGCGCCTGCGGTGGTGATATCGGGTTCGGCGGTGGCAAAGGTATCGCGGTGCCACGGAATAGGCGCGCGGGAAAAATACAGTGCTAAACCGGTGCTATCGGCTACCACTTTTACGGCATTAGGGTCGAACATTTGCTCGGCATCCAACACTGGCCACGCCAAGGTCGAGGCGCTCGCACTGGGGTTGTTGGCCAAATTATTAGCGACTTGGTCAATAACTTCAGGCGGAATGAGCGGTTCGTCACCTTGAACATTCACCACAATTTGATCATCAGGCCACGCGTAAAAAGCCGCCACTTCCTGTAGGCGATCGGTGCCGGATTCGTGATCGCTACGGGTCATGCACACCTCACCGCCAAAGGCTTTAACGGCGTCGGCAATACGGTCATCGTCCGTTGCCACTACCACCTGCACGGCGCCACTTTTTTGCGCGGCACGATAAACATGTTCGATCATGGGCTTACCCGCTAAATCAATCAGCGGTTTGCCCGGTAAACGGGTCGAGGCATAACGCGCGGGGACAACCACTACAAAAGACATAAAAACTCCACTATTGGAAAAACACTATGGGGAGCAACAAACACTACCCAACCTTTGGCCACTGTTTGCAATGGTCAATCACCGCTTGCGCCAAGGCGAGCGGTAGGCTGGCTTCTACCGCCAAATACCACCAATTCGATTCCGCTAAGTCGCGACATTTAACCGCATCTTTGGCCGTCATCACTACGGGGCCGCCGTTGGCGAGTTCAAAATCGTACTCGGTAAATATGTGATGATCGGCATGGGGTTTAGGATTAAAAAAAGCGCCCAATTCGGTGAGGGTGTTAAAAAATCGTTGGGGATTGCCAATGCCCGCCACCGCCAAAATACGGTGTTTGTTATTGCCCGTTTCGGCTAGCCACGGCAAGGGTGATAAGGCTTTAGAGCGACCGGTTTTAACATTCACCCAACCCATAGGCTGCAAACTAAAATGCACCACCGGTTTTTTAGATGTGTGGGGCAACTCGCCTTCGCCATTAATCACCACAAAATCCACACTGTCCAAGCGCGAACTTAATTCGCGCAGTGGGCCGACGGGTAAACACCAGCCATTGCCAATACCACGGGCGCCATCAAAAACGGCAATTTCAAAACTGCGAGCCATGCGGTAATGCTGTAAACCATCATCGCTAAGCACCACATCGCAGCCGTAAGTTTGCTGTGCTGCGATTACTGCGGCTGTGCGGTTTTGACTAATAATGACGGGACAAGCGCAACTATTGGCCACTAATACAGGCTCGTCACCGAAAATCAGGGTATCGCCGTTGGGCGGCACCAAGGTGGGCGTTTTAATCTCAACGCCGTAACCGCGCGACACAATGGCAGGGCTAAAGCCTGCATTAATCAAGGTGTTTGCCAGCGCAATAATCAACGGGGTTTTACCTGTGCCACCCACAGCAATATTGCCCACCACTATCACCGGGCAGGTAAGCGGTTTGGCGCCAAGGGTTTGAAGTGGCTTGCGCACACGGCTAAGCCCCCAAAATACCAAGCTCAATGGCGCCAATAACCACAACCAATGCGGCTTGCCATACCATTGTTTTTCTACACTTTGCTGTAACAACAATTACCACTCCTAACGGCGTCCATCACGCCCACATCTTATCCGTAGAAACACTAACAAGAGCCAAAAATACACCGTCATAATGACCCAAAATAAAAAACGCCACATCAAGTGGCGCTTTTTATTTGTCTTCAAAATACTTACAGCTAAGGCTAATCGCCCTCGGGTCGTTTGGTAGTCATAGTGATGTTCACAAAGCCTAAACGACCTGCCACATCCATAGCCATAACAACGGATTGGTAAGGTACTTTGGCATCGGCGGTAATCACAAACGGGGTTTTATCTTTTTCCATGCCTTTACCCTCTTCTTCTAAACCCTTCATCAGGGTTTCGATTTGGGTATTCACCAAAGGCTTGCCGTTAATGGCGTAGCCACCATCGGCGCTGATCAATACTTCAATTTGGGTTTTCATCTCGGGCAAAGGCTCACCCTCGGCCTGCGGCAAATCCAGTTTTAAGTGCGTCTCTTTGGTAAAGGTTGTCGATACCATAAAAAAGATTAACAACAAAAACACTACGTCGATCAGTGGCGTTAAGTTAATGTCTTCTTGATTAGCTTTTTGCCTGCGAAATTGCATAGGGCCTCCGCTTAGGCTTGTTTCAAATCAACACGACGATCATTGTGCAAAACGTCTACCAATTTAACGGCGTCTTGCTCCATAGCTATAACCAAACCATCAAGCCGGCGCTGAAAAAAACGATGGCTGATCATCGCGGGGATGGCCACGCTTAAGCCGGCGGCGGTGGTTAATAACGCTTGCGAAATACCGCCCGCTAACACGCCCGCATTGCCTGTACCCTCTAGCAAAATGGCCGAGAACACTTGGATCATCCCAAACACCGTACCGAGCAAACCCAGCAAGGGCGCGACGGCGGCAATGGTGCCCAAAATAGCTAAGTAGCGTTCGAGGTCATGAATCACCTGACTGGCCGCCTCTTGGATAGAATCTTTCATCACATCGCGGCCATGGCGCGAGTTGGCTAAACCGGCAGCCAAAATACGGCCCAATGGCGAACTCTGGCGCAGCTCTTTAATTTGCTCGGCGGTCATATTGCCGCTTTGCACTTGACTCCAGACATCGCCCAGCTGATTACGCGGCGCGATTTTAGCGGGACTTAGCGTCCAAAAACGTTCAATAGAAATGGCAATCACGGCAATCGAACACAATGCCAATGGCCACATTAACCATCCACCTGCAGCAAAGATACTTTCCACCAGTCACACTCCGGTCATTATTATTGGGCGCGTATCATAACCGATTTGTAACCATTCAGCATTCCGTCAATTTCATACAGAAAATGCAGTTGGGTGGTTGTTTTCAGGGTATTTAAGGCCGGCCTTTACAGCAAAAATAAGGAGGTATCCGAGTAACGCCGCAAACCGTAGACCGATAAAAAACCGATAACCGCCAACCAAACAGGTCAGGCCAATCAACAAAAACATCTGTGACAAAGGTCAAAAAGCCGACAAATTAAATAAAAAAACATCATTTCCACCTATATATTACCGACCAAACCCAAAAATAGACCCTTAAAACCATTAGCACACAGCCAGACACAAAAACCGGACTGACCAATATTAATTCCCTCCAGGCTAAAAATCGAGGCCATTATGCAAATTACGCCCGTTATAACTCGTTCATTACTGCTTTTTTCTGCGCTTTGGCTGGCCGCCTGTGATGGCGCAAACACGCCCGCAAGCAGTTCTTCGGCGGTGGCCACCGTGTCATCGGTCGCCAGTTCAGCGGCGCCGAGCTCGATATCGAGCATGGTCGTTAGTTCCAGCAGCAGCTCGCAGGCTGTTAGTTCATCAAGCCTCAGCTCAGCCGGTGCTTCGTCTTCAGCCGACAACGCCATGGCGGGCTGTTTGCCACAACCCACGCCCACCGAAACCGTGCAACTCACCGCCGCCAACGTCACGCTGGAAGTTGGCAGCGAACCCTCCACGGGCAGCACTCAAACCGTAACCGCGCATATTATTCGCGCCGGCCAAGTGTTTGATGGCGAGAACAAACGCTACAACCTCACCGATGGCGGCCAAGCCGAAGGTCAGCCTTCGTTATTTGCTTTGGAAGATGGCGCCACCCTTCGCAATGTGGTGATAGGCAATTTATCGGCCGATGGCGTTCACTGTTACGGCAGCTGTTTGATAGAAAACGTATGGTGGGAAGATGTGGGCGAAGACGCTGCCACCGCCAAAGGCCCCGCTGGCAGCACCATGCACATTAACTGCGGTAGCGCACGCAGCGCCTCGGATAAAACCTTTCAGCACAATGGCCGTGGCGAAATGTTGATTACCAACTTTAGCGTTGAAGATGCCGGCAAGCTCTACCGTTCCTGTGGCGATTGCACCAATAACGGCGGCCCGCGCGTAGTGACTATCAACAACGTCAAACTCAAAAACGTGCTCACCGTAGTGGGTATAAATACCGAGATGAAAGGCGTTACCAACTTCGACCCCGATCGCACCTACATCAGCAATTTAACCGTCGAGCATACCGGCAGCCACAAGGTCAAAATCTGCCAAGTCTATTCCGGTGCCATTAAAGGCAGTGGTTCGGCCTCAGCCTTAGGCGTGGAGTTCGAAACCGCCAGCTGTAACGTCAGCCCTAGTGACATCACCCTGATAGGTGCCACCCAACTCAACCTAACCGACTACACCGGCACCGCTGTGCCTAAACAGCAGTAAATCGGCAAAGACATCACCCAAGGACACCACCATGAAAACTCTGGCCCTCGTTATCACCTGCATCGCCGCCGGCACGCTTGCCGCCTGCGATGGCAGCTCACAAACATCAAGCTCGGCTATCGCCACGCAATCTTCGGCGGCTACCCTAAGTAGCTCACTTCCAGCCAGTAGCAGCGCACCCGCCATAAGCAGTAGCTCCTTGGCTGTTAGCAGTTCAATGCCCGCCAGCTCCAGCAATACTGCCGTTAGCAGTTCCAGCATTGCCGCCTCGAACAGTAGCGCGGGCGAAGCTTCCCAGCCCGGCACACCTAACAGCGTCTCGGGCTTTGCCAGCATGAATGCCCTAGGGGTGGCCACTACCACTGGCGGTAAAGGTGGCGAAGTCATCACCGTTACTACCGCCGAGCAACTCAAAGAGCTGGCCGATAGCAACACGCCTTACATTTTATTAATTCAAGGTGAAATCGACCTCGCGGGCGACGGTATTACCCTGCGTTCTAACAAAACTATTATTGGCCTTGCCGGCGCCAAGCTTATAAATGGAGGATTTGAATCAAACAACTTCAACAATATTATTATTCGCAATCTATACATGGACGGTAACCACCAGCGCGATGACGGCATCAAAATAAACGCCGGCAGCCACCACATTTGGGTCGATCACTGCACACTGGAAGATTACGACGACGGCCTACTCGACATTACCCGTGGTTCGACCAACCTCACGTTATCGTGGAACATCTTTACCAATCACGATAAAAATATATTAATCGGCCACAGCGATGCCGAAACCGGCGACGCGGGCACACTCAAAACCAGCCTGCACCACAACTGGTTTAAAGGCACCATCCAGCGTAACCCGCGTGTGCGATACGGCGAAGTCCACGTTTACAACAACTTTTATTCCAACATTAATTCCAATATATCCACCGATGCCGATAGCGGTGACGAGGGTTATGGCGTTGCTTCGGCCACCACCGCGCAAGTATTGGTGGAAGGCAATTACTTCCAAGACGTGATGCACCCCACCCGTTCGGGCGTGCCCGAAAAGTTCGACGCCAACGGCATGGTCAGCTCGTGGTTCTCACCACCAGCCAATATTGTGGAGCGCAATAATATTTTTGATAACTCAGGCACACCCGAAACATTGGGCACCGTGTTCGAGCCATCCACCTATTACAGTTACACCCTCGACGATGCCAGCACCATTCCCACCCTTATCCAAAATGGTGCCGGTGCGGGCATACTCGACCCACAAGCCATTCTTGAGGCATCGCGATAAAAATGGCACGCCTTTTAAAGGTGCGTGCCTACACCTTATTTATCCACCTCCTCATGATTGCTTTTTACAAATAGACACATAAAAAAATCAGCGCTCAAGCGCCGAGAGAATAAACGCGCTAGCTGTAATCAAGTGTCATTGGGTAAAAACGCTGTGAAACTCTTTGTTTGTGCTAAAAATAATGAGACAGGCATAAATCTCTTTATTACAGGACTCCAGCGAATGACTAGCCCGCGCGAATTACAAAATTTATATCAACAGGGCGTTAATATTACCCAGCATCTGCGCCAAACGCAGGGGCTAGAGCGCAATACCGATGCCATTATCGAAATTGCTTACGATCTACAAGCGGGTAGTTATATTGCGGCTATGGCCGATGTAAAAATGGCGCAACACAAAAAAATCTACAGCGCCGAAATTGCCAAAGTGATTTTATCGTTATGCGAGCCAAGCTCGGTATTGGAAGCGGGTGTGGGCGAGGCAACAACGCTCAGCGGCGTTTTGGCGCATTTAAACCCCACTATAACAAGTTACGGTTTTGATTTAAGTTGGTCACGCACGGCCTTAGCGCAGCGTTGGCTGCATAGCCAAAATATTAAAACGACAACGCTGTGTACGGGTAATTTATTGAATATTCCCTTTGCCGATAATGCCATCGATGTTGTGTATACCTCCCATTCAATGGAACCCAATGGCGGTAAAGAGACACCCATTTTGCAAGAGTTGTATCGGGTCGCCAAAAAGTATGTGGTTTTATTAGAGCCCACTTACGAACTTGCCAATAATGAAGCGCGCCAGCGTATGGTGTCGCACGGTTATTGCCGCAATTTAACTGGCGTTGCAGCTGCTTTAGGTTATGAGGTAATGCACCACGGATTATTTCCCCTATGCGCCAATCCTCTAAATCCCACCGGTTTAACGATTATTAAAAAGCCTGACCTTAGTCCTTTAAATAATGCGCAAGCGTTAAAGGAAGAGCGAATGGCCGATCAAGTATTGGCCTGCCCAAAATATAAAACGCCCTTAAAAGCCATTGATGGCATGTTATTCAGCCCCGAGGCTTTAGTGGCTTATCCTATTGTGGGCGGTATTCCGTGTTTGCGTATTGATAACGGTATTTTTGCGAGCCATTTTTTAAAGATGAATGAATAACGGCGAGCGACTCTGTATTTTTTAATATGTTCGTAGAGACTAAAAGTAACGCACCCCGGCTGTGGCCAACACCTCAACGCCCTGAAAACAATCACTCGACACTTGTTTGATCGAGGTGTTTTCTAGGGCTGAATAGTGACTTTATTTATTCAACAAAGGCACGCTCAATAACATAGTGGCCCGCATCGCCGTGGCGCACTTCTTTAAAACCGCGCTCGTCTAATAATTTGCAAAAATCTTTAAGCATGCTCGGGCTACCGCACAGCATAAAACGGTCGCTCTCTAAATTAATCGTTGGCAGGCCTAAGTTTTTTTCTAAATCGCCGCTGGCGAGTAAATCGGTTAAGCGACCTTGGTTTTTAAAAGGCTCGCGGGTAACGGTGGGGTAATATAATAATTTTGCGCGAATTTCTTCACCAAAAAATTCGTTATTGGGCAACTCTTCGGTAATAAATTGCTGATAGGCCAATTCATTCACGTGACGCACGCCGTGGGTCAAAATTATTTTGTCGTATTGCTCGTACACTTCGGGATCTTTAATAATGCTTAAAAAAGGCGCCAAGCCTGTACCGGTGGCCAATAAATAAAGATGTTTGCCGGGTAATAAATGGTCGGTCACTAAAGTGCCAGTAGTTTTACTGTTAACGTAAACCTCGTCGCCCACTTTAATTTTTTGCAATTGTGAGGTGAGCGGGCCATCGGGCACTTTAATGCTGAAAAACTCCAAGCGATTTTCATAGTTTGCGCTAGCAATAGAATAGGCGCGCAATAAAGGGCGGCCATTTTCTTGTGGTAGCCCAATCATCGTGAAGTGGCCGTTGCGAAAACGAAAATCTTCGCGGCGGGTAGTGCTAAAGCTAAAGAGGGTATCGTTCCAGTGATGGACGTCAGTAACGGTTTCGGTGAGTAGCTTGGTCATGGAGGGTGCCTCGTGAGCAAAATAGGTGTTCAATTTCAACAATACAGGCAGTTTAAGGGTTTTTGTTGATTAATAAAACTGGGTTATGTCGCTATCCATTATCGGTTTTTCCGATATCATAAGAGGCTGTTTTTTCGATAAAACAAACACCATTTTTACTGTTTTTCTCGCGGGGATTATATGCATTTTACGCTTAGACAATTACAGGTGTTTGTCACCATTGCGCAAACTCAAAACGTTAGTCATGCCGCTAATTTACTGGCCATGTCGCAATCGGCCTGTAGCAGTGCGCTGCGCGATTTAGAGCTGCAATACGATGCGCCTTTGTTTGAACGCATTGGCAAACGCCTGCAAACTAATGCGCTGGGCCAGCGGTTACGCCCGCAAGCACAGGCATTGCTAGATCAAGCCGCCGAGTTGGAGCTGGCGTTGGTGCAGCATAAAAATGTCGTACAAATAAATTTGGGCGCCACGCTCACTATTGGTAATTATTTAGCGGTGGAATTAATCCAGCAATTCATGCTGGAGCACCAAGGCACCGCCACTTTAACTGTGGCGAACACACAAAAAGTGGTGGAGGCCTTATTAAATTTTGATTTAGATGTGGGTTTGGTAGAAGGCGAAGTGAATCACCCCGATTTAGATGTATTGCCGTGGCGGCAGGACGAATTAATGTGTTTTTCAAATCCCGCGCATACTTTGGCTAAGCTGCCAAAATTAAAAGACAGCGATTTAATTAAAGCGCAATGGATTCTGCGCGAAAGCGGCTCTGGCACCCGCCAAACCTTCGAGCGTGCTGTGCATGGTATTTTGCCAAAATTAAATATTATTTTAGAGCTGCAACATACCGAAGCCATTAAGCGCGCGGTAAAAGGTGGTTTGGGTATTGCGTGTTTATCTAAAATATCTTTAGAGGAATCTTTTGAGCATGGCACCTTAGTGCCTTTAAAAGTCCCCAACCGAGATTTTTCTCGCATGCTGTATGTGGTGGTTCACAAACAAAAATACCGCAGTGCGGGAATACAGCAGTGGTTGGGGATGTGTGGGGTGGGCAAGTAAAACTAGTCTAGCGATGATTAATGTTTCATTTTTTAGTAACTGTTCAGCAACGAGTCTAAATGCAGTCGCGCGGTTATTTTAGAGTTGGCTCAATACACTTAGATTTTATAGCCTGTTTCTTCGTGCAAACTAATATCCAAACCTTCGCGCTCTTGTTCGCTTGATACACGAATACCACCGGTGATTAAGGCCACAATTTTTACCAAAATAAACGTCGCTATAGCGGTATAAACTCCTGTAGCTAACACTGCAATCACCTGAACACCTAATTGCTGGGCAATTGACTGATTGTCGCCACCAAAACCCAAACCCGAAAATAATCCTAATTGTGTAGACGCAAATATCCCTACGCACAAAGTACCTAAAATTCCACCCACGCCATGCACAGGAAAAACATCAAGGGAGTCGTCGATTTTTGCATATATTTAATTTGAAGAAGGTATCAAGTATGTCATTAGTTTAGCTGATAAAAAAAAAAAAAAGAGTAAAGTTACCCCAAAAAGTATATAAGTTGTTGCCTGATCATCAAGCATTTGTCCTCAATGTTTGATTTTAACAAATTAATTTTATTTTTCATGTTTTTATCAGCCAAGATAAGTGTTGAGTCTATTATTATTGCCTCTGCTGAAAAATAGAAATTCATGCAGTGATATAATAATGGTCTTCAGATTACACCAAATAACGGCAATTTCTATATATATCATAACTTTACTCCATAGAACAACAACCAACTCAACAATAAAAAGTTACTGCCGCCTTTACCTACAGCAATAAATCCATGACTACAGTGAATACAATCATTACAACAAACTTTTTCTTAACAACAACAATCATATCATAATTTTGAGCAAACAACCCGACAAAAGTCAGTTGGTTGTTAAGTTAAACTCAAACATTGATACCTTCGCAAGTCAATCGACCTTGTTGCGAGTTTTCCAGAAATTGTTGACAGTTAAAACATCTTTAAGTAAGGCCGAAAAAATTTCAATCGGCGTTGAAAAGAACAGGTTTTTTTAATGAAAATCTTTTTTACTAGTTAGCTTTTGTGATTTCATACAACTCAATCGGCTTCGTTCATCTTTTGTTTACTGTATTTTGATATTTATTTCATTAATTCCATAAATCCTTGTGTTTTTTTGAAAAATGAATTTTAATTTTAAGAGAAAAGTTTTTAATCATTCAACTGGAAAACTTAAAACAGTCTAGAGGAGCGAAGAATAACAGAAATTCAAAAAAGTAAATAGTTTGTAGAAATTTTATGCCTCTATACTGAAAACGCAAGCGTTTTCTAAACTTCACTTTCATTATTAAAACTAATTCAGCAAAAGCTGTTTCGGGTTGATTTTGTGATCTTCTAGAATACCTAAAAGTACCATTTGAAAACAAGGTAATTATAAATAGTAATCAATTGTAATTTTTTTCAAAAGTCGTAAAGTTAATGAATGACCAGCGAAGCAATTATTTTGTATACTGCGAGTGTGATCACATTTATATCACTATTATCAATCAATCTTAACTAGATCGATTTATCAAATCCACATCGTAATTTTTACCTAAAGTTTTGTTGCGTATACAATACAGATAAAGTGATGTTTTCCTTCAGAAATGAAGCATAGTTTATTACAAATTGAAGTAAATTACGCGAAAGTTATAAAGAATCAACTCAGGATCAACTACAAAGTCAACCTAAAGCTACGATTTCATAAATTCTTGTGACAACTAAATCAAGACTGGGCTTGATGCTACGAAAGTTTCAGCGGCGACGCCGCCAATGGCAAGATAACCTAAATCATTTTTAGTTACTTCGTACTTTTTAGAGGTAAATTGAACTGATTAAAGGAATTATGCAGCTGACAGAAATGTTAAAGTTTACAGCATCAAGAATGACCCACCTCATGCTGGCAAGAGGTAAATGCTATTGAAACCATTGTGAACTGGTTAAGCTATGTATAAACAATTATATATCTTTGCATTACAACACCTCATTCTTCAATGTTCTATGCCAAGTGCAATTTTGCAGTTTTTTTCTAATTTGAATTTTTTTTACTCTTTTTTTAAAAGTATATTGTGTTATGCAGCTGGTGGAAAGTATTTTTCAAAAAGTTGTGGTAGCAAGGTATATGTTATCATAGCTTGCAGTGTAGAAAGAAAGAAAGAAAGAGAAAGAAAAAAAGAAGTGAGGTAATACTGTAACAGTATGATTGCTAATTTATAATCAAAACAAAAATTTTAATGTCAAAATTCATTACACTTTATAGTTTTCTAATAAAAATTATTAAGGATAACATTTACTCAACGGGGGTTGAGTTGAGGGAGGAATGGTTTTAGAACTGGGTTTAGCATAAATTTTAGGATTGAATTGCCTAACACAATAACCATTATTTAGTGCTTGATTAATTTGTAAAGGAAACTATCTAGCTCTTATCACACCCATATCGCATGGGGCCTATGCAATAAACCTCAACGATCAGACTGGGTTGTTAGTTATTTCACCATGCAGAAGTGCATGCTGGATAGTAGCCTTGCTTGCCTGGCACTGCAAAAAGAATGAATATGATCCACACGCCTAAAGAAAGGCAGGTGGTAGTGTGGGGGATTATACTACACAGCCACATTTACCTAAATGTCTTCTGAGAAAATATTTATCTTGCATTATAAACATTAACTTATGCAGTATGTAATTGTTGTTCAATTACAAGTACGTATCTGTTTGAAATATTTTGATTTCTGAAGGGTAAGAATGCTGTCAATTTCAAAAATGGTTAAGTCTTAGGGCTATGTCTTTGTGCAACTGTACCATCACTGTAGTAATAAAAGCATTTTTCGCACTCCCATTTTCAATGCAAGTTTTTTATTTTACTTTTTACTTTCTTTTTTTCAGCGCAAGCTGGTGTTCAAAATGGCAACGTTCAAGAGTTTTTTACTTTAATCAATTTAAAAAAAATCTTCCTTTTTTACTTTGGCTTCGATGACTTTCAAGCAACGTTTCTCTTCTTATGTTTGACGCCACTAGTAGCTTTCCCTGAGAATAGGCGAAAGCCTGTGGTGTAGTGGATAGAGCGTCCGACTTCTGAGCAGACGATCTGGGTTCGAATCCCGGTCTCGGCAAAGCATTTTATTATCCATCTAATATGCCATTATAACCTGCCCATTTTTCTATTTCGGGCGAGGGTGAGGTAATAAAAGAAATAGAAACATCTATACTTTCCATTCAGAGCAATCTTACAGAAACAAACATTTACATCTAACAAAACACTTTAGGCGGATAGACAAACTAGTCCAAGAGACCGGTAATACTTTCCTCGCTTGAGGCTGCCTATAACAACAACAACCAGTACTAAAAACGGCAAGCACACTAGTAAAAAAGCAGCAGAAATTACCGGCTATGTTTATATAAAAATTGGTCAGTACCACAGTGGAGAAAATAGAAAAGCTTCATACCATCAACTTTTAGAGAAGATTTTCAAAAAATGTGATTCTTCAACGAGTGCTTTCGGTACAACCAACAACATCCTTTTGAAAGTGGTAAGCTACGACTGTAACCTAACGAATATATGTATACATGCATGATGTATTGCATTTTCCAATAAATATGTTTTTTGCCAAAAAAGGCATTGCAAAAAATAACAGTTAAAGCTGTGGTTTTCCATTGAAAGGTGGAAATGGCGCTACACTTTAGAGCTCAATGACCTGACGTTGAATTTAGAAGGCCCCAGATAATAAACGAAAAGAACTTTAAATTCTGACGCGATTCTCTGTGCGGGTCAATGCAATCGAAATCAAGCGGCCAA
>JAXHOG010000066.1:0-12862 GCA_034519605.1 Marinagarivorans sp.
AAGTTACGTATTGCTGCAATACGACAGGGCGCTGAGATTTATACCACCAACCTACTGGATATTGCCTGCCAACAAACGCCAACTCTAGTCAGTTATAACGATTTTATTGCTGAAAAAAACACCAAAAAAGCACTAACCTATTGGCTGAAAAACCACGAAAAAAGTACAACAATAAAAAATACGCAAGATATAGAATCTGCACTGCAAAAATCTATCGCATCAATTGATCAAATGATCAACGATCTTGTTAATAACATTATTCACCATAAAAAATTTCAACAACTCGAAGCTAGCTGGCGTGGACTTTGGTATTTAGTAACGCAAGCAGAAGCCAATCGCACCATAAAAATAAAAATATTGGACATTTCTTGGGGCGAAGTCAGTAAGGATATTGAACGCGCACTGGAGGTTGATCAGAGTCAGTTATTTCAAAAAATATACAGCGAAGAATATGGCACGCCCGGCGGCGAACCCTTTGGCGCTATGATTGGCGATTATGAGATCAGCCATAAACGTTCCGCACGCCATCCACACGATGATATTTCGACACTGTCTGGATTAAGCCAAATTGCAGCAGCGGCCTTTTCTCCTTTTATTTGCTCGGTATCCAGTGAGTTTTTTGGTTTAGACGACTTCTCAAACTTAGGCATGCCAATTAATTTTCACAGTATTTTTGCGCAAAACGAATACATTCGCTGGCGTGCCCTGCGCGAAAAACAAGATAGTCGTTTTCTCGGTCTCACTTTACCGAAAATGTTAATGCGTAAGCCTTATCGCACACAACCGGGCAGCTACAAAGGCATTTATTTTTACGAAAAACCGGGGAAAAATAACCACTCTACCTTTTTATGGGGCAATGCCTGCTATGCCTTTGGTGGTTTGTTAATTCGCGAATTCGCAAGCGTAGGTTGGTTCGGGCACATTCGCGGCGTACCACGCGATCAAATCGGTGGTGGACTCATTACGAATTTACCGACCGTCAGTTATGAGGCCGAAAAAAAAATAGTCGTCACCAAACCGTCTGTTGACGTTATTATTACCGACACCATGGAGCGTGAATTAAGTGACTTAGGATTGATTCCTTTATGCCATTGTTACGATACACCTTTAAGCGCATTTTACAGCAATCAATCGGTGCAACAGCCTAAATACTTTCAAGCTAAAACCGAGAATATTAATGCAAAACTGTCAGCCATGCTGCAGCATGTACTCTGTGCATCCCGTATTGCGCACTATTTAAAAGTAATGATAAGAGACAAAATAGGATCTTTTATTACCGCTGAAGAATGTGAACGTTTTTTAATGGAGTGGTTATTTCGTTATACCACCGGCCGTGACGATCTTGATTGGGAAGAGCAAGCACGCTACCCATTGCGGCAAGCGAATGTCAAAGTCACCGAACATCGCGATAAACCTGGACAATATTTCTGCGTTATTCATTTGGTGCCTCATTATCAGCTCGACAATATGGTTTCAGAACTAGAACTCGTCACCGAATTAATGCAAAAAACATAACGCCTGCGTGGGCATAACAAGCATGAAAACAGATAAAAACTTAGAAATACGACCATCGATTCTCGATCGCTTAATCGACAATGATCCAACGCACTTGCAAGATCAGGAAAAAAGCCATGTGCAGCATTTACGCGAATTACGCCTCAGCGTAAAACGCGATTTAGAGAACTTAATGAATACCCGTTTTCGCATACAAGCGCCGCCAGAACAACTCACACAACTAGAAAAATCGTTATTAAATTATGGCTTGCCGGATCTCGCCACCGTCAACATTGCCGACATAGAAAAAAAGCGCCAGTTTATAAAAAGTTTAGAGCGTACGCTCGCCAGTTACGAGCCGCGCTTTAAAACCGTTAAGGTAATTCATACTCCAAATAAAGAACCCAACGATAGAACTCTACGCTTTCGTATTGATGCGACACTCTATGCTGACCCGGCGCCGGAAGTAATTGTTTTTGACTCAGTACTCGATCCGGTTTTCCGAACTATTAAAGTAGAAGAATCACAACATGGCTGATGAGTTACTACCCTATTACGAAAAAGAATTAGCCTATATTCGCCAACAGGGTGGGCGTTTCGCTAAAGAACAGCCTAAGATTGCGGGTCGTTTAGGCATAAGCACAGACACCATCGAAGACCCGCATGTTTCGCGCCTGATTGAAAGTGTGGCTTATTTAAATGCTCGCATTCATCATAAATTACAGGACGATTATCCCGAATTAAGCGACGCGCTGTTAACGGTATTATTTCCGCATTACCAATGCCCAATTCCGTCTATGTCGATCGCGCATTTTGTACCCTCACAAGACCAGCTAGAAAGTAGTTATGCACTACCCGCAAAAACATTATTAGAAACAGAACAATTCCAAGGCGAAACCTGTAAATACTCAACGGTATACGATACTGAATTGCTGCCGATCAAGGTCGTAGAAGCCAGCTTATTAAGTCGCCCTTTTTCTACGCCTGGCGCAAACACCATACGTGGCGCTAGTGGCGTATTACATTTACAGCTACAAAGTTATAACGACACTATCAGTATCAGTGATTTATCGCCAAAACGTTTACGTTTTTATTTAAAAGGTCAGGCGCTGCACATTTATCCGCTGTATGAAATGCTGATGAACGAATGCCAGCAAATTGTTATTACCGCCAGCGGCGCCGATATAACACCAATATATGCCGGTAAACACCTACTCAAACCTGTTGGTTTTGCCGAGAACGAAGGGTTACTCCCCTACCCGGCTAATTCATTATTAGGCTACCGACTACTCACAGAGTTTTTTGTTTTTCCCGAGAAATTTTTATTCGTCGATATTGAGGGGCTGGATAAATTTATTCCTGCGCACGCTACTAGCCAATTAAATATCTACATTTACCTAAATCAATCAAATATCGAACTCGAACACAATATTAACGCGCAAAATTTTGTTCTCGGCTGTACACCCGTGATTAATTTATTTGAACATAAAGCCGACCCAATTAAAGTTGACCATACTCAAACGGAATACCAAATAATTCCCGATGTTCGGCGACCACAAGGTCTAGAAGTTTATTCTGTTAATAAAGTCATAGCGGCAAGTTCCGATGGATCACAAATACCTTTTATTCCTCTTTATGGTTTAAAGCACGAGCATTATGGTTTAAAGCACGAGCATTTAAATTTTGCGCATGAGTCCTTTTGGTTTGCCGCACGCCGTGCTGCAAAATCAGGATTACAAGCTCGTGACGATGCAACGGACGTATTTTTAACCTTGGTCGATTTAGCTTTTAACCCCAACGTTCCAGATGACAAAACCTTACTGATTGAAACCCTGTGCAGTAATCGCAACCTGCCAGCCAAGCTACCTTACTCGCTCGATCAACCTAAGCTGCAATGTATTAGCGCCGCGCCGCCTTGCGAAAAAATTCGGTTATTAACTCAACCATCAATCAGTATCCGCCCACCGCTGCGCGATGGTGCACGCTGGCGATTATTGTCGCATTTAAATTTAAATCATTTATCCATCACGGGCGCAAAAGAAGGCACCAACGCACTAAAAGAAATTTTGCGGCTGTATGATTTTAAAGACTCATCGGCATCTCGAGCATTAATTGACTCCATCGTTTCGCTGTCTGCACGCGCCGTCAATGCGCCGCTAAATATCGATGGCCGCACCACCCTATGTCGCGGTATCGAATTAGAGATTTTACTGGACGATGCCCACTTTACGGGTAACAGCAGCTTTTTATTTGCCACGGTACTTGAACACTTCTTTGGGCTCTACTGCTCAATCAATTCATTTACTCGCCTGTTAGTCAAACGAAAAAATAAAGAAGGTTTTCTTAAAAAATGTTCTCCCCGCGCCGGCGACAAAACACTTCTGTAATTGAGCGCTTGTTATCCGAGCCTCACGAGTACAGTTTTTTTCAAGCTGTGCGCTTGCTCGAACGCGCATTACTGGCTCATCGTTCCACCCGTGGGCCATCAGCACATACTCAAACCGTTGGAGGTTTTGCACCGCCTAGCCAAGAGATTTTGCAGTTTCGCACCAAGCCTTCGTTAAGCTTTCCAGAATCCGACATCGTCAATATTGAGGCTAACACACCCGATTCGATGGCGACATTTTATCGAATACAAACCAACTTTCTCAATTTAGCCGGTAGTAGTGGTGTACTGCCCTACCACTACACCGAATTTATTTTGCAGCGACTTAAATTAAAAGATACGGCTTTAGCGCAGTTTCTTGATTTATTTAATCACCGTTTAATTTCTCTATTTCATCAAGCCAATACAAAATTTAACCTGCCGTTAGAGTTAGAGCGTAAACAATTAAAAAATCAACGCAGTGCACTCACAACAACACCTAGCCAAATTATTTTAGGCATAATTGGAATGAATACGGCGGGACTGGCTAATCGCTTGCACTGCAAAGATGAAACCTTATTATTTTACAGCGGTTTACTCAGCCATAAAGTTCGCTCGGCGCAGGGACTCAAACAAATGCTGGCCGATTATTTTCAACTGCCTGTTAAAATTCAGCAATTTGTGGGTCAATGGCAACCGCTGTTACCCGACGTGTGTACGCGCTTAACCTCCAAAATAATGCCGCTAGGTCAAAATGCGCGTTTATCACAATCAGCGATGCTCGGTTCGCGTGGGTGGATTGCGCAAGGTAAAATTCGGATAATTTTAGGCCCCTTAACAAAATCACAATTCAATCAATTTACGCCCGGCACTAAAGCGTTTGCCGCTATGAACGATATGGTACGTTTTTACCTCGGCCTAGAGCATGATTATGAATTTGTCATTGAGGTTAAGCGCGCTGACATACCCAATAAAATTCAGCTATCACAAAAATCACCCGCTATATTGGGCTGGAATACATGGCTATCATCAAGCTCATCAGCAACCGTAAAAGACACCCAAAAAACCTTTAAAATAACCGTATCGGCCAAATAATTCAGTCGCGCTCTTACAACTTTCACCCTTTCAGATAAGGAATAACTAATGATCAGCATCGATCTTAAATCGCTTGTAGTAAAACTCAATGAGCCCTGCCGCAATGCACTGGAAGGTGCTGCAGGATTATGCCTGTCACGCACTCATTACAATGTCGAAATAGAACATTGGTTATTAAAAATGCTGGAAATTCCCGATAGCGATATCAAAGCACTACTGACAAAATACGACATAAACGAAGGCAATCTGATCCGGCATTTAAATCGCGAGTTAGATGCGATTAAAGGTGGCAATACGCGCGCGCCTGCGCTTTCCCCCAGCATTGTTGATCTCACCAAAAACGCGTGGGTACTGGCGAGTATTGAATATGGCTATCCCAAAATCACCTCGGCACATATTCTTGCCGCATTAATGTTGGATGATGGTTTGCGCCGAGCAACCGAAATCACCAATGGCGAATTGAAAAAAATTGCACCCGAATCACTGCGTGAATTAATCCGCGCGATTGTAGGCACCACCTCGGAATCTAAATCAAACAGTGTGCAAGATAACGGTAATCATGTTGCCAATGCTAATGCAGTCCCTAGCGCCACGCCGGCGTTAGATAAATTCACTGTCAATTTAACCGATGCCGCAAAAAACGGAAAAATTGATGCCGTATTAGGGCGCGATGATGAAGTTCGGCAAATCATCGATATTCTTATTCGCCGCCGCCAAAATAATCCCATTTTAACCGGTGAAGCGGGTGTAGGAAAAACCGCCGTAGTCGAAGGGTTTGCACTACGCATTGCGTCGGGCGATGTGCCCGATCAATTAAAAAATGTCACCATTCGCAGCCTCGATTTAGGTTTATTACAAGCGGGCGCCAGTGTTAAAGGTGAATTTGAAAACCGTCTTAAATCGGTTATTGCCGAAGTGAAAGCCTCGCCCGAACCTATCATTATGTTTATTGACGAAGCCCATACACTGATTGGTGCAGGCGGTAAAGAAGGCCAAGGCGATGCAGCCAATTTATTAAAACCAGCCTTAGCGCGTGGTGAATTACGCACCATTGCCGCAACTACTTGGGCTGAATATAAAAAATACTTTGAGCGCGACCCTGCATTAACCCGTCGTTTTCAAGTGGTAAAAATTGAAGAACCCGACGAAGAAAAAGCCATCAATATGATGCGTGCAATATCGGTGATGTTAGAAAAACACCACAAAGTGCGTATTTTAGATGAGGCCATTGTTGAATCGGTTAAGTTGTCTAGCCGTTACATTACTGCACGGCAATTACCTGATAAATCGGTGAGTTTACTCGACACTGCCTGCGCGCGCGTTGCTTTAAGCCAAAGCTCAACACCCGCCGCCATTGAAGATACCCGCCGCCAGATTACGCAATGCACCTCAACAATAGATTCCTTGGGGCGCGAAAATGCCAGCCATGGCAATTACGCCAGTAATATTGAGTGGCTTGCACAACAAAAAACCGAACTGCAAACACTACTCGACAGCCAAGAAATCCAATGGCAAGCCGAAAAAAATATCGTCGCCGATATTCATGCATTGCAGCAAAAAATTGAACAGCTACATCAGCAACAAAAGCAGCAGCAAAAAGAACAGCCAACGCCCGAAGTCTCAGCCGATAGTCAACACGAGCTGGATACGCTGCGCACTCAATTAACTGAGCGTCGTGAGCAGCTCGCTAAATTGCAAGGCGAAAAACCCTTAATTAATGTTAACGTCGATGGTCAAGCGATTGCTGAAGTCGTCGCCAACTGGACCGGTATTCCCGTCGGCAAAATGGTTTCTAACGAGATAAAAGCCATACTCGAATTACAAGATGCTTTAGGCGAAAGAGTAATTGGTCAACCCCACGCACTGGAAGCTATAGCACAATGTATTCGCACATCGCGTGCAGGCTTAACCGATTCACGCAAACCCATCGGCGTATTTTTTATGGTGGGCTCCAGCGGCGTTGGTAAAACAGAAACAGCCTTGGCTTTAGCCGATATTCTTTATGGCGGCGATCAAAATATCACCACCATAAATATGTCCGAATTTAAAGAAGAGCATAAAGTGTCGATGTTGTTAGGCTCGCCTCCGGGTTATGTCGGTTATGGCGAAGGCGGTGTATTAACCGAGGCCGTACGCCGCAAACCCTATAGCGTAATTTTGCTGGACGAAATGGAAAAAGCACACCCCGGCGTACAGGATGTTTTTTATAATTTATTTGATAAAGGCACCATTAAAGATGGCGAAGGTCGGGACATCGATTTTCGTAATACCGTCATCATCATGACCAGCAATGCTGCCGAAGAACACATTCGCGCCATGTGCGCCAGCCAAGAAACCCGTCCAGATCCTGAAGTATTATTAGATAATTTCCGCCCACAATTGTTGCGTTATTTCAAACCCGCCTTTGTTGGCCGTACAACGGTTATTCCCTATTACCCTTTAGGCGACGACGATTTATTGAAAATTTGTCTAATTAATATGAATAGAATTAAAAAACGCGTTAAAGAACATTACAACGCCGAATTCACTTATGAAGAAGACGTAATGCTGCACATTTTAGCGCGTAGCCAAGAAGTCGATACCGGCGCCCGCAATATTGAAAATATTTTAACGCGCACATTGTTGCCCACTTTGGCTGCCGAATGTTTAGCCAAAATGGCAGAAGGTGCAGAGATTAATAAAATTCATGTGGGCGCCACCGAAGAAGGGCAATTCACTTACCGTATTGAGTAATGAATACCTAAATAAATGCCTAAATAAATACCTAAGTGTTTAAACCAAAAGCGGCTGGATATTTCTCCGCCGCTTATTTTTTACCTCTAAATATTTTTATCACACCACACAGTTATCGCATCACACAGTTATCGCACCACACAGTTATCACACCACAAAAGTTCTTTGCATTAGACTCCATACACACTTACAAAACCTTATCCACTGCTGGCGCTAGATCTATGACTCAGGATAAAACACTCATTATCGACTCAGATAAAAGCAATATTAAAACGCCAGATAAAGCTCAAACATTCGATTCAGAAAAAACTCAAATTGCAGCGCCGCCATTGCCGGCCAATAACGCTACCGAATTAATGGCCGACAGCCAGCCATCAGATGAAAAAACACGACTGGCGCCGCCTCGTTCAGCACTATTAAATAAAGTGCCATTAAATGAAACGTCATTCTCTAACGAGCCAAATCAAACCCGCATTCCTAATACGCAAGAAAGCCCGCAGCCCGAAACACTCAAAGTCATTAAAGGTCGTTTTGAATTAATTAAGCGTATTGGCGCAGGCGGTATGGGCGAGGTATTTTTAGCGCGCGATCGCGTGCGGGCAGAAATGGACGACAATCAACCTTATCTCGCCATTAAAGTATTAAAAGGCGATTTTAGTCGTTTAAAACACGCCGCCCAAGCCTTGCAACGCGAAGCTAAAAAAGCACAGCTTTTATCACACCCCAATATTGTCACCGTTTACGATTTTGACCGTGATAAAGATACCGCCTTTATTACGATGGAATTATTAGAAGGCCAATCGCTTGAGGATTATTTAATTCACTCGCCGCAAATGACGCCAGCAAAAGCGGTTGAAGTGATTAAAGCAGCGGCGCAAGGTTTGGCTTATGCACACCAAAAAGGCTATGTACACGCCGACATTAAACCTGCCAACATTTTTTTAACCAACGATGGCGGTGTAAAAATATTGGACTTTGGCATCGCCCAAGCTGTGCGCGATGCCAATAGCGACAACCCAGCCCAAGAATTATCCGAAGGTGAGGCTTGGGTAAAAAATGCCCTCACGCCCTCTTACGCCAGCCCCCAGATGTTTAATCAAACCGATCTAGTGCCAAGCGACGATATTTATGGCCTTGGTGTGGTTTTTTATGAATTACTGACTGGCCACCACCCATTTAGAGACAACCAAACAAAAACGATTTCGGCCGATATTGCCCAGCAACAAAAACTGCGTATTAGCACAGTCAAAGGACTTTCCAAGCGGCATAATCAAGCGCTGCAAAAAGCGCTCGCATTTGAAGCCAATAAACGTTTTGCCAATGCCAGTGAATTTATTAAAGCCCTTAACCCGCCCAGTAAATTGCGCTTGGCATTTAGCTTGAGTTTAATTACAGCACTCTGTGCAATCGGCGTCATTATTGCTATGGAAACCTACGAACCACCGCCACCCACACTCGCCGATTTGCCCGAACCTCTCGCGCCTACCGTCGCATTAATTAACGAAGCCGATGAATTATTAAAAACGGGCGAAATTGGGATGGCTTACCGTTTGTATGCGCAAAGTAAAGATACCATCGAGAAAAACGAAAAAATCAATAATAAAACCCGCGAGGCCGCTTTTTATATTCTGCGCACGCGCCAAACAGAGGTTATTGAACACTTAATTGTGAAGTCCGATAGTCAAAGTCTTTCACTTTTTGAGCTTAAAGAGATTAAACTCGCGCTCGAATATCTCGCCACCGATCCACTGACGGACAATAAAAAGCGCGTTGTAAAACAGCTCGACAAAATAGCCCAACGCTTAAGCAATGAGGAAAAACCATAATGTTAACCCTACGCCTTAATACTTTGATCACAAGCCTTAGCGCATGCACACTAGCTATAGGTTTAAGCGCCTGCGGCGGCGCCAATATTAAAAACGAAAAAACCACCGCCACCGAAGGCGCCACCAATAAAGAAGATTTATACATAGTCGATTGTAAATTGCCTGGCCAATTAATGCGCTTGGGCAATATGCAATATTTAGCCCCCCGCCGCGCCACCAAAACAACCGCTGTCGATTGCCGCATTCGCGGTGGTGAATATGTTGAATACGACCGCGCCGATTACCGCTCGGCCTTGGGCGTTTGGTTGCCCCCCGCACAAGAAGGCAATGCCGAGGCACAAAATTACGTGGGTGAAATTTACGAAAAAGGCATAGGCGGCAACCCCGATTACACACAAGCCGCCGCATGGTATAAAAAAGCCGCCGAGCAAGGTTATAGCCGCGCCCAATTAAACCTGGGTTATTTTTATGAAAAAGGCTTAGGCGTAGACGCCAACCCAACACTGGCGCTTAATTATTACCGACAAGCCTCTGGTATTAGCGGTGACAACTTAGTTTTAAGCTCCGATGCCAAAGCCGAGCTTGACGAAACTCAAAATCGTTTAACCAAAGCGCTGGCGCAAGCCAATTTACAAACCTCATTATTGCAAAAACAAATGGTGATGTTAAAAGCTGAGCAAGCCAACCAGCCCGACGCCGAACAATTGGCCGCCTTAGCCGAATTACAAAACAAAACGGTTACCGAGAAAAAAGCCTTAGAAGCCGAATTAGATTCGCTGCGTTTGGTGTATCGCGGTTTTGAAAAAACCGAGACAGCGCCCACCGTTTCACAATTAAATGCCGCCGATGATCGCACCCTCAAAGATATTAACTTTGGCCGTTATTACGCCTTAATTATTGGCAACCAAGATTATTTATTCCTCGATGATTTACGCTCGCCGATTATTGATGCTAAACGCCTGCAAGGCGTACTGGAAAGCCAATACGGTTTTACAACCTTGCTATTGCAAGACGCTAGCGAAAAAGCGATTTTAAATACCATCAATAATTTTTATGACCAAATTACCGAGCATGACAACTTATTAATTTTTTACGCAGGCCACGGCGAAAAATCAAGCGTAGGGTTAAGCCAAAAAGAGCGCGGTTATTGGTTACCTATTGATGCCAAAGATCAAAACATTAGTAGCTGGATTAATAACGCCGTCATTAGCGACCACTTAGACCGCATTAAAGCGCGCTCTATTTTAGTACTGGCCGACTCCTGTTACGCGGGCGGTTTAGGCGCCGAGCAAAGCGCGCTGTTATTTGGTGTGGGCAGCGGCACACTTAACGAGCAAGCGATTAAATCGGGCCTGAATAAACGTGCGCGCGTGGTGATTTCGTCGGGCGGCGATAAGCCCGTATTAGATGGTACTGCCAACAACCATTCTATTTTTACCCGCGCCTTAATTAACGCACTGGAAAATAATAAGGGCTTATTAAAGGACAGCGACTTATTTTCGCGTTTAGCCATTAATGTTGGCGATACCAGCGAACAATTAAAGCTGCCACAAAAACCCGAAATGCGCCCCATCCGCGAAGCTGGCCACGAAGGTGGTACCTTTTATTTTTTACCGACCAAAACACTGTAAAAAACCCTTGTTAATAAAATGATAAAAAAGCCTTTGCGATTTAATCGCGAAGGCTTTTTTATTTGCAAACACTTCGCACCAAAGAATATATATGTTAACTCGCGCTCTATTTAAGACCTTAGCTATAAAGTCCCTAACATTAATCGCACTGTTGTTATTGCAGGCCTGCACTAGCGTGCAATGCCGCGACTGCATTAGCCTTAAGTTACCCATTAATGCTGAAGATGCAGCCAATATGCGTAATCAAAATAACAGTGGATTACGCGAAGTTAACGCCTCAATCAAAAACGCGCAAAGCGCCAGCTGGCATATTTATTTAGAAGGCGATGGCAATCCGTGGCGTAAAGGCTTGTGGCCCAATACCAACCCTAACAGTCGCCAGCAATTGGCATTGCAATTAATGAATATTGATAACAATGCGAGCGTGTATTTGCAGCGCCCCTGCTACGGTTATGTGGGTATTCCACCCGCACCCTGCGTGCCAGCATTGTGGACTAGCGCGCGTTATGGCGAGGCGGTTGTGGCGGCGCTCGATCAAGCCTTAGATAAGCTGCAACAAAACTATGGTCGCAAACCCTTAATTTTAATTGGCCATAGCGGTGGTGGCACGCTGGCGATGCTATTGGCGCAGCGCCGTAAAGATGTACGCGGCGTAATTACCTTGGCGGGCAACCTCGACCCCAACGCCTGGACTGCGCACCACCACTATTTACCCTTGCACGAATCCCTAAACCCCAGTCTTGCACCGGCATTACCGGCAACAGTTTTTCGTTGGCATTTTATCGGCACTAAGGATGTGGTTATCCCCGCCGCCATCAATCAGCACGCCGTAGCGCAAGATCCTTTAGCGCAGTTGCGCGTTTATCCCTTTGGCCATGACGATGGCTGGAAAAAAATGTGGCCCGCCATTTTGAGTGAATTGGCCGTTGTACTCAGGTAGTCGCAAACAACCAGAGCCCGACCCACCGGTAATGACAACCTATCGGCGAGAGATTGAGGGTGGTGAATAGTTATTTATAATTTTTAATTAGGCGCATTAATGTTTTATATGTTGCGCGGTATGTTGATGCCATAAACCCTTAGGGCTAACGCAAAAGAGACAGAAACGCTGCGGGTAACGACTTATCCTCCGAAACCCCCTCAAGTCATGAATGACTTGAGGGGGTTTCACGTTTTAATGGGCTGACAAGAAAACCGACAATTGTTTGACGCTCAAGACTTCTCTACACTGCGTGCAATTTTTGAACAATCCCTTTTAAACGGATTTCGCCATGATGTATCGCCGCTTCACACTTTTACCGCTATTACCCTTAACATTGGCCACTTTTATGTTATTGGGTTGCAACAAAAATCAGCCCGTCGAAAAAACCACGCCTGTAACAAGCACAGCGGCGGCAGAAGGCAGTGCAGCGAGCGCCAGCAGTGCGTCTACTAACACGGCTGCGTGGCTGCAAGTCAAAGAAAAGGAGTACGGCGACAGTGGCGTTATTGTGACCTTGCAAGCCAAGCTTGATGGCGGGGGTCGAGAGGCGACCATACAGTGGCGACAAGTTGATGGACCGAGCGTTACCTTGATCAATGCCCAGCAACTGCAGGCCCAAGTCGTGGTGCCACAGGTTGAAGAGCCCACCCGTTTAACCTTTGAAATCACCGCTGTTAGTCGTGGCGAAACGCTTCGCGCACGTCAAGTGGTGGTTGCCTTACCGCTGCCTGTACGC
>JAXHOG010000093.1:0-2447 GCA_034519605.1 Marinagarivorans sp.
AACCCATTACGACCTGTTCGGATGCGCCTTACGAAACTTGAAAGCCTCAACACACGCCGGCAAGTCATAAAACCGCGTGCCACCGCCCTGAATATTCAAATTGGCACCTTCGGTCTTGCGCTTGCAGTCTTCGGCCGTGTCCGTACTGCGATCCGAGTTCATGCACTCAACAAACGCCTGCTGGCGAAACGGCGCCAACTTCACCGCCCGCGCCGCCTCACAGGCCCGATCCAACTCAGCCTGCCGGGCAGCGTTACGCTCATTCTCCGATTGAAACGCCTGCGCCTGAGTGGTCATAGCCAAAGCAAACAAACCAATAAGCAGATGGAATTTATTCATAAACATAATCCTATGTATTCCGGTACGGACTTCGCATCTGACACGTCACAGATACTTATATTGGAAGCGCTCTATCTCGCCAAGCCATATAAACGGATGATTTAAATTAACGTTCAACTTACGAGAACACCTTACGAATCTCCTTTCTAAGCAGTTCCTTCGCGCCACTCTTTATTAGCCCGCCATGAGCAGCAACAATGGCATCAAAATCCATAGCCAACAGCCTTTCAAAATCACCCTTAAGCGTTTTACCCTTTGGAGTGACCCGATTCAGCCATGGCCCACCAATATTCAGGCCAATTTTAAAGCCTAACAACCTGAAGACCAATTTCGTGAACCACGAAAAATAGCTCCAATCTGAATAGTACTGAATGCTATCAGTTGTAATTAATAGCTTGTGCTCTTTAATGAGCAGCGCCGCTTCTGGATATTGGGCAGATTCAAAAATAAAAAACTCTGAGCCTGCTACGGGGCCAGTGCTACTCGAATTAATCTCCTGCGTTGGGCAGGGTGACTTATATGTCGCCTGCCCGCTTTGAGCCCAAAATTCACACTTATATCTATCTAGATAAAACTCATCATCAAGACCATGAAAGTCGCCAAGCCTAATAATTTTACGCACAACCCCAAGCAGATCTAAAGCGGCAAGACCTTCCTCGCTCATGCGAACCGGATTGATCAAAATTAATTCTGAATGACTTTGTAGAATTACCATATTCCTGTTCATTCTCATACCAGGACCCATTTTAATGCTGCCATGCAACAGAAATACGCCAGGGTATAGGATATTTATTGGACCATGAGGGTATGCGGGTGAGTACATGACTCTTCCTTGAGCAAGTTAACGCTTAATTAAGCGTGCGAGCTTTAGCCCGCATCAGTGAGCGGAGCGAACGGCTTAAAAAATTATTAAATATTTACTGCGGTCATTTTTATGACTATGGCTGGTTTGGCACGAAATGTTGGATTGTATGCATCAGCAGCAATCATGTGCTTCGCTTGATCGTGAGCGTCTAATTCGTGCTTAGATGCCCACTTTTCGATGAGTACAAATTTATTTTCATTTGCAGAATCGGAAAATAGCTCGTATTGCAAGCAACCAGGCTCAGCGAGAACAAACGGCTTGAGTTTTTCATAGGCCTCAAGTTGATGGCATCGCTTGCCAGGCATGACTTCGATCATTACGACAAGGTTGATTTCTTCCATGATGATTTTTCCTTTGGTTGATGATCAGACTATGAAATTCCTAACGCTTTTTAAAGACCGGTTTTAGTCAGCTCAAGTGAGAACAGCAAATGGCTTGGACCACTAGTTAAGATTTCCCGCTACGCTCGCTAAGCAGAGAATGCTCTTTAAGCTCTGCCTCAATGAACGCTGATATCATGGCGCAATATACGCGCTCTACCACCGCAGGATTTGCACCTTTTTCTTTTGCAAGCGCAGTGACCTTTGCAATTACTTGCTCTACCCTATTAGGCGCTTTAACTTCTTCTGTTGTTCTTTTGAACGATGCTGCTTGCATGACAAAACTCCCGCGCTCAGCGAGTAATGTCACGATTTCACGATCTACTCTGTCGATGTGATCGCGAACTTCATTTAGCGAATTGCATCTGACTTCCATGTGCGTGGTACTCGGTTATTTTTTTGACCCTAACGCATGATTAAGGGGCCGTCCCGGTGAGCGCAGCGAACGATTTGAACCGCTTATTATGTTTTATCTGCGGAGGACTGCCTTGAGAAGCCTTTGACCACAAGGTATAGCAACGGGCCAATGGAAACGAAGACTGCAGTAATTAGAAGGTATGGTGCTACAGATACAAATGATTTACCACTAGACTTGTTATCACGACACATCCAAATGCATGCCAATGCAGCCAGAATATAAAGATCGATTACGACTTGCGCGGTGTCTAGGCTCGACATGAGTTGGATGCCGAATTGAAGAAGCGATTGCTCAGCCTGCAACATGGAGAAAATCGTGTATGCGGCAAACAATATCAACGTCAGTAGTGGTAATGCGATATTTTTCATGGGGCCTTCCGTGGTTTAAAAGTAGAAGATAACTATAAATAGACGACACAAACGGCCTAATACCTTGCGCCACTTGT
>JAXHOG010000068.1:0-13283 GCA_034519605.1 Marinagarivorans sp.
TAGCGAGCAATGGCTTTTGCGCAACCGAGTACATCGGTGGGGTCAGCGTGGCAAATCATTGGGCAACCTTCTAATAAAGGTAAAAATTGCGTTACGGTTAAACCAAAGGCGTGAAATAACGGTAAGTTTGCCATTACCGCATCGCTATCTTCCATATTTAAAACATCGGCCACTTGTTTAATGTTCGCAAAAATATTGTTGTGGGTTAATTGCACGCCTTTGGGTTTGCCTTCGCTTCCGCTGGAAAATAAAATCGCCGCAACGTCGCTGGGTTTTGATTGATGTTTACACAGCATTTTTAACGCAAAACTGGGTAGTAAACGTACCATGCCAAGAGTAGTTATTTTTTCGAGGGTAGAGATTTCTTTGGCGATATTTTCTAGCGCAATAATTTTAACACTGTCTAATGCACCATCTATTTTTATGCCTTTGGCTTGCAGCTTTAGTAAGAATTTTTCGGAGGTGAATAGGGTATCTATACCCGACATGGCAATGGCATTTTTAATTGCATCAATACTGGACGTGTAGTTTATATTAACCACTGTTTTTCCCGCTAATAACGTGGCCATATTCATTAATACACCGGGTGCGCTAGTGGGTAATAATATTCCTACACTACCGCTGGATGTCGCTTTATTTACGCGACGGGCAAACATCCAGCTGCCGGCTAAAGCTTTATATCCCGACAATTCTGTATTTAAAGAATGATCGGCAATAGATAATTTACAACCTACGGCTTTAGCGCTATCAATCCAGCCTTGTTGCAGCGTTGGCAACGTGGTAATAAATTCTTCCCAAGAGCTCACGCTTAAATCAAAGACGCGGCGTTTTAATACGTCGGCGGTAATGTTTTTGGGTACGGCTTGACCAAATGCGACGACTAAATCACGACGTAAAATAGACGCACTCGTTTGTTTTAATCGAGAGGACGAACGCGAAAATTGGCTGCCCCATAAACCCCGTAAATAAAAGGGTAAAATTACCACATCGTCGTTAACCGTTTCGCAGGCGCGCTCGTAACCACGGCGAAATTGTGCCAAGTGGCCCGTGCGGCTAATGGTGCCCTCGGGGAATAAACACACCACTTCGCCATTATTTAAATAGTCACTCATTAAGGCTAAAGCTTTGCGGCTGCGCGGGCCAGATTCAATGGGAATACAGCCGAACAAATCAAAAAACCACTGTAAATACCAGCGCTCGTAAATAGAACGCAACATCACAAAGCGCACGGGGCGCGGTGATGCCAATTGTAAAATGGCCCAGTCGATCCAGCTCACATGGTTGCCGAGTAATAATACACCGCCTTTAGCGGGGATATTTTTCATGCCTTGCACGGAGACCTTATAACGGCGCATTAAAATAAGACTTAAAACAAAGCGCATTAAACTTTGCGGTAATTGATGCACCACATAACAGCAGCCAACTAAGGCGACCACTGCAATTAATTGCAACAGCGATTTGGCGCTCCAGTCGAGCAGTGCAAATACGGCTGTTAAAATTAAAAAACCCAGCATCACTACATTTTGCACCCAGTTATTGGCGGCTAGGGTTTTACCCAATTCGCGCTCGTGGGCGTAAAATTGAATGAGTGCATTAAGCGGCACGGTAAACATACCTCCGCACACACCAATAAATAAAAAGTCGATGGCAAAGGCGGTTGGCGAGGTTAAATTCGGCATTAACCACAAACCAATGGTAATGCCGAGCGCGCCAATGGGTAATAAACCGGTTTCGATATAATTTTTAGAGCAGCGACTCGCAATCATCGAGCCTATAGCAATGCCGAGCCCCGTACAGGCCAAAATACCCTGTACCGCAATGGTGTTATCGGAGCCCGTAATCGCTTTAAAAAATGCAGGAAAAGCTGCCAGCATCACTTGGCCTACCGCCCAAAAAGTAGCTAGCCCAATCACCGATAAACGAATCGAGCGATTATTGGCGAGCGGTTGTAAATCGTCTTTAAATTGTCGGCCGGTAATAAATCGTGCAGTAGGGAAGGGCGTCGTTACGCCAGTCGCCTCTTGTTTAGGCAGTCGGTACATCATATAAACTTCGATCATCGCATTTAAAATTAAAATAAATCCTGCGGGTGCAATGGCCTGCATAATTTGTGCGGCGGTATCTACATCTTGGGCTTGTTTATAGAGCACTTCAAATATAATGGAGTAAGCAAAAATGCCTGCCAATATCGCCACAATCGAGAGCGCCGATACCACACCGTTGGCTTCGGCTAAGCGGTTTTTACCAAATAATTCTTTGAGGTAACCGTATTTTGCGGGCGAATAAATAGCCGATTGTGCGGCCAGTAAAAACGTCATCGCAAAGGCGCCGATAAACCAGCCTAAATAATAAAATAAGGTAATTAACAGTGTGCAGGCTAATGCCGCCCATGCCGACAATCGCATTACCTCGGTTTTACGGTATTTATCGGATAAAAACCCCGCAGGACTTAAGAGCACAATAAATGGCAGCAAAATTAAACCGTTGACTATGGCGGTCAAAATAACCTGCGTGGGGCCGTCGTAGAGTTTAAATACCGTATTTTGAATAATAATTTTGTGGCCTAAATCTACAAAGGCGTTTAAAAATACCGCCACAAAAAAAGGTATGGCGCCGGCGAAGGCTCGAAGTTTAGTCATGGTTTGCACTCGGCATAAAGAAAGGCTATTGAACGTCGATTGAATGTTGAATGTGGCGGCGGTGGGGTTTTTTTGACAAATCTTAACGCTTAAGTTGTGGATTATCTAGGCGGCACCAGTCTGGGTTGGGCTAGATCGTACCGCAATGACAATAGCGGTACTGCTTGAGGCGCTTAAGACGTGCTGGGGCTCGTTTAAATGTTTTGGTTGGCATGGCTTTAAGGTAGCATTCGCACTTAACCTGAACTCTCGACTGGAGTAACGACTGGAGTAACGATTAAAACACCCGCGAATGTACAATAAAAAAGCCAATAGACCACTCTGCGCAAAAAGGATCACTATGACACCGTTGAAATATCCAATACGTGAAAATAAAAAGTTCATTGCACTATTAACGACAGCATTATTTCCCCCATCCTTGCTGATGACGCCATTAGCTGCTTTGGCCGTGGATGATGGCAGCCAAATGGCCGATAAATTTCGTGTCAATTACGCCGGTTATTTACCACAAGCCAGTAAGTTGGGTATTTATTTGGCCGCTGAAAATAAAGGCCCTATTGAATGGTCTTTAGCGGGCAGTGATTGTAAAGGCACAGAAGACACTTATATCAGCAACGATAAAAGCTCAGGCGATAGCTTTTATCAAATTGATTTTTCGGTCTGTACTGGATTAGGCAAAAACTTACAATTAGTCGTCGGCGAAGCTAAATCGGCCCCGTTTGATATTTCTAGCGATCCTTACGGCGCGGTCAAATACGATTTTTTTAGCTACTTTAAAGATCACGAGAATCGCGCCACATTTAATCAGTCGGTTAATGATTGGGCCAAAGGTTTAAGCGTGACTTTTTCTTATGTTAAGGATGCCGGCGATAATGGCGCTTACCCCACCAATACCGCCGAGGCCTCGTGGGCGCTGATTAATATGCTGGAAACCTACCCTGCAATTAATACTTATTACAGCCAAAATAAAGCCGGTGCGCGCACGGTATACGATCAATTAAATATATTAACCGAGCAGTTTTACCATGTGTTTGATCATGGTGGTGATTTAGCTATTGCTAAGTTTCACGCCAACGTTAACGACACCTACGCATTTTGTAATCCCTACAAAACAGGCTCCTGTATTTCGGCGCCGGAAACCAAAGCGACCTATGCCACCGCGCGAACTTTAGCGGGCATGGCGCGGTTACACCGCGATTACGGCACTGCACAAAAAGCCAGCGATGCCTACGATCGAGCAGTGAAGGCTTTTGATGCGGTTTGGGGTAAGCCAGTGGTGTGTAATCAAGAGGCGTCGTTTGGGGGCGAGGGTGGCTACTACCCCGATCACGATAAAACCAGTTTAAAGCGCAATCCACAGGAAACGGGCGATCATTGCGTTGCCGATAAAAATAATACTGAAGATGATCAATTTACCGCCTTGGTAGAACTTTATTTGGCGGCCGAAAAACTGCAAAAAGCAGAGGCGGCAACTCACTATAAAAAACTCGTCATGGCCCATCCGCGCTTTAATGAAGCTTCATCTTATTGGTGGGGTGAGGTTGCGATGGAGGGCGGGTTGTCGCTATTAAGTAATGAGTCTAAGCATTCGATTAATTTAGATGAGCTGAAAAAAAATCTCCTCATCAAGGCCGATAGTATTTTGGCTTTTCAGGCGCAAGGTTACCCTGGCGTCACCTGGGATCCCAATTCAACTCGGTGGAATACTGGCGATAAAGATAATGTGGATAACAATGTACGCTGGGGTTCGCACCGCATGGCATTAAATGATGCGCGCATTGTTATGGCGGCCGCCGAGATTGAATCGGCCCGTGGCGACGCGAAAAAAACCGCGCTTTATACCCGCGCAGCGGTGCAAGTGCTTGATCACATCGCGGGTATTAATGCGGTCAATTTAGCGATGTTTACTGCTAAGGATTATCCTTTTATCGAAAACGCCGTTACCCGTACCCACGATAATGCCAACCTCGACGATACATGGTCGGGCAAGTTAGTTTTGGGGCCTAATAATTGGACCAATGCTAACGATGGCGCCATGCCAGAGTTTGGCTCTTTGCCGGGTTTAAAAATGTTTGCATTAACAGGTACCGGTTGGGCCTCGCGGGAAATTTCCATCGATGGCAACGCTTCTTTAGTGCCCGTGGCCTATTTTGCGACTGAAATCGCGCCTGTCATTTTGGCGGGCGGCACTAGTCGCAGCACACAAGAAAAAATTATTCCCACCGAAAACCCCACCGACCCTGCGCAAACTTTAAATTCAAGCGCTGCACCTAAAGACAATAAATCGGCAGGTGCTTTTTCGCCGTTTTATGTTTTTGCATTGTGCGGCTTATTTTTAGCGGCTAGGTTGCGAAAAAAATCTGTATAAATCCCATCCGGTATTTAAAAAGCCCCTTCACCCAAGGGGCTTTTTTATGGGAAAGATTTTTTATAAGAAAGACGTTTGGCGCGCTAAACTGGCGCCTTTGTGTGTCGCCTTAGCGACTGGAATCCGCGTGTAAATAGGTGTGCTTTTTTTGATCGCGCCGTTAAAGAGGATATATCAATTGATGCCGTTCATTCGCCGCAAAAAGGCTTATTGGCAAGCAGAATTTGGGGTGTGGTTTTGGCTCTTGCCGCTGCTACTCTTACCTTTTTTATACGGCGGGGCATTACTTAATTTGGTGCAGCGCTGGTTGCAAGAAGTGGAATACAGTCATGGCTTAGTGATACCAGTGATTAGTGCCTACATTATTAGCGAGCGCTGGCGTGCCATTGCCTCCAGTATTGGACGCGGCAGTTTCTGGGGCGTTGCGCTGGTGCTGCTTGCAGCAACGCTGCTATTGGTGGGCGAAATTAGCGGCTTGTTTGCTATGGTGCAGGTGTCGTTTGTATTAATGTTGTGGGGTTTGAGCTTTGCGTATTTGGGCGCTCGTAGCGCGGCACTATTAAGCGCACCTATTTTAATTTTATTATTTGCGATTCCTGTACCTTATTTTTTAGAGGTGTTATTAACCGCAAAATTACAATTGATGTCGTCTAAGTTGGGCGCACTTTTTATTAGCTGGCTGGGCATGCCGGTATTTTTAAGCGGTAATATTATTGATTTGGGGCGTCATCAATTAGCGGTAGTCGAGGCCTGTAGCGGCTTGCGTTTTTTATATCCACTCATGAGTGTGGGTTTTATTGTTGCTTATTTTTATCGCGCTCACCCGCTTAAACGCGCCCTCATTTTTTTATCCACTATCCCTATCACGCTAGTGATGAATAGTTTTCGTATTGCATTAACGGCCGTGTTGGTTGAGCGCTACGGCGTTGCTGCCGCCGATGGTACTGTGCACGATGCCGAGGGTTGGGCAGTATTTGCCTTGTGTTTAGTGCTGTTGTTGCTCGAAATTATCGCGTTAGAACGCTTAACATCGCGGCGCTCTCTACTGGATATGTTAGGTTTACATTCGGTAGAAAGTAATCCGGGCGTTGGTCGACAATGGCCATCGCGGCCCATTTATGCATCGCTGATGTTATTGCTGGTTGTGGCGGGCTTGTTGTTGGGGCAGCAGCATCGCCAGCAAATTACGCCGCCGGCGACCCATTTGGCGCTGTTCCCTCATCAACTCGGCGCCTGGCAGGCGGTACCACGTCCGTTAAGTAGCGATGTGATCGAAGGCTTAAAGTTTAGTGATTATGTCATGTTAAATTTTAGTCATCCCAATCAGCTCGAACCGATTAATTTTTATGTGGCCTATTATGCTAATCAGCGTAAAGGTGAGTCGCCACATTCGCCACGCGTATGCATCCCTGGTGGCGGCTGGGAAATAGAGTCCTTTTCGCGCACCACTTTACATGGCCGCAAACTTAATCGTGTTGTGATTGTTAAAGAGGGGCAAAAACAATTGGTTTACTATTGGTTTGTGGAGCGCGGCCAAACAGTGGCTAACGAATATGTTAAAAAATGGCTACTTTTTAACGATTTTATTCGCACGGGGCGCACCGATGGTGCTTTGGTGCGTGTCGCTATTCCCGTAGTAGATGGCAATAATATCGAGCAATCCGAGCAAAAAATTCAAGCCTTTATTGCGCTGATACAACCTCCTCTGGCGACTTTTTTACCCGCCGAAAACATTCTGTAATTGGAATTTATTGTGATTAATGACTTTAATAGAAAAGCACTTATTAATAGAAAAGCACTTATTAATAGAAAAGCACTTATTAATAGAAAAACATATATTAATAGAAAAGCACATAAAAAAATTAACAAGAAAATGTCTTTTGGTTTATCCGTTGCGGCCATGGTATTTGCCCTTGGTGGTTGCGGTAAAAAAATGTCGTCTGAGGAATATGTAGAAAACGCACAGCGTTTTTACGAACAAAAAGACTACGAAAAAGCGCGTGTAGAATATCGCAATGCTTTAGCGGTAGATGCCGAAAGCGCTATTGCTCATCGCGGGTTAGCCACTATTGCTAAATTTAAAGAAGATTACCCCGCTCAGTTTTTTCATTTGCAAAAAGCGGTTGGATTAAATGCAAACGATGCCCCATCGTTGTTTGAGTTAGGCGAGCTGGCCTTATTGCTTGGCGAATTAGAGGTCGCGCAACAAGCCGATAAATCCTTGGCCGCGTTAGAGTCCACCAGTGCATTGCATTATCAATTGGCGATAGCCATCGCGATTGCCGAAAAAAATTGGTCAAAAGCCGAAACCTTAAGTGCCGAAGCTTTAGTGGCCCACCCCGATAATGCTCAACTCTGGGGTTTAACGGGCGTTGCCGCTAAAAAACAATTGCGGTGGGATGAGGCCTTAGCGGCACTGGATAAAGCGATAAGTTTGTCGGGTAGCGATAGCGCACAATACCGACTTTTACGTATCGAGGTCAGCGAGGCGCGTGGCGATGTGGCGGCCTCTATTGATGATTTAACGGCGTTAATTGCTTCGGCTAAAAATCCCGAGGCGCAAATTATCCGCCTGACACAATTAATTAATCAGCATAAAGGGCAGGCGCAAGCGATTTCCGAACTTGCACAATTTATTGCGCAGTATCCCGAGGCTTATGCGCTGCAAACCTTGCATGTTGATTTGATTAAACAAATTGATGCTGCCCACGCGGGCCAATTATTGGCTGATTATATTACTGCGGCTAAAAGCCCAGTAGGTTTATTGTTTTATCGCGCGTATGCCGCATTGGCTAATGACCATGTCGCCTTGGCCGAGCAAGATTTACAAACGATTTTATCTTTGGTCGCCAGCGATAAAAACCTAGCTAATGCCAACAAAGCACAAACAGAAGCCAGCGCCTTATTGGCCGAGATGGCATGGCTTAAAGGTGATGTGGAAAATGCACGTACAACGGTTAAAACCGTATTGGATGTTAATCCTAGCCATGTGAGAACATTATTATTACAAGCAAAAATTGCCTTTTTTGATCGTCGTGATGACGATGCCGTGGCCTCGCTGAATAAAGTATTAAGTCAACAAAATCAAAACCTAGAGGCCTTGGGTTTGTTGGCGATTTATTACCAGCAGCAAGATAGGGTGAGTATTGCGAGTGATTTATATGATCGCATTTTGCAGTTAGATGATCGTAATTATGAAGCATTGCAATTTAAGATAGAGGTAGCTTTTAATCAGGGTTTTTTAACCAGTGCCGATACGTTATTAACTAAAGCTATTAATTTTTATCCTCAAGATGCCACGCTTTTAAGTATTAAGGTGCAGGTGGCGGCATTGCGTGGTCGTTATACCGAGGCCGATGCATCGGTGGAAAAATTGATACAGCTGCACGTGGATAATGCCGATATTTTATTTTTTAAAGGTTATATACAGCAGAAAAAAAATGACGATAAAGCGGCCGCTGAATTTTTTAAACAAGCGATTAATGTGCGAGGTCGTTTTGATAAAGCCCTTGATGCCTTATACCAATCGGCGCAAAAATTAAAAAACGTGGACGATTTACAGCGCTATTTAACAGCGTACGTTAATAGCCAGCCTGATGATCTCAACGCACAATTGCTGTTGGCGCAATTACACGCCAATACTTCCCCCCACAAGGCCATTACACAGATTGAAAGCCTGCTCGTTAAATTCCCGCAGTGGCATGCCGGCACTTTATTACTGGCCAATATTTTGGTGCAGCAACAGCGCATCGAAGATGCTTTGGCACTGCTTAAAAATAGTTATCATAACTTTCATGAGGTGGCTGTGGGTATTGCCTACTCACGACAATTAGAAACGCAGCAATTAAATGCTGATGCGGCGATTATTTACGATGATTTATTGCAGCGCGATAGCAGCAGTTTAATTGTGCGCAATAATTATGCGCTGTTATTGGCCGCGCAAGGTGAGCCTGCAGGTGTTCTCAAAGCGCTGCAATTAAGTGAAAGTTTTGCCTCTAGCGATAATCCGGCGTTGTTAGACACCTATGGCAGCGTATTGCTACAAGCGGGTAAAGCCAATGAAGCCATTTATATTTTCAAAAAAGCACTCGATCTTGCCGACATCCCCGATATTCATTTGCACTATGCCAATGCGCTACAGCAAGCCGGAAAGTTTGAGCAAGCTCAAGCCGCGCTGCAGCGCTTGCAAAATAAAGTCGGCGATGATCCAAGCATTAATGCAAAGATTGCTGCGTTAAAGAAACGTTGGCAAACGAGTGCGTTGCCAGGGGCATAATTAATCCTCAAAACCTTAGTTGAATCACCAAAGTCTGCGCAACCCTTGGATGCGCCTAGCAAAGGTTAAAAACGTGAACAACCCATAAGGTTGCCCTGCATTTTAATATTCACTATTCACATCAAGGGTTTGCAACTCTTTTGGCGTTCAACTGAGGTTTTTAGGATCAAAAAGAGAAATATCCACGCATAAAAAAAGCCCTGAGCTTTCGCATCAGGGCTTTTTTTAGCTGTTCAGCAAAAGCCTTATACGGTTTTTGCTTTTTTACGCCAACGGCGTAGGCCAATAAAGGCGGCCATGCCCATCAGTAAAAATTGCACTGATGCAGGTAGCGGGGTTTCTGTGGGGGGGACAAACGTGTAGTTGTGAATTTGACGACTTTGAATTAAGGATTTAGCGGCAATACTGCCATCGGCTGTGCCAATGCTCATGATGTTGGCGCCCATGGCCAGCAGTGAGCCACGGAAAGTATCCATGCCTTGTAAGCTGAGTTCAGTGGCGTCGAAAAAATTCCACAAAATATTGCTGGCGCCAAGGTTGCTGGCGTTGCTATTGGGTTGGAAGCCATTCGTAAAGTTGATGCCGCCTGGCGCGGTAAAATCATAAGCGACAGCACCGGCTGCTCCCGCAATGCGAGCGGTTGAGACGTTGATGATGACGGTAGAGGCGCTACCGGCATTGAGATTTAGGCTCGCGTTTTGTCTGAATACATCGGCAGCTTTAACATTAAAGATCGCGGTGGAGTCGTTGCCGGTATAGTTGAACTGCGTGAGGTTGCTGGTTTTAACCAGGTTGCCATTGTTGGTCATGGCGCTGTAATTGCTGGAGGCGCTTTTAAGTTCGTTAGTCATGCTATCGCGTTGGCTGGTGAGCGCGGTTTTATCGCCTTTCTTTAAAGTGCCGCCACCGTTGAAGTTGAAGTTTGCTTTATTCACGCTGCCGCCGGCAACAACGTTACCTGCTTGCACGTTAAACCACGTGCCATTACCCTTGATATTGCCTACGGTCACTAAGGAATCGAGGGTGCTGGAGGGGGTTAGGGTTACACCTACATCGGTTGAGTTCTTGGCAATAAAGTTGCCGCCAATAAAGGCTTTGCCGCCAATAGATGAAGAGTTATGGGTAAAGTCACCGGAGACGAAGACGTTGTATTCGCTCAGCGGCAGCGCCATAGCTGACAAGCACGCTAAGCCTGAGACCATAATTAAAGCAGATTTCACGATTAGGTTTTTCATTGTTATCTCTCGGTTATCTCTCGGTTATCTCTCGAAGAGTGATGTTAGCTTTGTAAGCTTTTGAATTTAAGGGCTTAGTTGAGGGGTACTCATTACTTTTTTCAGTTAAGCAGAAAACGTGCCTACTTCAATCAATCGTTGGTAAATGGCCTTTTTGTCGATGCAAGGAAGCTGCGGGCCGCAATAATAGTGGGGGCGGAGGGCAATGCGATAGCACTCCAAGTGCTTGATGGCCTTGTTTTGCAGGACTGAATATCACCTCTGTAAAAAAAATCGACGAGTATTGTTGTATGTAACCGTCAACAAAAACCGTAGATTTTACTGGCTGCCATAAATCTTGTGAGCGGTATTATCGCTCGGATAAAAACGGATGACACGATCATGGCTAGCATCGCGATCAGCCAGAGCCGAAAGCCAAGTCGCGCTGGCTTGCTCAAATGAGTATTTTTTGGGCGGTCTACTTAGGTATATGTCTCAAAATTAAAAACTAAGACTGGTTGATTTTTATTGCGACTCATATTCTGAGCGAGTTGATTTCCCATACACATATTCTGGCTGTAGTCGGTTTATTTTTATTGGCCGTAGCCCTCTTCTATTCATTCTCATCAAGACAAAAAAGGCATTGCTTTATGCGACCTATGCATTTTAAACCAGTGGCAAAGTTTGCTGGGCTGATCGTATTAGCGACCAGTCTCGCGGCCTGTGTTGCCAACGACGAAACCTCAT
The DNA here is from genome assembly GCA_034519605.1 of Marinagarivorans sp. Taxonomy (GTDB): domain Bacteria; phylum Pseudomonadota; class Gammaproteobacteria; order Pseudomonadales; family Cellvibrionaceae; genus Marinagarivorans. The sequence goes on from JAXHOG010000068.1 coordinate 11,245, forward strand.
CCAGTAGCGCAGCGGCCGTGACCAGTAGCGCAAAATCCAGCAGTTCAAGCGCGGTCGTGATGAGTAGCAGCTCCAGCAAAAGTGTAGTCGTCAGCTCATCATCACTAAGCTCTGCCGCTCTGCAAGCCTTGGTGCGTGTGCAGGCGCAAGACTACAAACGGTTTAGTGAATCGACACAGACCCGTGAGGGTGCAACGGCTGGCCGCTGCAGTCAAGGTATGGTTGATCTGGTGGATACCACTGATAACGGCGGCGTTTGCGCCATTGGTTATACCGCTAGCAATGAGTGGGTGGAATTTGATGTGGCGGGTTTATCGCCCGGCACCTACGACCTTATCGCTCGAGCATCGTCAGGTGAGGCTGGAAAACGCATTCAATTTACGCTTAATAATCAAATCGCAGGCGTGGCCACTGTGGCCAATAACGGCTGGGAAGCATACACCGATAGCAAAATTGCCAATGTGGTGATCAATGGCAGCAGTGCAGTGATTCGCGCTAGCTTTTTAGATGGAGTGGCTAACCTCAATTATTTTGAGTTACAACCAGTCGGTGCCATTGTAGCTTCGTCAAGCGCACCCAACGCTTCAAGCAGCGCATCTAAAAATAGCTCGAGCAGTGCCGTGCCTGTTAGCAGTTCAAGTAAGCCCACTTCTAGCAGCAGTGTGGCGTCGAGTAGCTCTGTTGCAGCCGAACCCAAACCCGCAGACGCTAACCTCGCTGCGGGTGAAAAAAGCTACGCCGAGCACACCTGTGGGCTTTGTCATAGCTATAAAGGTAATGGCGTTTTTGCTGCGCTAGGAGGTAAAGACTTCAACCTTAATACGGTGATTGCTAGTAAAGGTTTTGGTGGCTTAGTTAAATCCATAGTAGACACCATGCCCAAGGGTGGAGCCAATAAATGTGTGGGTGACTGCGCATTAAACACCGCCGCGTGGATGCTCAGCTTAACCAAGGTGGCGACGCCAAACTTGGCGTGTGGTACCAACCAGCTCAGTTACGGCTTAAGAACCACTCGTTTACTTAACGTGCTCGAGCTTAAAAACTCGCTGGTCGATTTAAATTTAATTGCCGAAAGTGATTTTAAAACCTCGTACGAGTACAGCAGTGGTGCGGCGGGTAAAAGCCGTTACACCGTGAATACGGGTATTAGCGTTGAAGAAGCGCGTCTTGATAAGTTAATGGCTGCCGCCGAAAATCTCTCTGTGATTGCAGCGCAAAAAACCAAACAGCAAAGCAACTGCGGCACTAATTGTAAGGCCGCGTTTTTAGCAAAAGCCGAAAAACTTTACCGCCGCCCACTGACCACCGCCGAAACCACCGACTTCAATAAAATCTTTAGCGATTACACGGGCGATACCGCACTGGAAGTTGCGTTTTACGCGGCTATTGCTTCGCCAAGTTTTATTTATAAATCTGAGGTGGGTATTCCTGTGAGCGAAGCTAAGGCGCAAAACATGAATATTGGTAACTTTGCCAATGGCTCTAGCAAATTAAACGCCGTCGATAGCAGCGCTTTTGTGCTCACCAACTATGAGCTGGCCACCGCGCTGGCCTACATGTACACAGGCTCAACCCCAGATGACACCTTGTTTAATGCCGCGCGTGACAACAAGCTCAATACCGAGGCACAAATCTTGGCGCAAATTGATCGCTTGATGCAAACCGCACGAGGTAAAGAGCATACCGGTAACTTTGGTGCAACGTGGTTTTTAGCCGATACCGTATTGGGTGCAACACGCTTAAATGCCAAGTTAACCACGAATATTAAAGCGGATATGGCGCGCGAAGTGCGTGAGACCTTTAAGCGCGTAATCTATGACGACAGCGTGCCTTTTAGTGACTTATATGGCGGTGATACCACCGTGCTTAACAGCCGTTTGGCCCAATACTACGGCGTAAGCACCCCCAGTAATGGCGAGAATAACTGGGTACCAACCCTTACCACCGAGCGCGGTGGCGTGCTCACGTCGGGCGCGTTTATGGTGAGTACGGCATCCGATGCATTTACCCGTCCGATTATTCGTGCCGTCGAAGTGCGC
>JAXHOG010000092.1:0-2353 GCA_034519605.1 Marinagarivorans sp.
ATGCTACGTATTGCTCCAAGACCAACACAATCCAAACCGTTTTCCTGACGACAATAGAGCTTTGGAACCACCTGATCCCATCCCGAACTCAGTAGTGAAACGATGTATCGCCGATGGTAGTGTGGGGTTTCCCCATGTGAGAGTAGGTCATCGTCAGGTTTTATTCTAAAAGCCCCGCTTAGTAATAGGCGGGGCTTTTTTTTGACTCAAATTTTTATTCAGAGCGATTATGATGAATCGATGGATTTTTAACGAGGTGGCACTTTTGTGGTCTAATCGGCCAGAAGCGCTTTAAGTTTCATGATGTTTTTTTCTGTGGCGCCACTGTTTGATGATAAGAATTGACCCGCGTTTTGCCCTAATGCGCAGCGCTCTTCAGTATTTTTAATTAATCGCTGGATTGTCAGTGCAAGCTCTTCTGTGTTTGAGTCTTGGCGCGCCGCATTTGCAATTAATAATCCTGTAGCGAGCGATTGTGCATTTTGCATGTTTGGGCCAAAGGTAATGCATTTTTTAAACAGTGCCGGTTCTACGGGGTTGTGCCCACCGGCATGTCCAAAACTACCCGCAACAGTACAAATATCGGCTGCTCCATAGAATGTGAGTAGCTCGCCGAGCGTATCGATTAGCCAAATTTTCGTTAATTTTGTTGGCACTGTATGCGCACCGCGACTGACCCACGCTAAGCCATGCGCATCGAGTTTTTCGGCGAGGCATTTAAAACGCTCTTTATGTCTTGGTGCAATAACAACAAGCAAGTGTGGATTAGCGTGCACAAGGTGAGCGGCTATATCGAGTAGCATATCCTCCTCATCTTCATGACTGCTTCCAATGACCCAAACGCATCGCCCCTCTAATTGTTTTTTTATGACGCTAATAGCAGGTAATAATGCGGTGTTCAACTTGAGGTCGTATTTCAAATTGCCTAATGTTTGACAAGAGTAATTATTGGCGCCGAGTAATTCGAAACGCTTTTTATCGTCGTCGCTTTGAGGGTAAATACCGTTGAGTTTTTTGAGTGTAGGGGTAATTAACGCTGAAATTTTTTGGTAGTTCTTTACTGAGCGTTCAGATAAGCGCGCATTGATAAGTATTTGTTGGATTCCGCGTTTATGCGCTTGCGCAATTAAACTGGGCCATATTTCTGTTTCCATAAAAACGATAGCTTTTGGTTTTAATCGATGCAGAAAAAGTGCGTTACAGGGCGGTGAGTCAATGGGTAAATAAGCATAATTCACGCGACCACCTAATAAATTAATAATTTGTTGGCGGCCGGCCGGCGTGAAGCAAGTTACAGTAATGCTGTACTCGGGTAGCTCTTTTAGGCTTAGCTCGATAAAAGGTTTTAATGCTGTAATTTCCCCTAGGCTTGATCCGTGAATAATGATGCCGCCAGCGGGGATTTTTTTGGGGCAGAAGCCTAATCTTTGGCCAATATATTGCCGATACTCTCGCTGCTTAAATGAGCGTACTACGAGCGCGCAAGTAATAAACGGTAACAATAATGTCGCTGATATTTGATAAACCTTTAATGCTAAGGCAGTCACGTATGGGGCTCTCTGGAGTTTTAAGTTTTAATAGCTGCTTTTTGAATATTAGCTTTTTGGGTTAGGCCATTTTTTATGACTATTGCACGTGTTTTATTGGGCGCAAGCGCCTATTTTTTTTCTGGCGTGGCAGCTTCAGGCGATGTGTCTACCTATTTGCCTGTCAATATTAACCCCTCATTAGAGCGCGATATAGAACGTTTGGTTGTGCTCGGTAATATTCCTAATTTAACGAAACCTTACAGCGTTGCTGTCGTTGTGCGTCAGCTTGAAACCATTAAGAATAATTATCCAAAGCTTTATCAGCGGCTAAATGATGGCTTGCAGCCTTACCAATCGTCGGCTGGCCTAACGCATCTTCGCGCAACTTTAAGCGATTCTGACGATAGCGTGGCCAAACCTAATGCGCAAGGCCGAACTACAGAGGAATCTATCGGCGTTAGTGTACGAGGGTATTGGCAGCCTAATGGATGGGTGGCCTTATCTGCAGGCGGAGAATTAACCAATGAGCAGTTGCAGGTATCAGGTTCATTGATTTCGCTGGGACGTAGTTGGGCGCAATTGGATATTGGTTATAAGGAGTTATGGCTATCGCCTTTTAATAGCTCGGCGCAAATGTTGAGTGCTCAAGCGCAAACGCTGCCATCGATCTCTTTGGGCGCAAGCGCTCCCATCGAGTTTTGGCTTTTGGGTGTGAGCTACGCATTTTCAGTCGCTCAAATGTCGCGTCAGCCAACGCTCTATCGCGATGTATACAGTGACAACAAAGGTCCCTTGCTTGCAAGTGTCGTATTGCAGTTACATCC
>JAXHOG010000014.1:0-4401 GCA_034519605.1 Marinagarivorans sp.
GATGGTTTTGCCGATGCCTTGAGCTGCACCGGTAACCACCGCTAGTTGTGCGGGGGCAGCCATTTAATAAACCTCGTCCATAATGCGATGGCGCTCCTGGTGGTAGGTTTCTTCGTCTTGCCCGTGGCGCCAATAGGGCACGGCGTAAAGCGAGGCTTTGGTTAAACCTAAACGCGCGCGCAAGGCTTCCCGCAGCGCCACTACGCAGCCGTTTTCGCCCGCAACAAAGGCAGAGCGGCTACCTTTAGCGGGAATATTCAGCGCGGTAAAAGCGGCGAGCAGTTTGGCTTTGGCATGGCTGATGGGTGTTACTAGCCATTGCACGGCAACGCCTTGGGGCGCGGCCAGTGAGAATTTTTCGCTGGCGTTTTCGATATGGATAAGCACATGGCCTTGGGCATTGGCGGGCATGTTTTCCAGCAGTGCACTGATGGCGGGCAAGGCGGTTAAGTCGCCCATGCAAAAGTGCCAATCGGCGGGGGCCAATAAAGGATCTGGCCCGCCGGGGCCTGCAATGCCGATTTGGTCACCAAGCTTTGCCGCCTGCGCCCAACCCGAGGCGGGGCTGTGCGCACCGTGCAGTACAAATTCGACATCCAGTATATTTTGCACGGGGCAATAGTGGCGCACGCTGTAGGTGCGGGTGATGGGTTTTTGATCGGCGGGCGGCCATAGGATGGTGTTGTTTTCTAGCCAGGGTAGTTGCGGTGCGTTTTGGCCTGCGCGGGGGATAAATACCTTGATGTGTGAGCCGTTTTTATCGGCAGGAAATCCCAATAAATTGTCGCCACTTAACCGTATGCGCCGTAGCGATGGTGAGACGTCGATAATTTCCACCACATTTAATAAGCGCGGTGGTGTGCGGGATGCTTTTGGTTTTTCGATTTTTGGATATGGAATAGAAATAGGTGCGTTCATGGAGACCTTCTTTTTTGTCTACAATATTTTCAAATAGATTTTTGAATTTTTATTTTTTGCAGCTTAATCGCCGCGCAAGTGCTGTGCGGTTTGGAATTTCAGACCGTATGAGGCATGGATGCCGATTCAGCTTACAGGGACGGATTCACAGCGAGTCTGAAATTTCGAACCGCATAGCACAACAATACAAACCGCTAGATTCTTTTAAATGCAACCTAAACCACTTGGGTATAAAATTGGCTGACACGATCAAGCCATCCATGGGCGCTCTACACGCGTTTTCGACAACTTGCTCCTGCGTTGCTCTACCATTTACATCCATGTAAAAGCCGACGCATGAAGGTCTGCCAAACTTATACTCAAGCGTTTTTATCATTCATTTTCTACACATTTAAAAACATAAAATTAAACGACATCCAGCTCATTAACTTCAATTATTTGGTGTTCAATCGCGTAATCTAAAAAGCGTTTAAATTGACGCTGTGTTAAAGGTTGAAAATTAACATCGCATTCTTTTAAAGCCTGCTGTGTTTTGGTGGTGGTAATTAAGGGCAAAAATAACTCCTCACCGGCTTGGCGGCGTTGCTCAAAAAATCCAGCTAGCGCTTGGCAACCTTCATCAGCATTATTTTGCAATTGCATTAACCACTGCGGCATAGCAGCGGGCGTTAACGGCAGACCAGCCGCTTGTAACCATGCAAATATTTGCGACAACACAACCCTGTGCTTAGGCACAGGGTTGTACACACCAAAATGCTGATTATTTAAAACCTGCAGCGCCACAAATTGCGCGATTTGGTCCACCGGCGACCACGGCTCGGCTAAGGCAATATTGGGGAATTGGCCAGTGATTGTGCTTGCGCGAATCATGCGCCAGGCTAAATCTTGCTCGTTAATAAAACCGCTGCTTAATGAACCAGTAATGCGACCCAAACGGTAAATACTCACGGGGTAACCCAACGCATGGGCATTGGCCATGCAGTTTTCGGCAGTCCACTTACTTTGTTGGTAACCATCTTTTAAACCGGAATGCCAAGGCACAAAATCTTCAGGCAAACCAGTCGCGGGCGCGACCGCGATAGTGGAAATTAAATGCATGGGGATTTTTGCTGTAGCGGCCAAACTAAAACATTCTTGGGTGGCGGTTACGTTGGCCGCTGCAAGCGATTGATAATCCCGCATTACGCTGGTGGTGGCGGCGTTGTGAATAATCGCATCACATTCGTTAATTAATGCCGCGTAGTGTTCCGGCATTAAACCCAGCTGCGGTTTGGCGACATCACCGATTAAAATATGCACTTGCGCGGCAATGGCCGAATAATTTAAGTGCTGCGCTTTAAAAGCCGCACGCAAGCGCTGCTCGGCATGGCTGGGCGAGGTGGCGCGGATTAAACACACCACGGTTACACCACGTCGGCTTAATTGCTGTAATAAATGCACGCCTACAAAACCATTGGCACCGGTTAATAACACGGTTTTTATCGCGCCTTGATTTTTAGTGTTATTTAACGTTGAGGGATTGAAGACAGGCTGATGAATATGGCTGTCTTTTTGTGCTTGGCTTTTAACATTTAATATCGGCTGAGTATTGTCGCCATCTAATATTTGCGCTAATTGTTTAAGTGTGGGGTATTTAAATAAGATGGTGACATTTATTTTTTGCTCAAAGTGCGCCGCTAAACGGCTCGCCACTTGTAAGGTTTGTAGCGACTGACCACCTAAAATAAAAAAGTCATCGTCGGCGGTAATTACACCCACGCCTAAAACTTTCTGCCAAACACTGGCGATTTTTTGTTCGGTAGCGGTAAGTTTTATTGGGCTGCTCTGTTGGGTACTATTTTGTTGGGGTTCGCCCGTATTAATAGTTTGCTGCAACTGTTTTTTATCGACCTTGCCATTGTGGTTAATAGGTAATTTAGCCAGCAAATGGTACTGCGCGGGAAGCATGGGTGCTGGCAATCTCTGCCGTAATTGTTCGCGCACTTGGAGTAGCTTGTTTTTTTCATCGGCAGCAATAAACGCATGCAAAATAATTTGTGTAGCATTTTTTACAACAACAATGGCCGCTTGATTAACACCATTAAGCGATAATAATGCGGCTTCTATTTCCAGCGGGTTAATGCGATAACCACTGATTTTCACCTCGTCATCGAGTCTACCTAAATAGGTTAAATCGCCATTATCATCCATGTTCACACGGTCGCCGGTGCGGTAGGCTTGGCTAAATTTGGCATTGCGCAGTGTTTTAAGTGGCGCAAAACTTTGCGCGCTTAAAGCCGGTAATTGGTGATAACCCAAACCTATGCCCTGCCCCAAAATAATTAATTCACCGGCCTCGCCACGCGGGATTAATTCACCCGCGCTATTGACCACCGCAACACTGCGGCCGGGTAATGGCTGGCCAATTGTTACAGGTGTATTGGTCAATAATTTTGCGTAGGTGGCCACCAACGTTGTTGTCTGGTAGGGCCGCCAGGCATTCAATAATTGAATAGCGGTATTCGCGTTTTTAGCGCAACTAGCGGTAACAATTTGATGCCATTGTTTTTACGCTAGCCTGGCTGCGCGGCTTGCCACTTTTCAATAGCAATGGTGCGACATTGCTAACGGCTTGAACGGTACTGCTGCAATATAAAACCAAAGTCAAAGCCAAAAAGGTGGCAATCAGGTGGCAAAATTCTGTGCAAAGACACAGCAAAAACAATGGTGAGTTCACATAATGCCGTACTGGTCGGTGCCCGCCAGCGCGGCAAAATTTCTTCGGCTGTTATGTCGAAATGCAAAGGCGGGTCAGGTGATGTTCGCCTGCGGAACCATGCCGCTGGGCAAAGCGCTTAAGCGGAGAAATCATAGCGCCGTGGCCAATTTTACACCTTAGCTTACCGGTAGAGCCTGGCGTATACATGACATAGGCGAGAGTATTTTCGGATATATCGGCAGCATTAGCCGGCTGCGGTAATAATAGGCATTGCGCATCGCGCAACAGCAGCGGTGCAATTTTCAGGTATTTGAATATTGCCACCCTCCGCCATAATCACTACGGCAGGTGTGCGGCATCTTCCATAATTTGTTGGCTGCGAATTGTGGGCGCTGGTGGTCGATAAATACATAAGCATCGCCCACAACAATACCGCAAGGCTTGCATTAACGCCTACATTGCACTAGCGGTTATCGCAACAATGCAGGGCGTAATAGTTTTTTTGCGGTTTGAAAGAAAGCGCGCGCAGCTTTTTCTATCGCTGTTGTTAATTCCTGCATATAATTTAAGCGCTTATCACCCTCAATTACGCCAGCGCTGTTGATACTGTTCGCATGGACAAAAATCTCATGCTATACTGGATTAACCGAAAATTTTGGCGAAGCGCCTGCAGCATACAGCGATAAACGCTTCGTAAATCGCTTTCTTTAAGGGCGCAGTAGGAAGGCTGTAGTATAAAAATCCATTAAGCTTAACAGCAAATAATGCAACTGAACGAAGGCTTA
>JAXHOG010000055.1:0-90043 GCA_034519605.1 Marinagarivorans sp.
CTTTATGCCTACATGAAAGTAGGTAGTGGTGCGACTGAAGAAATAGGTAAATCACACAACATCGCCCTCTTCCGTGAAACGTCTCAACGAATAGTCAATATTCCGCTTCAAGTGCAAGATATTCCTAGGGGTGCTGTAGTGCAGGTACTCTATAAAGGTGATGATGAGTTTGAGGGTAAGGTTCTAGGTAAAGCCGCCATTCGTTACGAATAATTAATTCGCGAACCCCCGTCGCTAACGCGACACAAAAGCATCACCCCTAAAAAATGCAGCCTAGGCTGCATTTTTTATTTTTAGATTTTTATTTAAAAGCCAAAAATTAAAAAATTATTTTTTCGCTTTTAAAGCTTTACTGCGTATGCCTTCCACACTTAAAAACAATTCCACTTCGCTGGCCGACTCGCCTAAAGCTTTAACTAAATCCATGCCAAAATCGGCAGGCTTAATAGTTACCTTGCCTTCAAAACCATTGCGATAACCACCCCAAGGGTCGTTACCACCGCCAATGTGCTCTACTTTTAATACGATGGATTTAGTCACGCCATGTAAGGTTAAATCACCTTTTAAATCGGCAGTGCCGGCACCCGTGGGCAGGTATTCGGTGCTTACAAACTTGGCTTTAGGGAATTTTCCGGTATTTAAGAATTTCTCGCCACGCAAATGTTTATCGCGTTCGGCATGCATGCTGTCTAGGCTTTCAACATTAATATCGACATTTACCGCATTTTTGGCGGGGTTGGTTTCGTCAAAGGTAAAGGTGCCTTCAAACTCATTAAAGCGGCCATATAACCAGCTATAGCCCAAATGTTTAATGCGAAACTGTACAAATGCATGGGCACCACGGGTGTCTATTTCATAATCATCGGCATAGGCAGCAGGGAGGGTTATCGCGCTGCTCGCCGCAATCGCACAAGCCAATAATATTTTTTTTGAATGTTTATTAAATGCAGTTTTTAACATAAATGTCTCCGGTGTAAGTCAACGTATTGGGCAAAGAATGTATGCAGTATTTAATCTTTTTTATTCACGCCTAGCATGCGCGTGAGTGTGATGTCTTTATCGATAAAGTGATGCTTAAACGCGCCAGCAATATGCAATACCACCAAAGCAATAATGCTATAGGCCGAAATTTCGTGAATATTGCCCGCGATATCTTCGAGATTATCAACCCCATTAATTAATGAGGGTATTGCCATCAGATTAAAAAAATAAATCGGGTCGCCCTTTGCGGTGGTAATGAGATACCCCGAAATAAACATCACAAACAACAGCAGCATTAATACATGATGCACCGCAATACCTGCTTTGCGCTCTACCGCAGTGTAATGGGCTAAAGGCGTGGGTTTGGGTGAAATTTTGTACCAAACCAATCTAATTATCGTAAGTGCTGCCAGCAAAATACCAAAACTGCGGTGTAAATCGGGCGCGGTGCGGTACCACTCGTGGGAATAACTTAAACCCGACATCCACAAACCCAATGCAAATAACCCTATAACTAATAGTGCACTTAGCCAGTGAACAGCTCGACTTAACCAACCATAATTCGTTAAAGTATTTTTTAACATTTAATTTTTCACCTTGCGACACGGACTAAAACCAACAAATTACAAACTCTTAAGCACCACTTCAAATACATCGCTCGACAATGCTGGCGTTTGTTTAATTCGCTCCAAGGCCGCCTTCATTAAGATTTGGCGATTAACATCGTATTTACGCCATTTGGTTAAAGGAGCTAATAAACGTGAGGCGATTTGCGGGTTTTTAGCATTAAGGTCAATAATCTGATCGGCTAAAAAGTTATACCCAGATCCATCCAATGCATGAAAGTTCACCGCGTTGTTATTACAAAACACACCCACAACACTGCGTATTTTATTGGGATTGCTAGCCTCATAAGCAGGGTGTGCCATTAGGGCTTTAACACGCGCTAATGCACCTGCCGCTGGATTGCTCGCCTGAATAGACAGCCATAAATTCACCACCAGTGATTCGTGTTTGAATTGCTGGTAAAAATCGGCCAAAGCTTGCTTTTGTAATTGAGTTACTTGCGCCGAATCGCTATGTACTAAAGCCGCAAGGCTTGCGGCTTGGTCGGTCATATTATCGGCCTGTGTATATTGTTGATAACATAACTGTGCAATTTCTGGTGTGGGCTCGGCCATTAAATAATCGAGCGCGGTGTTTTTTAAACTGCGTTTGGCTACGTCGTTGGCGTTGTACGCATAGGCATCGCTGGACATACAGCTTTGGTAAACTTTTAACCAAATATCCCGGCAATGCGCAGCCAAAGTTTGTTTAACCTGTTCTCTCGCTTGATAAATTAAATCCACTTCAACAGGTTCGGCTAAACCACTCAAATAGGCCTCGCTCGGCAATTGGCACATTAAGGCCACCATGGCTGGATCGACAGTCGCAGCATTAGGCCAATCTCGCGAAGAATTTAAATGTGCTTGCAATAAATTCTGCACAGCTTTTAATAATAAAGGTTCCAGTGTCCAAGCTTCTTTTTTACGCAGTGCGGCCATTACATCAAAAATAGCAATCACGGCTAATTGCTGCATGGCATCAAAGCGCGCAAAACCATCGGCTTCGAGTGTAGCTATGCGCAATAAATCAGCTTTTTTATAGGGGTAAGCGCATTTAACCGGCGCCGAAAACCCTCTAAACAAAACCGGTACGGGTTCTTGCTCTACGCCTTCAAAAATAAAGGTTTGCTCGGCTTCGGTAAGTTCCAATACCGTTTGATCACCCTCACCTTTTCCATTCAACTGCAAATTTATAGCGCCCTGCTCGCTTAATAAACTGACATCCACAGGAATATGAAAAGGTTTTTTATCGCTGCCTTTAGCTTCTGGCGTATCGCGACAAAATTGTTTAAAGGACAGGCTAAAGGTTTTTGCATAAGCATTATATTGGCCACTGGCTTGCACAACCGGCGTACCGGCTTGGGTGTACCAATATTTAAATTGACTAAAATCACGACCCGAAGCTTCGGTCATGGCGGCAATAAAATCCTCTATTGTCGCGGCTTGCCCATCGTTTTTTTCAAAATAAATATCGGTGCCTTTACGGAATAAATCGGGCCCCAATAAGGTGTGGTACATGCGTACAACTTCGGCGCCTTTTTCGTAAATGGTCATGGTGTAAAAATTCGAAATTTCCATGTACGAGGCCGGTTGCACGGGATGCGACATGGGGCCTGCGTCTTCGGCAAATTGTGCCGTGCGCAGCATATTCACATTACCCACACGCGTAACAGTGCGCGAACCCATATCGGCCGAAAATTCGGCATCCCTAAATACGGTAAAACCCTCTTTTAAACTTAATTGAAACCAATCGCGGCAGGTCACGCGATTACCCGACCAATTATGAAAATACTCGTGCGCAACCACACCCTCTACACGACCAAAGCCTGCATCGGTGGTGGTTTTTGGATTGGCTAATACGCAGGAGGTATTAAAAATATTAAGGCCTTTATTTTCCATGGCGCCCATATTGAAATCATCCACGGCAACAATCATAAAAATATCGAGATCGTATTCGCGGCCATAAACTTCTTCATCCCATTTCATCGAATTTTTAAGCGATTGCATGGCATGGTCGCATTTATCCAAATCTTTGGGCTCTACAAATATTTGTAATTTAACATCGCGGCCACTGCAGGTTTTAAAGTTATCTTCTACATGTTCTAAATCCCCGGCCACTAAAGCAAATAAATAGGCGGGCTTTTTAAAAGGGTCGTGCCAAGTGGCAAAGTGCAAGCCCCCCTCTAAATCGCCCGATTTAATATTATTGCCATTACTTAATAACACGGGGAATTGTTTTTTATCACCAATCACGGTAGTGGTGAATGTGCTTAATACATCGGGGCGGTCGAGGTAGTAGGTTATTTTACGAAAACCTTCAGCCTCGCACTGGGTGCAATACATGGTGCGTGATTTATATAAGCCTTCGAGCGAGGTATTTTTTTCGGGCGCTATTTCGTTAACAATCGTCACGCTAAAGCGCGCTGGCACCGACAATAACCAAACACCATCGGCAGTTAATTCGTAGTCTTTCGGGCTTAAGATTTTGCCATCAAGGGTTATGCTGATAAGCGTTAAATCTTGGCCATTTAAAAAAACTTTATGGGTAGGCTCGGCACTTGGATTTGCCACCATCAACAGTGTTGATGTTACTTCGGTTTTTAAGGGGTGTAATTTAAAGGTTAAATTTGTTTGTTCAATTAAGTAAGCAGGTGGGGTGTAATCTTTAAGATAAGTGGTGGAAATAGTTTGTGCTTCGGTCGAGGTATTCATGAGTGTCCTTAAATAATAGTCAGGCAATTAAAGTGGTTATTTCCAAGTGAGCGGCATTTCATGAGTATGAATATGACTGTCATCGTCACAAGGCTGCGTTTTTGGCGGAACATAACCGGTGCGTTGCTCGGGTGCCAAATAATGATTTTCGTAAACAATAATGGCCTCAACACAGGTGGCTTTTTGCTCGGTGGTTAATGCGCGGCCATCGGGCCATTTGCCAATTTCTACTGCGGTTAAAAAACGCTGATAAATATCCGGCGTAAGCGCCGCCAAAATAGCCTCGTGATTATTTGTGACGCCATTTACCTCCAACATTAAACATTACCTCTAAAATTTAAAATCACGGCTAATAATAATCCCGCTAAAGCGCCACCCAAGTGCGCGCCATTGCCCATTTGCAGTCCAAAAAAGGTTTCCATTAAAGGCGTAAAACCTGCGATCAACCAAATGGCTAGCCACGCATAAGCGCCAATCGGTAGCGAGTAGGCTTTGCGGGGATTTAACCATTGAGTGACGCCATTAAAGGTAAATAGCCCAAACACTACGCCCGATAAACCGCCAAACAAAACAGAATCAAACCACACATATTGCAAAACATTACCCGCAATACCCGTAATTAAACACACCATTAAATAAATTCGCCAACCCCAAAAACGCTCAAGCCAACTTCCTATCTGCAACATGGCACCCGCATTAAATAAAATATGGGTAAAGCTAAAATGAATAAAAATTGGGGTCAGAATTCGCCAAATTTCTAGCGGTTCAAACAGCGCTTGTGAAAAGCGATCACCAATAATATGGATGGGCGTATAGGTTAATAACGACAGCCAATTATTAAGCGATAACTCAATCACCGCATACCCGACAACACCCAACGCAATTAACAACCATGTAACCGGTGCGCGCACCATTAAGGCTTTTATTCCACGTGCGTTTTGCGCAGTGTTCGCAGGAGTTGCTGAAGGAGATAGAGGTGGCGCAGATGTCGCCGTCATAGGCATTTGTGCAGTGGTGGTGAGCGTGCCCTGTGCAAAGGCTTGCACTAACGCACGGGCTTGTTCGCTATGTTCATGATTGTGTAACCACAACATCTGCGCGCCCTGCTCTTCGGTCACGCGGTGCACAATACCGGCTTCGCCGAGCGCATTAATTAACGCCCTTAAATCTTGCTCAAGGTTAAAACCTGCTATGCAAACCGCCGTCATTTAGGCGACCTCGTTGCACGGCATGCGTGTTTAGGGCAACTCTTCTTTTTCAACATCCACCCAACAAAATTTACCATCATCTAAGTGTTGCTCTCCATCAAAACGGTAGGCCGCCAATTTGCCGTATTTTACGGCGCTGTAATCTAAACAGGCGACATTGGGGCGCAGGGCGCGGGGTTTGCCTTGCAACCAATAATGGCCAATAAATACGGGGCGCTCGTTGGCACCATAATGCACTAGGCTGGCTTTTTCTATTTCACTCAGCGGTGTATTGACCAAATAATCGGGCAAAGGATCGGGCTGAAAAACAACATCGCTGTAAAGCTTGGGGCTTTGTGACCAAAAGCGCGTGCGAAAGGAGGTGCGCTCTATACCATCGCGCCCCAGAATCACCACGCCAGGCGGTAATAACATAGAGGTGCCGCGTGTTAAACGCGCAAAAACAGCGGCCGCAAAGCTTTGGGGGTTTTCACTTTGCTGTAAAAATTCCTCAGAAATAATACCGTCGGGGAAGGTCTGTTTTAACTCATCAATCAACGAGAAATCCCAACAGGCATGCACCACGCGCAATTGCGGTTTTTCAATAAATAAGGGTAAGCCCTTAAACCATTCCAACATGGATTCCCACTCGCGCGGGTAGTGATTAAATTGCGCCAAGGTCTCGGCAATTAAACGGTTGTGGTGCTGGGTGTGTTGGCGCAAGTGACGAAAATGGCCATCGTCGTTAAGTAACGTAAAATACGCCAGCGAATAAAACTCATGATTACCCAGCACGCATTCTGCCTGCCCCGAATCACACATATCGCGCACAATATGCAGCGATTCACGAATACGCGGGCCTCGGTCAACAATATCACCCACAAAAATGGTCTTGCGACCAGGGTGAAAATAGCCTTGATCATTCTGCCGATAGCCCATTTGCAATAGCAGCTTCACTAAGGTGTGCGCGCATCCATGCACATCGCCAATAATGTCGTAATGACAAGCTGCCGTACTACTTGAATCATCCACCAATAACTACCTAACAATAACAACTGACATTAATCAAAAAAATAAGCCCTGTAGCGACTTGATACATTTATCGATAAAACAGCGAAGGGCTAATTTTCATCGTTGGGGTCGGCATAATCTGTACGTTGGGTCGCCCAACCTAATTTATCGCGACAGATCTGATAAAACTGATGACCTTTGGGATGAATTAAATCGAGCAATTCGGGACTTTTGGTCACTCGAACCTCGTCGCCGGTTTGGGTGACTATATGGGTTTGACCATCGCAGGTCACATGCGGGTAAACATCGCGCTGCTCGCCGACCACCAAACGAATATCGCTTTGGCCCGAAACCACAATGGGCCGACTACTTAGTGTGTGCGGGTTCATCGGCACTAACACTAGCGCATCGAGCGAGGGGTGCATAATCGGGCCGCCGCCACTTAACGCATAGGCGGTCGAACCCGTGGGGGTTGAAATAATCAGGCCATCGGAGCTTTGGCGATACACAAATTGGTTATTGATATAAAGCTCGAAATCGATCATGCGGATCATTTGGCCAGGGTGTAGCACCACGTCGTTAAGCGCCAAGCCTTGACCAATCACCTGACCACTACGATGCACGGCCACCCGCAGTAAAAAACGCTGCTCGCGCTGGTAATCGCCATCAAGCACCTCGCCGACTTTTTCTTCGATATCATCCGGTGATATATCCGTTAAAAAACCCAACCGGCCACGATTAATCCCGAGCAACGGCACTCCAGTGCCTGCCATTAAGCGCGCGCTGCCCAACAAACTGCCGTCGCCACCCACAACAATCATTAAATCGCACTGGCTAGGTAATTGATCGCGGCGTACGCGCGGTACGTTGGCGCGCGGTAAAACGGCACCGGTTTCACTATCGAGTAAGACTTTAATATTGCGTTTACCGAGGTAATCAACCAAGCGCGTTAGCGAGTAGGCCACCGCATGGCTCCCCAAACGGCCAATCAAACCCACGCAGGTAAATTCGCTCATGATTTGCACCTTTAAAGTGACTTAAGCCTGAAGATTAACCAAAAATGGCCGTCATTATAGGCGAAAGTTGCTTTGTAGGGTGGCAGTACGCAAGATCAAAGCCAATAGTGTTATGGCTCATAACACGGGTATTGGCTTTGAAATTAAAAGATGGGACGCAGTGGCATCAAACTACCTGCCACAAAACCTACAGGGTTAAAGGTCTCAAGAATGACCGTCAAACCATTATCGTTGGTGCCGCAAGGCAAAATCGAGACATCTCTGCCCTGCTGCCGAGCAAACCGAAATGCCGCCGCAGCACGGTTGCGGGTACTGCAGTAAAAAACGGCTTTTTTATCGGCGGGTAAACACGGGAGAACATCACTCAGCTCGGCCAACGGAACCGATAAGGCATTGGGTAAATGCCCCTGCAAATATTCCTCGCGAGTACGTACATCAATCAGTAAAAACTCATCTTTACTGGCGGCAAGCCGCGCAAAATCGACATAAGCCAGAGGCTGCTGCAATTGCAATAGGGTAAAAGCCTCGCGATCGAGCGTCATGACTAGGCCATCGCTAAGCATGGTCAAAGAGGCGTTGTACTTGATAGCTTCTTTTAAAGTTTTGGCAGCAAAACAATTATCGGCGGGCAAAGTAGCGGTAAATACCGACGCCCCATCGTGCGAACGCAACACTTGCGCCTGCCCTTCAATGACAAAATAGGCGCCGCTTGCCGCTTGCCCTTGCTCGCACAATAACTCGCCAGCGCTAACTTTATGCGCTTGCAAATGGTTAATGACGTCAATCGCATTCGCGGCGGGAACGCTATTAAAAACATCACTCGCCAAAAGTTTTAACAAGGATAAAGAGGCCGCATCAACAGATAAATGCTGCGTCAGCATAGGTGTCATTAACGCTAAAACTTGACTCCAAGCTAAACAATGATCAAGCCAGCGCGAATCCAACTGCAGCAAAATGCATTCGGTTGCCGCTATAGCGCGGCAATTGCGAGGTTGTTCATTAGCGAGAGGGAAGCAAGCTTGGGTATCACCGGCCTGCAGGGTAGTTAACAAGCCCGATGAAAATTGCAAATCAACACTGCCAGCCAAGACATAAATATGCTTGCCATCACAGACATCCAGCTCAAATAAACGCTGGCCCGCATGCACTTTTTTCAGTTGTGCGCGGGTTAATACTTTTTGCAGATAAACGTCAGACAAGCACTTGAGTGGTACTAAACCCTGACAATACTTCATTATCCGTGATTCTGTTACAGGGGTTGATGACGCTTCTCGAATCTCCGATTGTGGCCGTTTCATGGGTACCTCTATGCCGTGCATTACGGCAATACATCACGTTAAAACACATCAATTAAAACCGCGTGGGCGACGACTCATCAGGCAAAACTTCATCAATAATGCGCTAAACCACCACTACACCCACACTAAAAAATAGACCGAGCGCCCTGCAGACCGCCAGAATGAATCATCAAAATACGACTACCGCAAGGCCAAGCCCCCTGTTCGGCAAGCGCTTGGGCGGCCAACACCACTTTGCCGGTATAGACTGGATCAAAAGCAATATTCGTTTGCACCGTTACTTGCGCAATATCTGCCGCCATGAGGCCATTGGCAGGACCATAATGACCGCCGTGAAAATCCGTATGTAACTGCCAGCAGCTAGCATTGGCGGGCTTTGCTTGCAGACTGGTCAAGCGCTGTAAAGCAGTCATTTGACGCAAGGCGTGGCGCGCAAAATCATCATAAGCATTTGCCGATCCTTTGAGCACCAAAATACCATGCACGGCTGTTTGTGTAGCACAAGCGGCAACCATCAAGCCCGCCAAACTGGCACCTGTGCCTGCGGCCATGATGACAGCATCGTAATGACCCTGCTGCACCAAGGCCTCTTGAGCATAACGCGCCATGCCCAAGGCACCGCGTAAGTCGCCACCACCTTCTGGAATAACGTACACGCCTGCTGGGTATAAACCATGACGTAAAGCAAAATTGTTACTGTGTTTTTGTCGATATTCGGTGCGATCAATAAAGGTTAATTGCATGCCAAGATTTTGCGCATCGATCAAGGTGGGGCTTAAATGAGTGGCTGGTTCGCCGCGTACAAATGCCCGCGTAACCAAGCCAAGCTCGGCGCCCGCTTTGGCAAGCGCATAAAGATGATTGGAGTAAGCACCCCCAAAACTGATCAAGGTATGTGCCTTCAATTGTTGGGCGCGCTGTAGATGAAAATACAATTTGTAAAGCTTGTTGCCGCCCAAAAAAGGACAAAGTAGATCTTCGCGCTTGATATCAACCTGAATATTGGCGGCTGTAAATGCCGGTAATACTAAGGGCTCAAATGGCGCCAAGCGCGCTAACTGCGGCAAGGGCAACTGCCACCACGCTGAGGGTAATAAGCGCGCAGTCAATGCCGGTGACTCAAGCGCCATGGAGCTCATCACGCCCGATTACGGTGTTTATCGCAGCAATCCGAAGCGCCCGGCAAATAAAACGCAGGGGTGTCCATACGCACAACATCGGCACCACAAAAATCGCCATTTTCTAGCTGTACACGGCACACAGGCGCGTGAAAATGCGCCAACCAATCGAGGTAGATAGTTTGTGTCACGTTGCAATACGAGGCCACAAAACCAATGGGATTAGTCAGATAAAGGCCGACATCATCCACCGGAATGGAGATGTGCCCCAAGCCCACCTGATAGGTCATAAAACTTATGCCTTTTTGGCTGAGTTTGTGCAGCAAATCTTCACCACCAGTTAGCTCAAGCTCGGTATTGGCTTGGCGCAATTTAATAATTTCTTCATGGAGCTGCGCTTCGCGCTCGGCTCGATATAACAGCTCCACTTCCCGCCAATTGAGCAGCTCTTTATACTCTGATTCGGCACTGGCAATTTGCTGCGAGGCTTCTTCCTCATAGTACTGACGCAGTGCGCGAATGTGGTCCGACTCGGGGCCTTTGGTTTTTTCGAGTTTTAGTTCGTAATAATCCCGCAACTCAGCCAACTTTTTCTCTTTACTGGCCAACACCTGCTCTTTGCTATCTAGCTCTCGCTCAAGCTGATCCAATTGGCTTTTAGCGCCCTCAAACTGCCTCACTTGCTCGGACAATTGGGCTTGTAGATGATGAATTTTTTGCTCGTATTCGGTTTTAAGCTGGTCCATCTGCGCCATGGTTTGCGCAACATCATTGGCGCCTTGCATTTGCGCCTGTATTAATTGCGCAAATTGCTGCTCCATGCGCGCAGGCCCTGCACCTACAGTAGGTGCCATTGCTGGCGAGCTTGCGCCTTCGCGGCGACTTAAACCTAAACGGTTCACCGATATAGCATCTAACAGAGCGCGAATAAGTGGGCTGCCTTGCGCGAGATTAGGTGTCCATAACTGCAGTTGATAATTGCCGTCAGGGCATTGAGCTTGGGTGGCCAAACGAATAGGCCCACCGCCCAAATCCACACCATATTTAGCGGTACGCGCCAAGTTGACGAGAGGAATATTCCAGCTTGATTCAACCCAGCCATCCTCATCAAAACTAACGTTAAAAAAAACAGCGGCGCGAATATTTAAATCGGGATCTAGCTCCAGATAAACCGCACTGGCATCGCGCCCCGCCCACTCACGCTCGGGCGTAAAACCCTCCAGCATGGCCTCAAACTCACTGTATAGCAGCTCTTTAACGACGCGCTGATCGTTTACAAAAAGAACGGCACTGGCACTGTCTTCTCGACGGTTGAACATGATGATTCCGCATAAAAATTAAAGATAAGAAAGACCTCCGCCAACTCTGGCGGCCATCCTGTTATTGGATCAAAACAAACGTTTCATAACTATAGGGTAAATTACGCCCCCAAGGCAGCTTAAACCTTGCCATTAGGCGCAGCAATACTCACCATAAAGTCACTCCTGCACCACCAAAAACAGCACCCGCATCGTAAAAAACCTATTTTGTATCATGCCCGCAGACCCAATCGCGATAAGTTTGGATCTCCTCCTCGCACAGAGTAAACTTGCGCCCTTTTGCAGGAGCCAAACATGCTGGCTGATATCGCTAAACAAATTGCCCAAGACATTTCCAATAAGCTCAATGCTGCCGAGCAAGCTCCTTTTCAAGCTCCTTTTAATAGCGCACAGCTACAAGCTTTATTGCAGAGTGCACTGCGTAAATGCCAGCTAGTCACCCGCGAAGAGTTTGACGCACAAAGCCTTGTGCTCGCTCGCACCCGCACCAAAGTCGAAGCGCTAGAGCAGCAAATGCTTAGCGTTGATAAACAATTGAGCGCATTAGAAAAAGAGTTAAGCCGCCACGCCACTGCGGTTTCGCAACCCAATATCAATCCAGCAGCGCCCCAATAATATGACAACGCCCCTAAGTGACAGCAGTTGGCCGCTCTACAAACGCTTACTAAGCTACGTAAAACCTTACTGGCAGCTTGTGGTGCTTTGTTTCATTGGTTTTGGCATTTTTGCTGCCATGGAAGCGCTGATGGCGCACATGATCGAATACTTCGTCGAAGGTCTCACCACTCGCGATAAGGCCTTAATTGTGTGGGTACCCGTAGCGGTTGTTGTCGCACGCATTGTTCACGGCATTGGCTCTTATATCGGCAACTTTTCGATCAGCCGCGTAGGTTTAGGCGTGGTCAACGACCTGCGCAAACAACTTTTTGAACACATGCTGGCCATGCCTTGCAGTTTTTACGACGCCCGCAACAGTGGCGAGTTAGTGTCGGTCATTATCTACAACATCGGCCAAGTCACAGGCTCGGTCACTCAAGCCGTAAAGATCGCCCTGAGGGACGGCTTTACTGTACTGGGCTTACTGGGCTACATGATTTACGTGGAATGGCGACTGACCTTGGTTTTTTTAGTCATGGCGCCGCTATTGGCAGGCTTAGTCAGCATTGCCAGCCGGTATTTTCGGCGGGTAAGCCGTCGCATGCAGGGCACTATGGGCGATATATCCCATGTTACCAACGAGGCTATACAAGGCTATAAACTGGTCAAAAGCTATAATGGCCAAGACTATGAAACTCAACGCTTTAACAGCGCCAGTGACGAAAACACTTACCTTTCGACCAAATACGAGCGCGTCTCGGCGCTGCAAGGGCCGGTGTATCACACTGTTATCGCCATTAACCTCTCGATTATTTTGTTTTTGATTTTACTTTTCTGGACAGATTCACCTGGCTCGGCGATTGCCTATTTAACCGCCGCCGGAATGATCGCCAAACCGATTCGCGCACTAAGCTCGGTTAATGAAATTATTCAACGCGGATTATCGGCCAGCGAAAGCATTTTCTCGATTCTCGATATGCCCAAAGAGTCTCTCAATAACCCCGAGCAAGCTCAGCTCAAGGTTCAACAAGGCCATATTCAGCTGGAAAACCTCAGTTTTAACTACGGAGAAAAAAGCGCGCTCACAAACCTTAACCTCAGTATATTGCCAGGCCAAACCGTAGCACTGGTGGGGCAATCGGGCAGCGGTAAAAGCACGTTGGTTAGCCTATTACTACGCTTTTACGAGCCCAAATCGGGCCGCATTTTGATCGATGGGCAAGATATTAGTGACGCTGCACTCCACAGCTTACGTGCCCAAATTGCCTTTGTGAGCCAACAAACCACCCTTTTTAATGACTCTATCACCGCCAATATCGCCTACGGTCAAAATGACCTACTGGACAGCGACAAACTCAAACATGCCGCCAAAAATTCTAATGCCCTCGAATTTATCGAAGCGCAAGCACAGGGTTTTGATACGGCCATTGGAGAATTTGGCGATCGGCTTTCTGGCGGTCAACGCCAACGTTTAGCGATTGCGCGCGCGCTGTATAAAGATGCGCCCATTCTTATCTTGGACGAAGCCACCTCAGCACTCGATAACGAGTCCGAAAAACTGATTCAGGGCGCGCTCGATAAACTGTGTGAAGGCCGCACCACCATCGTTATCGCCCATCGATTATCCACCATAGAAAATGCCGACTTAATCGTGGCCATGCAAAACGGGGAAATAATCGAAACGGGTAAACACGAAGAATTGCTCACCAAAAACGGTTATTACGCTGCCTTACATGCCGCGCAATTTAGCGGCTAAAGTGGGGCGACCGCCCTATTAAGAGAGGGCAAGGATGCACTCACTTTTAGCGAAACCACCATTAACCCGCCCGCATCGCTAAAATCGATGCAGTATCCGATGTTGCCGTAAACTGCAAAAAAACGCGCTGCTTCGTCTTCATTGCGTATATCGACATGCGATCGGCAAGCTCGTTACCCTCTACACCCACGTGGCCATTAACGTGCAAAATCACCAGCTGATTTTGCAGCCGCTGATAAAGCGCATACATCGTTTGAATAAGCTCAAGATTTTTGATCTCGCCACCAGATTTTTTCCAACCCTTCTTTTCCCAGCCAACCGCCCACTGCGTAATACACTGAATGGAATATTGCGAATCGCAAAAAATGGCAACGCTTTGCCCTTGATTTAACTCGGCTTCGGCCAGCAACAAGGCCTGATGCAAGGCGTTGAGCTCGGCCGTGTTATTGGTGCCCACGGGGTTATACAAACCATACCAAAGCTCGGCCAATTGATTGTTACGGTACAAAGCCAAGCCCGACCCCGCCTCACCGGGGTTAGGCTCGCAGCCGCCATCGGTAAAAAACTTAACGGTTTCGGTGCGCGAATCCACCTCGGCGGCACTGTAAGTTTTAACACCGGAAGCTTTGGCACTGGCAGCTTTAGAGCTTTTAACATCACAACTTTTTGTCGTCGCGGATTTTGACCCCTTAAAAGCCGCCTCGGCCTCGGCCTGTGTCGCAAACGACTTGTAACGTGCTCCTGCAAATTGATCTACCTGCCGCTTGCACGTGGGCCAGTCGGTATAAATACCGGGCACATGCCCTTGCCATACGACGTAGTATTTTGTTGCCATTAGCTATGCCTTTTTAAGAAGTTTAAGAAGTTTAAGAAGTTTGGATTAAGCCTTTTGAAATTCTAACCGCTAACCTTGCGCAATAAGATTATCAAGTGCTTGCTGGGCTTTTTTAGGGTTTTCGAGGTCGCGTATCTCCAGCATTTCGCAGCCATCGCGCTGCATATCGGCAATGTTCACTGGGTATTGGCGACAGTCTTCGGGGCGATTACGGTAAATACTGCAGCCGTACTTAAGGGGTTGATCGCCTGCTAATAGGGCCTGCCGAGCTGGCGAGGGCAGCACCACTAACCACGGGCAATGGCTTAGCATTTGGCGGGTATTGGGATCAACCCAAATTTGGCCTTTATAAACGTAGCGTGCAATCTCGGGGTTAAAGATTTCCCAATCGTTAACCTCTTGGGGCGTAGCACTTAAACCGCCATCACTGTAATGAATACAGCATTTACCGCACTGATTACAGGCTTTCATTAAGCGCTCACTTACCTGATTTGGGTTCGCATAGTCATTTATACTGCCGCCCGACGCAAGCTAAACGAGACCACTCATGGCCAAAACACTCAGCAAAACTCAAAAGAAAATCGATACGCAACTGTGCAAAACCTTGCAAGACTGCTGCGAAAACCACCTCAAAAATCTTGAGGGTTTTACCTGGATTACCCATCAAGCCGATTACGCCAATTTTCCTGCGAGCTTGCTGATTTCGTGCATATTCACTACCGATGCAAACATAAATACAGTGCAAGACAGTGATAGCGCTTTGGTCATCAAACAACACATACAGCAAAAACTGCTTAAATCAGGCGTGCGCTTAAAGGATGTGCGCCATCAAATTCGATTTGATTCTGAAGAAGCTTGCGAGCGCGATCACGGCGGTAATTGGACGACACGTTTAAGCAATTTGGCCGGTAGCTCAGTACCCAAAAATCGCCCCAGTCGTTAAGGATTGTGACAAAAAAGGGCTATAGCCGCTTAGAATCGCAACCGTAAATTGCTCATAATTTCTTTATTCAGCCCATCAAACACACCTGCTTTAGAGGCATAAGTGGGCCAAGATGCCACCACAGCGAGTACCTCATTAATCAGTTTATTGACCTGCTCGGGCCTAAAATGACTAATTTGCTTGGCCACGCCCAATAGATCTTGGCGAGTAAAGTTATCGCGTTTGCCATTCAGTGTTAACTGGTGGTTGCTTACCCAAGGACTATCAGGCTTATAGCTGTAAGCAATATCGTAAGCAGGCGCGAGCTGCCACCTGAGATTGACGGGATCGAGCATAAAGGCGGTGTTTTTGGGGTGATCATCATGGTTGCGTGCGATCACGTTAAATATCATGCGCCGGTATATTTGCAGAGCCTCGTCACGGCTCAGCCGCAAAGCACGCGCTACGGCAAATAATTGCTCGTAACTGTAAGCGCCCGCCACCTTAAAATCCGCATGATCCATCGCGCACAGGGTTTGCACATGGCGCTTAATTTCTACCTCGGCGCCACTCGCATCAACACCTTTAATGCGATCAAAACGCTTCGTCATAAAATGCGCGCGACCATTTTCGTGTATTAATTCGCTGGCCATCATGTCGATACCGCAATCTATTGCCATCAAATAATAAGCATATTCCATGCGACCAAAACCAACGGGGTCACCAAAGGTTTCTTGTGCGCGGCTGTGCTCGCCAACGCCATCAAACTTGAGTAGATAATGCTCGTAACCGCTGGGTGCCTCGGCCTGGCCACTATGTATAGAGCTGCGATCGGCATTCACAGTGATTATCGCCTTAGCGCGTGCGCCACCCGCCGAAGTGCCCACTTGCATTAAAGCCTCCAACCCGCCGCCATAGGGTGCGTAGCTTTGTTGCTGGCGATTATTAAGTACTGTCTGCGCCATAGCGACCAACTCATCCAGCACAAGCTCTTGCTGTTGCGACTTTTGAGCTTGAATGGCAGGCACATATTCCAGCGCGCCCATACCGCGTTTACCCGTGTACAACAAACGTTCTACAGGGGTGAATGTGCGTTTATCACGCCCTTGTTTGGCCAGCCAATTATCAATTACGGCATTGCCAAAATCATCGGGTAAGGTATCGGCCAGCATGGCTGGCAAACCTTTATAGGTCGCTTTATTTAAAGCAGGGAAACTGTATTTACGCGTCGATAAAGGCATGTGCAGCGGCGCGAGCTCTATGCCTTGCGCAATCCATTCGGGGTAATACTCAAAGGTACCGAGCTCTCGCGTAGCATCGTAAACAATGGCGCCTACGCGCGTACCCCAAACTTCAATCACGGCCATAGTGTGGCCTTTTGCCGCTACCATTTTTGATCATTCTTGTCGGTAGTGGACTTATGGGCATTATCACTTTCGTCAGTAATTCCAGTGGCAACAGCACTACCCGTATCGCTGAGGGTGTAGCGCGCAAAACGCTCTTGCACGCCACCAACATTTTTGATCATTAGTGGAGTTTTATTGCCTGTTTTGGGATAAAACTTTAAGCCGGTAGGTTTACGAGGAGGGTTTTGCGAGCTAGCACGTTGGCGTGTTTTACCTTGCAGCTTGACTTGCAAAATAGGGCTGAGGGTTTCTTCTGGCAGTAACAGATTAAGGTTTTCGAGCAGATTAAGGTGACGCATAGCGGCAACCAAAAGCGCAAGCTTCATCTTGCCGGCTTCGGCAGCAATATAAGTGGGAATAGAGACCCCCAATACCGAAGCTAAGTATTCTTGAGACGCATCCCGCTCTAAGCGAGCCGCCTTTAAGCGCTGCCCAAGGACTTCCAAAATAAAGGCGTCAGATTGTGTGTAACTAATAGCAGCCATAATTAATATTAACTTTTGTTCACCTAAGCGCTTATTTTTAACCATACATTAATATTACTTTATATTAACGACATTAGCATCAGCAGTCAAAAGAAAGGCTAAACAATATTAACTATATTTAATATTGAATCAAAAAAAAATCACAACAACAATATTTTTTAATATTAAAAACAATCTGCGTTGACCGGCTTAGTGCTGAAGCTGCTAACCTTAACGCTAATTCGTAAGCTTATATAAAAGAGCCTCCATAGATTTGATTGAAACAATTACTGATTGGCGTATGTATATTGGTGGTTTTAGCGGCACCATTATTGCCATCAACGCGCTTCTGTATTCATCCATCATTAACCCAAATGACCTTAATCTGAGCTCCAACGATCTGAATTCCAACTTAATGAGGAGCGCCTTATGAAAATGATAAAAAATTTGAGGTTGTTGGCAAGTTTATTGGCTGCCGCACTATTAAGCGCCTGCGATGAAGCCGCTTATGTCGAAACAGTTGCGCCCATCGATAGGCCCGAGGTCTACGACTTTGAAGTTGTTGATAGTTACAACAACAGCAATTTAACAACACACCATTACGATCTAGCGGTAAATCCCACCATCGACAATGGCTATTTTGATATTTATTGGGATGTCGAAAGCTTCAATAGTTACTCGACCAGGCTTTTCATTAACGACGCCCCGAGTGTGTATGGCGCACTTGAGCTGGACTACAACGAATGCAGCAGTCGCAATAGTTGCCGAGGCAATGGTTATGGTTTGGCTTATTGCACCTACGATCGTAACGATTACTTAAGCTGCTCGACACAACAACAACAAAACTCTAGCGTAGATATTTACCCACTAATTAATATTCATCCCGAACGACTTTATCTGGTGTTGGAAGTTTGCGATCTGTATTCACAGGCTTGTGAAGTGCATAGTCAATCGGTACTGTTTGAATAACTTCCGAGCGACCAAGAGCATCTTGAATACATAAGCGAAAAATGAAGTCACTATTCAGCACCACAAAAAACCTCGATCAAACAAGCCGTTAAGTGATTATCAAACAGCTGAATAGTTACTATAAAATCCTATAAAGCATAACGTAAAAGTTAAAAATGCTGCTCGGCACGAATTAAAAACTGATAGTCAGGCGCATTAACGCGATAACCCGTAGGCACTGCAAAATCAAGATGCAGCATATTGCCCACTTGGGTTTTGGTGGAGGTTAAGCGTAAACCCACGCCCACATTACTCAAAACATCACGAGAGTAACCGTTGTTATAAAGTGGGTATTGGCCATTTTCTAAAACTGCCGAATCAAAATAAGCCGCAAAACCCAAACGAATAATATTCAAAAAATACCAAGGGCTGTGATAACGATACTCTAGCGATACGCCCACGGCCTCATCACCAATCACGTAATAAGCGGGATAACCACGCACGCCCTGCGCACCCCCTAAATACAAAGCATCGTGTAGCGCGTTAGCATTAACCGACTGATAAAAAGCACTGGCATATAAGCGATTTCGTTCGCCTAAGAGACGTAAATAATCGGCGCTGAGAATACCCGAATAAAAAGTTTCTAGTGGCTCATCAAGATAATCAACACCTTTAAGGCTGGCCTTTAGGTTAACAACCCGATGCTTATTGACCATTCGATTTTCTAATCGGCCATTAAATATCCATGCAGCGCTCTTACTATCGGCGGAACTGTTATGGGTGGAAGGTGAATAGCCTAAAGATGCCCACCAATAATTACCCACTCTTAAATCTTCCACAGCTTCAATCGCATTAATATTACGCAAAATAATAAACTGTGTAGATTGCCCCTCGACAGCCAACCACGGATAAGTGATTTCACTATTCATTTTTGGTGAGAGATTATCAAGACCATAAAATTGATCGTAATCAACCGAGTATTGCGTAACGCCTGCATAAAGTCGGCCCAAATAATTATTACGCTCCAACACGCGCAGGCCGCCAAAGAGGCTATTGTTTTGTTCATCCACACGGTAATTAGCCAACAATAAAGCATCTTGCTTCACGGATAAACGTGCCTTGTTTTGCGCAAACCTTGCCGAAAAAGAATTTTTCGTATTATTAAAATAAAAAGGCTTACCAAAATTCAGATTGCGCGCATAACCATCGCTGTTATCACTAAAACCAAAACCGAGTTCGAGGGGTTTACCCCAAAGGTAATCCTTTTTAAAACCATAGGCTACCGAACTTCGATCAGGTTCTTGCGTCATCAATACCGACACCTCAGCTCCGGTGCCAAAAAAATTTCCCTCAACTAAACCCGCGCGCGATTTATTTCCACCACCTTCACGGCTAACCACCACAATAGGTTGTGTTGTCCATGCGTCTTTGGTAACAACCAATAAGTGCACACGATTATTACAGTGTGCAATCGGCATAATATAAGCATCAGATAAATAACGGCGCGCACGCAAATTGCGCTCGCTTTCAGCAATATTGGCGGGATCTAAGTGCTGCCCCTCGGCAAATTTTAATTGCGGCGACAATGCCGATTGACGAGTACGATAATGTAGCTTATTCAGAAATTGATACAGCGAATTATCTTCGTCGGGATCTTCGCCATCAAAAACATTAATGCGCAAAAACTCAACCCGTTCAATCACCATACCTTGGTAATCAGCAAAGCGATTATCGGCATTGTTTGTTTGGCTGATTTTTTTTAGGTACGCAAGGCGATCAATGGTCAATGATTCACACACGAATGTATTCAGCGGATTTTTTTTTGCCTCATCTAAAAAAGTAGCGGCATGCAGTGGTACGACAAAAAAAAATAAACAAAAGCTACAAAAACCTAACATCTGTCGCAACGCAAAACACAATGCATATATCATTTGCATAGACCGATTACTGTTGTTGTTTGAGGTGCTAAACAAGCGCCCAAATACCATTGGCATTGCGCCATGCACCTTGGTAATCCATCCCCATACCAAATACATATTCGTCGGGCACTTCGCAGGCAATAAACTGGGGGCGATAATTAGCAGGTTTACGCGCATGAATTTTATCGACCATTACCGCCGAATAAACCTCGCTAGCACCCTGCCCTAACACCCAAGCCTCTAAAGCCTCAAGCGTTTTACCTTCGTCAAAGATATCGTCCATCAATAAAACTCTAGCGCCGTCCAAAGAGTTTTTGGGCGTCACAATCCAATCCAGTGTATCGCCACCTTGCGTGCCATCGCGGTAACGCGTAACACGAATAACATCCAGCAATAAAGGCATCGTTAATAGCGGTAGCAAATGCCCAGAATAAACCAACCCACCCGTCATTACACACAAGGCAACCAGTGGCTTATCGCCTAGCTCGGCATTAATTGTTTTTGCCTGCAGTGCAATCGCCGCCGAAATTTCTGCACCCGTTAAAATTGGCTTAGATTCTGGCCAAGGCGTTATTGTTGATTCATTAAAAGCCACGGTTGTCATTTGGCACCTGCTGTTTATAGTGTGGAAAGTCAGTCGTGATATTTTTAATCGTAACGTTCTCGGGAATATGCAGCGCCACAATAGGGGGCTTCAATAAAGTGACTCGTTTAAATCATTAAGTTGTCGATAGATATTTTTCCAAGAGGCTTGCTGTTGTAATGCCGCATAATTAAATCCCGCTTGCGAGCGCCTTACTCGGCTACTTAACAACTGCAAATCACTATCGGCGCTTTTATTATTTTGAGACTCTAAACCTTCTATCAAAGTAATCGCTTCATCCGGATGGTTACAAAATAAAACCATATCGCAACCCGACGTCAGCGCGACCACACCTCGCTCAAGAGGGCCGCCAGCCAATTTGGCAGCCTCCATCGATAAATCATCACTAAAAATAACACCGTTAAATTGCAATTGTTTACGCAGTATTTCTTGCAGCCAACGCCGCGAAAAACCTACAGGGCTATCGCATACCGCAGGAAAAATAACATGTGCCGGCATAATGCCTTGTAGCAGTGGCATCAATTGCTTAAAAGGAATTAAATCGCTTTGCTCAATTTCAGCAAATTCGCGTTCATCAATAGTCGTTTCTAAATGCGTATCGCCATCAACACCACCATGACCCGGAAAATGTTTCCCCACGGCCGCCATGCCCGCTTGTTTTAAACCTTTAATAAATGCTTCAGCAAAGACCGCTATTTCTTTAGGGCTTTCAGAAAATGCTCTATCGCCAATAACTTTACTGTTTGGATTAAAGCGATCCAGTACTGGCGCAAAGGTTAAATCAATACCGACAGCCATTAATTCCAGCGCCATGTGATTGGCGGTTGCGGTTAATAAATGTGGTGCTTTGTGAGCAAGATCAAACATGGAGGGAATGCGGGTAAAACCTTGCTTAAAACGCTGCACACGCCCGCCTTCGTGATCCACAGCAATAATAATGTTAGACCTTACACTGCGAATTTCGGCAATTAGATCCGTAATTTGCTGAGGACTTTCGTAATTACGTGAAAATAAAATTAAACCGCCCACTTGCGGATGGGCAAGTACTTCGCGCTCGATATCGGTAAGTGCTTGGCCTGCCACATCTAACATGACAGACCCAAGAGAATCATTTTTTGCCATTATTTAACCTGTAATAGTCGGTGGCACCGCTGTATGTTCAAGCTGTATGTTCAAGCTGTACGGATAAGTCTTGATTGAGTTGCAACATACTCGTCATGGCAGGCACTAAATATTTAAAAACCTCATCCAACGACACATCGTCAGGCGATTTGCCCAACAGCGCAACAATCGATTCAATACTTGATAAAGTAAACAACGCCGCACCTAACATAAAATTCATGCGCCAATAAAATTCTGTGCAATCACGATTAGGTGCCGCAACTTGTAATAAATTAATAAAGCGTTTTAAGGTGCCGCCATAACGGTTAGAGCAATGCTGGCGCAAATGCTCTTGCGATTGAGTGTAAGCCAACATCATTAAACGGGCAAAACGCTCGGGGCGTTCGCCGGTTTTTTTTTGTGTCGCCAAAAACGCCTCGCCCATGGCCAACAAAACAGCGCGCACGGTAGGTTTTTTAGGGTCGATCAATCCCAAATTAGCATCGAGTGCTTCGCAAAAAGGGGCTAAAAAATGCGAAAAAACCGCTTGAATCAGCGCTTTTTTAGAACCAAAGTGATAATTAACCGCCGCTAAATTAACGTCAGCCATATGAGTGATGGTTCTTAATGAGGTTTCAGCGAAACCTCGCTCGGCAAATAAAATGGTTGCCGCATGTAATATTTTATCGACAGTTTCACTGTTGGCCATTGGAGCGACGCCTTAAATTCAACATTGGCTTAACATTATTTCTGATAATAACTCACACTATTCACAATTGAGTAGTGGATTAATTACCTTCATTTAAGGCTTCCAGCTCTTCACTTTTTTGCATCCACTCTTCTTCACAGATGGCTAGCTTTGCGGCCAATTCTGTCTGTTTTTTTAACGCTTGCTCAAGCACATTACCACCAGCGGTATAAATATCAGGATCCGATAATCGCTCTTGGACTTTTATTAATTGCGACTGCAGCGTATCGAGTTCTTTTTCGAGTTTTTTAACCGCATTGGTTAGTGGTTTTAATTGGGCACGTAAAGCGGCGCTATTTTGTCGCTCGGATTTCTTGTTGTTTTTATCCGGCTCGCTGGCCTCGGCAGTAGATTTTGTGTTTTTATCTTTAGTCAGTAGCCATTGTTCGTAGTCGTGTAGATCGCCATCAAAAATATCAACCCTGCCCTCATCGACCAATAAAAACTCCTCTACCGAATTTCGCAGTAAATGGCGATCATGCGATACCAATACTACCGCGCCGTCGTATTGCTGGAGTGCGAGCGTTAAGGCGTGACGAACTTCTAAATCTAAATGGTTGGTGGGCTCGTCCAATAATAATAAATTGGGTTTTTGCCAAGCGACTATAGCAATCGCCAGGCGGGCTTTTTCACCACCCGAAAAATGCCGAATCGATTCAAAAGCGCGATCACCGCAAAAATCGTAACCCCCTAAAAAATTGCGAACTTCTTGCTCAGACGCTTTGGGCGAAATGCGCTGTAAATGCAGCGCACACGAGGCATCCATATCCAATGCTTCTAATTGATGCTGATTAAAATACCCCAATTTTAAATGCGCGCCTTCAACCCGGTCACCGGCTAATAATGTTTGGCCGCCCATCAGGGTTTTCATCAGTGTCGATTTACCGGCACCATTTGCGCCCAACAAACCTAAGCGCGAATTACCGTGGATGCTGAGCTGAACATTATTCAAAAGTACCTTATCGCCATAACCTAAATTAGCTTGGCTGAGAGTAATTAATTGTTGCGGGATGCGCTCGGGCACGGGGAAACGGAAATTAAAGGGCGAATCAATATGCGCAGGCGATAATTGCTCCATGCGCTCTAATTCTTTTAAGCGGCTTTGCGCTTGTTTAGCTTTAGTGGCTTTGGCGCGAAAACGACGCACAAAACTTTCGATCTCGGCAACACGCTCTTGTTGTTTTTCAAAGGCCGATTGCTGCTGCGCCAAGCGCTCGGCTTTTTGGCGCTCGTAAGCTGAATAATTACCGCTGTAACTAATTAATTGCGTATTTTCAAAATTGACGATACCTGTAACTACGTTGTCGAGGAAATCGCGATCGTGCGAAATAATTAACAAGGTGCCACTGTATTGTTTTAAACGTTGTTCTAACCACAGCGTGGCATCTAAGTCTAAGTGGTTGGTAGGTTCATCGAGCAACAGCAAATCGGAGCGGCACATTAACGCCTGCGCCAGATTTAAACGAATACGCCAACCACCCGAAAAATCGGCCACAGGACGATCGCCATCGGTACCCGAGAAACCCAAACCATGCAGTAATTGCATCGCTCTTGCGGCAGCGCTATAGCCTTCAATATGCTCGTAAAGCGCATATAAATTGGCAAGTTTTTCGCCGTCATCGCCCACCAAAGCAATTTGCGCTTCGATATCGCGCAGCTCTTTATCACCGTCTTGTACATACTCGAGAGCGGTGCGATCACCAGCACCCACTTCCTGCGCCATGTGTGCAATTTGCCAGCTGCTAGGAATAAACAAATCGCCACTGTCGACCGTTAATTGACCAATCAATAATTTAAAAAGGCTGGATTTACCGCTGCCATTGGCGCCAATTACACCGATTTTTTCACCAGGATGAACAGTCGCATTGGCCTGCTCGAGTAAAATTTTATGGCCGCGCTGCAAGCCTAAGCTTGTGAGTTTTATCATGATTATTTTTCTAACAATAAGATTCAAAGAACAAAATTACTATTTATTAGCATCGGATCCGGTCAAAGGCTGTGAGTGATGCGCGACAATAAAAGTGAAGCCTTAGTCAATGTATTCATGATGCTCGTGTGAAGCACGCTCATTAACTGTGCTCGCACCGACTGAGCTTGCCGATTCGGCGGGCATGGCACTCCTATGATCCATGTTCGAATGATCCATGTTCGAATGATCCATGTTCGAATGATCCATGTTCGAATGATTCATGTGGTCGATGCTCGAATCATTCATGTCCATATGATGACCGTGATGATGGCCATGGTGATGCCAAGCAGCCGCAATTGTCCAAACACCAAATAAGCCAAAACACAGTGCCAAACTTAAGCTAAACCAGCGTTTACTTAACCATTCACGCACCCAAGCCGCTGCCAGACCACCGGCAAATACGGCGGGCAATGTTCCCATACCAAATGCGGCCATAGTCAAACTGCCCTCTAGTGCGCTGGCTTGTGTTGCCGCTAATGCCAATATCGAATACACCAAACCACAAGGCAACCAACCCCAAACCATACCTAAAGCAAAAGCTTTAGGAGGGGTATAGACCGGCAATAGCTTTTGGCTGATAGGCTGTAAGTAGCGCCATATTTTGCGACCACCGCGCTCCAGCCAAACAATGCCCGTCCAGATGTTGGCTAAATACAAGGCTGTGGCAATTAACAAGAGACCCGCAACTGTGCGCGCGAAGGGATAACCCGAATCAAACAGGGCATTTTGACTGGCGGCAACTAAGCCGCCCATGATGGCATAACTGCTAATGCGACCAAGATTGTAAGACAGCAACAAAAAGATTTTTTTAGTGGTGTTTTGTGGTGGCAAGGCATAGGCCAACGCCGCCGCAAAACCACCGCACATACCCAAACAATGGCCAGCGCCCATCAAACCTAACAGCAGCGCGGTGATAAAAAGTTCAACCATTCGAAGACCCCTTATCAGCATTGGAGGTCGACGTTTTTTCTTCTGGGGGCTTAGCTGTTAGCACAAGCTTATTCGGTGCTGAAGAAGGAAGAGGATCATCAAATAAAATGCGACGGCCTTCGGTGTCAAGATCATCATACTGGCCCGATTTTACGGCCCAAAAAAAGATCACAACCGCCACAAAGACCAGCACTATGGCGATCGGAATAAGAAGATATAAACTTTCCAAGATCGCGCCTCCCGCTTGCTTAAATAAGCGCGCATTATACTGATTTGGCGCAAAAAAGGGCCTTTAAAACAAGCACCCCTTGGCGAGATTAATAGGCTTTAAAAAGCAAAAAAAGCTGTAACTATTCAGCACTGAGCCTAAATGCAGTTGCGCGGTTATTTTCTGGGCCGCTCAAGCCATCCATGGGCGCTATACAAGCGCTCCCGACGCTTAAATGCCCTGAAAACAACCACCCAACTGCATTTTTACGTGGAATTCACCTGATTTAATTCGATAGCTGAATAGTTACAAAAAGCTAAGACTTTTAAAGACCTTAGCTTGAGCGACAATGTTTGCCGCGACCTAAACCGGCTGTGTAGCGCATAACCAACGCTGAGCGGCGGCCTCCGGCAATGCGGTAACCACGCGAGCGTAAAGCGCCAACACTTTTTCTAACTCACCGACTAACGAACCATTATCGCGTTCATCATCCGAAAAAGCCGTATCCATCATGCGGACAAGGCGTTCATCAAAAAATCGTACAGCATCCCAATCCCCCGACTCAAAAGCGCTCTGTAAGGCTTTACGGGTACGGATAACATCAACTAATGAAGAACAAACTAATGACATGATAAAACCCTCAAATAAAATACAGCTCAACCGGCTCATACTCTGTTTGACGGCCCGAAAGGCTAAAACTTGAAAGCTTTTTTCAAAGAAAATTACGTTGACGAAGCGTTAAAGATGGATGTAGAGATATATTTTTAGACTTAAATTTCAACAAGTTAGATCGTGCTGTCAAAACGCCAAGAGACGGTTAAATTTGCACCAAACATCGCTTTAGCACCCTGCTCTAGCCAATAATCTGCCACCGCAATTAAGGTGTCATTGATGAAGAGCAAGGGCACGCGTTCGCGCAACCAAGGTGGCACTTGGTACTCTTGCAGTAATTTTTTAAGCGTTTGTGAATGCCCACGGCCTTCGGGATGAGCACGCTCACCGCCTTGGCGCCATTTTACGGTGATGGTGTGCGCTTGCGCTAAACCTTCAACGCGGCAAACACTACCATCGGGTAAAAAAACTTCATCAGAAAAAATTACAGGCTCTGTGGTGGTGATAATTGTGAGCTTCGGCAAAATATATAAGCGCTGCTTAAAACGGGAAAACGTGTAATACCCGATCTGCAACATAGGTTTGGCGTCGTTTTTTGCAAAAATAATTTTACACAGCTCATCAAAATGAATAGCCTCGGGCGCTAAATAACCCAAACTTTTTAACCAATAACGGATTAATTGTTTTTGCCGAGACCAAGAAAAAGCCGCCAGCGCGATTAAACACAAGGAGCAACCCAGTTTTTCCCGTCGAGGATCGGCAGCCATTAAATCTTGCGCAGCGTATTCATCCAGCAAGTTTTGGGCTTCTTGTAAATGCACTGCCGCATGATTAATTTTTACTGTAGCGTCGGGCCAGTGCTGCGCTAATAAAGGTGAAACACTCGTGCGCAAAAAATTGCGGCTGTATTTTTGCTGTTGATTACTTTCGTCTTCGACCCATTGAAGTTGGTGGGTGCGCGCATAGGCGAGCAAATCTTGTTTGGGTGTCGATAAAAAAGGCCGCCACAATAGCCCATGATTAAGTTTTCGTAACGGCGGCATGGCCGATAAACCTTGCACGCCAGCCCCTCGCATTAAACGCAATAAAAAAGTTTCGGCCTGATCATTCGCGTGGTGCCCCATCACCAATAAATCGCCCAGTTTTAAATGTTTTTCAAAAGCGCTATAACGTGCCTTTCTAGCGGCTTGTTCAATACCCTCGCCCGCATTTAAAACCGTTACATATTCCACTTCTAATGGAATATTTTCGCGCGTACAAAAATCGCCCACAAAGTTTTGCCACGCCTCGGCATTGGCCGACAAACCATGATTCACATGGATCGCCAATAAAGGTAATGATGGTCGATGAAGCCGCTGCCAAACACTTAACCAGTGCAGCAAAACCATAGAATCGACGCCACCGCTTAAAGCGATGACAAGGCGTTGGCAGGCAGGAGGATTGGGGAGAATTAAAGAATGGGATGGCATAATTATTTAAAATAATCAGCCGCATAAACGCGGCTGATTAAAGGTTTTAAAAAACGCGACTATCAATTAAACGCAATAAATATTCACCATAACCACTTTTTCGTAAGGGTTCGGCAATTTTGCGTAAATGGTCAGCGGTAATCCATTGATTGCGATAGGCCACTTCTTCGGGGCAATTCACTTTTAAGCCTTGGCGTTTATCGAGCGTGGCAATAAATTGTGCCGCCGCTAATAAATCGTCGTGGGTGCCGGTATCCAACCACGCTGTACCACGCCCCATCACTTCAACATCCAGATCGCCTTGCGCTAAATACATAGAAATTACATCAGCAATTTCTAGCTCGCCACGCGGGCTAGGCTTAACCGCTTTAGCATACGCCACTACCTTTTCATCAAAAAAATAAATACCAGGAACTGCATAATTACTTTTGGGCTGTACAGGTTTTTCTTCAATGCTCAACACTTTACCGGTGGCATCAAACTCAACCACACCATAAGCGCGAGGGTTGGCCACGTGATAACCAAATACAGTTGCGCCCTCGGTTTTGGCAGCGGCAGACTGTAATGAATTAACTAAATCATGGCCATAAAAAAGGTTATCGCCCAAGACCAACGCCGCCGCCTGCCCAGCTAAAAATTCTTCGGCCAAAATAAAGGCTTGCGCTAAACCATCGGGCGAAGGCTGCACTTGATACGCGATTGAAATACCAAATTGGCTGCCATCGCCTAACAATTCTTGGAATCGCGCATTTTCAGCGGGCGTGGTAATAATTAGCACTTCGCGGATCCCTGCTTGCATTAAGGTTGCTAAGGGATAATAAATCATGGGTTTATCGTAGACAGGCATTAACTGCTTACTAACAACCTGAGTAAGCGGATAAAGTCGTGTACCACTGCCACCCGCTAAAATAATACCTTTGCGCATAAAAAAATCTCTGTCGTTAAAACAAGCTTGTTGTTATTTCGATGGTTCACTAAGGTCAATGATGTTAATTATATTGCGCTTGAATCCAGTCTTTGTAACTGCCATCCATTACAGCGCGCCACCATGTTTCGTTAT
Organism: Marinagarivorans sp.; assembly: GCA_034519605.1. GTDB lineage: Bacteria > Pseudomonadota > Gammaproteobacteria > Pseudomonadales > Cellvibrionaceae > Marinagarivorans. The sequence continues at coordinate 28,796 of JAXHOG010000055.1, forward strand.
TTAAATACCAAGCCACCGTTTTAGCGATACCCGTTTCAAAGGATTCTTTAGGTTGATAACCTAATTCATTATTGGTTTTAGTCGCATCAATGGCATAACGGCGGTCGTGACCGGGGCGATCTTTTACGTAGGTAATTAAACTTTTGCTATCGCCTTTTTTGGCGGCGCTGGCCAAAGGAAATTGTTCGGCTAATTGCGCATTATTTTTAAATTGCGTATCCATCAAAGCACAAATCGTGGTGACAATATCGAGGTTAGCCCACTCGTTATTACCGCCAATATTGTAGTTCTCGCCCACGCGGCCTTTATTTAAAACCAAATCAATACCATAGGCATGATCACTCACATATAACCAATCGCGAATTTGCTGACCATCGCCGTAAATCGGCAAGGGTTTATCGTGCAGAATGTGAGTAATCACTAAAGGAATTAATTTTTCGGGAAAATGAAATGGACCGTAATTGTTTGAGCAATTACTGGTCGTTACTTGCAAGCCATAAGTGTGGTGATAAGCGCGCACTAGATGATCAGATGCCGCTTTACTGGCCGAATAAGGTGAGTTGGGTGCGTAGGCGGTTTCTTCGGTAAAGGCGGGATCAGTAGCGCTTAAGGTGCCATAAACTTCATCGGTAGAAACGTGATGAAAACGGTGCGGTAAAACACTATCGCCATCCAGCCACACTTTTTTAGCCGCTTTTAGCAAACTGTAAGTGCCCAAAATATTGGTTTCGATAAACGCATCGGGGCCGGTAATCGAGCGATCAACATGGGACTCGGCCGCAAAATGCACCAAGGTATCCACGCTATTGTCACGCAAGATTTTTTCAATTAATTCGCTGTTACAAATATCGCCGTGCACAAACGAAAAATTCGCACAATCTTTTACACAATCCAAGTTAGCCATATTGCCTGCGTAAGTTAATGCATCAATCACAATCACTTTATCTTGTGGATATTGCGCCAACCAATAATGCACAAAGTTAGCGCCAATAAAGCCGGCACCGCCAGTCACTAATAATGTTTTCATAATGTCCTTTCTGTTATTTACAATTTAAAAATAGAAAAATCGAATTATGCGATCGCCGCTAATTCATCCAGCATCTTGGCCAACTGTTGGCGCCAATGAATAGGCGTTATAGCTGCAGCTTGCTCGGCCGTGGTTTTATCTAGTAGTGAATAACTTGGGCGCTGTGCGGGCGTTGGGTAGCCCGAAGTTGGTAATGCATTAATAGGTACAGCGTCTGTTAATAAACCTTTTTCAATGGCTAGCTCTTGAATAGCCACCGCAAAGTCATACCACGAGGTTACGCCGGCATCAGTCCAATGGAAAATACCCGCAACTTCCGGTTTTTCCGCCACAACCCAAAGCCATGTAGCCAAGCCTTTGGCCCAAGTGGGCGTACCCACTTGATCATAAATCACACCCAACTGAGGTTTGCTGGCCATTAAACGCAGCATAGTTTTGACAAAATTATTGCCATATACCGAATACACCCACGCGGTGCGTACAATTACGCTTTGGGTCGGTAACAAAGCTTGAATCTGTTGCTCGCCCGCTAATTTAGACGCGCCGTAAACACTCACGGGGTCGGCAGGGCTTTCGGGCAATAATGGCGCAATGCCGTTAGCCGTAACTGCACTGGTATTGCCAAAAACAAAATCGGTAGAGACATGCAGCAATCTTGCCCCTACCGCTAAACACGCCATAGCAATGTTTTTTGCGCCCTGTTCATTAACCAAGTACGCCATTTCTGCATCAGATTCTGCGACATCAACAGCAGTATAAGCCGCCGCATTAATCACCACCGCTGGCGCAAACGCCATTACAGCATCCATTACCGAGGCCGCATCGCTCACATCAAGCTCTGGGCGCCCCATAGTTTTAGCGATAACACCCACCGGAATAGACGAGGCTAACTCGGCCGCTAGCTGGCCTGTTTTACCAATAATTAAAATTTTCATAGTCACTTCAATGTTCCGCAGGATTAAAATTTTGGTGCGTCGGCAAAGGCCAAACCCTTTTGATCTTTTGCCGATAATAAAGGCGGTTGCTCGCTCACAAGGGGCCAATCAATCGCAACCGTCGGATCATTCCACTTCAGAGAAGCCTCCGATTCAGGGTGGTAATAATCCGTGCATTTATACACAAATTCGGCGCTGGGCGTAATCACATAAAAACCGTGTGCAAAACCTTCGGGCACCCAAAGCTGGCGTTTGTTATCGGCTGATAACTCGACCCCCACCCACTGCCCAAACGTGGCCGAATCTTTACGCATATCTACCGCCACATCAAATACTGCACCACTAATCACACGCACTAATTTGCCTTGCGTTTGGGTTGTTTGATAATGCAGCCCGCGCAAAATCCCTTGTACCGATTTACTGTGATTATCTTGCACAAAGGGTTTAGCACCGGTGGCCTTGATAAATTCATCAGCGCGAAAGGTTTCTAAAAAGAAACCACGCTCATCACCAAATACTTTAGGTTCAAGTATTTTTACATCGGGTATTTTGGTCTCGATAAAATGCATGAGTAACGCCTTTTAACTATTCGGTCGGGTAAATGCCTACTGAGAGGGCTTTAACAGGGGCGCAAGTATGCCCGCTCAGCAAGACTAGGTACAGCGCAGACAACGACACACAAATTTTATACTGAAACCTCTGCGCGCCAGACTTCATGCATTCTGCTTGCGCTAATGCTATAGTGCGCGCCATTTTTTAGCGTCCTGACGACAGCAAACGGCGGACGTTGCTACCAAAAAATCGCTAGGATTCGCCCCAAAAATGAGCACCCCACGCAAAATTTTAGTCACCAGCGCCCTGCCCTATGCCAATGGTTCTATCCATTTGGGTCACATGGTCGAAACCATACAAACCGACATTTGGGTGCGCTTCCAAAAGCAGCGCGGGCACGATTGTATTTATGTGTGTGCCGACGATGCCCACGGCACTGCCATTATGCTCACCGCCGAAAAAAACGGCATCACTAGCGAAGAGCAAATTGCCCGTGTACGCGCCGAGCACGAAGCCGATTTTGCGGGCTTTACCATAGCGTTTGATAACTACCACAGTACCCACTCGCCGGAAAATAAAGCACTCAGCGAGCTTATTTACAATCGCCTAAAAGCCAACGGCCATATTAATGAGCGCGAAATTGTGCAGGCCTTCGACCCCGAAAAACAACTGTTTTTGGCCGATCGCTACATCAAAGGCAAATGCCCAAAGTGTAAAACGCCCGACCAATACGGCGATAACTGCGAAGCCTGCGGCGCGACTTATTCGCCCATGGATTTACTGGATGCCAAATCGGCCATCTCTGGCGCAACGCCCGTCGCTAAAGCCTCCAAGCATTTATTTTTTAAACTGCCCGAATTTACCGCTTTTTTAAAGGAGTGGACACGCGCTGGTCACCTGCAAACAGAGGTGGCCAACAAACTCGCCGAATGGCTCGATAGTGGCTTGCAAGAATGGGACATCAGCCGTGATGCGCCCTATTTTGGTTTTGAAATTCCCGGCGAAACCGGCAAGTATTTTTATGTCTGGCTCGATGCGCCCATCGGTTACTTAGCCAGTTTTAAAAATTATTGCGACCGCACCGGTGCCGATTTCGACGCTTACTGGCAACAAGACAGCAGCGCCGAGGTTTATCACTTTATCGGCAAAGACATTATCAATTTCCACGCCTTGTTTTGGCCCGCCATGCTGGATTCCGCCAAATTTCGCACGCCCACACAGGTATTTGCCCACGGCTTTCTAACCGTCGACGGCAAAAAAATGAGTAAATCGCGCGGCACCTTTATTAATGCGCGCACCTACCTTGATCACCTCGATCCCGAATATTTACGTTATTACTACGCCACCAAACTCACCGGCGGCGTCGATGATATCGACTTAAACCTCGAAGATTTTGTCGCCCGAGTCAACAGCGATTTGGTGGGTAAGGTGGTGAATATTGCCAGCCGTACCGCCAAGTTTATTACCAAAGCCGGCGGCACCTTGGCCACGGCCAACCCCAACCCCGCCCTTTGGGACAAGTTTGTTGCAGCCAATAGCGTGATTGCAGGCTTATTCGAGGCCCGCGAATTTGGCAAAGCCATGCGCGAAACTATGGCACTGGCCGATGCCGCCAACGAATATATCGCCGACATGGCACCTTGGGCCTTAGCCAAAGACCCCGCCAATAACGAGCAGGTGCAAGCCGTGTGTAGCCTTGGCATTAACTGCTTTGCCGCCTTAATGACTTTTTTAAAACCGATTCTGCCAACCACAGGGGCCGCCGCCGAAGCCTTTTTGGGCACCACGCTTAACTGGAACGAAGAGCTCACTTACTTGGCTGGCCACAACATCAATGAGTTCACGCCCTTAATGACCCGCGTTGACCCCAAAGCGGTGGAAGCCATGATCGAAGCCAGTAAAGAAGCCGCACCAGCACCGGCTAGCGCACACAACGAATGGCTAGAAAAAGACCCCATCGCTGCCGAAATCAGTTTTGACGATTTTGCCAAAGTCGATTTACGTATCGCCAAAATCGTCAATGCCGAGCACGTTGAAGGCGCCGCTAAACTACTGCGCTTAACGCTCGATATTGGCGAAGCCCGCAATGTGTTTGCAGGCATTAAAAGCGCTTACGAGCCCGAAGCTTTGATAGGCAAACACACCGTGATGGTTGCCAATCTTGCGGCCCGTAAAATGAAATTCGGCATGAGCGAAGGCATGGTGCTGGCCGCAGGCCCCGGCGGTAAAGACCTGTTTATTCTTGAACCTCACGCTGGCGCCCAAGCGGGCATGAGAGTGATGTAATGACGGATTTTTTTGTCATCTTTATCGGCGCCGTATTGGTTAACAATTTTGTGCTGGTGCAGTTTTTAGGTTTGTGCCCTTTTATGGGGGTCTCTAACAAACTCGAGACCGCCATCGGCATGGCCGCCGCCACTACCTTTGTATTAACGCTGGCCAGTATTTGCAGCTACATGGTGCATGCGTGGCTGCTCGAACCTTTGGGTTTAGGTTTTTTAAAAACCATCAGTTTTATTTTGGTCATTGCCGCGGTGGTGCAATTTGCCAAGATGTTTATCGAAAAAACCAGCCCCTTGCTGTACCGCGTTTTAGGCGTCTTTTTACCGCTGATCACCACCAATTGTGCGGTCTTGGGTGTGGCGCTGCAAAATACCAACAAGCTCCATAGTTTTAGCCAATCGGCACTTTATGGCTTTGGTGCCGCCATTGGGTTTTCACTGGTCTTGATTTTATTTTCGGCCATGCGCGAGCGCCTCGCGGTGGCCGACGTGCCCACCCACTTTAAAGGCGCCGCCATCGGCATGATTACGGCGGGGCTGATGTCACTCGCATTTATGGGCTTTGCAGGCTTGGTCTAACCGGAATTTATCGCATGTTAGTGTGGTTAATAAATAACCCCGTGTGGGGCGCGCTTGCCGTAATGGCGTTGCTTTCGCTGGTTTTTGGCGCGGTATTGGGTTTTGCTGCGGTTAAATACAAGGTCGAAGGCGACCCTTTAGTCGAGCAAATTGATGCATTACTGCCGCAAACACAATGCGGCCAATGCGGCCACCCAGGCTGCAAACCCTATGCGCAAGCGATTGTTGACGGCGAAGCGATTAACCATTGCCCGCCCGGCGGCCAAAGTACCATTAACGCGCTCGCCGATTTACTCGGTGTAGAAGCGCCCTCGCTGGATGCCGAACACGGCGAAGTAACCGACATCAAGAAAGTCGCATTTATTCGTGAAGAAGACTGCATTGGCTGCACCAAGTGCATTCAAGCCTGCCCCGTAGATGCCATAGTCGGCGCGCAAAAAAAGATGCATACCATTATCGAAAGCGAATGCACGGGCTGTGATTTGTGTGTAGAGCCCTGCCCTGTGGATTGCATCGACATGCTGCCCGTTACCCAAGGCGTACAACAATGGAGCTGGCAAAAACCCAGCAACATTATTGCGAGCGACCGCACCCCAGCGGAGGCCGCCGCATGACCAGCACGCCTAAGCCCATCAGTACAGTCAGCACGATTCCCAGAAACATAACGAAAACATGGGAGCTGCCCGGCGGCGTTCACCCCGCCGAAAACAAAAGCCAATCGCTCAAGCTGCCGTTAATTAATTGCCCGCTAGCCGACGAATACATTCTGCCGCTTAACCAACACATTGGCGCGCCCTCGTTGCCTTTGGTGCGCGTTGGCGATAGGGTAAAAAAATACCAGCGCATCGCCGATGCCGAAGGTATTTTTAGCGCCAGCTTGCATGCGCCGACATCCGGCCTAATTACCGCCATCGAAGACCGTTTTATTGCCCATCCATCCGGTTTAAAAGCCCCCTGCATTGTGCTGCAGGCCGATGGCAATGATGAAGCCTGCGAGCTTATCGCCACCGAAAACCCTTACAGCCTTGACCACCCAACGCTGATCGAAAAAATTCGCGGCGCAGGTTTAGTGGGTATGGGCGGCGCGGGCTTTCCATCGGCAGTAAAGCTCAACCCCAAAAGCAGCACGCCCATTCATACCCTCATTATCAACGGCACTGAATGTGAACCCTACATCACCGCCGATGATATATTGATGCAAACCTACGCCGAAGAAGTGATCGCCGGATCGCAGCTGTTGGCGCATATTCTTGGTCATTCGCCGCAAGTTATTATTGGTGTAGAAGATAACAAACCCGAAGCCATTACCGCGCTAAAAGCCGCCGCTCAAAACACCAACATTCAAATTGCCAGCTTTCCCACCAAATACCCCTCGGGTGGCGAAAAACAGCTAATTTATATTCTCACCGGCCAAGAGGTCGCCAGCGGCCAACTACCCGCCGCACTCGGCATTGTGTTGCACAACGTCGGCACCACTGTAGCCGCGTGGCGTGCCGTGCGTTACGGCGAGCCACTGATCGAGCGAATTACGACCATCGTTGGCCAAGCCTTAACCACGCAACGCAATATGCGCGTGCGCATTGGTACACCAATCCAGCATGTGTTGGACCACAATGGTTACAACGCGCGCCGCAACGCCAGCTTGATTATTGGCGGCCCAATGATGGGCTTTGCGATAGAACAAACCTCAATCCCCGTGGTAAAAACCACCAACTGTTTATTGGTGCCCAGCCACGCCGAAATGCCGCCCGCGCCGCCCGCGCAAGCCTGTATTCGCTGCGGCCACTGCGCCGATGCTTGCCCCGCCGGATTATTACCGCAGCAACTTTATTGGTACGCCCGCGCCGACGATCACAGCAAACTTAAAAGCCACAATCTATTTGACTGCATCGAATGCGGTGCCTGCGCCTATGTTTGCCCCAGCACGATTCCGCTGGTGCAGTACTACCGCTCGGCCAAAGGCGATATACGCCAAGCCGACCTCGATAAGAAAAAATCCGACCAAGCCCGCGAACGCTTCGAGCGCCGCCAAGAGCGCTTAGCCGAAGAAGAAGCCGCCAAAGAAGCCAAACGCCAAGAGCGTAAAGCCGTTGCCGAACGCAATAAAGCACGCCTAGCCGACATAAACGCCGAATCGACTAGCAATACCGCCAATAGCCGCATTTTGAATGATTTAGTGGCCAACGCCGTAGATGCCGCTGCCAAACAAACGCCCAATCCCGCGCAAGAACATGCACGTTTGGCGCGCACACTCGAAAGCTTAAATAGCCGAATAGCGCGCCTAGAAGGCCAGATCAGCAGCGAACAAGATGAAACCCGCCGCGAAAAGTTTGCCGCGCAAATTAAACAAACACAGCAATCACTCAACGAGACGCAAACTAAAATTGCCGCCATCGGCACCAACACATCGACTGTTATCGAAAATCAAATATCAAAAGTGACCGAAAAACTTAACGCAAGCCCCATAGACTTAGCGCAAAAAAGCTTAGCGACCTTGCAAAAGCGCCTTGCTACCGCCGAAGAAAAATGGGCCGAGGCCAAAGCTGAAGGTAAAGCGACTGCCGATGCACTCACACAGGGCGTTGAAAAGCTCAAACAAAAAGTGATCGAAGCCGAGCAGGCGTTAAATGCGATACAACAAAGTTCAGCGCCGCAAAGTCCAGATCAAACCGTAAACGCCGGTACCAGTAATGATGCCGCTAATGCCGCCATTGAACGCGCCAAACAAAAAGCGCAAGCCGCTGCGGCAATGACTCCCGAACAAAAACAAGCGGCCGCAATACAATCCTTGGAACAACGCTGGCTAAAAGCCAAAGAACGCCTCGCTAAAGCCCAAGAAGACAACGATGAAAACATCGAGGCCTTTGCCGCAAGCGTAGAAAAACTTGAGCAAAAAATGTTAGCCCTGCAAGCCGAAGGGACGAGCTAACACGCAAGGACACACAAGAAATAGAGGAAAGCAGCTTTACACCCGCCATTTTTTAACACTGACTTTTTTAACACTGACTTTTTTAATACTGACTTTTTTAACACTGACTAGGAGTTACACATGATTGAACAACTAATAGCATTTTTCGCGGATGGAGCCTGGATTGATCAAGTCATTCCATTTTTAATCAATGTAGCCATTGCGATTGGTATTTATGTTATTGGCAAATGGATCTCTGGCTATATCGTCAAATTCATCGACAAAGCCATGACCTTACGCAAAATGGACGTCGCACTGCGCGGCTTTATTGTTGCCATTTTGGGCACGCTGTTTACCTTTGTCATTGCACTGGTTGCCATCGAACAACTCGGTGTTAACACCACCTCACTCCTTGCTTTATTAGGTGCTGCAGGTTTAGCGGTGGGTTTAGCATTAAAAGATTCACTGTCTAATTTTGCAGCGGGCGTAATGCTGATTTTATTCAAGCCTTTTAAGATTGGGGATTTTGTAGAAGTAGCCGGTATTGCTGGTGCCGTTGAAAGCATCGAAGTGTTTAACAGCATATTAAAAACTGGCGACAACAAAAAAGTCATAGTGCCCAACTCACAGATTTACGGTGATACCATCACTAACTATTCAGCCAACCCCACACGCCGTGTTGACCTAGTGATTGGCATTAGTTACGGCGACGACATGAAAAAAGCACGCGAATTAATCATGCAAGTTGTATTGGCCGACCAGCGTATTTTAAAAGATCCCGAGGCCGTTGTAGCCGTTAACGAGTTAGGCGAAAGCAGTGTCAATATTATTGTTCGCCCTTGGGTAGCCACTGACGATTACTGGGTTGTGCGCTGGGCATTACTAGAAGCCATTAAAAATAGTTTTGACGCTAATGGCATTAGCATCCCATTCCCGCAACGCGATGTGCATATTCATCAAAGAGAAAAAATATAAGCCTCGACATATTTACGCTTCTTTTATTTTTTTAAATATTAATGAGCTTTAAACCCAGAGACTAATCCTCTGGGTTATTTTTTTGCCTTATTTTATTTTTGGCTGACCTATGACTTTTGTTCGCGCTTCATCACCTCACTCACACAATCCCAATACCACCACCCGCGTTATGCGCGATGTGATTATTGCGACGGTTCCCGGCATCTTTGTATTGAGCTATTTTTTTGGTTTAGGGACACTCAGCAATTTAGTGCTGGCCATTATTTTTGGTTTAGGTTTTGAAGCGCTAATTTTAAAATTTCGCCATCGCCCTATCGGTTTTTATTTAGGCGATTTAAGTGCGCTATTAACCGCCGTGCTATTAGCCATTGCGATGCCGCCAGCCAGTAGTTGGTGGCTGATTGCGACCGGCATGTTTTTTAGTATTGTCATTGCCAAACAACTTTACGGCGGTTTGGGTTACAACCCTTTTAACCCTGCCATGGTGGGTTATGTGGTGCTCCTTATCGCCTTTCCACAACAAATGACACAATGGTTAGCGCCAGCAAACCTAACCACGGCCGCACCACTTTTTGATATTGCACAATTATTGAATCATGTCTTTTTAGGGCAAGGTTTATTCGATGGCATTACCACCGCCACGCCGCTTGATAGTTTTAAACAAGCCACAGGTTTAACCGCCAGTGATATTTACCAACAACCCATTTTTGCATTGGGCCAATTTGCCGGCGCCGGTTATGAATGGGTCAATGTGGCATTTTTAGTCGGTGGGCTATTCTTGCTCGCGCGCCGTGTTTTTACTTGGCATGCACCCATTGCGATGCTCGCGAGCATCGCACTCATGAGCATTATTTTTTACGATAGTGGCAGCTCTGAAAGTGGCGGCTCGGTTATTTTGCATTTGTTTTCTGGCGCCACCATGCTGGGTGCTTTTTTTATTGTGACCGACCCTGTCACCTCGGCCACCAGCCATAAAGGCCGCTTAATTTACGGCGCATTCATTGGCGCCTTGGTATATATCATTCGAGTATGGGGCAATTACCCCGACGCCGTGGCATTTGCCGTTTTATTAATGAATTTTGCCGCGCCCTTTATTGATTATTACACCGTGCCTCGCACCTATGGCCACAAGCGTGCAAAACGCGCGACCGACTACAGCGAGGACAAATAATGCTCGGTAAATCCATCACTAAAAACAGTTTTATTCTCGGCGCGTTTGCAGTGGTGACGGCTGGAATTATTGCCGTCACCTTCCAAAGCACAAAAGAACAAATTGCCGCCGAAGAACGCAAAGCCGCTAGCGCCGCGTTAGTTGATTTAATTCCTAAATCGCGCCACAACAACGACATGCTGAGGGATGTAATAACCTTAAACATTGACGACAGCCACGCCTTGGGACTTACAACACCTACCACCATCAACGTCGCCAAATGGGATGGCCAAGCCATCGCTTTAGTGATCCCTAGCATGGCGCACGATGGTTACAGCGGCGATATTAAAATGATAGTGGCCATTAATTTAGATGGCACGCTTGCAGGCGTACGCACCTTAAGCCATAAAGAAACGCCCGGCCTTGGCGACAAAATTGATTTGCGTAAATCACCGTGGATTCACAGCTTCGATAATTTATCCTTAAAGAATCCCAGCCTCGCACACTGGAAAGTCAAAAAAGATGGCGGTCATTTTGATCAATTCACTGGCGCCACCATTACCCCGCGCGCAGTGGTAAAACGCGTAAAAAAAACACTCGAATTATTTGAGTTACAAAAAAATAATTGGTTAAAAGATATTCCTGTTGCGAACGAAACAGCAGAAATAATGGAGATAGTCCCATGAGCGACGACAATAAAACGGTCAACGCGATTAATTACGGCGATATAGCCAAAACAGGTTTATGGAAAAACAACCCCGCGTTAGTGCAACTTTTAGGCTTATGCCCATTACTCGCGGTTTCCGGCTCGGTTGTGAATGCTTTAGGTTTAGGGCTTGCGACCATGTTGGTATTAATTGGCTCCAACGTAGCGGTATCCTTAATTCGCAACTCTGTCACCGACGCAATTAAATTACCGACCTTTGTAATGATTATTGCCGCCTTCACTACCTGCACCGAATTATTAATGCAGGCTTACACCTTTGAGCTTTACCAAATCCTCGGTATTTTTATTCCGTTGATTGTGACCAACTGTATTATTTTGGGCCGCGCCGATGCCTTTGCCTGCAAAAACGGCCCACTGCCTTCGGCGGTTGATGGTTTTATGATGGGCCTCGGTTTTTGTTTAGTTTTGGTGGTTATTGGCGGTATTCGCGAAGTGATTGGCCAAGGTACGTTATTTGCCGATATGCATTTATTACTCGGCGAAGGCATTGATTTTACCCTGCACATTTTTGGTGGCGATTACCCTAACTTTTTAGTGGCCGTATTACCGCCCGGTGCATTTATTGTGGCAGGCTTATTAATCGCCAGTAAAAATGCCATTGACAGTCATATCAAAAATAAAAGGCTCGCCAACACTGCAGTGGTTAAAGGCAGTAAACGTGTGCGCACCACCGGTAAGATTGCTTAATTATTTGTAACCATTCAGCAAAAAAAACTCAACAACCACCAGCTAAAGCTGGCGGGTTAGATTTACGTACCGGTGTTGAGTGCTTTGGTTATCTAAGTCTTTGAAAGATTAGATTTTTTACTTTGTTCTAGTAGCTCTTCGGTAGCCGCCAGCAGTTTGCCGCTATTAAATACAAGATTGAAGGGCGTACCGCCAGTTTGGCGCCACAAAATCGCTGCGCGAATGGCCGCTAAAAGCAATGTGCGTATTTGATCGGCGACTCTTTTTTGGTTTAGATGGCTGTGTTCGCCCTTCACTTGGATTCGGTAGCTATAAGTGCTGATGGTCGAGCTATAAATGTCGGCGATATTAGCGATCACGTTATCGTGATTTAAGCCTCCAAAGTGTTCACTTTGTTTTTTAGCTTCGTCTAAACGCGTGCTGATTTTGTCTAGCATGCGGTTGTCTTTGAGCAGTCGTTTGGTGAGTGTGTGGATGCCCACCGCGTATTGAATCAAATGTTTATTTGTTGGGTTTGTGCGCTGGCTGATCAGGTGTTGAAGTTGCTCTAGGCCTTTTTCGAGCTGGCCAATATCGCCGCCGTAAACATCCAGTGTTTGCTCGGGGTTGGTAATGAATAAGCTTGTTAAACAGGTTTCGAAGCTTTTGGTATTCAAATAGCCTGTTGTGGCGAGCGAGTGGACTAAACCAAGGGCTTGGCTGAGGCCAGCCAGCGCAATCGCGCGGTGATCATGTGGGCTGTTCATTAATGGCTTAAGCCTTTGTCGTTAATGCAGATTGAATGATAGCGCCACCTAAACAGCGATTACCTTCATAAAACACAGCGTATTGGCCGGGTGTAATAGCGCGTTGTGGCTCTGCGAAAGTTACCTTTAGTCCATTGCCATGAGGCTCAGCTGTGCAGGCTTGGTCGGGTTGGCGGTAGCGTGTTTTGGCGTGGCATTGCAGGGGTTGATGGAGTTGCGTAGGGTTAATCCAGTGCGGTGCTTCGGTATAGAGCGTATCGGCCATTAAAAGTGGATGGTATTTACCTTGTACAACGATCAGTTCGTTTTGGCTCAAATCTTTTACGGCTACATACCAAGGTTCTTCGGGCGCGCCGGAAACGCCGCCAATACCGAGGCCTTGGCGTTGGCCGATGGTGTGGTACATCAAACCTTGATGCTCGCCGATAATTTTGCCTGTCTCGGTGATGATATTGCCGGGTTGAGCGGGTAGATACTGGGCAAGAAAATCTTTAAAACGGCGCTCGCCAATAAAACAAATGCCGGTGCTGTCTTTTTTGTTGTGGGTGATTAGGTTGTGTTTTTCGGCAATGGCGCGCACGTGTGGTTTTTCGAGACCGCCAATGGGAAATAGCGTTTTGGCAAACTCTTTGGCGTGCACGGCGTGCAAAAAATAAGACTGATCTTTATTGTCGTCTAACCCTTTTAACAGCTGTGTTTGCTCTGGATTGGACGAGGGCACGACTTGGGCGTAGTGGCCCGTCGCAATGTGGTTGGCGCCTAAGCGTTCGGCGTATTGCATAAACACTTTGAATTTGATTTCGCGGTTGCAAAGGATGTCGGGGTTTGGTGTGCGTCCGAGCTTGTATTCTTCTAAAAAATACTCAAAAACGTTGTCCCAATATTCGCTGGCAAAATTGGCGGTGTGTAGCGGGATTCCCATGCGTTCGCAAACGGCACTGGCATCGCTTAAATCTTGTTTGGCGGTGCAGTATTCGGTGCCGTCATCTTCGTCCCAGTTTTTCATGAACAGTCCTTCCACCTCAAAGCCTTGCTCTTTAAGCAGAAGTGCAGCGACGGATGAGTCAACGCCACCAGACATACCGACGATGATTTTTGGAGTGCTGGATTGGGAGATTGTATTCATAGCGTTTATCTAGGGTTTTGGCGGTGAAAGTGATTCAGAAATGGTGTGGATACGCACCGAAATTATTGGGTTGGATGATCAAATAAACAACTGAGCGGTAGTTTATCGCCGCGCTCAAAACGTTCGATGTCGTTTAGCACCAGCGGGCTACGCAGTAGAGCTTGGCTGGTGATCAGTTGATCTTTGGTTAACCAAACGGCCTCAATAATCCCTTCATCTAAAACGGCATTCGCGGTGAGCTCGATGGCCGTTGCTGCGAAGGTAAAGCGAATATAGGTAGCTTGATTGGCTGGCGCGATATAGCGGCTGATGCCAATTAAGTAGTCGATTTTGACTATCCAGCCAGTTTCTTCGAGGGTTTCACGAATAGCAGCGTCAGTGAGTGTTTCGTTGGCTTCAAGGTGGCCTGCGGGTTGGTTAAAAACAGTAATGCCTTGGTCTATTTCTTTAACGACTAAATAGCGGCCTTCGTGCTCAATAACTGCCGCAACAGTAACGTGGGGAGCCCAAGTCATTTTGCTTGTCCTGCTTTAAAGATTTTTTTGGGGTACGTGTTTTTGTTTTTAGGTGGCGAGCTAGGAACATGGACCGATTCTACCCGGCATTGACCGGGGTCAAGATCTTCGATAGTCCATGGGCCGATACTTTTGCGAATAAGGCGCAAAGTGGGCAAACCTACAGCGGCAGTCATTCGGCGAACTTGACGATTGCGACCTTCAGTAAGCGTAATTTCTAACCACGAAGTAGGGCTGTTTTGGCGCTCGCGAATGGGCGGTACTCTTGGCCATAAGCTGGGCTCTGTAATCGCCATGGCGTGGCAAGGTCTGGTGGGGCCGTCGTTTAATATCAGCCCATTTTGTAATTGGCGAATGGCAGACGTATCAATAATGCCTTCAACTTGTACCCAGTAGGTTTTAGGGAGTTTAAATTGTGGATCGGCTAAGCGGTGTTGCAGCGCGCCTTCATTGGTGAGTGCTACAAGTCCTTCAGAGTCGTAATCGAGCCGGCCGGCAGGGTAATAATCAGGATGCTGGCGCGTGTCTATGTAGTCGGCTAGCGTTTTGCGCCCTTGAGTGTCAGTAAACTGGCAAAGGGTATTGAAGGGTTTGTTGAGTAAAAGTAGCGAGGCCATACATCACGCGCTTGAAATGAGCATGCATTGTAACGGCCTTGCCTTGCGCTGCCAAATTGAGCTTAAGCGTGTTCTTCTTCAAATGCTTGAGCTTTTGCTGGTGGCGCAGCGATTGGTGCGCTTACTTTGATTGTCTCGGAGGTGGGCGGCATGCCTTTGATGTGTGCCGCGTGCAAGCCTTTGTCACCTTTTTCGATGTCAAAGCTTACGGCTTGTCCGGCTTTTAGTGTTCTGAATCCATCCATTTCTATGGACGAAAAGTGCGCAAAAATATCGTCGCTCCCTCCGTCTTCAACAATGAATCCAAAACCCTTCGCGTTGTTAAACCACTTCACTATACCGTTGGGCATAATTAGATCCTTTGGTTATTTGAAGCCCTCAGAAAGTGGGGCTAGATACACTATTTTTTTTATTGTTTTTATATTGTCTATTGCGAAAAATTATAGCGTGCAATGACAATGGTTATTTGTTGAACGGTTTTTAAACAACGCGACCTTTTATGTCAAGTTTTTGTTGTGGGAATCGGTTCGTACCACACAAATTGGCAGCTAGTGCTGTACTATTGACGTCGATTTCTTCAATTTTAGTGTGTGCAGATCATGGGTAATCTAGAAAAACTTCAACTATCATTACAGCGAGTGTGTGAGATTCAGTCCTCTTTACAGCACGATACAGGAACCTCTGCCGAGCTTGATAAACCCAAGTTAAAGCGTCCGTCTATGTATAAAGTTGTAATGCTTAATGACGATTACACGCCTATGGATTTTGTTGTTGAGGTGCTTGAGCGTTTTTTCGGAATGGATATTGAGAAAGCGACCCGCATTATGCTTGATGTCCATAATGCAGGTCGTGCTACTTGTGGTATTTACACTAAGGATGTAGCTGAAACTAAAGCTATGATGGTGAATCAATATGCGCGGGAATGTGAACATCCGCTGCTGTGTGAAATAGACGTTGTTGAGGATAGCGATCCTTAAAACATTAAGGTAGAGCGACTTATGTTAAGTAAAGAATTGGAAATTACCTTAAATATGGCATTTAAGGGCGCACGCTCAAAGCGTCATGAATTTATGACAGTTGAGCATCTATTGCTGGCTTTGTTAGATAATGAATCTGCTGCGGCTGTGCTTCGTTCTTGCGGTGCGAATTTAAATGTTTTGCGTCAAGAACTCTTGGAGTTTGTTGATTCAACAACACCTTTAATCCCAGAAACCGATGATCAGCGCGAAACTCAACCCACTCTTGGATTTCAGCGCGTGCTTCAGCGTGCTGTATTTCATGTGCAGTCGTCGGGTAAAAATGAAGTGACGGGCGCTAATGTGTTGGTTGCCATTTTTAGTGAGCAAGAAAGCCAAGCCGTTTATTACCTCAAACAGCAAAGTATTGCTCGCATTGATATTGTCAATTACATCACGCACGGCATAACTAAGGTTTCTGGTGGCAGTAATGGCGCTGACCATAATCATGACTCTTCACATGACCACAGTGAGGATGAAAGTATTGCTGGCGCCCCAGAAGGCGCGTCATCTGACCCACTGGATTCGTTTGCCACCAATCTTAATGAATTAGCGCGTAGCGGAAAAATCGACCCATTAGTTGGTCGCGATATGGAGGTTGAGCGCGTTGTGCAAATTCTATCTCGCCGCCGCAAAAACAACCCTTTGTTGGTTGGTGAGAGTGGCGTTGGTAAAACAGCTATTGCAGAAGGGTTGGCTAGAAAAATTATTGACGGCGAAGTGCCTGAAATTTTGAGCAAAAGCGTAGTTTATTCACTTGATTTAGGGGCGCTGTTGGCAGGCACAAAATACCGTGGTGATTTTGAAAAACGTTTTAAAGCACTGCTCGCAGAGCTGAAAAAACGCGATAATGCGGTGCTGTTTATTGATGAGATACACACCATCATTGGTGCTGGCGCTGCATCGGGCGGTGTCATGGATGCTTCAAATCTACTCAAGCCTTTATTGACCAATGGTGACTTGCGCTGTATTGGCTCTACTACTTATCAAGAATACCGAGGTATTTTCGATAAAGATCGCGCTTTATCGCGCCGCTTTCAAAAAATTGATGTGGACGAGCCTTCGGTTGAAGATACCTATAAAATTTTAAAAGGCTTAAAGTCTCGCTTTGAAGCGCACCACAAACTCAAATATAGCGATGCAGCTTTGCGTGCAGCCGCAGAGTTGGCGGGCAAGTACATTACTGATCGTTTTATGCCAGATAAGGCAATTGATGTTATTGATGAGGCTGGTGCTTACCAGCAGTTGCAAGTGCCAAGTAAGCGCAAAAAGCTTGTTGGTGTAAAAGATGTCGAAGATGTCGTAGCTAAAATTGCACGTATTCCGCCCAAAACTGTTTCCTCATCGGATAAAGATTTACTTTTAAAGTTAGAAGATACTCTGCGGATGACTGTTTTTGGTCAATCCGATGCAGTGAGTGCGGTTTCTTCTGCTATTAAGTTATCGCGCGCGGGATTGGTGTCGGGCGATAAACCTGTGGGCTCCTTCTTGTTTGCGGGTCCAACAGGGGTGGGTAAAACGGAGCTGTGTAAGCAGTTGGCCAAATCAATGGGTGTTGAGTTGTTACGCTTTGATATGTCCGAATATATGGAGCGCCATACAGTATCGCGTTTAATTGGCGCGCCACCTGGATATGTGGGTTTTGATCAAGGCGGCCTACTAACTGATGCTGTGACCAAGCATCCACACAGCGTTGTATTGCTGGACGAGGTTGAAAAAGCGCATCCCGATGTGTTTAATTTATTATTGCAAGTGATGGATCACGGTAAATTGACCGATAATAATGGGCGTGCTGCCGACTTTAGAAATGTGATTTTGATTATGACAACGAATGCTGGTGCTGAGGCGGCAAGTCGCGCCTCGATTGGCTTTACTCATCAAGATCACACCACTGACGCAATGGAGAGTATAAAGCGTGGCTTCTCGCCAGAGTTTCGTAACCGGTTAGATTCCATTATTCAGTTTGGATCATTAAGCTTTGATGTTATTCAAACCGTAGTTGATAAATTTATTGTCGAGCTACAAGGCCAGCTTGACAGTAAAAAAGTCTCACTGGTCGTTTCTGACGATGCTCGCAAGTGGTTAGCCTTGAATGGCTACGACGAAAAAATGGGTGCGAGACCTATGGCTCGGATTATCCAAGAGAAAATTAAAAAGCCTCTGGCGGAGCTTGTGTTATTTGGAAGCTTATCGGAAAAAGGTGGTCAAGTGCTTGTAGATCTAAAAGATGATGTGATTCATCTTGAGGTTGAAGAGTTGTAGTTTGTTACTCCTCGCGTGGTATGGCTAGGTAACAATTTGTTTGGGTTTAGTTAAGTGCCAATAATAAAAAAGGATGCCATGGGCATCCTTTTTTTGTTCTGTATCTACCTAGCTCTGTAGGTGATCCTGCCTTTGCTTAGGTCGTAAGGCGTCATTTCAACCTTAACCTTGTCGCCCGTTAAAATGCGAATATAGTTTTTGCGCATTTTTCCCGATATGTGGGCGGTAACAACGTGGCCGTTTTCGAGTTTCACTCGAAACATGGTATTTGGAAGTGTGTCTACTACTTCGCCTTCTAATTCAAAATTGTCTTCTTTTGCCATTCGGCGAAGTCCTCGTTTAATCGCAAGTAGGCGCTGTTAAATGGCGCCGCTACTCCAACCGCAAAGGGCGGTTTCTTCGGAGCGCGCAATTCTGCCTTAAGTTGCTTCGATAGCCAAGCTTTTAGGCGGAAAACTGCATTAATATGCATGGAATACTCAACAAATAGGGCAAACGCCTAATTACCCTCAACTAATATTGCCGCCCAATACGCATTATTGAGTATGAAATCGTTCGAGCTGGGGATAATTGGGATAAGCGTTGTTCAAATACCAACAGTTGAGATTCTAGCAGCGCGGGCATTATCTCGTTGTCGGATAAAAGTGAATTGGCTGGAGCGCTACATCGGATCATTATCCTAATATTAATGCAGCCTTGAGTTTGGTGGGTGAGGTTTTTTCGCGCGCGATTTTTGGAATGAAAAACCCTGTCACTCTTTTGTTGAGGGGTAAAGATACCGTTGCTCCATTGCGTGCCGGTCAGATGTTATCGCAGTTAATACTTCCGTCTCGCTTTAAGATAATTATTGATGCTGGGCATAATCCAATGCTTAGTCATAGTCAGACTATTGCCGATTGTTTTTTGCAAAAATATGAATGCCAATCCGGTTATGGAAATAACATCAATCAGTGATTATTGTCAGGCAGCCCCGGAGTTGTTAGCCAAGGCGAATTCAATTGTGATCAGTAGTCGGGACTTAGGTTAATCGCGTTAAAGCGCTGTAAGTCTATTGTTTTGAGTGATGTTGATGAATTGGTGGTTGAATATTCGTTAGTAGATATTAAAAATACACGAATAAAAATATCATATTCAAAGAATTATTCAGTTTTTGGCATTAGCTGGATGGATTCTGATTTTTTATCAAAAATAATTAATACGTTACCATTGAGTATTTGTGGCGTTAGGCGTTTTACTTTATCGCTAAGGCTTAGTTCGATGTTGCCGTAATCGGTGCCCTCTCGGGTGATGAATTCTTCTAGGATATTGTTGAGTATTTCGGGGGAGAGTGATGCCGGTGGAATTATCATGTTCAATCTCTGGATCAATTGTTAATCGGCAGGAGTATTAATTAAATGCAAGTACAGTTAATTTTAAGTGTGTTAAGTGATGATCGTCCAGAGTGATCTGGTCAGCCACATTCGAAAAGACATCGCGCAGCCCTTTGCCATCGCCTCGGTTCGGCGTGGCTGTCAAGCCACAGATGCCAGCTTTCGGATTGCAAGCCAGCACGGCATCAATGATCACCCGGTAGCTTGGCGACGAGGCGTGATGAGCCTCGTCGATCACGAGCAGATCCAGCGCTGGCATCTGCTCAAGATGTGGCAATCGCGACAAGGTTTGGACCATCGCAAACGTGGCCTGGCCGTGCCAAGACTTTTCGTTCGCATCGAACACCGACGTTTGCATGCCCGGATTCACGCGTTCGAACTTGGCGCGGTTTTGGCCAGTGAGTTCAGTGCGATGCGCCAAGATGCAGGCCTTGGCATCGGGTTCGACCAGGTAGCTGCCGGTCACCGCCGACAGCATGATGGTCTTGCCCGACCCCGTCGGTGCGACGGCCAGCGTGTTTCCGTGCTCATCAAGCGCAAACAAGGTGCGTTCGATCAGCAGTGGTTGGCGGGGGCGGAGCATCATGAGCGTGACCCTCCGTTACTGAGCCCAGCTCGGACGGCCCGGAATCGGGGCGCTGCTTTAGAGTGATGGTAAGTTTTTATTTTACTAACTGATGTTACGCAGCCCGCAAAAGCTGAAGCTCCTCGTAAGCTTGGCGGGTTGCCCTAATAAGCAATTTTGTCCGTAATGCAAAATGATTGACCTTGTGTTTTATTTTTAAACATTCCAGCTTAAAAACTGCATAAATGGCCATAAAAACGTGGTTGTTTTGGGTGGTCTTAGTGCGTGTCGGCGACTTCGCCAAACCCGCATTACTCTTTAATGATTTATGAAACACTTCCACTTTCCATCGTTTTTGATAGATCGCTGTAATGTCATCGCCGCTGCACGTTAAATCACTGCACGCCAGATTTAACAACCCCGTACTGCCGTCTTTGTTTGTAAAGACCTGTCGAACTAAAAGCACCTCGCGGGCGTAACCTTTTAGCCAACCGCGTACGGCGTGTTTATCGGATAATGCCAATGTTTCTATTCGTACAAAGCGGCCTTGTCGTTTGTCTTCTTCGCTTAATGCAATCAGTCGATTATTTTTTAAAGCGGCCACAAAATGTTTTTTTGCTGTAACCATTCAGCACAAATAACCAAAAATAACACTTGACAGGTTTTTGGGCTGATTTCCAAGATTTTCGCTGCATCACAAACTCCGCGGAAAAGCGCGCCTAGCAGTCCCTGCCGTCCGCCAGCATTCATACAAACGCATGCACGAATGATCCACCGAAACCCTTTCTCTATTCGCGCCCCAGCGCGCTTACAAGTGCCTTGTTTTTGCCGTTAAAAACCCGTGCGATAATGACCACACAATTTATAACGCCGGTAATTTACTGTGACACTTGATCGAATTTCTATCAATAAAACCATTGCCGATGTTGAACAATTACTCGCGCAAGACGCGACCCTATCGCCCGCGCTCAATGCCGCGATTCGCACGTTAATTGTGGCCGTGAAATTACTCGCCGACAAAACCAAACTCGATAGCCGCAACAGCAGCAAGCCACCGGCGACCGATCCGCATCGTGCGCGCAAAAAAGTTACATCAACCGACCGCAAAGCCGGTGGGCAACCCGCACACACCGGCAGTAATCTCGCGCTCATCGATAAGCCCGATGTTATTCACTGATGTTACGCACCCCGCAGCCAATTTTGCTACCCTGCACGCATGAAAAAAGCCGACCTAGAACTCTACACCGATTATTTACTCAGCACCTTTGGGCAAGCCACCGCGACTGGGCTTTCTGCCATGGTCGATGGCGATGTTAGCCATGATCGTGTCACACGTTTTTTATCCGAGCGAGAATACAGCTCACAAGATTTATGGCGGCAAGTGAAATCCACGGTGCGCCAAATCGAACAAACCGACGGGGTTTTAATTTTTGATGACACTATCCAAGAAAAAGCATGGACCGATGAAAACGACATTATGTGCTGGCATTTTGATCACGTGAGTGGGCGCAATGTGCGCGGAATTAATTTACTCAACGCGCTGTATTACAGTGGCGATACTGCCATACCAGTTGCGTTTGAAGTGATCCGTAAATCGGTACAATTTTGCGATATCAAAACACGGCAACTTAAACGCGCAAGCGACATAACCAAAAACGAATTAATGCGTGAGATGATCACCACCTGCGTTAAAAATCAGCTTAAATTCCAGTATATTTTGATGGATAGCTGGTTTAGTGCGGTCGAAAATTTTGAGCATATTACAAAAGCAAAAAAACATTTTGTGGCCGCCTTAAAAAATAATCGACTGATTGCATTAAGCGAAGAAGACAAACGACAAGGCCGCTTTGTACGAATAGAAACATTGGCATTATCCGATAAACACGCCGTACGCGGTTGGCTAAAAGGTTACGCCCGCGAGGTGCTTTTAGTTCGACAGGTCTTTACAAACAAAGACGGCAGTACGAAGATCAATAGGGTCAGACTCCATTGATTTAGCGGATTAATTGATTTACCCTAAGCCTCACCCACTTTGTGAGGCTTTTTTATGGCGCGTCTTCCTCGTTTTGTAATCCCCGGCCAGCCGCAGCATGTGATTGTGCGCGGCAACAATCGCGAAGCTATTTTTTACGCGGATGCGGATTATCAGTTTTACCTCGACAAGCTTAAGCTGGCCTGCGACAAACACGGCTGCGACCTTCATGCTTACGTGTTAATGACCAACCATGTACACCTGCTAATCACACCGCAAAAAGAAGAAAGCCTAGCCAAAGCCCTGCAAATGATTGGGCGCTACTACGTTCAATACTTTAATTTTACCTATCAACGTACCGGCACTTTATTCGAGGGTCGCTACAAAGCCACTCTCATAGACAGCGAACATTACTTATTAAGTTGCTACCGCTACATAGAGCTAAACCCAGTGCGTGCCGCCATGGTTGCACACCCAAGCGAATACCCTTGGTCTAGCTATGCCCTAAATGCATTGGGCACGAATGATGCGCGGGCGCTATTGGTACCGCACAATGAATATGTATTATTGGGTGCGGATACCAGTACACGCCAAGCCGCTTACCGTGCGCTATTCAAAACGCGCATCAGCGAAAAAACGCTGGAAGATATTCGCGAATCCACCAATAAATCTTGGGTGTTGGGTAGCGATAGATTTAAAGCAAAGATTGAAGCAAAAACTGGAAGGGTTACAGCACCGCGAGCACGTGGTGGCGATAGAAAATCAGCAGCCTATTTGAATTTGAAAGTTTAAATCAATGGAGTCTGACCCCATTGATTACTCGAAAAACCCCGCACGAATTACGCTTAAAGCTTTAATCGTGCTTTGAGGCGCGCGGAAAACACAAATTTGGTTTTTCATTCAGACCAGGGTGCCAATACAGTAGCCATATTTTTCGTGACACGCTAAAAAATAATCGTGTTCGACGAAGCATGAGCCGCCGAGGTAATTGTTGGGATAATGCACCCATGGAACGATTTTTTAGATCGTTTAAAACCGAGCGTATGCCACGTTTAGGCTATGAAACGTTTGGAGGATGCCGAGGCGGATGTGAACCACTATATTGATTATTATTACAACGCCCGACGCCCCCACAAACACAACAACGGCTTGCCACCTATAGCCGCTGAAAAACGGCAAGCTATCATCAACCAACAACATAACGCGGCCTAAGATAATTATCCGCCTATAAAATTGTCCGGTTTTTGTTGACCACTACAGGTGTTGGTGAGGCTAGTGACTCTCCTTTCCCGGTTATGTTAGTTTTTTTTGATGCATTCTTGAAGCTCTTCAGAAGAAAGAATTTTATCATATTTTTCTTTTCTAATTTCTTTGCTGGTGATGTCTACTTCTAACTTTGAAGAAATCTCTAAAGTCTTCATTGATACATAATTTCCTCACTCGACTCCCAATCAAGTGAATCTCTTACTCTTAGCTGGACAAAATCATTTCACTTAAAAGTCAGGATCTTTTACTTCAATTTTTCTATTGCTCGATACCAAATGAGCCTGAGAAGCCTCTTTAATTCAGATAAAAATTCTTCATCTATGTGATTATTTCAGCCGCTTATCTAGGATACCCTTCGACAGCTCTCACGATGAATTAGACACAGCCTGAAAAAACGATTCTCTTAAATTCGAGAATGACAATTTCTTTAAGCTCGAAAGAATATAGCTTAACATTTGAAGCACCTAAAGCCTCACTTAATTCAATACATTCTAGACCAGTCTTCAATTGGATAAATAACAAGCCACCATATCAGGATGCAGCCATTCTCCAAATTTTCTGTTTTTTCACTTTTTGAGTTAATAGTTTTGCAATATGCTTTTAAATATGGATTTGAAAAATAGGTTATAAACTGATGTCGATCTTTTTTATTCAAGGTACTGATTTTTCAACGTTCTTTTTTTCAGGTTGCTTATTTTCATTCTCATTTAGGAATTAATAGCTTCTCAGATGATTTCCTAAATCAGAATTTTTTTGGCCTGCTCGCCAATTGGGAAGAAATTAAAGAAGATTCGCCTTCTTTTACGTTGAAACATAGAGCTCAGCTCTTAAGAGTGAGCGCTTGGAGTTTTACCTTATAATGAGCTTGAGATCTTTCGCTGTAATATTTCCTTCTTCGAGTATAGTTTCGCATATTTCTTCAGATGACGTTGGCCACCGCCTGTTTTTCGGATAAGACATTCTTTTGCCAAGTCTATGAATTGTTAACTTTCCGTCATTTAAGATGCATCCTTTCATTGTGGATTCTATAACGTTGCGTTCACCTGCGGATTGTAAGTAGCGCGTTGCGATAAACTTAGCGTAGCGATATTGCAAAAGCGCTACTTACAATTCGTCAGGTGCAATGCCTTGTGTACGCCCAGCATGGGCATGAACTTATGAGGTGAAAGTCCTCTGTAGGAAGATCACCGTTTAACGCAGTTTATTAAACGTTAACTACTAGCGAATGGCAAGGGCGTTACCGCGAGGTAAGGTCTGGAGGAAGCCGCTAGCAAAATTGCGAGCTGACGAAAAGAAACATCATATAAGGCCTATTCTGGGGGCGAGTTAGCACAAGATGACAAAGCCCTGTGATCTAACTGGTTAAGGTAAATGATGCAGTTGTGCAATGAAAGTCCATGTTCTTATCTGGGGAGATCTGTTTAACCAGCTGCTGTAAAAAAAATAGTCAGTGTGGCCACGGACGCATAAATAGGCCTAACTCATAAGTCACCATAGTGAGAGTTAAAAAAAAATGGTGATATGCAGTAGCGCACGATTTAGTAATAAACCGTGTGATTAAACAGAAGTCAGCAGACGGCATAGTAGCCAAACGCCAAGATTAATACCTTGGACACGGCGAAGGCCTGAACCTTATTTTTCGAGTTAAAAGACACCGCTAGCCTAATTTAATGTGCCAGCCGGATATTAATTAAATTAGCGCACAGCCATGACACTCAACTCAAATGACAATTTACTCGATTTAATTTTACGTAAAGAAAATTTAAATTTTGCATGGAAGCATGTGCGTGCAAATAAAGGCGCCGCAGGTATTGATGGCATTACCATTGATGACTTCGTGGTGCATTTTAAAGCCGTAGGATCTCATCTTGTTGAAACCATCCGACAAGGTGATTACCACCCATACCCCGTTAGAGCGAATTTACCTCCGCAAACCTGATGGTGGTGAGCGAGCGCTTGGGATACCCACGATCTTCGACCGTGTTATTCAACAAGCTATCGCACAAATCATCGGCCCAATTTTTGACGAAAACTTTTCGGAGTTTAGTTATGGTTTTAGGCCAAAACGTTCCCAGCACGACGCTGTGAAAAAGCTCCAGAGCTACATCAAAGACGGTAAACGAATAGCGGTGGACGTGGATTTATCTAAATTTTTCGACCGTGTTAATCATGATTTACTCATGACAAAACTCGGCACAAAAATACACGATAAAATATTACTCAAACTTATCGCACGCTTTCTGCGCGCTGGTTTTGTTGAAGGGGAATGCTGGCACGCCTGCTACGAAGGTGTTCCACAAGGCGGCCCCCTTTCGCCCCTGCTGTCAAATATTATGCTCGACCCGCTCGATAAAGAACTGGAAAAGCGCAAGCATAAATTTGTTCGCTATGCGGATGATTTTATAATCGTCGTCAATTCGGTACGAGCGGGAAAACGCGTAATGGAGAGCATAAAACACTTTATAGAGCGAAAGTTAAAACTTAAAGTGAACGAAACCAAAAGCCAAGTAGCCCCCGTAAATCAGTGCAAATTTTTGGGTTTTAGCTTTCATGGAGCCAAATTAATTTGGCATGAAAAATCCTTAAAGCAATTTAAATGTCGCGTCCGTCAGATTACCGGACGTTCTCGCGGTATTTCAATGGAAAAGAAAATACAAGAATTAACGCAATATTTGCGGGGCTGGATTAATTATTTTGGCATAGCGCAAGGCTTCCAAAGGTGCGTTGATTTGGATGGCTGGATAAGGCGACGTTTAAGAATGAGCTATTGGAAAAGTTGGCGCAGGGTGCGCACTAAAGTGCGTAATTTAATGCGGTTAGGTGTGGATGTAAAACTGGCTGTCTCGTGCGGAATTTCCAGTAAAAGTTACTGGCGTAGCGCGCGAACAGAGGGCGTAAATATCGCACTTAACAACGACTATTTTAAAAAAATGGGATTAATTTCATTACGTGATCGATGGGTAGAAATTCATTATGGATAAGGAAACGCCCAGTGCGGACCCGCACGCTGGGTGTTGTGGGGAGGGAGAGCTAGACACTCTCCTTTACCCGATTAGGCTATTATATATGTTGTGACAATACCCATGGTTCACATGTGTATCAATGCGATATTTTTTCCTACTAATTTGGTGACTATAATGAGTCAACGAGTCTAGAAATACAGATACGTTATTTTAATTTTTTCTTAAATCTGTAGTCTTTTCTGGGGAATAACTACTATGGTATTTTTTAATATAAAATATTTTTCTTCTTTTACTTGGCCGGTAATTGAAGTTCCTTTAAGTTATCAGAGAAGAGAGAACGGGGGAACTAAAGAACAGTTTTCACCAAGAATTCCCTTTATATGCGTCTTTCTCCAAATGATCTAAATTTTATAAAACGTATGTGCTTATTAGCACCTATGCAACATCGCATTTCTTCCCGAAATGCCTTTGAAATTTTGCTTCTTTAGTTCATGTGGTTGGTTCTTTTAATAGCTCAGTACATCTTTAGACCAAAGGCGCATCTGGAAAATCTTGTTTTTATGATGTTTGTCATATAAGAGCCATAATGTTTCCTGTCTCTTCAAATGAGCATAATCGGATTAACTTATAATCTCTGACCAATAATGATGTGATTGGAAATCTTAGGAAAATATTTAGAAAACCTGGAATTTTCTGCTTTTTCCAACGTCGCGAGAAAATGCCAGAGCGCCACCATAACGATATCAGTCCGAAGAATCACTAGGATTGATGGATTATTTTAATCGGCATCCAATATTTGCATACCTTTAGATATTATTTGATTTTGCGCATTGTCCCCCAGCTTTTATCACCATACAGCCCAGCTAGCGAATCTGCTCGTACCTTTCCCTACGGCGATATCATAATATAGTTGTTTAGTAATCAGTTTGATGCCTAACGCTTTGATAACAGTCCGATCTACCGCCGTAAAATCTCGCTCGATGCCTTTACAGCTTACGCCGATGTCACAGAGGTACTGTTGATCAATCTTGTTAAATTTCACCCCTCGGCCTTATGGACAAGAGACACTAAAATTGTGCGGTAAGCCTTGGTAAAATGGCCACCTCACAGCGAAATCGCACTCTACTACCACGCATGATAACTGCCAAGCTCAAATCGCGGGCGCGGCGCATCCGGCAAGCTTTTGCTCGCACTGGCTTTTTCATTTATGCCACGCGCCGAGGCTTTATCACGGCGCCATGTCGTAACGCGCAACCACATTGATCACAAACCGGTAAATCATTTCGCTGCGACATATAAGCCTGCCAATCCAATAATACTCGCTCGCTAACCACCGTTTGACCATGCACTTTACGCGCACTATTTAATCGCGCGCGTATTGCCGCGCTATAAAGCCCACCATAGCGTACCAGCGGTTTTCCAGGCATGGGCACATGCTGTAACCAGCGCTGTAAAAAGGCATCAACACTTAAATGTAACTGTTCTTTCTTTTGTGTTTTATGCGAGGTGTAGCTAAAAATAATGCCGCCACTATCGCTCGCTTTTAATTGCCCTTTATTAATCGGGCCGCCTTTAACATAGCGTGCTAAATATTTTGCAACGCCCACCGCTGAATCGTAACGTTCCGAAAAATACACGTGCCAATAGCTACGCCCTAAACGATTAAGCAATGTTTTAATATGCGTTTTATCACGCCCCGTCGGCAATACAATATTTTCTGCGTTTAATGCCTTACGACAAAAATCCAAAAACTTCCCACGAAAGATTTGCCGAACAGGTTCGTAGGGGAAAAGGGTTTTCTTTTTTGGGGTGACCCATTTATTGTCGGCATTTAAACCACCGTGGGTTACCAATGCATGAATATGAGGATGCAACGCTAAATCACGCCCCCACGTATGTTGCGCCAATAAAATACCTGCCGTGGCGCCCAAATAGCGAGTATCAGCGCTAAATAACTTAAGCGTTTCCATCGTGGCTTTAAATAAAAAATCCGATAGTAACGCACGATTAAATCGCCATAAATCATGCAATTCGTGAGGGAGCGTAAAAACAATATGATGATGCGAGCATTCAATCAATGCCGATTGCGTATTGCTCAACCATTCTTGCGTTGGCATCGCGCGGCATTGTGGGCAGGCACGGCATTTACAGGAGTTGTACCACACGCCATTAATATGCCCTTGCTCGCAACTTTGCACGTGACCGCCTAAAGCAGCCGTACGACATCGCACGATCGATTGCAGCGCGCGGTGCTGATAAAGCGGAAGTGAATGTTGTTTTAAAAAACGCGGCAAATGCGTTTGTAACAACTGCTGTAAGGAATAATTAGCCATACCTTAGGTATAGACTATACTGTATTTAAGTACAGTACATTAATGGCGACGAAGGATCTCCGAGATCTCGAGTGTAAATTTAACAGTTTATTAGACGGAAAATTTCCGTATATTTCAGACGGATCATTCCGTCTATCTCTGTAGGGGCAAGACTAGCACCTCTACACGCCACGCCGCAAGCGGTATACAGCTATAGCACTAATATAGCGCAGCAAAAAACGGAAAATTTCCGTACCTATTCAGCAAAATACAGAATCACGCCTAAACTGTACATATACACAGCCTTTTAAGGTGCTTCAAAACCGAGGACAGGCACCCCTCAAAAACAAAAGCCTTATACCCAACACACCTGCCAGCTTCAACATCCAGAACAAAAAACACTAACGCCGCCAAAAAAATACATCGCAAACAACGAGGACAGGCACTTGTTTTCGCAAAATTAATTAAAGTTTTTCTACTCCCCCAACAAATACTCCAAAAACGCATTCCTTACCACCGCCACAGGATCTTTGCCTTCGCCCAAATTTTTGCGCATTTGTTCGGCGATGGT
The DNA here is from genome assembly GCA_034519605.1 of Marinagarivorans sp. Classification (GTDB taxonomy): domain Bacteria; phylum Pseudomonadota; class Gammaproteobacteria; order Pseudomonadales; family Cellvibrionaceae; genus Marinagarivorans. The sequence goes on from JAXHOG010000055.1 coordinate 57,919, forward strand.
GTTGAGGCTGTTGTGGCCGTTTACTTGGGCGGCGAGGTGTTCGAGTATGGGGTTACCGTGGGTGTTTAGCTTTAAATCGGTAGGTATAGGTAAATGCGGCAGGATGATCCACGCGGGTGCGGTGCCTTCGGCGGTTGTTGGTTGCACTGTGTTTGCCGTGGGCGCAATCGCCGCAAATGTCCACACTTGGTCTATGCGCTCTTCGTCCGAAAGTGGGGTATTTAAATACAGGCTTTTTACCGAGTTTTGGTACAGCACGGTAAAACCCGCCAACTCGATCAACTCGATAATTTCATCGTGACTGTAGCGCAGGTGATCGGGAATATCGGGGCTGTAGAGCAGTGGCCCGGTATTTAGCCAAAGTCCGCCGGGTTTTAGGTATTTTTGCACTTGCGCGATCAGGTCTTTAACTTCGCGGCCATTCACATCCATAAACCACGGCGTGACGAGAGTATCGAAACTACCCGCTTGAAGTGGTGGTCGCCAGGCGTTGGCGGCTACGGCGTACCAGTTTTTTGCGCGTTCGCCCTCTACTTTGGGTGGTTGAATATCCCACACTTTGGCGAGTGGTAATTGGCGCTGCGGGTTGGGGTGTAACTCGGCCAGTTGCCAAGGTTTTTGCTGGCTCAGTAGGCGGTGCGCAAGGGTAATTAAAACGGGGTTGGTATCCAACGCAATGGTGCTGCCTTGGTCGCCTTGTGTTCGAAGTTGAGCGTGCATGTCCCAGCTTAAGCGCCCCGCGCCCGCGCCTATCACCCAGATGTCACCCAATTGCCACGCCTCGCCCAAGTGCGGGCGGCTGGCATTTATGGCTTTGGCGATACGCTCTAATTCGCGGGCGTTTTCGTTGTTTTCGGCGGTGATCTCGCTATCCCATGCCCAGTCGCGCAATAACAATTCAAAGTATTGCAGCATGCGCGAGGCATCGTGTTTGGCAAAGTCGGGGTCGATTTTTTTGCTTAAGCCAGCCTCCCCCAGCAAGGTATCAATCGCTTTTACGATGCTTTGGTTGGTTTGTTCGATCAATTGATAGCGCCGCTGGCTGCTCGCCAGCATGGCGCGGGTATCGAGGCTTTGGCTTTTTTCGAGATTAGACTCGCCAAGTGCAATGGCTTTGGCGTAGAGGGTTTGCCAAAGTTGCTGCTGCGCGAGTCCTACATCAAACCAACAAGGCATGCCGCTCAGATCAAAAAAAGTTTGTTGGCAGGCGCTGCAGTGGTTTTGCGCGGGTATAAATCCTTGTTGTTCATGCACTGGCGCTTGGCAATTGGGGCAAGCGAGTAAATGTGCGGGCGGGCTTTTGATGTTTTTTGGAGCAGTCATTATTCGGGGCTCCTCACTACGCGCACGCTAAAAAGGGCGCTCATTTCGCGGTTAATTAAGGTGCCGGTGGCAAAGTTAACATGCCATGCCAAACCCGGATCGCGACGGCCGGGTGTGCTACTCCAAAAACCATCCAGCGCGGTACTGGGAAAGACGGCTTCGTTGATCGCAGGGCCAGTGCAGGCGTGTTCGATAATGGAGGCAAGTTCGTTTTTATTCGGCAAGCGCCAGTCGTTAAAGCCTGCTTCGGTCAAATTATTAGCCGCCATCAGTGCCTCGCTCCAGTGATAAGTACGCGCTTGCTGGCTGTTGAGCTCGCACTGTTGATTGGATATGTTCCAACGCTGGCCCAAGGTACAACGCAACCACATTAAGCCTGTTTTATGATCGGTGACTGTGCCCTCGGCAATCGTAAAACGATGGTTTGGCACAGTGTGTGGCAGGTTGTCGAGGCATTCGGTGTGACCGGTATTGCTGTATGAGTAACCGCAAAGCACGAGCACTGCGGCCAGTAAATAATGGGGTTTAGTCATTGTTAGAATCACTCACTAGACGCAGGTAGTTGGGCGAGCTTTTGAGCGTAATGCCAAAACTGCCGTCGCTAAAATACAAATACCACGCGCGGTTGTTGTCCGGCGCGTAGCTTTGGTAGGTCCAGTATTGATCGTTATGCGCATTGGGAAAGTAGTTGGCATCCATCACTAAATCTAAATTGTCGGTAACCACCAGCGATAACAGCTCGTTTAAGCTCGGCAAGCGCCAGTTATTGTGGCCACAAAAATTCACAGTATTGAGCGCAGCCACGTAGGCTTGGGTATCGCACAAACTGCCGTTACAGTCATCGGTGCTCGCCGTGCCCGCCATGCCGCCGTTAGTGTTGGCATCGCTGTTTATCCAGCTATAACGTAAGTCGCGGTGATTGAGGCTGCCCATAACGTTGGATTTTACCTCCCAGCGCAAGCCGGTGTGATGATCTTGCACGCACGACCACTGGGTATTGGCAGACTCGCTGCCGGTGTTTTGCCACGCCAGTTTCTGGTTGGCGAGCAGACTGCCATCTTGCGCGAGCTTGCTCCAATCAAAACCCGCTGGCCCTGCGCCCTGCTTGGCCAGTGTTTGGCTGTCGCGGCCATTGTTGCCATCTTGCGCTGGCGCCACTAAACAATCGGCATTGTCGCCTGCGCTATCGCGGCAAAAGGTGGTGCCGGTGTCGTTTAGGGTCAATGAAACGGCGCTGCTATTTGCCGCACCACTATTATTTGCCGCACTACTACTCGCGCCGCCGTTGCCACCGCAGGCGCTGAGGGCGAGCGTGGCAAACAGCCAAAAACTCGTGCTGAAGAGTCGATTCATGGAATGTACCTAATTAATCCATCTACAAACAATGAGCTTAACCATAAAAAAAGGGCCATGTACAAAGTACAGGCCCTTTTAAGGTGATCGCTAGAGATTACACAAACGCTTTTGCCGTTTTGCGGGCGTCGGTCATGTTACCTGCCGCAATTTGTCCGCCTAAACCAAAGCCTTCGGCAATGTCGGCCATTAAGCCGCGGTTGTTGCCACCATTTTTGATGCCGTTTTTAGGGAAGCCCGGCATATTGGTGGCCAAAATATTGGGACAACCCGAGGTGGTATGGCTAATGCCGTCTTGATCGGTGACTTGCAAAAAGACCGTGTTATCAATCATTTTGCCGCCCGCTGGGTCATCGGTTTCGGCCAGTGTTTTGATGGTATAGGCCACCGCTTCGTTAAGGTACTTGGTGATGGTCACAACGTCGCTGGCGCTACGGCCATGGCAGGTTTGGTGGTGGCCTTCGGTAAAGCTACCCTCATAACGCCAGCTGCTTTGGCTGTCATCTAATTGAATGGTGGCGACATTGCTTAAGCCACAGCGCATCGCGGTAATCGCCATATCAGACATAAGTTTTATTTCACTGACCACGCCGCCGCCGTTATCTTTTGCGCCCTGCGAGGCCATCACAGGGTTACTGCAGCCTGGCAATGGAACGTATTGCGAGGCGTCTTTAAGGCGTTTATCAATACGCTCGATAGCCGCAAGATGGGTTTCGAGGCGCTCTTTTTCGTGGCTGCCGAGTTTTTTCAGTAGCGCGTTAATAGCCTCTTTATTGGCATTTAGAGCAGTGGCTTGTTTGGTATAGAGCGCCGCCGCGCCGCCGCCGGGTGGTGGGCCGCCAAAAAGCGATTTGTACGCGGTGACGGGATTGCTTTCGGGCACTATGGGACTGCCGTTCCGGCGGCCAATTAAGTCGCTAGTAGTAATACAGCGCACGCCGAGGTTAATGGCAGAAAAAGGCGTATCGGCGCCAATTAACGCGGCAAGCTGAGCATCAAAACTGGTGCGCGAGCCCATGTTCATAGCCGCGTGTGCCGCGCCGTGACCGCCGCCAACTACATTCACTAAGTGAAAGTTACAGTACTTGGCCACACCTAAAAGCGACTCGGTAGATCTATTCATGGCGCTAAGGCTACTGGGTAGCCAGCTGCCCTGTGGCGCGCCTGCGGGATAACTAAATGCAATAAAGCGTTTGGTAGCGCCTGCCGCTTCGGCCGCGCGATTGATAAGCGCACCACCGATAAGCGGTGATGCCCGCCATAACGCCGAAGATACGCCAGCTTTAGTGACCACATCGAGGAATTTGCGGCGTTGTTTATTAAATAATCTGTCTTCAGTAGCCATTCGAATGTACCTTTATTTAATGCTTTAACAGGTGCTGGCGCAGCGGGCGCCAGGCCGCGTTTAATTAGTCTTTGCGGTAGCGTAATAAGTCCTGCATTACCATCTCGGTAATGACCGCGCGCACGCTGTGGTTAGAGTTTTTATAAGTTGCCTTGGCTTTGTTGGCCACACAAGCAAAGTCATTGGCTTGCTCGGTGGTTAAGTTGGGCTCTAGGTTTGCGGCCACGGCTTTTTCTTTAATGGGCATACCGGTAACAAAGCGGAAACTCTTTTCGATTAAGCACTCTTCGGTTCCCGGTAACTTGGCGAGCTCTTTTGATAAACCTTTAGCACCTTTAAAGGGAATAAAGTTGTTTTGATCATCAATAGCGTCTGGGCCATAAAGAAGGCCGTCGTTAGTAATATTGAGCGTCATGCCGGTGTAACTTTTTTGAGTGCTGCGCCACTGGCCCACTTGGTCAAAGTCTTCGGTACCAAACATGGGGTTGATTTGGTATTTGTGGCAGCCATCGCATGAGCGTGCATCGGTAATGCCTTCGTAGTAGCCACGGGTGGTGAGTTGGCCTGCTTCGTTAAGTGCGTTGACCTGCTTGAGCAACGCTTCGCGATCTTCAACCAGTAGTGGTGGTGGTAATACGTGCTGGCACATCATTTTTTCGCGCACGCGCACCGCACGAATAATTGGCGCGGTTTTGTCGGGGTGCGCATAGGTGGCCATAAAAGCGCCACTGGTTAAAATGCCACCGCGCTTTTCAAGATTTTCGGCCACGACCCACTTGTTGGGGCCGGTTGATGCGCTGTTAATCCCGTAGTAGCTCGCCAAAGTGCTGTTGAGCATGGTGAAGTCACCACTGTAAAGCGATTCAAAGGGACGGTTGCCGTAAACAATTTCACGGAACAGCTCGCGTACTTCTTCGGCCATAGAGGCGCGCACAGCGGCCGTGTATTTGGGGAAGATCGCGAGGTCGCGGTCTGCATTAGGTTCAATAACGGCATCGGTACCAAACCAGTAACCCGCCATCGCCCCCATGCGTTCACGACCGCGCGGGCTGTCGATTAAACGCTCAACCTGTGCGCGTATTTGCGCTTGATAGTGCAAACCATCGTTGGCGGCAGCATCCAGCAAGGTGGCGTCGGGTGTGGTGCCCGTTAAGGTAAAGGCTAACAAACTGGCATATTCAAAGGGGTTGAGCATGTAGCTATCGGCGTCGGCCTGCTTCATTTTGGCTTCATCACCGCGAGCTGGGGTGTAGAGCTCGGATTTGCCAATCACGATTTTGCTGACATACACACTGGCGCCGTTAGGTAATGAGCTATTGAACTGGAACTGAGTCTCGTTGCTGGTGCTCGTCACGCTGTAGCGATAGGTTTTGGGCGCTTTAGAGCTAATGGTAATCGTGGGGAAGTCCTTACCTGCCGCCTTCATAGTGACCGAGGGCCATTCGCCGCCATTGCCGGGAATCGCTTTTAACGAGACAGAAATAATGTCGTTACCCGTCCACTTATAATTGACGGGGCCGCCAAGGTAGTAGGGGATAGCGGTGTAGCCAGTAGCATCAGGCGTACCGAGAGTGAACTCTGAGTAAGGCATGACGGGGCGATAATAAGACGCGGGAGCGGTTGCGAGTAAAGTAGAAACCTTGTCGCCTAATTCGGAGCGGTAAAGGAAGTTAGGCGAGTTAAGTGCAGTCACCAGTGCCAACTCCATACCTTCGCCACCGGCGTAAGTATTAAAAATGGTCTCGAAGGTTTTTTTCTCTTCGGTGGTTAACAGGCGGCGATAAAGCTTGTAGGCAAAATCATCGACAAATTTATCGTAACAAGAGTCGCTCTTGCCGCAAGGGAAGGGTTTGTTGTTTTCAACGGCCCAAGCGGCAATGCTTTCGGCCGAGGTCCAGTATTTGTTGGCGCGCACTTCGTCTACGTTGGTCGTCGTATTATTGGGGAAGTCGCCTTTTTTGGCATCGGCCACAATCGTTTTGCGCACATCGGCGGTTAGACCCAATAAATCTTCGAGCGTATTTTGGTACTCATCTATCGTTAGCAGCTGCAAACGGCGCGGGCTGTAGGTGAGTGGTTTGCTGGCATCGCAGGCCACAGTCTCGGTGGTATCGGGAGCCCAAGCCAGAATAAACGCCGTAAGGTCTGCCGCACACTGGCCAACACAGGCACTGGGCAATGCGATTTGCGTGGGCATATCATTTTGGATTTTTAAGAATAAATCCTGCGCTGACAATTTGGTGGCGCTAACAACCGTAGTGCCCTCACTTTTGCCATCGGCGTTTTTATCGAGGCCGTGGCAGGTCTCGCAACTAAAGCCTGCGTAAAGTTTGTCGCTGTAGCGCTGAGCGCCTTTTAAAGCATCAGGTACATAATCGGAGTATTTAATGGAGACGCCCGCAAGTGAACTCGAGCTTGTCGCTGCTCGAGACGAAGAACTGATGGTCGCTTTAGATGAAGAACTAACAGCGCTTGATGACGAGCTAACAGCGGCTTTGGATGACGAGCCCCCTCGACGAGCTAACAGCGGCTTTAGATGAAGCGCTCGATAGGTCACCAGCACCCCCACAAGCGGTCATTAAAGCGGATATTAGTAGTGCTAAGGGCACAATCTTGCGCATTTCTGCTTCCTCTGGATAAATTTCAAATTGGGTCGCTTTATGCCACCAGCCAAAAAAGCTAGCGGAGACGTAGGCGCTTATAATAACTAAAAAGCAAGAATAACGGCGCGAAGAATTCCGTAAAACCCACGCATTGTTTTTACTTTATGTGAGTTTTGAGAAAAAAAACTACATTTATCGCGCGCTTGTTAAGATCCAAAAAAAGCATCGCTCGACATTTTTAAACTTTTATAAATGTAAAAAATTGTATGGCGTTAGATTCTCATGGGTATCGCTTACAGATAGGGTTTATTCCCGAATAAAATCCCACCAAAGCAATTTTTTGGCGCGCGCCCTATGTTTCAGGCTAGTTGTCAGACACTCGTTTTCAAGCATTAATACTTTGCACTTTTTGTTATTCGTCAAAAAAACAGCTACTAAAATAGTGGCAATATTGAATGCTTTAAATAACAACAAAAAATGCGAGGTATTTATCGCCTCGATCAACGCTTCCATTCATCAATAAAAACTACCACTGACGCCAAAAATATAAATTGGTCTATTTTGTCTGTCGCGGGTCAAAAAATTAAATACTTTTAATGATTAAATGCTGTTAAGCATAAGCACTCCACCAGTCGTTATGCTTTCCCGCTGGTCTTGTTGCCGCATCGCATCGCAAACCAATAGACTAAAGTTTAAAGAAGGCTATTTATACCTATAGAACGGTATTTTAATGGCTGATATTTTTATCCCAAGTGGCGCTTGAGATAAAAACTATAGATGAATAGCGACGGCTGTTTGGAGTGGGTATGGCATATCAACGTTTTGGCAGGACACCCCTTTGCAGGATACCCCATAGCCTGCCTATACATTCTCGACAACGAGAATGTATCGCCGCCCGAACACAGTCTATAACCGCCGGCTTTACGATTGTGGAATTAATGATAGCGCTAGCGATAGCCGCTATTTTATTAATGATGGCGGTGCCTTCGTATCAAGGTTTTATTAAACGCAGCAACGTCCAAAATTTACAAACTCGCATGGCGACCGCTATTGTTACCGCGCGCAGCGAAGCCACCGCTCGAAACGGCGCCACGACACTATGTGCCAGCGCCGATGGCGCTACCTGTGGCGGTGTTTGGAATAACGGTTGGATTGTTTTTTTAGATAACGGTGCCGGTGGCGGCACCCCTTTAAATGCCAGCCGCGAAACGACCGAAGCGCTGCTATTAAGTTATAAAAATACCGGCAATTACAGTATCGATTTACAAGATGAAACCAGCGGTACCACCTTGGCCAATTTTAGTTTTAATAGCCAAGGTTTTAGCCTCAACCAAAAACGTGCTGTAGTCACAGTGTGCGAACCCGGTGGCGATTTAATCTTTGCACGCGGCTTAATTATCGAACGCAGTGGCCGCACACTTCAAACTCGTGATTTAGAAGGCGATAACGGCATTCAAGAAAGCCGTTTTGATGATGGTTTTGGTAATATCACGGTTAATGACTTAAGTTGTTAATATCCCTCAAACTCGTTTCGGCAGCACGTAGAATGCAAAATAAAAAAACCTCGCGATAGCGAGGTTTTTTTATGCCTGAGATATGGATTAATGCAATCCCACGCCATTTCTGTTGAATAAAAAACGTCACTATTCACCACCAAGCCCAAACGCCGTTATTTTCTGGACCACTCTAAGGCTGGGTGTCGCGTTTGTTTTTGTCTCATATCCAGAGTCTTGTATGCCTGCGAGCTAAACAAGGCATTGCGTCACTCAACGAATGTGAATATTTCACATGATTAACTTTCACCCTAGGCGACTATGGCGCTGGGGTTAGCCTTATTGTCGAGATGACTAGTCATGTTGGTGTTTGCCGTTCAGCAAGTCTATTGATTGGCGTAGTAGCGAAAATAGTAGCGAAAAATAGTAGCGAAAAATAGTAGCGAAGATTCAGAAGCAACTGCATCAAGTAAAAGTAGCGTGATGAGTAAAGCCATTATAGGGTTTTGTTGGGGGCTTAAAAGGTGTTGACTTTAAATCTCTAGAGCGAAAATGGTTAACACCTTAAACTTTTAAATTTTATGCGCGCGCAATAATTACGACCCAACATTATTGTTGATGCGCGTATATATAAATATCTGTAAAAACGCCTGAATATAAATATTTTTATAGGGATGAGTGCGCCCAAAAAATAAATATGGCGGTGTTTTTTTTTGGGGTAAAAAAGACTGAAGTGTAATTACTGCCAGAAATTATTTTTATTTTTTGCAGAGTTAAGTTCTCGCAGTCAGTTTCAGTTAGTTATTACAAGAAAAGGAGCGGAGATATTTTTATGGCAACGATATTAGAAGGTGGGCTGTTAGAAAGTGGGCTATTAGAAAGTGGGCCTGTATCGCACGATGCCAACATTGGATCATCAATAAACGATACGTCTAACAGCGCGAGCAATGAAGAAATAGCCATTATTGGCATTGGCTGCCGCTTTCCGGGTAATGCTGATAATCCAGAGAAATTTTGGGAGCTACTGGTTAACGGGCGAGATGGCATTATCGACATTCCCGAAGGCCGCTGGGATGTGAATCGTTTTTGCGACCCCGATCCTAGCCAGCCAGGCCGTCTCTATGTCAAACAGGGTGGTTTTTTACAGCATGATATTCGCGCTTTTGACCCGATGTTTTTTGGGATTTCCCCTCGCGAAGCTGATTTTTTAGACCCACAGCAAAGGCTCTTATTGGAGGTCGCTTGGGAGGCTATCGATAACGCCGGCATTGATGCCGAAAGCTTAATTGGCTCAAACACTGGGGTGTATGTGGGTGGGTTTATGATGGACTCGATGATTACCCAGCTCAGCCCCCTCAATCGCGATACCATTAGCCCGCAGACGGCTGTGGGATTTACATTGGCCATGCTGGCTAACCGCATTTCTTACTCGTTTGATCTACGCGGCCCGAGTATTTCTTTAGATACCGCCTGCTCCGGTTCCTTAGTGGCCACTCATTTAGCCTGTAATGGCATCTGGAGTGGGGATTGCGACACGGCATTAGTCGGCGGCGTGAATGTAATGCATCGCCCTGAAGTGACTATGGCGATGTGTAAAGGCAAGTTTTTAGCCAAAGATGGTCGCAGTAAAAGTTTTGATGCCGCCGGCGATGGTTATGGGCGCGGTGAAGGCGCAGGCGTGATCATGCTCAAGCGCAAGTCTAAGGCACTTGCCGATGGTGACCGCATTTATGCCACCATTCGCGCAACCGGCTGCAACCAAGATGGCAGCACGGACGGCATCACAGTACCTAACCCCGAATCTCAAGCGGCGCTGATCAAAAAAGTCTGTGCTAAAGCGGGTATTTCACCGGCGGATATACGCGTCTTTGAAGCGCACGGAACAGGTACCGCTCTGGGTGATCCTTTAGAGGCTAGCGCATTGGGTCAGGTCATTGGCCTCAAAAAAGCAGACGGCAACGAATGCGTGGTGAGTTCAGTTAAAGCCAATATCGGCCACTTAGAAGCCGCAGCGGGCGTTGCTGCAGTCATTAAAACAGCGCTAACGTTGCACCACGGTATTATTCCACCCTTGGCCAATCTTAAAACGCCCAATCCGGAAATCCCATTTGCTGAGCTTGGACTGAGATTGCCGTTAGTCGCCGAGCCATTGGCAGAGGATTCAAAGCCCTATCTAGCAGGGATTAATTCCTTTGGTTACGGTGGCACTAACGCCCACGTCATCATGCAGCGATTTACCCAAGAAACCCGCTCACATGACCCGTCAGAAAAGCGTCAAGAACACCAAAACACGTCTCACAACCACTCACTGCTAGTCGCGTCCGCTGCCGATGCGGACGCACTAAAAGCTTACGTGGCCGCCTTGCGAGATGCTATCGCTCAGGCAAGCGAGGCCGACTTTGCCAATATTCTATTTTCCTCGGCGCGCCGCCGTACTCATCACGCTCATCGATTGAGTTTGGTGACTGACGGCAAAGAGCACGCCCTGGAACATTTAGACAATTGGCTAAGCCAAGGTTTTGATGATGCCATTGCCGAGGGTCAAGCCACCACACATACCCGCGTTGCGCCGGTTTTTGTGTTCACTGGCATGGGGCCACAATGGTGGGGAATGGGGCAAGAGCTTTACCGCAACGAGCCCGTATTTCGTAAATTTGTAGATCACTGTGATGAGGTATTTAGAGACATTACCGGCGGGTCAATTTTAGAAGAGATGCAGGCGAACGAGGCCAGCTCTCGGATGGCTGATACCCGCATCGCACAACCCGCCAACTTTGTTCTCCAAGCAGGGCTCACCGAGCTATGGAAGTCCCGTGGTATTGAGCCTGCGGCCATTGTTGGCCACAGTGTTGGCGAGGTGACGGCGGGCTATGTTGCCGGTTGCTACAGTCTCAGTGATGCCATCAAAATTAGCTACCACCGTAGTCGCCTGCAAAAAAAGGCGGCGGGCGAAGGGGGCATGCTAGCCCTTGGCTGTAGCGAGCAAGATGCCTTAAATGCCATCGCTCCTTACGCAGGTTTGGTATCTATTGCCGCAATCAACAGTTCAAGCGCTATCACCCTCGCGGGGGATTTTGATGCCCTCGCGCAAATAGCTGCACAGGCAGAAACCCTCGGTTGGTTCAATCGCACGCTGCAAGTAGAAGTCCCCTATCACAGCCCCGCCATGGAGCGGCTAAAACCGGAAACACGCGAGTGCCTGGCAGACCTTAAGATTTCTGCGCCCAAACTTCCCCTCTATTCGACGGTGCGTGCGGCCAAGATAGAAACGGCGATTCACAATGCGGAGTACTGGTGCGACAACATCCGTGAACCGGTGTTATTCGCGCACGCAATAGAGGCCATATTGGCCGACGGTCATAGGCTCTTCCTTGAAGTCGGCCCGCATCCTGTGTTGTCGTCATCATTGAAACAAATTTTTGCAGCCAATAATGTCGAGGCCAAACTTGCCACTTCGCTGCGCCGTGGCGATAACGAAATCCGCACATTTACCAAAGGCTTGGGCGATCTTTATATTGCGGGTTGCAAACTAAATTGGGCGAACATCTATCCTGAAGGGTCCTTTTTAGAGCTACCTCAATATCCGTGGCAACGGCAAATCCATTGGAATGAAACCGAAACAGGGCGACTTGATCGCCTAGGTGAAGCGGTTCATCCACTCTTGCAGCGCCCTATTGATGCGCCAAACCCCGCATGGGAAAGCAGTCTCAATACTCGCTTCCTACCCTTTTTGGCGGACCATAAAGTACAAGACCTTATTCTATTGCCCGGTGCCGCCTACGTGGAGGCCGCGATTGCCCTTCACCAGAATGTCTTCGGCGGTGGCGCCTGTCAGCTTGAAGACCTTGCTTTTCGCCGCGCGCTCGTCATCGACCCCGCTACCGAATCGGATCTGCGTGTGGAGGCCCACAGTGATGGACAGTTTACGATTCACAGCCGTCGCCGAGGGTCACAAGATAGTGGTGGAACATGGGATCTATATGCTGATGGTCGCCTGTCAAAACAGTCACCCAAAGCCGCTGGTGATTTTGACTCCGAATTAGCTTTAGCTGAATGCAAAAATACCAAATCCAAAGCCGATCACTACGCCGGTATGGACAGCCGAGGGCTGCAGTACGGCCCCGCCTTTCAAGGCATTACCGAATTGCGCTATAACGACAATATCGTTATAGCGCGCTTGCAAGAAACTACGCCCGACGGCGACACTTGGTTAAACCCCACCAAGCTCGATGCCTGCTTTCAAACCCTATTAACCATAATGCCCGAGGGCAGCGGCACCTTTTTACCGACAGGTATTCGCAAACTCACATACCGCCGTCAACCCAATAGCGAATACTGGTGTTATGGCCGCATTGTTAAGCTTACTGAAGAATGGCTGGAAGCCGATCTGTATTTGTACGATGAACAGGGTAGTGCCGTGGAGATTTTGGGCCTACGCTGTCAATCCATACCCGATGTCGATAGTCGAGATGATGCGACCCATCAGTGGACCTACTGTCAACAGTGGGAAGTCGCCAACATTCCGCCGCGCACCCTATACAACGCACAGGTTCTCGTGGCAGGCCTTGGCGATACGGTTGAACCACTCCTTCACATACTGCAAAGCACCCGTGACATACACGTGACGGCGTTGAATTGTGCCGATAAGGTACAAGCCGAACGCACTCAATTCCGTACCGACTCTCAATTCCGTACCGACTCTCAATTCCGTACCGACTCTCAATTCCGTACCGACGCTCAATTCCGTACCGACAAGGAGACGGCCGATTTTTTTTGCGCAGCCCTAACCCAAGAGCTAACCGCCAGCCTCAAAGCCAATCATCCGGTAACGAACCTCGTATTGGATCTCGGTAGCACAGGGGACTGGGAAGATCCCGTCACCGCACCGGCAACGCTGTTATTGCGTGTAATTCAAACCATTACAGCGCTTTACAGCGGCCAACAGCTGCCTCGTTTAACCCTTATTACTCGCGGTGCCGAGGCTGTTGTCGCCAATGACATTCCAACGCCCCACTGGGGCGCACTGATCGGCTTGATGCGCGTAGCCGGTACGGAATACCCTTCATTGCGCCCCTACGTGATTGACTTGGGTGTGGATGAAGATGCGCAAAGTGCCGCCATAGAACTATTGGCCGATACGCCTGAGGATTGCTGTGCTTGGCGTATCGGGGAGCGTTTTGTACAGCGCATTGCTCATCTGGCACTCGATAACACCCAAGAAACAGAAGATCTCTCGGTTACTATTACCCCTAGCCGTGCTATTGAACTGCGCCTCGTTGACCCGAAGAAACCAGAAACCCTGACCGCCTTTTTGAGCGAGCGCAGTGATTATGGCGCGCACGAAGTTGAGATTGAGATTGAGGCTTGCGCTCTCGCACCTAAAAAATTACCCACCTTAGCGCAAACTGGGCCGTCCGGCCGTGTGGCGGCCGGAACAGTCATTGGTATCGGAAGTGAGGTTCACTCGCTGCAAGTGGGTGATCGACTCGTCATTTGTGGGGCCAACCTTTTGCGCCGGTTTGCGGTCGTTGATCCGGCACAGGCCATCACCATGCCAATCCCAGAAGGGATGAGTGCACAAGAAGCGGTTGCGTTACCACTGGCTTTCATCAAGGCGATCGTGGCCACTGATCAGCTCGGTAATCTACAAGCGGGCGAAACGGTACTTATCTATCATGACGGGACTGGCATGTCTTCGGCCGTTCTGCAACGCATACAACACATAGGCGCTACCGCGATCATGGCGGTACAAGGCTATGCGGCGAAAGAACACTTCAAAACAAATGGGGGTGCCCTAAGTGCAATTATCGACCTCGAACAGGACGATTTAGAAACCACTATCCGTAGTCTCACCCAAGGCAAAGGTGTTGATTTATTGATTAGTGGCAGCCTGCCAGTGAGCGACCTAGACGTTTCTGTGCTTGCCCAATTTGGGCGCTTAGTGAGCCTCAATGGCGCTGGCGGAACGCCTCGCGGAATCAGCCACCGCCAAGACATTAGTTTAAGCATGAGCGACATCAACAGCTTTATAGCCGCGCGCCCAGATGCTGTGCGCGCAATGCTTAAAAAACTGTCGACTGACGTCAGCAAAGGAGTATTCAAGCCTCTACCTTATCGCACTAACACCCTAGACCAACTCAGTACGGCGCTTTTTCCGGTTGCAGAAACCCAAGCCTTGGTTGATTCCGTGCTCGATCTCACCGTTGATTCATCGGCGCGGGCGCTACCGGCACAGCAGCAAACCCTGTTCCGCAAAGATGGCAGTTACTTGATTACTGGCGCCTTTGGTGGTTTTGGTCAAGCACTGGCGCTGTGGATGGCCGAAGGGGGTGCGGGTGAATTAATTTTGCTCAGCCGCCGCGGCGAAGCCGACCCAAGTGCATCCGTTTTGCGCCGTAAGCTCGAAAACTTAGGCTGTCAGGTATTTGTTTACGCTGTCGACGTCGCCGATGCCGACGCTATTGAACAGATCGTTAAGGACACTGACACCGAAAATCGCTTACCACTGCGCGGTGTGATGCACACAGCCGCAGTACTGAATGACGCATCCATAAAAGACCTCAACGAAGAGCGATTCACATGCGTATTCCCCGCTAAAGTGGGCGGAGCCTGGAACCTACACCACGCGACGGCCGACAAGCCGCTCGATCATTTTGTGTTGTTTTCGTCGGTATCGGCCTTAATTGGCAACGCCAGCCAAGCTAACTATGTGGCGGCCAACTGCATTCTCGACAGCCTTGCGCACTATCGTCGAGGCCAAGGCTTAACCGCATGCAGCATTAACTGGGGGGCATTGGGGGATGTGGGTATGGCCGCCTCCGACAGCCAGCTCGAGAGCTACTTAAACAGTATTGGTATGCAGGCCTTTAGTGCTGCCGATGCCTTAAAAGTCTTGGCTCGGGTACTGAAAACCCCAGCACCACAAGTGGGCATCATGAGCTTGGACTGGCCGCGCTGGAAACTCGCTGCCGCTAACACGGCGGCCCTGCCGCGATTTTCCAAAGTTATTGTGGAAGAAACCAGCATAACCCTCGCCCCTGAAATACAGGCGCACTACGACACAGTGGCGTCGCTCGCTAGCGAAGAAGAGCGCTTAGCGTGGGCCACTAACCATCTGGTGATGACCGTCGCCAAAGTACTTCGGCTGCCAGTTGATCGCGTGAAACCCGAGTTAAGCCTACCCAATTTGGGGGTCGACTCCCTCATGAATATGGATTTGGTTGTCAGTTTGCGGCGCGAATTGGCTATTGACGTAGGTGCCCTTGAAATCCTCCAAGGCGGCAGTCTGCAACAGATCGCACGTCTTATTCTCACTCGCATGAGTCAGCACAGCCAAGCCGGAACCTTAGACGCTGCACAGCCAAAAGCCGCAACCGCTGCACCGAGTCTGGAGCTGAAAAACCTAGCTGAGGAAACCCTGCTTGAGAGCTTGAGCTCATTGAGCGACACCGAGCTTGAGCAGCTCCTCGAAACGCAGGAGTGAGCAAAGATGCAACCTGAACTCAGCATAAAGCAATGGATAACCACTCAGCCCCTAGTCCGCAAGCCGTTTTTTGCGGTGCTGAGTAGTTACTGAAATGGAGAAATTAATGAGCACCGTAAATTCGTGTCCCGACAACTCACCTCAGAGTAAGCGCGCGCAGTTGACACAACAACTGCAGCAAAGAGCCGCCAAATCGCTGCGTTACGCTGCCACCACGGTAGGCCAACAGGCACTTTGGGTGTTGCACAGCAGTTTTCCCGAGAACGCTGCTTATAATATTGCCTTTTGTGCGCGTATCGAAGGTAACTTGAACGTTGATGCGCTAAAGCGCGCTCTGCAAGCACTGGTGCAAAGGCACTCGGCTTTAAGGGCTCGTTTCGTTTTTCGCGATGGTCATCTACAACAAGAGATCGCAGGCTTCAGGGAGCTGCCTTGGCAGGAAATTTATGCCTCAACACTCTCTGACAGTGCATTGAATGAGCGCATTCAACGTGATCACAAACGGCCTTTTAAGTTAGGCCATGAGATTCCCATTCGCGCTCGACTATACCGCTCAAACGAAACTCGGCATGTTCTGCTTATCGACATTCACCATATTGCTTTTGATGCTTGGTCTATGTGGATCACCGCCGATGAACTGTTCAAATTGTATGAGCGTGAAAGCGGTCGAGGCCAGCCTTTACCGCCCTTGGTGGCTCGGTTTGAAGACTACGCGCAAGAGCAGCAACAGCGTTGGTCGGGGCCAGCCGGCGATCAACAACTGGCCTTTTGGCGCAAGCGCTTAGAGGGCATTGTGCAACCTGTGGCCTTTCCGTCTATTCGCGCTCGCGGCGATGATGCAACGCCACAAGGTGCTTCGTACTTCTTCACGGTTAATGCAGCCTTGTGCCACCAAGCCAAACAACTGGCCGCACAGCTTTCCATTACCCCCTTTACGCTCTATTTAGGGGTGATGTTTGTAGCCCTGCAACGCTACACCGGGCAAGAAGATTTAACACTCGGATTCCCCAGCAGTGGTCGTGAACAACCGTCCTACCAAGGTGTGGTGGGTTATTTTGTCAATCCAGTATTGCTGCGCGCCCAGGTAGTCGATCACCGTTCCTTCAAGCAATTGGCAGAGCATCTACGCTTGCAGGTTATGGATTCACTCGCTCACCAGGAATACCCCTATGTGAAGTTGGTGGAGCAATTGAAGGTACCTAAGGAGCCTGGCCGCACGCCGCTGTTTCAAGTTCTATTCAACTATTACCGACCGCAGAGCCTTGCCCAATCACTCGATGACGCGATGACCTGTGAAGGCTGGCCGTTAGGGGACTTGCGCGTTTTTCAATGCCCCATCCATCAGCAAGAAGGCCAGTTCGAAATTGCGTTAGACTTTTTGGATACGGGTACACAAGTGCAAGGCGTGCTGAGATATCGCTCGGATTTATACGATGAACCTTATATTTCCACGCTCAGTCAGCACTATGTCAATTTACTTAAAGCGATTGTGGCCAATCCAGACTTGCCACTGTCGCAGTTGGCGATGCTGGACGCTGGTGAGCAGCAGCAAATCATCGTTGACTGGAATTCCACCACGCAAGAGCCTGTGCCATCCGGTCGACTGTTTGACCCGTTTTTAGCGCAAGCCGCGCGTACCCCAGATGCGATTGCGTTAATCCACGGCAGCGTTCAGCTCAGCTACCAAGATGTGTTACAGCGGGCATCCGGCTTTGCTCACCAATTACAGGCTTCGGGCGTTGTGCCGGAGTCTTGTGTGGCTATTTGTTTAGAGCGCTCAATCGAAATGTTAGTGGCCGTTTTGGGTGTGCAATTAGCGGGGGGTGCCTATGTGCCCTTGGACGCTAGCAGTCCTAACGAGCGCTTGCTAGGCATTATTGAGCAATGCCGAGCCCAGGTTCT
Organism: Marinagarivorans sp.; assembly: GCA_034519605.1. Classification (GTDB taxonomy): domain Bacteria; phylum Pseudomonadota; class Gammaproteobacteria; order Pseudomonadales; family Cellvibrionaceae; genus Marinagarivorans. The sequence goes on from JAXHOG010000055.1 coordinate 75,421, forward strand.
GGTAACGCGCTCTGCGCGTGCTACGGAGCTAGCGGGCGCTGCCAGCCATACCTTCAGCATCGATAGCCTTGCCGCTATCGAGCCCTCAACCCTTTTGCCGAGCTGTGATGCTAAGCCTGACAACTTGGCTTACATTATCTTTACCTCTGGCTCCACGGGAACACCCAAGGGCGTGATGATTGAACATCGCAGCGCCTTGAATACGGTTCTGGATATTAATCAGCGCTACGGTGTTAACGCCGAAGATACCTTGATTGGTCTCTCGTCGCTCGGTTTTGATTTATCGGTTTACGATATTTTTGGTGCTTTGGCAGCCGGTGCAACGCTAGTGATTCCCGACCACGGCCGCGCCGCAGAGCCCGATCATTGGTTAAATTTATTGCAGAACCATCAGGTTACGGTCTGGAATTCGGCACCTATTATGATGGAGATGCTGGTCGCGAAGCTGCGTTTAAGCCACCGTGCATTACCGGCAGCATTGCGTTTAGTGATGATGAGTGGCGACTGGATCCCCGTTGGTTTACCCGATCAAATTCGCCTTCATAGCCAAGGCAACCCCACGCTCATTAGCCTCGGTGGTGCAACGGAAGCGGCCATTTGGTCGATTGGATTTCCAATCGACGTGATTCACCCCGATTGGAAAAGCATTCCCTATGGCAAGCCATTGGCACGCCAACGCTTTCATGTGCTCGATAGCCAGCTCAACCCAGTTCCTGTGGGTGTCGTGGGTGAGCTGTATATCGGCGGGGTGGGTGTTGCGCGCGGTTATTTAGGGCGCGCCGATTTAACCCAAGAGCGTTTTATCCCCGACCCCTTTGGCAGCGCCAACGACCGCCTCTACCGCACTGGCGATATAGGCCGATATTTACCCTGCGGCAATATCGAATTTATGGGCCGCATCGATAGTCAGGTCAAGATTCGTGGTTATCGCGTTGAGTTAGGTGAAATCGAAGCCTGCCTATCTCGCATTCCAGAAGTTGCAGAAGCGGTTGTGGTCGCACGCGAAATTCACGCGGGCATCAAAGATTTGGTTGGCTATATTGTGCCTCGTCATAGTCAATGCGCGCCACGCACGGCCGATTTGCAGGATCGTTTACGTCAATCATTGCCGGAATACATGGTGCCCGTTGCCTTCGTCAACATCGACCATTTCCCGATGACCGCTAATGGCAAGCTCAACCGCGATGCACTGCCGCTACCGCAATGGAATGCCTCCGCCTTAGATAAGACCTCTGTCGCCCCGCGCAACGAACTGGAACAATTGCTTTGTCAGCTTTGGGGCAAAACCTTGAAGGTGGAATCGGTGGGGATTCACGATAGTTTCTTTGATTTAGGGGGACAGTCACTGCTCGCAGTGACCTTGCTGGCCAACATTGGCCAGGCACTGGCGCGTGAACTGACACTTGATGCCTTATTGCATGCACCCACCGTGGCAGAAATGGCCGAATGGTTACAGCAGGATGATAAGGGTAGCGAGATATTGGCGCGGATGCGCAAAGGCGATGGCCAAGCACCGTTATTTTGTATCCATCCGGTAGGCGGCAATATTTTGGCTTATCGTGAGCTTACCGAACGCTTGGCGCCAGGCTACGCCATTTACGGTATCCGCTCGTTAGGGTTGCGCACCGGTGAGACTCGAGTGCTCGATTTAACCCGCATGGCCGAAATCTATTTGCAGGAAATACGCAAAGTGTGCCCAACAGGCCCCTATCGTCTTTTGGGATGGTCATTGGGCGGCATTATTGCACTGGAAATCGCATCGCGGTTAGAAGCACAGGGTGAGACAGTGGAGCTACTCACCTTAATTGATAGCTATGCACAAGAAACCGGTGGCAAAGCGGTTTCGGAGGCAGAGTTACTCGCTTGGATGGCCGTCGATATCGCCGGTATGACCGGCGTGACAACGCCAATTAACGTTCATGACCTTGGCACAGGGCCAGAAGCGCGGGACCAGTTTATCCGGCGCGCAATAGAAATAGGCGCCCTCCCACAAGACACCCCTATTCAGCAATTGCGCCAAATGATGGCTGTGCTCGATGGCAATCTGCGCGCGATGTTTGAGCATCAACCCAAGGTTTACCGTGGTCGCGTGTTGCAAATACACGCCTGCCATGCACCTAGCCATCACCCTGCTCACCCCGCTTATGGCTGGAAGCCTTACATCACCAATATGGCTCTGCACGCGGTAGAGGGTGAGCACTACACCTTGCTGCAAACTCCGCACGTAGCGAGCGTCGCCACCTTGATTGACGAGTACTTACAACAGACTGTATCCGCCCACCGCCTTGACACCCAGGAAATCTTAGCCGAGGCCTAAAAGGAATAAATTATGAACATGACGACCTTGATGCCCCCCGTTAGTACGGCTAACGAAGCCCAAAACACTAGAGCGGAAAAACGCCAAGCCAACCCCTACGCCGCTGCAATTCATGCATGGCGTCAGGCGATTGGTGATAACAATGTGCAAACTGATCAGTGTGATTTAGATGCCGTATCCAAAGCGACTTTTGCAACCCATCAAAAAATTCCAGCGGTTTTACGCCCGCTAACCACAGCGGATGTTCAAGCTTGCGTCAAAATCGCCAATCAGTATCGCGTCGCCGTATACCCTATTAGCAAAGGTAAAAACTGGGGTTACGGCTCTAAGGTGCCCGTCGCCGATGGCAATGTGGTGATGGACTTAGGTCGTATGAATACTATCGAAGACTACAACCTAGGTCTTGCGCATGTGTCTGTTGGCCCGGGGGTGACACAAGGGCAAATCAGTGACTTTTTGCTCGAACAAGGTGGCGAGTTATTTATGTCGATCAGCGGCGGGCCACGGGATTCCAGTCTTATTGGCAACACGTTAGAGCGTGGAATTGCTAAGGCCGTGTACGGCGACCGCATCGCTCACATAGCCGGCATGGAAGTGGTACTGCCTAGTGGCAAAGTGATTCGCACGGGGCACTCGCGCTACCCCGATTCACCGCTTGGGCCGGTGAGCGAATGGGGTGTGGGTCCTGCGGTTAACGGCCTATTTAGCCAATCTAATTTAGGTATCGTGACGCGCATGACGTTTTGGCTAGCGCCTGTGCCTGCGCATTTCCAATCAATATTTTTTAGCATCTCCGACGATCAAAAAGCAGCCGATGTTATCGACGAACTCCGCCATTTGCGCCTTCAGGGAATGGCCTTACCCGTAGGGCTTTGGAATGATTACCGCATGCTGGCCACACGCAGCCGCTACCCCTGGGATCTTGCCGGCGGCGTAACGCCCATTCCTCAACACGCGTTTGAAGCGGAAAAAAAACGCCTCAAAATTGCACGCTGGAACGGCTGGGGAGCGCTCTACAATCAAACTCGCGAGCAAGCGCTCGCCGACCGTAAAATCATTACCCATGCCCTCGCTGGGAAGGTTGATAAAATTTTGTTCTTGGATGATCGCCGCGTGAAATGGATCGAACGCCTACCGCGATTATTTAACATGATTACCGGTGCAGATCCGGACGTTATGATCCGCCTGCATAGAGAAAGCTCCTTCAAAGGATTCACTGAAGACGAGTTTGTAGCCATGGCCTATTGGCGAAAAAAATGTGCCATTCCAGAAGCAAAAGATGCCGACCGCGACGGCTGCGGAACCATCTGGACATACCCATCGCTACCGTTCCAAGGCTCACATATGGCGCGACTGGTAAACATTACTGAGAAGATTTGTTTACGCCATGGCTTTGAGCCCAAAATTGCTTTGCTCTGTGTTACCGCAAGAAAGATTAACGTGGCAATTAACCCGATTTACGATCGCGATGTGCCAGGAGAAGATGAGCGCGCCATGGCTTGCCATCGAGAATTAATTAGCGAGTTACATAAGGCAGGTTATTTATCTTCGCGCTTGGGTATTCAGTCTATGGACTCGCTACCGGCATCCGACGATGATTACGGCTACTTTATGCAGACACTCAAAAAAGCACTCGATCCGAATGATATTCTATCGCCAGGCCGTTATGATTTTCGCCGTGAGTGGCAGCTGGAAATTACATAATTAAAATATTTTGCAAAAACCTTATTTTAAAAACCTTATTTTAAAAACCTTATTTTAAAAACATTAAACATTAAACATTAAAAGGAGTGTAACAATGCGCTTTCATCTTTTCGAATTTACCGATATTGAATGGATACCCGATTTCTTGAAGTTTCATATTGCAGAAATCATTGAACAAATAGACGAGGGTTCGCCCACATTGGATGTCGCCATTGAGCGCTTTGAAAAAGAACTTGCAGTGCAAGGCGAAAAAAATGTGACCGAACTCTGCGCGGGCAGCGGTCGCACATTAGTGCGCTATTTACGCAACGCTTTTGCCGATGGTCGATTAAATAGGCTCAAAGTGACCGATTATTTTCCCCAGGTGGAAGAATACAAAAAGTTGGCTCAAAAATATCACTTTGTCGAAGCTGTAGAAACGCCTGTGGACGCCCGCGATGTACCCAAAGAATTAACGGGTGCACGCGTTATTGTGCGCGGTTTTCATCACTTTAAACCGCAAGATGCCAAAGCCATTATGAAATCGGCTTACGACAAACGCGCCGTATTCGGTGTGTTTGAAACGCCCGAACGAACCGCACGCTGGTTATTATTTATCAGCTTAATACCCAGCTTTATTTTGGCGCTGGTCATGACGGCGCGAATTCGCCCCTTCCGCTGGCACCACTTGGTTTTTGGTTACTTAATTCCCATAGTGCCGCTGATGTTCTGTTGGGACAATGTGGTATCAGGTTTGCGCGCTTATAGCCAAGATGAGCTGAAAAATATGGTGTCAGACCTCGATGATCCCAGTTACAAATGGGACATTGGCATTGCCCCTAACAAAGACCCTAAAGCGCCCATTAAGCGCATTTCTTATGTCATTGGCGCACCTCGTTTAGCGCAGTAAACCCTAGGGTCGTTACTCAGAGGAGTCGTTGCTCAGAGGAGTCGTTGCTCAGAGGAGTCGTTGCTCAGAGGAGTAATGACCCTTAAAAGAGGATCCAGCCATGATCAAAGGTCGGTACGCTACAAAAAATCCATCTCAACAATAGGAAGTCTCCGTATGCAGGATAATCCATTAGTAAGAATGCAGAATGTCAGCCGCCGCTTCACGTTGGGCGAAACCACTTTAGACGCCGTAAAAAATGTGTCTTTAGACATTCACAAAGGTGAATTTCTAGCCGTTTGGGGGCCATCGGGCAGCGGTAAATCAACGCTGATGAACATGCTAGGTCTGATCGATGCGCCGACCTCAGGCACGGTATATTTTGAAGACCAAAATACCCGTGAATTAAGTGATAACAAACTCACTGAATTCCGGGGCAACAAAATTGGTTTTGTTTTTCAAAACTTTAATTTAGTGCCCGTTCTTTCCGCTCTGGAAAATGTCATGTTGCCTCTGCATATTCAGGGCGTATCTGAGGCTGAAGCGCGCGCGCGCGCGGAGACTGCGCTGGCCGATGTTGGCCTAAGCCAATTCGCTAAATCCCGGCCCGACCACATGTCTGGGGGGCAGCGTCAACGCGTTGCCATCGCTCGTGCATTAGCGGTACAACCCCAACTGGTCATAGCCGATGAGCCCACCGCCAACCTCGATTCCGAAAATAGTCTTATGGTGGTTGAATTAATGCGCGAAATGAATCGAACAAAAGGCGTGACGTTCATCTTCACCACTCATGATCAACGATTGTTAGATCATGTCGACCGAAAAATATTGTTGCGCGATGGCGTCATTGAAAGTGACGATTCAATACGGCGTGCACCGGCGCAAACCGAGAGAAAAAAAGTCATTAATGAAACAACCGTTGAAAAGGATGAGGTATTGTCATGAACATATTTAAATTATCGGTTCGCGGTTTATCGCGCAATTTACGCCGCTCTTTAGTGACTTTTTTAGCGATTGCCTTTGGTTTTGCTGCCGTCGCTTTATTCGCTGGCTATACCCACAATATTTACGACGGATTATCTCGACAAGCGATTCACGCTGAATTACTGGGGCATTTAACGATTAGTAAACGCGGTATGCGCACAGAAGGTAAATTGGATCCAGAGCGCTTTTTATTTTCACGCGCAGATATTCAAAAAATTTCTGAACTATTGGCGAACGAGGAACACATTAAATGGGTTTCACCGCGCCTTGCGATTTCTGGGATGTTAAGTAATGGCCAAGCGAGTACCATTTTTATTGCCGAGGGAATTACCGCCGACGCCATGGTGAAGCTGCAAGAAAATATGTTTACTAAAGCCGAAATAAAAAGCGGCTTAGGCGATGTATTCCTTAAAAAGCTGGATGCCGCGCACCCAGAACAGGTATTAGTCAGCCAAGGCTTAGCTGACATGCTGCGCTTACAGCCAGGGGATATTGCACCCGTGCTCACCAGCACACTGACGGGCCAGGCCAACGCCTTGGATATTAAAGTCAGTGGCACCTTTACTACCGGCAATTCAGGTACCAACGATAAATTTATTTTCATGCCTTTGGCGTTAGCGCAGTCACTTTACGATGTGGATGGCGGTGCAGACCGAATGACGCTATTACTCGATAGCCCAGAGCAAACAGATATCGTTCGCGAACAATTGCAAAGCAAGCTCGCCATGGCGGGTTTTGATGTCGAAATCCTCACATGGAAAGAGCTCTCCGACTTTTATAATCAAGTGCGTGATATGTTCGATATGATTTTTGGGTTTATTTTTCTCATCGTACTGACGGTAGTGATTATGAGTGTGGCCAACTCCATGGGTATGACTGTGGTGGAGCGCACCCGCGAAATCGGCACATTACGCGCAATTGGCCTCAAGCGCAGCGGCGTGGTTCGTCTCTTCACTATGGAATCACTGGTGTTGTCCCTAATCGGCATTTCCGTGGGCTTGATGATTACCTTAGCCGTGAGTTACGCGATTAATTCAGCCTATATCTCCTATGTGCCACCGGGTAACGCCAGCGCCGTATTACTGCACGTAAACTTTGATCGAGAGCGTGTGATGGCGGCGGCATTCATGATGTTGTTTGTGGGCTCACTGGCAGCCTATTTGCCTGCCCGCCGAGCCTCGCGTCAACCCATTACCCAAGCCCTTGGCCACGTTTAGGAGTGTGATTGTGAAAAAACTTTTCCGCTACCTCTGCACGGCAGTACTTATCGGCTCCCCCTATGCTGCGTCAGCGGTATCCGATACCCAAGCCTCCGCTGCGCCAGACACAAAAACGTTGCTTCAGCAATCCGACCGTGCCCGTGGCGGTAATCTTCCCGGTATTACCTGGGAGATTACCGTGACCTCTCATAATGGTAAAAAAGCCGGTGAAGATCAGCGCTTACGGGTAAAAGCCACGACCGAAGCCAGTGTGGCAGAAACGCTAGAGCCGAAACGCTCAAAGGGGGCAAAGCTGCTACACGTGGGCCGCAATATGTGGTTAACCAAAAAGGGCTTATCTAAACCGGTGCCCATTTCTCCTAGGCAGCGCATGCATGGGCAAGCCGCCAATGGCGATATTGCCGCGACCAATTACGCAGGGGACTATGACGCAGCGTTCGCCGGCGAAGAAACACTGAATAATGAGCCCTGTTATGTACTGGATTTAAACGCCAAACATAAAAGCGCTACCTATGACCGTATTCGCTATTGGATTGCCGCTAATAGAGGCGTTGGCGTTAAAGCCGAATTTTATTCCGTCAGCGGAAAATTACTGAAAACAGCCATGTTCGAATACAACAACGCCATCAATTACGAGGAACAAAACATTCCCTTTGTCAGCAAAATGGTGATTCGTGATGCACTGACACCCGCCGAAACAACCCTGGAATTTGGTCAAATATCGATTCAAAAAATCTCTACCTTTGAGTTTGACTTAGGACAGGGTCGGTGAAGTTTTTGCGTTTCGCTCGCATGGATTCTGGCTGTATAAATTCGAGCTGGATAAAACATAGCTTGATGGGTGTCAGCCTTGTGAGCGCAACCAACACCTTTGCTAGTGATTGGAATTTTGACAGCGATGGCACCTTGTATGGGTACCATATTGAACGAGATATAAATAACGACAGTGTTCTTAATCCAGGCAATAACATTGCTCATATTCATAGCGCCACAGAAACGCTCGACTTTCGTTATAACTTAACAGCGCAATATAAAAACCTACGCATGAGCGCAAGGCCCTTAATCGAAAAATCCCATAATAACGGCAGTGTTGAGTCGGCCACAATGAACAGCGCCTATCTTGGCCAATGGCAGTTGCAACTAGACGTATTGGATGAGTGGTCGATTTCAGTTGGCCGTGAAGTTTTACACTGGGGCGGAGGCCAATACCGCTCACCCTCAAGCGCCTTTTATTTTGATAATGGCAGAAGTAACCCTGTGCGTGAGTTATCCGGTGTTGATGTCGTCAAAGCCGTGTGGGGGCCTAGCATCACGACCAAAATAACCGCAGGGTTTGTTTTCGACGCCGGCCATGGCGCAACAGCAGATGACCCTTGGCAACAAACACTCATGGCCAAGTGGGATCAACAAGGCGAAACATGGGCTGGCGGTTTATTGGCCGCCAAACCACGCGAGGGTTCGGCATTTGTAGGCAGTTTTGGCCAGTGGACCATTAGCGATGCGTGGTTAGCTTATGGTGAAGCCAGTAGTAGTCGACAACCTTTTGCGCTGAATTCAAACGGCGACCTAAGTGTGCCTTTTAGCGTCACCGAGAACACGCCACGGGAGATCAGCGGCCTGCTGGGTATTGCCTACACGCTTGAAAGTGGCAGTAGCCTAAACGTTGAGTGGCTACATGATGGCGCGGGCTACGCGCAAGAAGAATCAACCGCTTATTTTGATCGCGCAGCCATGTCGCCGCTTAATGCGGGCATGGCGTTGCGTTACCGACCTCGTTTACTTAATCAAAATTACCTTCACATGATTTGGCAAACCAATTTAATGGATATGGACCGCTACACGCGTCTAATGGTAACAAGGAACTGGGATAGCGGAGGGACAGAAATTGCTATTTACACCGAACAAAGTCTCATCAATCAACTCGCTTTTTTTGGCATGGGCGTACTTAATATTGACGACGATAGAAGCGAGTTTTCATCTTTATTCAATCATATTTATATGATTGGCCTAAAAGTTACCCTCCCGTAAAGCATTGAAAATAGGCCACCATTCAGCACCGAACCGGCCTTCAATACCCTGAAACAGCGCATGAAAAATGATGTAAAAATTCAGGGGCGACAAATATCGGTATTAATTGAGGGACAGCGTAAAACAACACGCCTCGATAAAATGCGAAAAATTATTGATAGCGAAGAAGGCAAAAAACTTTATGGCAAACGCATGCATACCATCGAGCCTGTTTTTGGCAATATCTGCAGTAATAAGCGACTGGATAAGTTGAGCTTACGTGGTGAGAAAAAGGTAACCGCCCAATGGCAGTTATACTGCATGGTACACAATGTCGAAAAGCTATGGAGATACGCGGCATAAAGCAAAAAAAGTGCTAAAAATCCTTGCTGTTGATAAATAATGACCAATGTGGTTATTATTTTCTCGATGTTAATTTTTATTGTTAGTTTTTTTTTGCAGGTATTCGCTCAAATACTGAGTGAATTTTTATTAATCAATAGGCGGGCTAGGATTATTGGATTTTTATCTGAATTTTCTACAGTCTCGTTAAGCATTAGGAGCAAAACTTGAAATACCAATTATATATTTCCCTTATCGTTCTGCTGTTCGCTGGCTGCTCAGCATTTCCAAGCAAAGAATCCACTAGAAAAAATATCATTGGCGTGTGGCAGCTCATGGATTATGGTTACGGAAATTATAGCTACAGCATACTTGGTTTTACCCCGGATGGTCGTAAGTGCGTTATTTCCTTAGAGATGGATCAATTTGGATCTCCTGTAGTAGATTACTACTTAAATTCATGGTTAATCGAAGGAAATATGTTGGTTACAATTGTTGGAAATAGCCCCTCAAGTTCCTTGCCAAAAGGCTACATAATTAAGGATGAAATTAAGGCTATTGATGTGGAAAAAATGGACCTGATTATGAGGGTTCCGTCTAGTAGTGATCCAAGATTAGAGCGTCATAAAAAGTTGTATGCAGAAAAGCCCGAAAGAATTTGTGAGGTCGTCAAAAATTTCGCAGACTCAGAGAGATCAAGATAAATTGCTGGTGGCAAATGCATAACGAACAAGGATAGATTTGCGCGAAGCCGCAATCTTATCCCGTTGTTGGACAAGCCCGGTCGACGAAGGGCTGCTTGTTAAATAGAAAGATATTTCGGTGTGTTATGCGTATTTTCCCCTACCGTGAACACCTATTTTTGCGAAGCGTGTTATTTGTCAAAGATTAAAAAGGTCTAATTACTGTGGTTGAAGGTGTCGGGGTCAGGCCTTACATTTGACATTCGATCAATAGCAATTGGCTCAGGGAAATGCGGGGACAGGCACTCATCAAAAAGAAAAGCCAAAATTATCAACGCTAGCTGCGAGAGGTCGGGGTCAGACCTTATAATTGACATTTTGTGAAATGTAAGGCCTGGCCCCGTTGCCCTATTTTAATTTTGTTCCCTCTACTCCCATACAATGTAAATATCAATATATTAGTGCACTACTGAACGCTGTTCCGTTTTAGGCGGCGATGGCATATGACCTGAACGATTATCCCCTACCCCAAAAAAATCTTTTTCCGCCTTTTCAAATCGCTCAAACTGTTCGGTAATAAATTTTTCGGTGACCATACCCAACAAGCCATGGTTTGCCTGGCAACACCCACTGATTCGGTCAAGCGTTTGCTGAGCTTTATGAAAAGCATCGGTCATCAAATAAATTTGCAGAATAAACTCTGCGGGTTTGAGCAACTGCTCCTCAGAAAAAATTTTGTTGCCGGTGCAAGAGCAGCGCAGCAACGCGATATCGAGCGAGGAGCCGAGATAAATTTCGGCTGCTTCCACACGGCATTCCACATAGGCCTTGACTCCTCGCTGCATCATCTGTGACCAATTGCGAAACGCTTCTATTTCGCTAACGACGAATTTATTAACATGATAGGCGCAAAAGTATTGTGATGTCATAGCTGTCTCCTGAGGTTAATGGAGTTTTAAATATGAAGCATTGAGCCGATACCGCTTCTTGAAAAATAATCTCTGCAGAAAAAATCGAAATTTGGAATATGGCTTAGCCGACCACTCATCAAATACCAGTGGCTGTAATTTAACGCCGTCTAGCATAGGTTGCAGGGAATTTAAATTGTGCACTATGACCAATTCTAGATGCTTGAGGTTGGTCAGATTGATAGTCGCCAGTTTGTCAATGAGATCTTTTAATTGTGAAAAAGTAAGCCGGTCGGCCTCTCCGATCACGGCAAATACGGCCGTTGCCCCAATGCCATTTAAATGCTTTAACCAAAATTCTTCCGGCTTAGCGCTCGCAACACTACGAAAATTATCCACTTCTGGAATGGCAAATTTAAGACAATCATCAACCTCCGGAAAATTGACGGATTGCCAGGAAAACTGTGGCCAGTCTGAGCGTTCACTCATGCGATGAAAACGGGTGCTAATACCGCAGTTCACCTCAATTCCCTGACCCAGTGGGTGAGCCTCGAAAAACCTGCGCGCCTTTTGATCCACCCACCATGTCAGGTCATTCGCATTGATGATAGAGTTTATGGACGTTGCATAACCGGAGGTATTTACCCCGAGCCGCTCAAGCACCAAATCGGCGGCACGATCAGAAAATTTCGACGCACAATACCGCGACGAACGTGCAATCAGCGGTTCGATTAAGCGATTGAGTTGCGTTGCTGTAAGCATGATTATCCTCCGCCTCATGAACGGTAATGATAATCATTATCATTTTTGTGTCAACCCCCTATTCAATATTTATTAACTGATGTTACGCACCCCGCAAAAGCTAAATCAATGGGGTCAGACTCCATTGATTTAAACTTTCAAATTCAAATAGGCTACTGATTTTCTATCGCCACCACGTGCTCGCGGTGCTGTAACCCTTCCAGTTTTTGCTTCAATCTTTGCTTTAAATCTATCGCTACCCAACACCCAAGATTTATTGGTGGATTCGCGAATATCTTCCAGCGTTTTTTCGCTGATGCGCGTTTTGAATAGCGCACGGTAAGCGGCTTGGCGTGTACTGGTATCCGCACCCAATAATACATATTCATTGTGCGGTACCAATAGCGCCCGCGCATCATTCGTGCCCAATGCATTTAGGGCATAGCTAGACCAAGGGTATTCGCTTGGGTGTGCAACCATGGCGGCACGCACTGGGTTTAGCTCTATGTAGCGGTAACAACTTAACAAGTAATGTTCGCTGTCTATGAGAGTGGCTTTGTAGCGACCCTCGAATAAAGTGCCGGTACGTTGATAGGTAAAATTAAAATATTGAACGTAGTAGCGCCCAATCATTTGCAGGGCTTTGGCTAGGCTTTCTTCTTTTGCGGTGTGATTAGCAGGTGTACATGGTTGGTCATTAACACGTAAGCATGAAGGTCGCAGCCGTGTTTGTCGCAGGCCAGCTTAAGCTTGTCGAGGTAAAACTGATAATCCGCATCCGCGTAAAAAATAGCTTCGCGATTGTTGCCGCGCACAATCACATGCTGCGGCTGGCCGGGGATTACAAAACGAGGAAGACGCGCCATAAAAAAGCCTCACAAAGTGGGTGAGGCTTAGGGTAAATCAATTAATCCGCTAAATCAATGGAGTCTGACCCTATTGATCATCCGACTTATCCAGGTCGCCAAGAAGATTCTCGCAAAAAGAAATTGTTAACTCTCCCTGAAGCATCGGATTGGCCAAGCAATAAATAATATTTTCAAGAACTTCCCTTTGCCCTTCATCAAATTCCAGATCATCACGACACTCTATTAAATTAGCCCAATTTTCAAGTTCTTTTGCATTGACTTCACCTGCTAAAAATTTATTTAAAATACTTCTGATATGAGAACCATGAATAATTAACGGTTGTCCCTCGTAATCCCATTCAAATTGAGAAAGGGCCAGTGCTAAATCGTCCACTGGCCGGTCAAATGCAATCACTTGTTTAAGAACCTCTAATCGGTTCATTTATTCACCTCTAAGGAGTAATTACTTGATCTGTTATCTTGTCTTTGATATGTACGATATTGCCTTGTGAATCATAAGTGGTTTTAGTAAATTGAATCGTATTTCCATCTGCATCAATTTGTTTTTCATAAACAGCTTTCGATCCAGGGATATGACTAGCTGGTGATGTTGCTTGAACTGCTACACCATCATTTGGCAACGGATGAGTAGTAACATTATCTCTTGAGTTGGCAGGAATCTTTTTAAAGAACCGTTTAATGTTTAGGCCAATAGCTCCCATCATGCCGATCTTGGCGGCCGGACTGGGTGCAGCTACCGCCTCAATTACATTTCCTGTTGTGGAAGCAACATCAGCAACTTTTTTCGCTGCATCCGCTAAAGGCTTGGACGTATCCTCCATTCCTGCCGCCGCCAAAGAGGCTTCACGATTGGAAGCTGCCGTGGCCGCAGGTCCATTGGTACAGCTATCTGCTTTTGACTCGGCACAACTCCACATCCCCGTGGGATCTGTTTTATTAACCGGATCATTTCCCACATAAGCATACATATTCATCTGATCTTCGTAAAAGATCGGATCGGTTTGCATAAACCGCCCTATGTACGGGTTATACATGCGCGCTTTGTAGTAATACAACCCTAATTCGGGAAAATAAATTTGGCCAGTGTAGCCAAAGCGGCCGATATTGGTCGCGGCGGGAATACCGAAGGAATCATACCGTAAAGTATTTACCCCAGCGCCCGCCGCATTACTGTGCGCAATAATGCTGCCTTGGTGATTGCTGTGTAAATAACGAAGGTCCGACGTAGCTATACCGCTGCCATTATATTGCACCAACGGCTGATCAACTTGATCACCGTGGATATAACGTTTGGTTAAGGTGGTGCCGATATAAATCAAATGAGGGTCAGACTCCATTGATTTAAACTTTTCAAATTCAAATAGGCTGCTGATTTTTCTATCGCCACCACGTGCTCGCGGTGCTGTAACCCTTCCAGTTTTTGCTTCAATCTTTGCTTTAAATCTATCGCTACCCAACACCCAAGATTTATTGGTGGATTCGCGAATATCTTCCAGCGTTTTTTCGCTGATGCGCGTTTTGAATAGCGCACGGTAAGCGGCTTGGCGTGTACTGGTATCCGCACCCAATAATACATATTCATTGTGCGGTACCAATAGCGCCCGCTCATCATTCGTGCCCAATGCATTTAGGGCATAGCTAGACCAAGGGTATTCGCTTGGGTGTGCAACCATGGTGGCACGCACTGGGTTTAGCTCTATGTAGCGGTAGCAACTTAATAAGTAATGTTCGCTGTCTATGAGAGTGGCTTTGTAGCGACCCTCGAATAAAGTGCCGGTACGTTGATAGGTAAAATTAAAGTATTGAACGTAGTAGCGCCCAATCATTTGCAGGGCTTTGGCTAGGCTTTCTTCTTTTTGCGGTGTGATTAGCAGGTGTACATGGTTGGTCATTAACACGTAAGCATGAAGGTCGTAGCCGTGTTTGTCGCAGGCCAGCTTAAGCTTGGCGAGTTAAAACTGGTAATCCGCATCCGCGTAA
>JAXHOG010000081.1:0-16998 GCA_034519605.1 Marinagarivorans sp.
TGGAGGGAATACAGCCTACGTTTAAGCAGGTGCCACCGTTAACACCCTTACCTTCGGCATTTTTCCATTTTTCGATACAAGCGGTTTTTAAGCCAAGCTGAGCGCAGCGGATGGCTGCCACGTAGCCCGCTGGCCCAGAACCGATAACAATCACATCATATTTGTTCGACATTTTTAACACCCCAAGTGAGAGTTTGTTATGCCTCAAGGATTACTGCACTTAATGGTGTGCGCTCCTTGAGGCAACGAATGTAAATTAAACTTCCAAAAGCATACGCGCTGGATCTTCGATCATGTCTTTGATTGCAACTAAGAACTGAACAGCTTCTTTGCCATCAATCAAGCGGTGATCGTAAGACAGGGCGAGGTACATCATTGGCAATATTTCTACTTTGCCATCAACGGCCATGGGGCGGTCTTGGATTTTATGCATGCCCAAAATAGCGGCTTGAGGGGGGTTAAGAATGGGTGTTGACATTAATGAACCGAATACCCCGCCATTAGTAATGGTGAAGGTACCACCAGTCATTTCTTCAATACCTAACTTGCCAGCCTTGGCGCGCATGCCAAAGTCGCGAATGGTATTTTCAACATCGGCAATGCCCATGTGTTCAGCGTTGCGAAGAACGGGAACTACTAGGCCTTTTTCGGTCGATACCGCTACACCAATATCTTGGTAGCCATGATAAACCACATCGTTACCATCGATTGAAGCGTTAACAGCCGGAATACGGCGCAGCGCTTCAACAGCGGCTTTCACGAAGAAACCCATAAAGCCTAAGCGACTGCCGTTGTGTACTTTTTCGAATTGATCCTTGTAACGAGCACGTAACTCCATGATTGGCTTCATGTTGACTTCGTTAAACGTGGTCAACATGGCGGTATTTTGTGATGCGTCGAGCAGGCGCTCGGCGATGCGCGCGCGAAGACGTGTCATAGGGACACGTTTTTCTATACGACCACCTTCACCAACAGTGGCCACAACTGGCGCTGCGGTAGGTGCAGCTTTAGCGGGAGCGGGGCTGCTGGCAACTGGCGCATTAATAACATCTTCTTTCATAACACGGCCGTCTTTGCCGGTGCCTTTAATATTGGCAAGGTCTAAACCTTTTTCAGCCGCTAATTTGCGTGCGGCGGGATTTACAAAAGCGTCTTCTTTACGGGCAGATGCATCGCTTGTACTTGCTGCAGCAGCTTGCGGGGCGGCGGCAGCGGTGGCATCAACACCACCTTCTTGGAAATTAGCAATCACTTCGTTACTGAGGACTACTTCGCCTTCACCTTTAAGAATGGCTACCAGTGTGCCATCGGCAGGAGCAACGACTTCTAGAACGACTTTGTCGGTTTCGATATCGACAATTAGCTCGTCACGGGCTACGGATTCACCGGGCTTTTTGTGCCAAGTCGCTATGGTGCCGTCTTGTACGGACTCGGGGAACGTGGGCGCTTTTATTTCTATGGTCATTCCAATATCGTCCTTTGTTAAGGCTCAAGTGGGCGGTTAAGTTTGGCAGCCCTTAGGTAATACAAATTAAGTGTTTGCATAAATCTAAGGGCTACTTTGGTTGCGCTTGGGTAAAGCGATACGCATTAAACAGTGGCTATAAAGGGTTTTGCTATACGGTGACATCAAGTGCTGCATTGATAAAACGGTTTTGCTCGTCTAAGTGCAACGACATGTAGCCAGCTGCGGGGGCGGATGAGGCCGCGCGACCCGCGTAGCGCAAGAACGCGTCGGAGTTTACACCCTCAAGCGCAGCGCGCATACGGTGCTGGTTGGAATTCCATGCCCCTTGGTTCATCGGTTCTTCTTGGCACCAAATAATATCGGTTACATGTTCGAAAGGTTTCAGTGCTTTTTGTAGCTCTTCGGTGGGGAAGGGGTACAACTGCTCAATGCGTACAAGTGCTACGTTATCTTGTTCACGCTCTTCGCGTGCTTCGAAGAGATGGTAATAAACTTTTCCGCTACACAGAACAATGCGGCGCACTTTTTCGGGCATGATTTCTTTGTCGCCAATCACGTTCTGGAAGGCGCCATACGCAAGATCCTCTAAGGTGGATGTGGCAAGTTTATGCCGCAAAATCCACTTGGGGCTCATGATAATGAGTGGACGACGCATCGGACGCAACGCTTGACGGCGCAGTAAGTGGAATACCTGTGCTGGCGTAGTGGGAATACACACCTGAATATTCTGCTCGGCGCAGAGTTGCATAAAGCGTTCTAGTCTGGCCGATGAGTGCTCAGGACCTTGACCTTCATAGCCATGCGGCAAGAGCATGGTTAAGCCCGATAAGCGACCCCATTTGTGTTCGCCACTGGTAATGAATTGGTCGATAACAACCTGTGCGCCATTGGCAAAATCACCAAACTGGGCTTCCCAAATCACCAGTGCATTAGGTTTGGTGGTTGAGTAACCATATTCGAAGGCCAGTACGGCTTCTTCTGAAAGGTATGAATCGTAAAGATGGAAGCTGGGTTGGTCGGGCGATAATTCTTGAAGCGGAATATAGGCTTGGCCGTCTTTTTGGTTGTGAACAACCGCGTGACGGTGTGAAAAAGTACCTCGACCTACATCTTGGCCAGTAATACGCACAGCCACATCTTGCTTGAGCAGTGATGCGTAGGCTAATACTTCGGCCATGCCCCAGTTAAGCGCCAGTGAGCCTGCGGCCATTTTTCGACGATCTTCGTAAATTTTCCCGACTTGTTTTTGGATCACAATGCCATCGGGTACAGTTGAAATCGTTTGGGCGAGATCTTGTAGCTCTTTAAGGTCGTAACCGGTGTTGGCGGGGGTGCGCCAATCGTGGCCTATGTAAGGGCTCCAGTTAACAAACAATGATGAGTCGGGCTCTTTAACGAGGTCGCGTGTTACGTGTTCGCCAGCATCTAAAGCGGACCGATAGTTGGTCATCATGGTGGCTGAATCTTCGGCGCTGACGATGTTGTTCTGCGCTAATTGTTCGGCGTAAAGCGTGCGTGTTGTTTTGTGTTTGCGGATAATCGCGTACATCAAGGGCTGTGTTGCCGAGGGCTCGTCGGTTTCGTTGTGACCACGGCGGCGGTAACAGACAAGGTCAATGACCACGTCCTTTTTGAACTGATTGCGGTAATCAACGGCAAGCTTGGTAACCAATGCAACGGCTTCTGGATCATCGCCATTGACATGAAAGATGGGGGCTTCGATCATTTTTGCCACGTCAGTACAGTACTGAGTCGAGCGCGAATCTTCTTTGCGACTGGTGGTAAAGCCTACTTGGTTGTTGATAACAATGTGCAGAGTGCCACCGGTTTTGTAAGCGCGGGTTTGTGACATTTGGAAGGTTTCTAAAACCACACCTTGGCCTGCAAAGGCGGCATCACCATGAATAACAACAGGCACAACCACATTGCGCACCGTATCGCGACGGCGATCTTGGCGCGCACGTACCGAGCCTTCAACCACCGGTGAAACTATCTCAAGATGCGAGGGGTTGAACGCCATGGCTAGGTGCATTTCGCCGCCGGGCGTCATCACATTCGATGAAAAACCTTGGTGATATTTAACGTCTCCAGAGGTATCGACCAGCTTCTTACCTTCGAACTCGTCAAAAAGGTCGGCGGGATTTTTACCGAGGATGTTAACGAGAGTGTTAAGGCGGCCACGGTGGGCCATACCCAATACCATTTCTTTGGCGCCATAGGTACCAATGCGCTTAATAAGTACATCAAGCATTGGGATAAGGCTCTCTGCGCCTTCTAAGCCAAAGCGTTTGGTGCCAGGATATTTGCTGTCAAGATGACGCTCTAAGCCTTCAGCGGCAGTGAGGCGCTCTAACAGGCTGAGTTTGTCTTCGTTGCTCAGTGCTGGAGTGGAACGCTCG
Source organism: Marinagarivorans sp. (assembly GCA_034519605.1). GTDB lineage: Bacteria > Pseudomonadota > Gammaproteobacteria > Pseudomonadales > Cellvibrionaceae > Marinagarivorans. The sequence continues at coordinate 3,868 of JAXHOG010000081.1, forward strand.
CTTTCTAGGCGCTGTAGTAACCATTTGCGCTCAACATAGTTAGTGATATGCATGACCTCTGCGCCAATAGTGTTGCAGTAGGTCTGGTTGAGCGCATTGAGAATTTCGCGCAGTGGTGTTTCTTCTTTACCGAAAGCGAAGTCGCCTGTTTGGAATACAACATCTAAATCGGCGTTGGTTAAGCCATGGAAATGAAGGTCGAGCTCTTCGAGTTCCGTTTTGCCGTTGTTAAGCCCCAGTGGATCGAGTTTGGCTTTTTTATGGCCGCTCAAACGGTAGGCATTAATCAGTTGCACAACTTCAACTTGCTTGCGTTCGTGAGTGTCTGAGCCGGATGAAGAGCCTGGCGCTACGATGGGGCGTGCACGGTTTTTGCCGAGTAACTCGAAGTATTCAATGATTTCGGAATGGGGAACATCAGGACTTGCGTTGTTTTCAACGACTGGAAGTTGCTCGAAATACGTGCGCCAAGTATCAGGCACTGATTTTGGATCACGTAAATAGGATTCGTATACCTGCTCCACATATTCGGCATTGCCGCCTGATATATGCGAAGTGCTCCACAAACGCTCCATAAGACGATCTTGCATGTTTTTCCCACCATAACTTTATGTAAGCCATCCCTGTGCTCTGTGTGGGATGGAATATCTATGCCTTAAGGCTTTAAAACGGTTGAAGTCTACCGCTTGGGGTTGAATCATTTATTGTCGAGGCATGACTCGCCAAAAAGTGACGGCTTTAATTGAGTGACTTGCTGTGCTGTTGCGTGGCGTTTTTAGGTCGCATTGTGTAACAGCATGCTACGAATGTGGCCTATCGCTCGGGTTGGATTTAAGCCTTTTGGGCAAACCGCCACACAGTTTTGAATACCATGACAGCGGAAAACACTGAACGGATCATCAAGATTGTCGAGACGTTTAACGGTAGCGGTATCGCGGCTATCTGCAAGAAAACGATAAGCTTGTAACAAGCCCGCTGGACCAATGAACTTGTCGGGGTTCCACCAGAATGAGGGGCAGCTTGTTGAGCAGCAGGCGCATAAAATACATTCATACAGACCATCAAGTTTGGCGCGCTCTTCGGGTGACTGCAGGCGTTCAATGGAGGGTGCTGGCGTGTCGTTCTGCAAAAATGGCTCAATTTTACGGTACTGCGCGTAAAACTGACTCATATCAATAACAAGGTCACGGATGACCGGTAAGCCCGGTAATGGGCGCAATACAAGCTTGTTGTTTTTGACAGATGCAGACAGTGGTGTGATGCAGGCCAAGCCATTTTTTCCCGACATATTAAGACCGTCAGAGCCGCAAACGCCTTCGCGACATGAGCGACGAAAAGACAGGCTAGGGTCTTGTGCTTTGAGCATCTCCAGTACATCCAAAACCATCACGTCTTTACCGCCGGTATCGACTTCATAGCTCTTCATGTAGGGCGCTTTATCGGTCTCGGGGTTGTAACGATAGATTTCTACTTTAAGCATTTTTAACAGCCCCTATTAATATGTGCGAATCTTGGGTTCGAATTTAGGCATGGTCTTGGGCGCAAAGTTAACTTCGCGCTTGGCAACTCGCTTTTCACCGGGGAAATAAAGCGAATGACACAACCAGTTTTCGTCGTCGCGCTCTTGGTAGTCGTCGCGGGCGTGCGCACCACGAGATTCCTTACGCACTTCGGCGGCAATGGCGGTTGCTTCGGCCACTTCCAGTAGGTTCTGAACTTCCAGGGCTTCGATACGGGCGGTGTTAAAGGCGTTACTTTTGTCGTCGAGTTTAATGTTTTCGATGCGGCCACGTAGGTCGGCAATTTTCTTTATGCCTTGTTGCATGAATTCGCCTTTGCGGAAAACACCAAAGTAATTTTGCATCACGGTTTGGAGTTCTTTACGCAGAACCGATGCGGATTCACCGGTATTGGTGTTGTTGACGGCATTCAAGCGAGACATAGCGCTATCAATATCGGTTTGAGAAGCTTCGCGCATATCAATGCCTTCGCGTAAGGCTTTTTCTAAGTACAGGCCCGCAGCGCGACCAAAAACGACAAGGTCGAGCAGTGAATTGCCGCCGAGGCGGTTAGCTCCGTGTACCGAAACACACGCAACTTCACCAACAGCGTATAAGCCTTCGATGATTTTATCCTTGCCATTGATGTCTTGTGTAATGGCTTGGCCGTGGATGTTGGTGGTGACACCGCCCATCATGTAGTGGCAAGTTGGTACAACGGGGATCGGTGCTTTTACAGGATCTACGTGAGCAAATGTTCTTGAAAGCTCTAATATGCCTGGCAGTTTGGCGTTGAGGGCTTTTTCACCGAGGTGATCAAGCTTTAACATGACGTGATCGCCATCGGGGCCGCAGCCACGACCTTCAAGAATTTCTAATACCATTGAGCGAGCAACAACGTCGCGGCCTGCAAGATCTTTGGCGTTGGGGGCGTAGCGCTCCATAAAGCGTTCGCCATCTTTGTTGATTAAGTAACCGCCTTCACCGCGACAACCCTCGGTCACTAATGTGCCTGCGCCATGAATACCCGTGGGGTGGAACTGCCACATCTCGATATCTTGCACCGGTGCGCCAGCACGCAATGCCATGCCAATGCCGTCACCCGTATTGATATGGGCGTTGGTTGTAGAAGCGTAGATGCGACCTGCACCGCCAGTGGCGAGTACGGTGGCTTTAGATTTAATTAAAACGGTTTCGCCGTCTTCAATATTAATAGCGATAACACCCACTACGGCGCCGTCTTGGTTTTTAACCAGATCAACCGCGAACCATTCATTAAAGAAGGTGGTGTTACTTTTTACGTTTTGCTGATAAAGCGTATGTAACAACGCGTGGCCTGTACGGTCTGCTGCGGCGCAGGTGCGAGACGCCTGACCGCCGCGACCAAAGTCTTTTGATTGCCCACCGAAAGGACGTTGGTAGATGCGCCCATTTTCCGTACGCGAAAAGGGTAAGCCCATGTGCTCAAGTTCAAAAACGGCCTCGGGGCCGACTGAGCACATGTATTCAATCGCGTCTTGGTCGCCAATGTAGTCCGACCCTTTAATAGTGTCGTACATGTGCCAGCGCCAATCGTCGTTCGGATCATCGCTTGCTATAGCGCAAGTTATGCCACCCTGAGCAGAAACTGTATGTGAGCGGGTAGGGAACACCTTGGTAATTACAGCTGTTTTAAAGCCTGACTGTGCCATTTGCAGTGCTGCGCGCATGCCCGCACCGCCACCACCTATGACGATACCATCAAAGGTCATTGTTCTCATTGTTGCCATTGCTTAGGCTCCCCACAAAATCTGAAAACCCCAAACGAGGTAGGCGAGTGTAATTACCGCATAAATCGATAACACCAGTATGCGTAGAAACAAACCTTTAGCGCCCAGCATGCGGCTGGTCAGGTAATCGGTGACGATACCCCACAGGCCAATCCAGCCATGAGCGGCAATACTGAGTAGTGCTAAAAGGCTAAATATACGCATCCATAGTTGGCCAAAAAGCGTGTGCCAAGTGGTGTAATCAAGCTCGGGCTGGCTGATAATAAAAAATGTAATAAAGAGGGTGTAGGCGGCCAAAATAACGGCACTAAAGCGTTGGATAATCCAATCGGCTACGCCATTACGTCCAAGATTAGTCACTGTGGTTACCATAGTAGATACACTCCAATCGCGATGATGATGGCGGCGGCAAGTATGGCAACTATCTTGGCGCCCAGTCGTCCACCTTCTAGTGTTTCCCCAACGCCTATATCCATTATTAAGTGACGAATCCCGGCAATCGTGTGATAAGCCAGCGCGGCTAATACGCCCCATACAACAAAGGTGGCAACAGGATTATTGATTATCTCTTTGAGTTCGTTAAAGCTTTGTTCTGAGGCCAAGCTGAGGTCGAGCATGTACAGTAAAACAAGCACCCCTCCAAGCATGATCGCGCCAGAAGCGCGATGTAAAATTGAAATATACGCGGTAATGGGAAGGCTGATTGTGCGTAAATCAAGGTTGACGGGTCTGTCTTTTTTCACTGTTACACCACGCGTTGCTTATTAAGTCGAAAAATTAAGAATTTATTTAGCCTTGATGCTGCATATTGGCTTTGCAGGTCAATAAGGTGAATAAGTCAAAACTTATAAATACTGATGGTTTGTTATTCTGTCGTTATTTGAATTTGTATCTGCCCATTGCTGGCAAAGTGGATAATAAATTCAATCACTTAAACTTATGATTACTGGCTTCAAGGGCGATGATTCTGGCTTTAAGTGTTTAAGCCAGCGCTTTTAACAGCCCTAGAAAACGCGCTGGATTATAGAGATAGAGTTAATAAATTACAAACGAACTTTGGCGCCAAAACCTACTCCTGTTGACTTTTGAAAATCAGGCGCCCCAAAAAAGTGACACTTTTTTTTTGTGCACCAGCATGGCTCTTTATTGCACCAAAATCCTCTCTTTAGTTTTAATTTCATACTTTAAGTGTTTCGCTAGAGCTAAATATTTATCTATACTGGCGCGCTTCGTGGGTAGCTTTATGTTTTTTTGCCGATTAAAGCGACTGTCAAGTAAGGCTTTGCCTTTCTATATGCCGCGAAATGAATAATGCCGCGAAATGAATAATTTAATAATTTAGAGGGTGTAGAACCCAATAAGGCAGAGAGTGTATTCTGCTTTGTCAGGTTGGTTAGTTTTATGCCTAGTATTTTGGGTTTGCGGATGATTATTCCGCCCCTTACTTTTTTATTGTCAGCATTGTCTTGAGTTCTACCCGTTTTGTTTTAATAGTTACTCTTTGTTGAGTATTATAAAAGCGGGTAGTGATTCTTAGGTTACTTTTTGATACATCAATCTTGTGTGTCGCCAATACTAATTAATTACTGATAAATCAGTTACTGGAGTCCGAAATGACTGAAAAAAAAGCGCTACTCACGGTGGATGGCCTCGATAAATCCATAGAGCTTCCTGTTCGCGCTGGTACTGTTGGTCCTGAGGTGATTGATGTGGGTGCTTTAACCCGCAATGGTTTTTTTACCTACGATCCTGGTTTTGTGTCTACGGCAGCATGTGAATCAGCCATTACTTATATTGACGGTGATAAAGGCGTATTGATGCACCGTGGCTTCCCTATTGATGTTTTGGCCGAGAAGTCTAACTATTTAGAAAGCTGCTATTTATTGCTGCATGGCGAGTTGCCCACGCAAGAGCAGTATCTAGGCTTTGAAAAATCTATTACCAATCACACCATGGTGCATGAGTCTGTTCACCGCTTTTTTGAAGGTTTTCATCACAATGCTCACCCAATGGCGAAAATGTGCGCTGCGGTGGGTTCGTTGTCGGCCTTTTATCATGATGATTTAGATATCACCAATGAAAAACACCGCATTACGGCGGCTTATCGTTTAATTGCTAAAATGCCAACCTTGGCCGCTATGTGCTACAAGCACCATGTTGGCCAGCCCTTTTTGTATCCCGATAACTCATTAGGTTACGCCGAAAACTTTTTACGCATGATGTTTGGCACGCCCTGTGAGGAATACAAAGTGAATCCGGTTATTGCTAACGCAATGGATCGTATTTTCTTATTGCATGCCGATCACGAACAAAACGCTTCAACATCAACAGTTCGATTGGCTGGTTCTTCGGGCGCGAACCCTTATGCGTGCATAGCAGCGGGTATTGCAACTTTATGGGGCCCCGCACATGGTGGCGCCAACGAAGCTGTTTTACAGATGCTTGAAGAAATTGGCGACGAAAAAAATATTGATGCTTTTATTGCGCGCGCTAAAGATAAAAATGATCCTTTCCGTTTAATGGGTTTTGGTCATCGCGTGTATAAAAACTTTGATCCCCGCGCTAAAGTAATGAAGCAAACCTGCGACGAAGTTTTTGCGGATTTGGGTGTTGAGAATGATCCTTTATTACGTATTGCCAAGCGTCTTGAGCAAATCGCGCTTGAAGATCCTTATTTTGTTGAGAAAAAACTTTACCCCAACGTCGACTTCTACTCCGGCATTATTATGAAAGCCATGGGAATCCCAACAGAAATGTTTACGGTTATTTTTGCAGTAGGCCGCACCGTGGGTTGGATTTCGCATTGGCATGAAATGGTTACACAAGGTACGCGTATTGGCCGCCCTCGTCAGCTGTACACGGGCTACGACGTTCGTGATTATGTCGAAATAGAAAAGCGTTAATCATTGTTGATGTAAAAAGCCCCTTTTATAGGGGCTTTTTTTTGAGTATTTAATCCGTGTAGTAATTTAGTGGTCCATGCAGCATCGGCATGCGTCTGGCAAATACATGTCATTGCCATTATGCTTCGATACTTTTATAGGTGGTGTATGTTGATGATGAGTAGTTTTAATGTTTAATCAAAATGATCTTTTGAAATTAAAGAAAGCATTTAGTCCTTTTTCGCTTGATCGGATGTGCCGAACAACAAACACGGATTTGCCTGCGCTTTACCATTATTTAGAATATTTTGGTTTTTTATATACGCTCAAAGGGTTGCCTGTTGAATATTATTGCGGCTATCGTAAATTGACGGGTAAATGCAGTCGTTTTGGGCGTATCGCTACACATTATTGGCGATTGAGCGAAGCCAAAGGCACTGTATTTATAGTGCACGGATTATTTGATCACGTCGGCTTATATCAGCCTGCCATTCGCCATTTATTGGATCAGGGGTTTTCGGTAGTGGCGATCGATTTGCCTGGCCATGGTTTGAGTGACGGCGAGCCGACAGAAATTGATAGTTTTGATTCTTATGCTGATGTTGTCGACGAATGTCTCGCTTTTTTTGCTTCTAAAATGCAAGGTCCAGCTTATGGTTTTGGGCAAAGCACTGGCGGCGCGGTAATCTTAAAGCAGTGTTTTCGCGCGCAGGAAAAACAAAAAACAGCCCCCTATAAAGGCATTATTTTACTGGCGCCCTTGGTGCGGCCATGTCGTTGGTTTTGGGTTCGCCTTACCTATCGTTTATTGGGCAAATTTTTGGGCAAGGTGCATCGCAATTTTAATGTTAATTCGCACGACGAATCGTTCAACCATTTTTTGGCAACGGGTGACATTTTACAGAGTCGGTATTTATCGGTGCGCTGGGTGGGCGCGATGAAACAGTGGGTAGCGCATTTTAAAGATCAGCCAATGCTGGATATTCCTGCGCTTTATCTACAGGGTACAAGCGATAAAGTCGTCGATTGGCGTTTTAATGTTCCTGCTATTACGCAAAAACTTACAAATAGTTACTTGCTGGAAGTGCCTGGCGCGATGCATCATCTTGTGAATGAATCTCAAATCTATCGTCAGCCATTAAATGCAGCGATTAGCACTTTCTTGATGGATAGTTTGGCGGAAAACCTAGCGGAAAATACCGAGGCTTAATATTCGGGTGTAATTTTTTTAAAAATCTCGTCGAGCTTAACGGGCTTGTTGGCGGTATTGATGGCCGCGTAATCAAAGCTGCCCACCGCGCGCGGTTTTTTCCAGTCTTGTTGAAAAATAATTTGTGTAAATTGCCCGCGTATTTTACTGAGTGCGCAATGATTTAATCCAACAGTAAAAACATCGCCGCTTTTGAGTGGCGCTTTGTAGTGTACTTCTGCGCGAGTGACGACAAGATTAATCCCCGAGGTTGATAGCGCGGCGAAGCTTATTCCGCGACTTAAGAAAAACTCGTGCCGCGCATGCTCAAAATAATTTTGATAAACACTATTATTTACGATGCCTTGAAGATCGCATTCATAGTCGCGCACTTTAAATTCAAGCGTAAAAATAAAATCCATAAAGCCTCATTTTTGATAAAAATGATGGTTAAAAAAAGAGGCCTTAAAGGCCTCTTTTTTTGTTAATTAAAACAAAACGCGACAGCGTATGGTGCCAGGAATAGCGCGTAGTTGTTCCAGTATGGCTTCGTTGTAATCCATTGCTACGTCCACAACCACATAACCTACTTTATCGTTTGTTTGTAAATATTGACCACAAATGTTGACGTTATTGGCGCTAAAGATTTTGTTGATGGCCATAAGAATGCCGGGTTCGTTAGCATGTACGTGTAGCAAACGCCGAGCATTGCGTTGGCTTGGTAGGGCGACTTCGGGGAAGTTAACCGAGCTAATCGTGGTGCCGTTATCGGAGTACTTCACTAGCTTATTCGCCACTTCTAAGCCGATGTTTTCTTGAGCTTCTGCGGTAGAGCCACCGATGTGCGGTGTCAGAATAGTATTGTCAAAGGCGCGTAAAGGGCTAATAAATTCTTCGTTGTTGCCCTTGGGTTCAGTTGGGAATACGTCGATAGCAGCGCCCGATAAATGCCCGCTTGCGAGCGCGGCGGCGAGGGCGTCGATATCGACCACGGTGCCGCGCGAGGCGTTAATTAAAATGGCACCGGGCTTCATTTTTTTAATTTGCTCAGCGCCGATCATGTTTTTGGTGGCCGCTAATTCGGGTACGTGCAAACTCACAATATCGGCTTTTGCGAGTAGACCATCCAAGGTTGCGATTTGGGTGGCGTTGCCAAGCGGTAGTTTATTCACGGTGTCGCAGAAAATAACGCGCATGCCAAGCGCTTCAGCCAGCACGCTTACCTGTGTACCTATCGAGCCATAACCCACAAGACCCAAAGTTTTACCGCGAATCTCGAACGAGCCATCGGCTGATTTTTGCCATTCGCCACGGTGGCAGCCGGCATTTTTGGCGGGAATATCGCGCAGCAGTAGAATCGCTTCAGCAATGACCAGTTCGGCGACGCTGCGGGTATTGGAGTAGGGCGCGTTAAATACGGCAACGCCATGTTCTTGCGCCGCTTGTAAATCAACTTGGTTGGTGCCAATGCAAAAACAACCTACGGCAATCAGCTTGTCGGCGCTTTCAAAAACTTTACGTGTCAGTTGCGTGCGTGAGCGCAGGCCAACAAAGTGCGCGTCTTTAATGCGCTCGATAAGTTCGTCTTCATTGAGTGCGGTTTTGAGATAGTCGATGTTGGTATAGCCAGCGGCATTGAGTGTATCAACGGCTGATTGATGCAGGCCCTCAAAGAGGACAAATTTGATTTTGCTTTTATCGAGTGATGTCTTTGCTGGGCTCATAATTCATTACCTTTTATAGGCGCCGTACCGTGAGTGCAAAGCCAGGAATATATCTGTCATAGATCGTGGCGTTGAGCTGGCGAGCGGGCCGTACCAGAGATTTAAAAGGCCGCAATTCTAGCATGCATCACTCGGCATCGCAGCATGCACTAACGCGTGGGAGCTGTATTTCAGCCGCTTAAGCTTTAATTTCGATAACACCTTGCGTCGTGCCCAGCAGTAAAATATCGGCAGGCCGTAAAGCGAACAGTCCATTGCTGACAACGCCCACAATATGGTTGATTGATGCTTCCAGGGCTTTAGGTTGGCTAATGGTTAAATTGTGTACATCTAAAATCACATTACCGTTATCGGTAATGACGTTTTGGCGATAAACGGGATTTCCGCCGAGCTTAATCAGTTCTCTGGTGACGTACGCGCGTGCCATGGGAATCACTTCTACTGGTAAAGGGAATTTCCCTAAGTCGTCAACAAGCTTGCTGCCATCGGCGATGCAGACAAATTCTTTGGCTGTGGCAGCGACGATTTTTTCACGGGTCAATGCAGCGCCGCCGCCTTTAATCAACTCTAGTTGATGATTGGTTTCGTCGGCGCCATCAATATAAATATCTAACACTTGGCAGTCATTGAGATCAACTACGGTAATACCCTGTTGGCGTAATCGCTCGGCGCTGGCCTCTGAGCTGGCCACTGCCGCATTAAATTGCCCCTTAAAACGCACCAGTCCATCAATAAAAAAGTTGGCGGTGGAGCCGGTGCCTATTCCCAAAATAGAATGTGCTTGCAGCTTGGGCGCAATGTAATCGAGAGCGGCCTCGGCAACGGCTTGCTTGAGTTGATCTTGATTCATGATGGGGTCTCCGATCGAGGTGTTTTGAAGAAAGGCAGAAGAGAAGGGCGTGTATTGTACTGTTTCTCACTCACAAAATAAGCGTCATTAACGCTCTTTGGGAGGGCTCGCGAGGTGCGTCCAGTACCGCTATGGCGGTTGGCGAGTGTTGCAGCTTTGTTGTTATCAACTATGCTTTTTATAAATTTCAATGTGAAAAAGCTTGGGCAGGCTGCACTTTAGATTATCAAGCCGGTGGCTTTAAGATTGAATATTTGACGGTATCTCAAGCAGCTAAATAGCAAGTGAAAAGGTTTTTATTAGTAGCAGCTATAAAACGGGCGAATATGCGTATATTGCCAAGCCTGTAGCAATGGCCTCATTTGGCGATGCATTAAAATATTAATTTTTGGTTAAAAACCGTGCGGTTGCCCGCTGTAAATGGTAAGGAGTTTTAATGACTGCACACTCTAAAAAAATGCGTCCTATTTTAATTATTGATGATAACGCCGATGACTGCGCGGCTTATCAGCGCTATTTAAAAAAATACGCGAATGAATTTCCGTCGGTAGTGGTTGTTTCCAGTGGCGAGAATATTTGCCAAGTCATTGCGCAGCATAATCCTTGCTGTTGTATTTTAAATTACATATTGCCCGATCAAAATGGCTTGGTTATTTTAAAAACTATACGCCATCAATATAGCCCCGAAAATATGCCTGTTATTGTTTTAACGGGTGAAGGTGATGAAGAGCTTGCTGTTACTGTGCTGCAAAGCGGAGCGCAAGACTATCTTGTTAAAAATGAAATTAATGCGGCACGATTGTATGGCGCTGTACGCAGCGCATTACAAACCGCCAATTTACAAAAACAGCTAACGCGCTTAGCACATTACGATGCGTTAACCGGTTTGTTAAACCGCAGTTTGTTAATAAACCGTTTGGGGCAGTCCATTCATCGATGTAATCGTTACAGCCAAAAATGCGCCGTTTTACATTTAGATATTAATAAATTTAAATCGTTGAATGAAGTTTTTGGTCAAGAATTTGGTGATGCTATATTACAAGAAGTGGCTGATAGAATACGAAAAACATGCCGAGCAACAGATAGCCCTGCACGGCTTGGCGCCGACGAATTTGCTATTTTATTAGAAAATGTAGAAACTGATTTTTGCAGTCGCATAGCGCAAAAAATTATTGACGCTGTGGAGCAGCCAGTAGGCGTGAATGGACAGTTTCATAATATTACTATTGCTATTGGCATGTCGGTTTACCCTGATACGGCCAATAATGGTGACGAGTTACTTAAACAAGCCGATGAAGCCTTACATCGTGCCAAACGCAGTGATGGTTTAAAATATGTGAGTTTCTCCGAAAAATATAAACGTGAGTGGACACGCCAACAAATATTAGAGCGCGATTTGCCCGGCGCTATTGCCAATGGTGATTTGGCCCTTGTTTTCCAGCCTATTGTTAGTGTGGTTAATTATGATTTAAAACGACTGGAAGTACTGAGTCGTTGGCCTTTGCTCGATTATGATGTGTACGCCATGGAATTAATCGAAATGATTGATCGTTTGGGCTTGGCCGATTCGTTCCATGAATGGTTATTTAACGAAGCCTTTGGGCAAGCGCGAAAATTAGCCGACAGTCACATAGTCGCCGATCTGTGTTTGAATATCCCTGCTAATTATTGTTATAGCAAATTGATTACTAAAGCGATTGAAGAATCGCTGGTTCGCCATCAAGTTGACCCTAGGCGGGTTGAACTGGAAATTACTGAATCGACGCTCATGTTATATCCCGAGCGTAGTATAGAGTTGCTGGAGCATTTGCATAATAAAGGCCTTCGGATAGCGGTCGATGATTTTGGTACAGGTTATAGCTCTATGGCATATTTAACTAAGCTGCCCTTAGATACTTTAAAAATTGATAAACATTTCTTTTTTTTTTTTTTTTTTTTTTTTTTTTTTTTTTTTTTTTTTTTTTTTTTTTTTTTTTTTTTTTTTTTTTTTTTTTTTTTTTAGATAATGTACGTGACTCCAGAAATAAAAAAGTCATTAGCGCTGTTACTGCATTGGGGCATAGTTTGGGTTTGGAAATTATTGCCGAAGGTGTAGAGACTGCAACAGAGTTAGCGCTAGCGTCTCAAGTAGGTTGCGATTTGTTGCAGGGTTATTATTTTGGAAAACCAGCGCCTGTGGGCGATAGCTGGAGTGAGTTTTTCAAGCGCTTCCCTTTGGTAAATCAAACATCATAAATATTGAGTGATGTTATATGCATCACCCACAGTCTCCGGCCAACCTCAAATATACTTAAGATACAATGGCCGTAGCTGGCGCTCATGCAGCGATTTTGAGGGCGTTTTCATTAGGCAATTCTTCAAAAAGCGAAGTATTTGACGCGTCACTTTGGCGGTGGATCGGAAGAAATCACGATACCACGGAATGCGGTGGCCTTTTTCACGCGCATTTTTATTCTGTAAATCATCTTGCTTTGCAACTATTTAGACTCGGTGCTGAATAGTTGCGAGGGTTTTTGTTAAACCTAAATTTCAAACGCCACGGGTATAGCTTTGGTTGTTTTCAAAATTAGCGGTTGTAGCCTAACAGAAGTTGTTGCCAATGGCTGTCTTCAAAATAAAACGTGGAGTTTTTATTTTTTTCTTTGATTAACGAGCGATAAAGGCGCTCGAGGTTTTGGCTTGTCCAGCGCGTATGTGTGGCTTTTATTTTGGCGCGATCAAAATCGATTAACCAAATTTTATTGTGATTATCGAGCATTAAGTTGTGGCAGTTAAGGTCGGCGTGATAAACCCCGCGCTGGTGAAATTGAGCGATGGTTGCACCTATGGTTTGCCAAGTGGCATCTGATAATGGGTGCTTGATTAATTGCTGAAAAACATCCATCGCATTGGGGATTTTCGCCATTAATAGATCGGCTTTATAAACTAAACCTTGGCGAATAATGCGGCCAGCGATGGGCGTTGGTGCCGGTAAATTCCATGCTTTTAATTGTTCTAGTAATGTGAACTCGGCATAGACTCGCGTTTTTTCTAGCCCGCAATAACAATAATAATCTTTACTGATATGCCGAATGGCGCCACCGCGATAATAGTGGCGTAAAACAAATTCGCCTTGTGGGTCGCTAATAAGGTAGGTGGTGCTGCGGCCGGTGCTTTGCCCCGAAATGCCATCTCTATCGTGCCAATAATTTATATCTAACCAGTTCCAGTGGGCATCG
>JAXHOG010000035.1:0-5844 GCA_034519605.1 Marinagarivorans sp.
TCAGTTACGTATTGCTGGCTTCTACACAATTATCAAAACAACCAGCAACAGCAGCAGCAGCATAAACAAAATAAACTGGTTGCGTACAAAAAGCCCCAGAAGAATCAGAATTTCCACTTCTTCGTTGCACGAGGTGTGAAGTTCGATTTCTCCTTTATCCTTGGTAATGAATTCGTTGGATGTAAATTTAATAATTTCCTGACCGTTGTATTTCCACGCCCAAGCAATACGTAACTGAACGAAGTACAAATACCCCCCCCCCCCCCCCCCCCCCCCCCCCCCCCCCCCCCCCCCCCCCCCCCCCCCCCCCCCCCCCCCCCCCCCCCCCCCCCCCCCCCCCCCCCCCCCCCCCCCCCCAAAGTTACGTATTGCTACTCTACTCCCGCCGGTGACTGTCCATGGGTAACCGCTTGATAAACAGGACAGGCACGGTGATCAACATCAAAGGCTTGATGCCAGCGCGTTTTAAAGTGTGCGACCGATTGATTGTCCAAAGGGCATTCTTTGGCAGGCAGTAATTCGATACTGTCCACCTGTTTGATGGTGCGCTGCGATTCGGGGTCGAAGGTACGCAGGGTGTCTACTTCGTTGTCAAATAATTCGATGCGGTAAGCGTCGTCGCTTCCCATTGGGAAAATATCAACTAAGGCACCGCGCAGTGCAAATTCTCCGTGCTGGAAAACGGAATCCACTTTGTGGTAGCCAGCACTCACTAAACGATTTTGCAATTGCTCAGGTGCGAGCGTATCGCCGATTTTCACCACCAAACTATTGGCTAAAATATAATTGGCGGGCGCAATGCGCTGCATTAAAGTGGCTGCCGTGACTACAATTAAGCAGCGTTTATGTTGCGCGAGCTGGTACAGGGTGCGCATACGTGCCGAAATAATATCTTGGTGTGGCGAAAACGCGTCGTATGGCAGCGTTTCCCAATCCGAAAAATGCACCAGTGCGGGCGCATTATCGGTGTGTCGTAAAAGCTCTTCCAAGTCCTGCTCTAATCGGTCGGCCTCACTCATGTTGGGCGCAATCACCAAACTACTCGAATCGAGTTGGCAAGCTACCTCTGCAATGGCGAGTGCGGCGGCCGTGCCAGTGGCATTGCCCCACTGAATTTTATCGCCCGCTCGCTGCGGTTTAGCAGGTTGGATAAGCTGAAGGTTAAAGCGCGCGTTGTCCATGGTGTGTGCCGTTTAATTCTGGGGGGCGTAGTGTAGCGAATGAGGCGTCCAAGGCAAATGCTAGTGTTTATTGGATGCGTGTTAGGTGGTGGGATGGATAGGCAATTGTGCGGTCAACCGCTACAGTAGCGGGCTGAAAAATTAAGGCGTGCGGGCCATTGTGGCACCGCATTTATTGGAAAATTAATGGGATGAAGACGTGAAAAAATCAACATCGGCATTGTTTTACTCGGCGTTTGTTTTCCCTGGAGCAGGGTTGTTTGCATTACAGCAAAAAAAACGTGGTTATCTTTATTTGGCTGTCACAGTGGCTTGTTTGGCAGTATTGATAGTGGATGCTTACCGCAAGGCGCAAATTATTGCCGATCGATTAGTCGCGGATATGCTTAAAAGTGGCAATCTGGACGCGGCCGCATTGACCCAATTAATCACGCGTTTACCGGCGACTGTGGCGGCGCAAATGAAAACGCTACCGAGCATTTTTCCTGCCGGCGTCATAACTGGCGTAACGATTGCGCTTGTTGTGATCTGGGCTGTAGGTATGTTGGAATCCTATTGGCAGGGACGTAAACTCGATGCACCGTTAAAATCCCAATAAAAATTAATTAAGGGTCGTCGTTATTTACGGCTTTAGCATTAACGGCCTTTGCATTAAGGTGGCGGCATAATTAAGTGTGTGTCGCGTTAGCGACTGGAATCCGCGGCCTTAATAAATAAGGTGCCAAGCCTTTTTTTTACAACACGCACCGTAAAAACTTCACAAAAAATGCTGCTAGGATGCTGCCGTAAGTCGCTTGATGACTTTGGATTTACGTGCAACTAGCGGTTAATCTAACGCAAGGATATGACTATGGAACACCCCTCTGAAAATACTGGCGCGCTAGCACAGCCGCAAACACCTCTTGGTTCGCCCGCTCCACGCGCCTTGCCTTTTGATTTTCGAGGTGACGGTATGGAGTATTTTAAAATATGGATTGTAAATATCTTTTTAACCGTCTTTACCCTCGGGATTTATTCGGCGTGGGCTACAGTGCGCAACAACCGTTATTTTTATTCCAACCCAACAGTGTCCGGCCAACCAAGGTTAAGCCCTGAAAGAAAACGTCACCAAAAGCCCCTACAGCCTCACACAATCGCGCTGCTATCGAATTACGAAAGAAAAACGTTTTTTTAAAAAAAGATGATAAATGCGAAATTAAAAAATATCGATTTTCTTAAAAATAAAGCTTGACATCGTCAGCAAAAAATTCGGAAAAATGCATCTTATTTAACCATGGAAATACTCACGATGCATCGCTCAGACACTGTTTATAAAAAACTTATGGATCAAACGGTACTTGCCGAATTTTTTAATCCCGTACTGCAATCCTTTGAAAAAGTACGCTACAGCGATAATCGTTTTTTATCACTCCCCATGAAAGCGTTTTGTTTATTTGGATGCTTGCGCCACTTAAATGGTGTGGCGGCGATGCGCGAACAGGTACAACAATTTTTTCATATGGCTGAGTGTACGGATATGCCGGTTCCACGCTCTACCTATTCAGACGCGTTAAGCTCAGCGTCGCGCTGTATTATTTCGCAGGATCTACTGAAACCACTGATTGACATAGCGCGCAAACAATTACCTGATCGTTTTGAAAAAATATCAGAACTGGGTGATCGCCCTATTTTTGCTGTTGACGGAAGCTATCAAAAAGAGAGCACGCATTATCAACGATTAACGCCAAAAGAGGGCGGCGACGATAATCACAAAGGCCATATGATGCTAACGTTATTTGATGTGCGTATGGGCGTGCCGATTGATGTTGCCATTGAAACAAAAAATACCCATGAAACGCTCGTGCTGAAAAATAATTTTAATTCACCCGAGGGTTGTTTGCGCAAGCGCAATGCTATTTTTGTGGTCGATAGAGCCTTTGTTAATATGCCATTCTGGGATGCCCAAAAAAGACCTATGCGCAAACCAGTATTACGCGATGGAAAGATAATCTTATCGTAAAATCGAGCGTTGCTCGCACAGTAAATCTGTGTGCGATGAACGAAGGTGTTGTGTCTGACGACAGTGTTTCGCTGAACGCAAGCGCTGAGGAGTGGCGTTGTATTCGCTACAAAACACCGGAAGGAAAAGAGCTCGTTTTTTTATCGAATGAGTTAACGATTGAGCCAGGACTTATTGCTTTTTTATATTTGCGTCGCTGGGATGAAGAGAAATGTTTCGATACGTGGAAAAATGATTTCTCTTGCAAAAAGGCGTGGAGTAAAAGTAATAATGGTATTTTTCAGCAAGCATTATTGGCGGTGATGACGTCGTTGCTGGTGCAATTATTTTCGAATCATCATAAAAATGCGTTGGGTATTGAGGATGAGGCAAGTTTAAAAAAGCAAGATGATTTACAGAATAAAAATGCACGTGAAAAAGGCCACCGCATTCCGTGGTATCGTGATTTCTTCCGCTCTGCCTCCAAAGTGACGCGTCAAATACTTCGCTTTTTGAGGAGCTGTTTGATGAAAACGCCCTCAAAATCGCTGTATGAGCGCCAGCTGCGGCCATTGTATCTTAAGTATATTTGAGGTTGGCCGGACACTGTTGTTGTATTTATTAGTCCCCTAAAAGGTTAAAACCACCGACTTTAGTCGGTCAGCTTTAGCTATCATGCTGAAATGATGATTGAAGTGGGGGTAGAAATGGATTATCGATACGGAAGCCATACAGTTTTTAAAATTCAGTACCATTTTGTTTTTGTCACGAAGTACCGGTATCAAATTTTGCGAGGTGATGTTGGGCTGAAGATAAGAGAGTTAATTAGGCAGACTTGCCAGTCATTTGAAATAGAAATACTCAAGGGTGTGGTGAGTCGAGATCATGTTCATCTTTTAGTTTCGGCACCACCGAATATGGCGCCGAGCGAAATTATGAGGCGCATTAAAGGTCGGTCGGCAGCAAAAATATTTGAGTCATACCCTGATTTAAAGAAGCGGTATTGGGGACGGCATTTTTGGGCAAGAGGATATTTTTGTGTGACGTCGGGAGAGTTAACGGAAGAAATGATTAAAGGCTATTTGGATCATCATTTTGAACCTAAAGTTGATGATAATTTTAGGGCGGAGGATTAAGGACGGGTCTTCGACCCGTATCCGGACTTTCAGTCCGTAAATCTAACCCACCAGCTTTAGCTGGTGGTTGTTGAGTTTCTATCATCACGTAGCTTAAGCACATAAATCTATCCAAGCAAGGACACAAAATGAAAACCTTATTTTTAACTGCACTTTTATTTACGCCATCACTTGCGATAGCCAGCCACAACTGCTCCGGAGTAGTTAACAACCTTGATATTGCCAACGGAGGCATACTACATGTAAATATTGCAGGCGTGGGTGATGGTAATATTTTGTGCTCCATCGAGACTAAAAAAGGCTTGTACAGCCCAGAATCTTGCAAAGCACTTTTTAGTATGGCAATGGCGGCAAAAATGTCAGGTAAAAACTTGCGCTTATATTTTCAAAATGACACAGACACATCCTGCGCAAAAGGCAACTGGAAAGACTTTACTAGCTCTAGCTACCAGCTTTACTTCGTCAGACTAGAAGGCTAGCCATCTCCCTATTTTTAACCGTCTAGCGCCGAATTAATTCAGCGCTTTTTCCAGCGTTGCGTACAAAGCCTGATTTAATAATTGTGCAGCCAATGCGGGAGACTCTTTAAGCTCTGCAAGCTCAACGGTTACAGCCGCGTCGCCCAAAGAGCTTGATAGGAATAAGGCCTTTCGCCTTTTTCATCATTAATCAATACCTCAACCCAAGGCGTGACTAAATCGCCTTTAGCTCGAAAGCCAAGATGAATAAACGTTAATGCAATGGGTGTATTTGAGGTAGCTGATGCTACAGGTGTGTAACCCAGTTTGTTGAGTGTGCTTGTCACCGCAAGCTCGCGATTAAAGCCACCTTGCTCTGCCGACAACGTTAAATCTTTGGCAATGCCCTCATCAATGGCTACGCCAATCGCAATGCCCATGGCGCCCATAGAACCAGACATCATCATGGCCGCCATCGCACCACGGCCTGTAAATTCCAATATATTTCGCTCGGGAAATGTAATAGATACCGTTTGCGCAGGTTTAGCCAAAAAACTGTGGCAACCCGACAAGCATAAAATAAAAACAAACAACCCCATGCGAAACATCGTAACCGTCTAACTAACCACACCTAGCTTAACCATCCAAGGCAATAAATCCTTCACATCCTCGCCCACTTTTCGCTTCGGCAATTCCGTTAATAAATACTCAATATAGTGGCGCGGCTCTAGGCCATTCACTTTTGCGCTTTCAATAATCGAATATAAATTAGCGCTCGCATTAGCACCGCTGGTGGTGGCGCTAAATAGCCAGTTTTTACGGCCAATTACAAAAGGCTTAATGGCGCGCTCGGCGCGATTATTATCGATTGATAGCTGTCCATCTTGTGTGTATGCGATTAATTTAGACCACTGATTCAATGTGTAGCTTACGGCTTTACCAATAGCTGAATTGGGCACGACATGCGTGACGGTTTTATCGAGCCACGCTTTAAATTCATTGAGTAACGGTACCGATAGGTTTTTTCTTATTTCAAAACGCTCAGCCATCGTTTTTGTTTTTAATTGTGACTCTATTAGCAATACGTAACT
>JAXHOG010000071.1:0-144893 GCA_034519605.1 Marinagarivorans sp.
CCCCTTTATTCTGGCCATCATGGTCCACACCTATTTGCCGTCGCGTACGTCGCGCTGGTTACCAACACGCCATGCGCGGGTTTCAGGACCAGCTCCGCCACGGGGCGCATCGGGTCGAGCCAATGGCGCCGGATGCCAATGTCAAACTCCCGTCCCTCGCCGCGTTCAACCACCATCCAATCGACGAAATCGGGGTCGCTTGGCCCGCTGGCCCGCGCCAATAATGCCAGCCATCCGGCCAGCATTTCGGCGCGCCAGCCCAGCGATACCACCGCCCCCTCAATCCGCGCGCGCGCCTGTGCATCCAGCCAATCGGGCGGCTCGGCATTCAACGCCTCCAACCGTTTGGCCAGCACCACCATCGGCCGGTGCAACGCCTCAATCGCCTGCGCCGCATCGGCAAGAGCATCGGTCAGCGGCCCGTCCAGGTCGGTCAGCACCGCCTCAAGGCCATAGCCCGCATCCGCGCCCTGCTCATCGCGGGCATAGGTCAGCGCGCGGACGGCCGCCAGCATCCGCTCCATCGGGCCAAAGGGGTCGCCCTCCCCCACGCGGGCCAGCCAGCCTTCACCGGGGAGCGCCTGCGCCGCGTCGAGCGCCGCCGATATGGCGCGCCCGCCCTCCTCGTCTTGGGAGGCCACATCGGACAAGCGCGCCGCCAGACCCCGCCGCCGCCCACGACTTTTGCCCTCTGGTCCGGCGATCCAGCGGCGTAGTTCAATCATCTCCCCGCCGGTTAACGCCGCGCCGAACATAGAGTCCGCCGCGTCGAACAGATGGTGCCCTTCGTCGAATACGAACCGCGTCGGCCGTGCGCCCTGTTCCCGCCCACGCGCGGCATTGACCATGACAAGAGCATGATTAGCGATGACCAGATCGGCATCGGCACTGGCCCTGACGGCGCGTTCAATGAAGCATTTGCGGTAATGTGGGCATCCGGCATAGACGCACTCGCCCCGCCGGTCGGTCAACGCGGTGCTGCCATTGCGGCGGAACAAAGTGGTCAGCCATCCGGGCAAATCGCCGCCGATCATGTCGCCATCGCGGCTATAGGCGGCCCAGCGCGCCACCAGTTGCGCGAGCACCGCCGCCCGCCCCGCAAAGCCGCCTTGCAGCGCGTCCTCCAAATTCAGCAGGCACAGGTAATTTTCGCGCCCCTTGCGCACCACAACCTTCTGCCGGAAGGTCGCGGGGTCGGGATAGACCCGCTGCGCCTCCGCGACCAATTGCCGTTGCAGCGCCTTGGTATAAGTGGACACCCACACGCCGCCGTCGGCCTTTTCCGCCCACAATGACGCGGGCGCGAGATAGCCCAAGGTCTTGCCAATCCCCGTCCCCGCCTCAGCCAGCAGCATATTGGGCTGTGCCCGCGCGCCGTTGCGCGGCGCAAAGGCATGGGTGGCGGCGGCGGTGAAATCGCGCTGCCCTTGGCGTTTTTCGCGCCCCTGTCCGGTCAGCGCATCGAGGCGGTTGAGCGCATCGCCCTCCTGCACCGACACCGGCAATGGCGCGCCGCGCTGCCCCGCTTCCTCCCATTCCGGCAATTTGGTGAACAGCCAGCGTTCGGGCTTCGTCGGTTTCGCCATCCGGTCGCGCACGAACCCCGCCCATGGCCAACGGAGGCGATAGAGCGCCTGGGCCGCATCCCACGCACCTTCGCGTTCGGGCCAATCCGCCTCTAATATGGCCAGCATCTTCGCCGCCGCCGCCAGATAAAGGCGCGGGGCGTCGGCGTCGGGCGTGCCATCAATCGGGCACGTAGATAGCCCCAAGGCCTTCGCCAATCCCTTCGGCGTCGGCACCGCGAAGCGTGCGGGATGGACAAAGGCGAAGAGTTCGAGCAGGTCGAGACCGGACAATTCGGCATAGCCCAGCCGCTGCGCCACCAAGGGCGCGTTGAGCATGACCAGCGGCGTTTCGGCGGCGCGGCCAATCGCCTCCCCCTTGGACACCGGGCGCACTGTGCCGTCGGCCTCCGCCAGCCAAATCCCCGCATGGCTGGCATGCAGAGCACCGATTTTTAAGGAAGGGGGGGCGGGCGGGGCGGCGGACATACGCCCCTTTTAGGGAAAGGGGGGAGCCGTGTCCAGCCGCCATGTTCTCTTTTTGTGCAAAAAGGGGGCCGAGCCAATGCGGCGAAGCAATGGCGCCGCCCCGTCATTCACTTACCAACGCAAATGGTTGCGATAGGGGGGGGGGGATGGTATGGGGAGGGGGGTGGGGGGGGGTGTGTGGGGGATGATGGATGGGGGGGAATGTGGAGGGGGGGTGGGATAGGATATAGGGTGGGGGTGGGATGGGGATATGGGAGTGTGTGTGGGGTGGATATTGGTGCGGGGATGTGGTGGGGGGGGGGAGGGGTGGTAGGTATGACAACAAGAGAAGTGTAGGAGAGGGAGAGTTGTGGGTATCTTGGGTCTTATGAAGTGGGGTGATATGCGTGATGTGTATCCCCTTACCGGGAGGTACAAAAAGATATAGGGGAATAGGGGTGGCTGATAGGGAGGGATGGGGGGGTTGTTGATGATGAAGGATTGCTGATGGCGGAATGGGAAGGGGAAGCTGGAGGAAGGGGATGGAATGGTATAGATATTTATAGAGGGGGAACTGGGGGGCTGGGGGTGGGGATGTCGGAATGGGATATGGGGGTGTAGGTCGAAGGGGTTATATTCGGTGCCGGGTTGCTGGGGGTGAGAGATGTGGGAAGGGGAATAGAGGAAAAGGGGGTTTTGAGAGAGAAGGGGTGAATATGTCCTTT
Organism: Marinagarivorans sp.; assembly: GCA_034519605.1. Lineage (GTDB taxonomy): Bacteria > Pseudomonadota > Gammaproteobacteria > Pseudomonadales > Cellvibrionaceae > Marinagarivorans. Next base: position 2,759 of record JAXHOG010000071.1, read on the forward strand.
TTACATAATCGGGGATTTGCGGGTATAAATATCGCCACTATAGAACGGAGGCGGGTATGGGAATAGCATCTATTAAATGCGCCAACAGCCACGCAAAAAAGAAAGGGGGCACGCGGCCCCCTTTTTCCGCATTTGGTTGCAACAAAAATGCTTAAATAAGCTCAACCGCCAACGCCGTTGCCTCGCCGCCGCCGATGCACAGGCTGGCGACGCCGCGTTTTAGGCCGCGCGTTTCCAGCGCGCCCAGCAAGGTCGTGATAATCCGCGTGCCACTTGCGCCAATAGGGTGGCCGAGCGCCGTCGCGCCGCCGTTCACGTTCACCTTCTCATGCGGCAATTTCAAATCATGCATAGCAAACATGGCGACACAGGCGAAGCGCCTCGTTCACCTCAAACAGGTCCACGTCGTCCACGCTCCACCCCGCCTTTTCGAGGCATTTGGTGATCGCGCCGACGGGGGCAACGGTGAAATCCTTCGGCTCCTGCGCATGGCCAGCGAACGCCACGATGCGCGCAACGGGGGTTTGCCCCTTTGCCGCCGCCGTCGATGCGCGGGACAGGACAACCGCCGCCGCGCCGTCGCTAATCGACGAAGACGACGCCGCCGTGATTGTGCCGTCCTTGGCAAAAGCGGGACGAAGAGCGCGCAATTTTTCGGGGTTGCCCTTGGCCGGTTGCTCGTCGGTATCGACCACGACCTCGCCCTTGCGGCTTTTCACCGTTACCGGCGTAATTTCTTTGTCAAACGCGCCGCTGGCAATCGCCTCATTGGCGCGGCGCAGCGATTCGACCGAATAATCGTCCATATTTTCGCGGGTCAATTGATACGCATCCGCCGTTTCCTGGGCAAAAGTGCCCATGGCGCGGCCCGCTTCATAGGCATCCTCCAGCCCGTCAAGGAACATGTGGTCATAGGCCGTATCATGCCCAATGCGCGCCCCGCCGCGATGTTTTTTGAGCAGGTACGGCGCATTGGTCATGCTTTCCATGCCGCCCGCGACGACATAATCGACGCTGCCCGCCATCAATGCCTCTGCGCCCATCATCACGGTTTGCATGCCGGAACCGCACACCTTGTTCACCGTGGTTGCCTGCACCGATTTGGGCAGGCCCGCCTTAATCGCCGCTTGCCGGGCAGGGGCTTGGCCCAAACCAGCGGGCAGGACGCAGCCCATGTAGATGCGGTCCATGGCCGCGCCGTCCACACCAGCGCGCTCGACCGCCGCCTTGACCGCTGCCGCGCCAAGGTCGGTGGTGGTGACATCGGAAAACATGCCCTGCATCCCGCCCATCGGCGTGCGGGCATAGGATAGGATAACGATGGGGTCGGTGCTCATAAAGTGTGTCCAATTCTAAATTTGGGTCGACGTTTGTCGGCGTGGGAGATACTGGCGCGGACCGTAAACCCGCGCGCCGCGTCATGCAAGTGCTGACCAAAGCCTGTCGTGCGTGCCAAGAAATTGCGCCATATCATCAATCCCATTTTTCCCCTTGGCATTTAGAACGCAAAGCGGCGCTAATGCACCCCCTCACTTAGGGCAGCCCCTGTGGTGGAATTGGTAGACGCGCTGCACTCAAAATGCAGTATCGAAAGATGTGCCCGTTCGAGTCGGGCCAGGGGCACCATCATTCGATACATCTGATTAGAAGCACGGAATCCCTCGTTTCGGGCGCGCTGATACCCCTATGGGCAGCCTTACGGGCCAATGGCCGTACACTGCGGAGCCAAAGACTTTGAGCGGCTCTCTATTCAACGTTCCGGTGTTGATGATCCAAGCCCAGACCGTATCGTCATCTTATCTTGGGCGACCAATTATCGCCTAACATTGTCCGTCGCTCGAACTGGCGCGACCCCGCCACGTCTTTAATTGTGATGGCCGAGGTGGCGGCGGAGGCGACTTATGTGCGCCATCATAAAAAAAGATTGCCTTCCTGTTTAGCGCGATGCGGCATTTCGCGGAGGAATTACGCGCCGCTGGATGGCGAGGTGCACTACACGCGGCTGGATGATGCGGATAACAGCCACTCTATAACGGGCGAAGCGCTCCGTATGGCCGCATTGTCCGGCGCAACCCGCGTCCGTATTACCGAACCCGGCGAATGGCGATTGCGGGAGGAAGTGCTGGCCTTGGGCGCGGCATTGGACCTCGACATGTTGCCCGATGACCGCTTCATCGCCACCCGCGAAGAATTTGAGGGTTGGGCGGAGGGACGCAAGGCATTGCGGATGGAATATTTCTACCGCGATATGCGGCGCAAGACCGGCCTGCTGATGGACCCAGACGGTAAGGTGACAAGCCCGTCGGCGGGCAATGGAATTACGACCATGACAATCGCAAGCCTGCCGCGCGCGACCTGCTCATGCCGCGCCCCTTACGCTTTGCCCCCGATGCGATAACGCAGCAGGTATTGCATTTAGTCGCAGTAAAATATGCCGATCATTTCGGCGACTTGATGCCCGTTCTGGTTCGCCACGACGCGCGCGGATGCGGAGGCGGCGTTTGACCATTTTCTCACAGCACGCTTTACCGCATTTTGGCGATTATCAGGATGCGATGGTGCGCGGGGAGAAGTTCCTATATCATGCCGTGGTGTCGCAATATCTCAACTGCGGCCTGCTTGACCCGTTATCTGTTTGCCGCGCGGTGGAGGCGGAATATCACGCGGGGCGTGCGCCATTGAATGCGGTGGAGGGGTTCATCCGTCAAATCATCGGCTGGCGCGAATATGTGCGCGGGATTTATTGGCTTAAAATGCCGGATTATGCACACAGCAACGCATTGAACGCCACCCGCCCCCTGCCCGATTTCTATTGGACCGCCGACACCGATATGGCGTGTATCAAGGCGTGCGTGACGCAAACCCGGGAAGAGGCCTATGCGCACCATATCCAACGATTGATGGTCACCGGCACCTTCGCCATGCTTGCCGGCGTCAACCCGCATGAGCTGCACGAATGGTATCTCGCCGTCTATGCTGATGCCTATGAATGGGTGGAATTGCCCAACACCATCGGCATGAGCCAATTTGCCGATGGCGGATTGCTGGCGTCTAAACCCTATGCGGCCAGCGGCGCCTATATCGACCGTATGTCGGATTACTGCGGCGGCTGTGCCTATAATGTCAAGGTGAAGGCGGGGGCAAAAGCGTGCCCCTATAACTATCTCTATTGGGATTTCATCGCGCGCCACCGTGACCGATTAAAGGGCAATCCGCGCATGGCGCAAATGGTGCGGACATGGGACAAGTTCACCGACGAACGGCAGGCCGAAGTGCGCGGCGATGCGGCACGGTTTTTGGATGGGCTTGGGCGAATGAGCCACACTCACCGTCTGGTATGACGCCGGTTGCCCGCTATGTCGCCGCGAGATTAGCCTCATGCGGCGGCTGGACCGGCGTGGGCGGATTGCTTTTGTTGATGCGATTGACGACAGGCACAACTTGCCCCATCGACCGCGCCGAAATCCTCGCCCGCTTTCATGCAATGGAGGATGGGCGTTTGTTGTCGGGCGCCGCTGCTTTTGCCGCAATGTGGCGGGCGATACCCGTGCTGTGGCCGCTGGGCCAAATGGCGCGATTGCCATGGGTAGCGCGCGGCCTTGAATGGGCCTATCTGCGGTTCTTGCGCGTTCGCCCGCGCCTGCAAAGGTTTTTCAAATGAGCAACGATCGTTATCGCAAAGTCCCATCGGGTCGCCTGTCGCGCCTCTCCTCCTTTGGCCGATTGGCGGGCGGCGTCGCGGGCGGCGTGTTGGCGGAGGGGGCACGGCGATTGGCCAGCGGGGAGCGGCCACGCATGTCCGACCTGCTCCTCACCCCTGCCAATGCGATCCGCGTCACTGACCAACTCTCCAAATTGCGCGGCGCGGCGATGAAATTGGGGCAGATGATTTCGATGGACTCCGGCGATGTCCTGCCCGCCGAGCTGACCCAAATCCTCGCCCGCCTGCGCGATGCGGCGCATTTCATGCCGCCGTCGCAACTCAACCGCGTGCTGACTGCACAATGGGGGAAGGATTGGCGCAGGCAATTCAAGGCGTTCGACGCCACACCTATCGCCGCCGCCTCCATCGGCCAAGTCCACCGCGCCACTTTGCCCGATGGCACGGTTCTGGCCATTAAGGTGCAATATCCCGGTGTCGCGGACAGCATCGACGCCGATGTCGATAACGTCGCCAGCCTGCTGCGCATGTCGAACCTGCTCCCCCGCACGCTTAATATTGCTCCATTATTGGCGGAGGCAAAAAAGCAATTGGCGGAGGAGGCGGATTATGTGCGGGAGGCGGAGCAGATGGTCAACTATCGCACGCTGCTCTCCGATGACCCCGCATTTTTAATCCCCGCGCCCTATGCGGCGCTGTCTGGGCGGCATGTGCTGGCCATGGATTTCATCGACAGCACGCCGATTGAGACATTGGAAACACAATCGCAATCCGTGCGCGACACCGCGATGCGGGCGATGTTGAACCTCGTCCTGCGCGAGTTGTTTGAATTCGGCTTTATGCAGACCGACCCCAATTTCGCCAATTTCCGGTGGCAGGCGGACACGCAAAAAATCGTCCTGCTCGATTTCGGCGCGGCGCGGGCGGTGCCAGCGGCGACCAGCACCGCCTACCGCCAATTGCTGACCGCTGGATTAGAGGCAGATGCTGAGGCGTTGCGCAGCACGCTCATCGCGTCGGGCTTCGTCGGCGCAGGCGCGATGCAGCGGCACCGACGGTCAATGGACGCGATGATCGACGTGTTGCTGGCGCATTTGGGCCGCGAAGGCGAATTCGACTTTTCCGACCGCAGCTTCGTCGCAAAATTGCGCGGCCACGGTGAGACGATTGTCGCAGACCGCAGCGCATGGCACATCCCGCCCGCCGATACGTTGTTCGTGCAAAGAAAAGTCAGCGGCACGGCCTTGCTGGCCGTAAAAATGCGCGCAAAGATGCCGTTAAAGGATATGGTGGCGGAGCGGTTGGTGTGAGTGGTTAGAGGGGTGACATTTAATCCTGAGAATCGCCATACGTCACATTGAATTTGAACGTGCCGTTTCTATTGATCTCAAATCTATAGCCAGTCCATTTTTCTTGGCCATTTGCGGACATTTCATCGCGCATGATCGTCAACGTATCAATCGCGCTAATAAGCACCCCATGTTGCCACCCAAAGCTCGCCGCCAAACGGCACTTAACAAAACCCCAAATCCAACTGCGCATTCTCACCTTCGTCCGCCCGTTCCCGCCCCAGCGGCGTTTGCGGCTGGCGTGTTTTTCCACGACCTTCGCTTCCGCCCGTGCCTCTGGTTTGCGGCGGAGATTGAAAATGGCTTCCTTCGCCGCGCGCGCCGCCGCCGTGTGGTTCACGATGCGTGGCGGGTAGTGGGGGCAAGCGCCGTTAATTCCGCCGCCCCCATGCGCCATGGCTCATGCAAAAATCCGTCGGGAAGGCCCGCCAATTCCGGCACCCATTGCCGGATAAATCGGCCATCGGGATCTTGGTCGTAACTCTGCTTAATCGGTGAATAGATCCGCACCGTGTTTATGCCGGTTTCGCCCGATTGCATCTGACATTGCGACCAATGGATGCCGGGTTCATAGTCAATAAACTTACGCGCCAGTACCGCGCCGCTGTCCTGCCATGGCAGCCACAGGTCATAGCTGGCAAAGCTCATCAACATCGCGCGCATGCGGAAATTGATCCACCCAGTGGCGTTGAGGTATCGCATGGCGGCATCGATAAAGCGATAACCCGTGCGCCCCTCGCCCCATGCAGCCAACCGCCCGGCCGGCAGGGCGGGGCCTTAGGCCTTCATAGATTTTGGCATAGGGCCGCCACTCCGCCGCCGGTTCAGTTTCCAATTTCTGGACAAAGTGGCAATGCCAATGCAGCCGCGCGATAAAAGCTGCGGATGGATTGCCGCCATGCCGTTTCGACGGGCCAAAGGATAACGCATGGGCCGCCTGCGTGACCTCCCCTCATCGACACCGAGCCATAGGCCAGCCGCGCTGTTGCCAGAACAGGTACATCGGGCGCGCTGACCGGCGATGACATCGCACGGGTGCGCGTTCGACAGTTTGATGTTAGCCGATGCATTATTGTCGTTTGATCCTGCTAAAGCGCAGTTAGATGGTGATGGTGAATGGGCTTATTTACAGGTGGCATCGGAGACTTTATTTACCAGCGGCAGCGCGGTATTAATTCCCGCCGCCGAATTAGAACTTAAAAAATGGTCGATTGGATTGCCTCAACCCAAGGCGCGGTTGAGATTGAAGGCTACACCGATAAGTTGCCAATTCACACCGAAGCCTTTCCCGATAATTGGTCGCTCTCTAGCGCCCGTGTTGTCGCCATTGCAAGTTATTTAACAGCGCAGGGCATTGAAGGCAAACGTATGAAAGCCATAGGCTTTGGTGAGTACGCCCCCATTGCCGATAACGCCACCGACGAGGGCCGACAATTAAATCGCCGCGTTGTTATTAAAGTCGAAAATCTTCCCGTGCCCGCCGCGACGGCAAATCGTTTTTTTAAAACCCCTAAAGCCGAGCCTAATACGCAAGCACCTATGGCGCCGGACAATTCATTGTTGGTCGATAAAGCGATTACTAAAAGTACCGATAATACAGCCACTAAAATTCCCGATAATTCTCAGTTATTGCTTGAGCGCATAAAAGAAAAAGGCTTAGTCCCCGAGCGCTTACCTTCCGGTGCTCTTAAATTTTCTCATGATCCTAATTAATAGGATTCAATTTTTGTTGTAACTAATTCTCTGTGGTCGTTTTTTAACATTGCGTTGCAAAAAAACTACATTGGCATTTTTATTGTTAGTGAATAGATAAAATAGGTAATTAGCTGCAATAGGTTTAATCATGATCGAAGTGTGGACAGTCGCTAATCAAAAGGGTGGGGTAGGTAAAACCAGTACCACGGTTGCGCTTGCAGGTATTGCGGCATCGGCCGGTAAGCGTGTTTTAATGATTGATTTAGATCCACATGGCTCCTTGAGCATGTATTTTCATCAAGAGCCCGACTACACCGCTAAAAGTACCTACAGTTTATTTGCCCAGCGCGATCAACTTTCTGCCGAATTTATTCATGGTTTAATTCGCACAACGCCCTTAAAAACCCTCCATTTATTGCCGGCGGCAACGGCACTGGCAACGCTGGAGCGGCAAATGTCGGCCAGCGATGGTTTGGGTTTAGTGATTGCTCGCGCGATTGCGCTAATCAAAGACGATTTTGATTTAGTGATTTTAGATTGCCCACCCATATTGGGCGTTTTAATGATTAATGCTTTAGCGGCTTGCCAGCAATTAATAATTCCCGTGCAAACCGAACATTTAGCGATCAAGGGTTTGGATCGCATGTTGCACACCTTAAAAATGTTGGGGCGTTCGCGTAAAACACCCTTACCTTTTGTGATTGTACCCACGATGTTTGACCGCCGAACACAGGCCAGTGTGCAAAGTTTACGAGTATTACGCAACGAATATGGCGACGATGTATGGCAAGGAAAAGTGGTGATTGATACCCGTATTCGCGATGCCAGCAAAGCCGGCGTGCCGCCGCATTTATTTTCCCCCAACAGCGCGGCGGTGGCGTGTTATCAGCAATTATTTAAACAATTAATTGCCCATAAAATATTAACCGGTGGCGAACATTCGGCGCCCGAATTATCCATGGAAACTTTTGTCCCTCCCGAAGCCGACGCTAGGGTCGCGTCATCGGCGTTGGTGAATCATTAATGTGGCGAATGAGATTTTGGTATTCAGGTATTCAAAATGGCGAGCGCTAAAGAGCCGCAAGATTCTGTGCGCTACGATAATGACGGGGCGATGAAAGATTATGTTGCCAGTTTTTTTGATGGCATTGATTGCGACGCTGCCATAGCGGCTATTGTTTATGATAAAAAAGCTGATGATAAAAAAGCTGATGATAAAAAAGCTGGCGGTAAAAGTTCGCCGAAAAATACAGCCAATAAAAATAAAACTAGGCGCGCGTATAAAAAAATAGTTGCAGAGATTCAAGCGCCGGCTACTGTTGTGCCGGTGATCGTTGCACCCGTTATCGTTGCATCATTGGAGGCTTCGCTCGATTTAATGGCTGCGCCGTCGATTAATAAAAATCTATTCGAAAAACAACAACCGCAATACGCTCTGCCCACAATTAAAGCGAATCCGTATAAACCTCCAACCTTTTTGCTAGCCGAAAATATTCCCGCCGACAGCCCTTTAAATTCAGTACAAAAAGAAGGGCTGCAAAAATTACTCGATGCGTCTATCGCAAAAAACTTGGCTAAAAATAGCCTAGAACCTGAAATCCCTGCGTTGACTATTGAGGATTCAAACAGCGCTTCGATAAACCTCGATGTTGTGCAAACTTCTTCGGTATTGAGCGCTGCTCCCACATCCTCACTCATAAAAATAATGGCTGAGGATGGCGAGCAAAACGTCGCGCCTGCCGAAATTATTAAACCCTTAGATTTTCGTGCGCATTGGCATAACCAAAGACCCGATTGGGCGGCTCAGCATTTTGATGTGTTGATGTTTAGTTGCCGTGGCGTAACCTTGGCGATTCCCTTGATTTCGCTGGGGCATATTTATTGGCAAACCGAATCGTTAAACTTTTTACCGCATTTACCCGATTGGGTTTTGGGCGTTAAGCCTCAACCACAAAATAGCTTAAAGATTATTGATGCAGGCGCGTATTTTTTCCCCGCGAGACCTGCCACTTTGTGCACACAATCGCCTATGCATCTTATTACTTTTGCCGATAGCGATTGGGCTTTTGCCGTCGATACAGTCGCTAACCCCTTAAGAATTGCATTGGATGATGTGCAGTGGCGAGGCCTCAGTGGCGAAAATCCTTGGCTTGCGGGTGCGATTAAAAAACCCATGTGTGTAGTCATTGATACGCCGGCGTTGTTGTTGCATTTGGATACACCTTTTAGCAGCGCTTCAAAGCGCTAATTCTCTTTCTAGTCCGCCTTCTAAAATTCTTTGGGCTATCCCTGTAGTGGTCAATAATTTGTTGCCGCTTATCTTATGATGGTCACAAGCTGGAGGCATTACTGGCATGGATGCTGCTCTCGTCTATAGTGAAGGAGTAATATTTTTTTATTGACGGTTTGGTCGAGGATGTAAATCAATGGCAGCTCAATTAGGTAAGAAAAATAGTGAAGACCCCGTATTACAATGGGTGACTTTCCATTTGGCGGGAGAGACTTACGGCGTTAATGTAATGCAGGTGCAGGAGGTTTTACGCTATACCGAAATTGCCCCTGTGCCCGGCGCGCCACATTATGTAATTGGTATTATTAATTTGCGCGGCAATGTGGTGACGGTAATTGATACCCGTAATCGTTTCGGTTTGCCGCCTGGCGAAATTGCTGACAATACCCGCATTGTGATTATTGAAGCCGAAAAAAATGTGGTGGGTATTTTGGTCGATAGTGTTGCCGAGGTGGTGTATTTGCGACTTTCCGAAATCGAAACCGCACCGAATGTTGGCAACGACGACAGCGCTAAGTTTATTCAAGGCGTTTGCCACAAAAATAATGAGTTACTGATTTTAATAGAGCTTGATAAATTAATTACCGATGAGGAGTGGTCCGCAATAGCGAGCTTCTGATCTCGGTGAATCATCAAAAGCGCTGGGGATTGATATGGTTATTTATGGGTTAATTGCAACGACAGCACTGTTGGCTGTGTGCATGATAACGATGGTTATGCTAATGGTACGCGTGCGTTGGCTGACCAAAAAAATGACACTGATTAGCGCCGAAATCGAAAAAGTTAAAAAAGACCAAGCCGAAGCATTAAGTGGTAGTTATGGCATGGGGCAAAGGATGATAAAGCTTGAAAAACGACTCAAAGTTTTTGTGGATGCGCCACCGCCAGAACCCATAGACGATACGCCATTTTCATATTCGCAAGCCGCGCAAATGATTGCACAGGGCGCCGATGTCGAAGCCATTGCTGCAACTTGTGGCTTGTCACATTCCGAAGCGCATTTAATGCGCAAACTCTGCGCCGAAGGTTTTGTTGAAAGTTAATTGTTAATTTTAAGTGCTTAAGGTTAATTCTAAAAAATGCGGCGAGGTTATTACTAAACCTCGCCGCATTTTTTGTATTCAGCACTTTTTTATTGTGGCATCGGCTAGTCGTTTTTGTTTAGGCTGGGGACTTATTGTTGGGGTTTGCGTGAGTCGATAGCCCGTAATGACAAAAAAACAATACTGCAAGCGCCGCGCTGGCTACCACGGCATTAACCATAAAGACATGCCGATAACCCAACCATGCGGCAAAAACACCAATAATTAAGCCGCCTAAAATATTGCCAAGGTTGATGGCGTTAACAAATAGCGACGATGCATAGCCTGTATGTTTGGGTATTTGATCTTGAAACCAGGTTGGGCCAAGACCTGCGACCATGCCAACAAAAACCGCATTGAAAATTTGTAACGCGAATAATTGCCAGAGTGCATTGCTCGTCCAAACGCCAAGATAAAGCATGATGGCGCTGAATGCGCCTACGCGTATCAGGGGAATTAAAGCGATGCGCGAACCCAGCCAACCGCCTAACAGCATTATCGGAATTTCTAGTGCCGCGGCCAAACCCATGACATAGCCCGCATACGCAGGGCTAAGGCCCAGTTGAGTTTGAATTAATTGGGGCAAGCTAATTAAGTAACTGTGGTTAACACCAAATAACAGCGCCATTGCCACTACGCCGAGTTTTAAGTTAAGCGGAACGGTAATTGCGCCTGCAATTGCTTGTGTGGGTTGGCGTTTAAGTGTTGGTAAAAACCACAGTGCCATCAATCCTACCACGCTATAACTCAGCGCCAGCAATACGTAGTGCAAGCTGTCACCAAGCCAATGTTGTAGCTGAAAACCCAGCGGCGGCCCCGCGATCCAAGCCAGCGCAAAGCTGGCTCGCAAGACCGAATTAAATAAGGCAATTTGCGAGCCTGGAATCGCTGTATTGGCGTATTCACGGGTGTGCGCCATGATCTGGGGGAATGCAATAGTGGCCAAGCTTAATAGGGTTATGCCCGTGATTAGCGCCATCCAATAGCGCGTGCTGAGTGCAAATAAAAGGCAGGCGCCCGCACCCGCGAGCGACGATAAAAAAATTAATTTTGGGCGACTAATGCCGTTATCCGAAAAACGTCCTACCACTTGTGATGTTACGATTGAGCTGGCCGCAAGCGCTATAAAAAATAGCCCTAATTCAAAGGCGGTGCTGCTGAATCGATTAACAAGATAAACGCTTAGCGTGGGTATAATTTGGGCCATTAATGAGCCCACCATAAAACTAATAAAATAAGAGATAAGTGCTTGTGGGGTAAGCAGGGGGTGTTGTACAAAAGATGCTTTTTTCAAGGTTCGCTCGCAAGAATAGACGGTTTTAAGGGACAGCGATGGTCATTAATCGGTGCTACAAGTCCAGCGCTAGCCAGTTGAATTCGCTAGCGCAGCCTTTTATTTCGCTAGCGCAGCTTTTTATTTCGCTAGCGCAGCTTTTTATTTCGCTAGCGCAGCTTTTTATTTCGCTAGCGCATAAGTAGCGTGCGACAAGCTCGGGCGCGGCTTGTCGATATTGCTGGCTTAATACTCCGCCGGTGGTCACAAAATTAACGTGTTTTAGGGGCTTAGCTTCTTGCGAGCTAAAGCCAAATGTTGGCGCTATTTGGTGTATGCGACGCGCAATGGCTTCACCAGAGTCGATCCATTGGATGGGTCTAGGCGTAACAAGGTTTAGCTCGTCCTTGAGCAGGGGGAAATGTGTGCACGCCAAAACAATGGTGTCGATTAAGTGGCCATCTTCTTGATTGAGTAGAGCATGGAGTTCATCGTGGATAACCTGGTGATCAACCCTGCGTTTGAGTAGTTTGTTTTCGGCTTGTTGTACTAGCGCGCCTGCGCCGTAGAGCAGTACGCGATGGCTGTTGGCGTAGTTGGCAATTAATTGTGATGTATAATCTCGCGCCACCGTGGCAGGTGTTGCCAAAATACCAATAGCGCCTTTAGCGATGGTGGCAGCGGGTTTTATCGCTGGCACAACGCCTACAAAAGGCAGATTAAAATTTTCGCGCAAGCCGTTCAGCGCGAGCGTGCTGGCGGTATTGCAGGCAATAACAATTAGGTCAGGCTGCAGCTGTTTAATGGCGTCGCGCATAATTTGCGCAATACGTTGATTTAACCAACCAGCTTCTTTATTGCCATAGGGGTAAGCGGCGGTATCGGCAATGTAGCTCGCTTGGTGAATAAGCTGCGCAGTAGGTGCGTGATTAAATACTTCGCGCGCAATGCTAAGGCCACCCAAGCCGGAATCAAAAAAAACGATATGCATAAAATCTAATGAGTGCGTCGCGTTGGACGAAATCCCTAAAAAGTATTGTTTAAATGTTGCTTAAAAATAGTGTTGCTGTGTAGGTGAACCTATTTTCAGCTTTAATTCGCTGCCTATCATTAATAATCTAACGAATGTTAAATCCTATGTTACTTATGACTTTACAATTTTTTGGCGCGCTGATTGTGGTAGCGCTTTTGGCTGTTGCCGTATTTTTGCATTGGAAACTCTACCACGCCAAACAGCGCGCCCAGGTTTTAGCGAAAGAACAGGAGCAGGTTATCAGCAAAAAGCGCGAAGAGGCATTTAATAGTTTGCGCATTATTGCTAAAAGCTATCTCGCCGAGCAAGTTGAATTGGCCGAGGCGGCAATACGCATTAGTCGGTTGATGGATTTTCTGGTACTGAATGAGGCCGAACGCATGCCTTTTCGGGTATTTGATGAAGTACAAAAAAAAATAGCGCACATTCCAATTTTAAAAGATTTTAATGCCCTGGATAAAAGCTCACGACGAGAGTATCAAAAAACTATCGTGCTAGTTCAAAGTGAATATGAAGATTTTGCCAAAGCCGCTGCCGTGCAATTAGCCGATTATAAAAAACCAAGCTCTTAGGTTTTTACGCGGCATAAAAAAATAAAACCCCCGCATAAAGCTTGTTTATACGGGGGTTTTTAAATTTATCCATCCGCTGGGTTACGGCTCCTAAACTGCTTTTGCTATATCCTCTACTTTTTTCACATCCTTTAATTTAGCATCCTGCTGCACTTGCTTGTGCGCTTTCCTCTTTTGTGATATCTCCATTTTTATCGCTAATTCAGTATTGCAGCGGTATAAATAAAGTGTAGCGCATCAATCCACTTTGCGCGTGCCTACATTTTTTGGCCATTATTTTTTATTTTTACCTGCATATTAATGTTGTCCAGCAACAATCATCTACTTACTTTGAGTGTAGCAATTATCTATTGCTGCGTTAAAAATATGCTGTTTATTTGTTGGCCTATTTTTTTGTAAATGAATTTAAGTCGTAACTAGAGGTGTTAGGCTTCACCTAAAGTGTTGCGGCTGGGGCCAGAATTTTTTGTTCCTTTTTCGGTATATAAAGCACCAGAGCCTTGGTTGCCCCGGAGAATATCCAAAAGTTGTTTATGCGTTGCTTGGTTACGCAGCATTAATTTACCGTTGACTTCATTAGCGTGCTGGCATGATTTGGATAGTGTTTGGTGGTTTCTCCACGCATCCGCGAGATTATTTTTTTTTGCCCAAAGTGCAAAACTGGCGGTAACTTCTGCCGAACTAGTGTTTTCAGTATTTTTGTCTTGAATGCTTGTTTTTTGAATGCTTGTGCCCGAAGTTTTTTTAATGGATGTTATCCATTGCTCGCGCTGTATTACACATTGTTCTAGTTGTTTTAATAGCTCGGATTTCTTTGTGATTAAAATATCGAGCTGATCAAAATTTCGTGTTTTTAAAAACGTTTGTTCTTGCTGAAGCATTTGCAGCAAGTTTTCGCAGCACTGAGTACTGACTTGGATATTGCGTTTAAGTATTTTGGCGGCTTGCGTTTCGTCAATATTTTGGGGTGAATGCATATTTGTCTCGCGTCAAAAAAAATATATTAAAGTTTTAAACGCAAAAAGCGCGCCTAAGTGGCGCGCTAGATGTTGGACGCGAGGGATAATGCTATTTAAGCATTTGGCGATGAGTAATCCGTTAGATAAAGCATGATTAATAATCAGCCAAGAGTTTGTCGGCAATAGCGCTTGGATTGGGTTTGTAGGTGCCAGCGTTAATTTCTCGCTTAAGCTCAGCGACTTTATCGGCATCAAGCTCGCTGCTTTGCTGTATTTTATTTTCGAGACGGTGCATAGCTTTGCCCGCGCCGCTCAGTGATACGCTGTCTTGCGGGTTGGGTGCCTTCGCACCTACCGCCGCAGTAGCTTGATTAAGTGCTGTTGCCTTGTTTTGCGTATTGCTCGAAATGGCTTCTTGCAATGGCGAATTGAGTCGGTTTTTACCGATTCCGCCGGAATCAATAACCATGATGTTGGCCTCACTGAGCTAGTCATGTAGTTAAAACAATGGGAAAAATCAAATGAATTTCTCCTCTTGTAAGAGTTAACGGCCGCTTTGTTTAAAGCTTTAATAATAATTTGCAGTTTTTCAAGCTTGGAGTGTTTTGAAAATGGAGCGTTTTGACCGTTGCAGTAAAGCGTGGTCAGCCGATCAGGTGACGAAGCCGGAACAGAAAATACAAAGTGCCCATCCCACACAGAATAGAAGCCTTAATGGCTTAAAGCTTAGCGACTACTTGCCCTCTTGATACGACGAAGGCATCAACAATGCGGTTGGATTGTGTGTTTTTGACGCGTATTTGATCGCCTACACGGCCTTCTCCCATGGCTACCGCTGGCGCTGCCACTTGTATCCCGTTTGCGCCAGCCGCAAGCACAAGCTTATCGCCACGACTAACAATCATAGGTTTGTTTAGGTGAGAGCGTCGTACAACATCGCCTTTTGAAATATGGCGTGCCGATTCAAAACCTACTAACTCTTTAATGTTTTGGGTGTAACCAAAACCAATACCGCCGGTGCTGCGGCGTTCCACATTAAGATCTTGAGCGGTAATTACTGTGCCTTTTGGAATATTGTGCTTAGCAACTACTATGGCTTGAAAAATCTCCACCTTAACGGGAATAAAAATACTCCAAGGCGTATCGCCATTACAGCTTACGCCTACCGATACATTGCTAGTCAGTTGCGCATTGCTTTGAGCATTGCTTCGCATGCGGATGTTTTTGGCTTCGCTGCAGGCCGTAAGTTTGAGGCGAGGGTCCAAGTTGGAAACCGTCACCCTTAGGTTTTCTTGGGCAACATTTTTTTTCAGTTCATCTATAACAACATTTTGTACGCTGAGCTTCAGTGCCTCAATCGATTCGTATCGAGTGTTACCGGCAAAGCTTGCCGAGCAAAAAAAGAGGTGTAAAGCAAAGAGGCTTACAAAGAGGCTCAATAGTGCATTGAGTTTTTGACTTAAATGCATGCTCATGGTGTTTCCTTAAGGTGTGGTTGCGTCAAACCAGTGGCGGCGTTTATCGGTTACTTATCTAAAGCAAAAGTCGAACCTGATATGACCAGACCTCTGGAACATAGCTTATTTGCTCTCTGTAGTGACGGCATCTTGTAGTAGGTTTAGTTGTGTATGTTGATCCAGTTACGTTGATACTCTGAGACTAAAAATCCATAGCGCCAAATTATTGTAGTTAAAAGTAAATCCAAATGTTGTGATGTTAAAGTCAATGACTAGAAATTGGCGCCTAAATTTGTAAATAGGTGTTCTTGTGGTGTGATGGCGGGCGCTTGGTCGTGTAGCTATATGTTTTTTTGATTCCAGTAGCCTAACGCCCGTTGCTCTGTCGCTGTAATGTGATGCGTTATGTTTTTGATCATTTTTTAGGCCGTTATTGCGGCTAAAAAATACAGCTTTTTATTTGTTTTATTTTCTCTGTCAATTAAAACAACGTCTAGAGTTAATAAAAGTCGCTACTTCTATTGGCGAATATCTTAATGTCTATGGGGAAGATTATGGCCGGTGTGATGGATAGTGTGAACCAGCGAACCCAGCTGGTTGGGCAAAATCGATTGGAGTTGTTGCTTTTTAGCTTGGGTGGCAACCAGCAATATGGCATTAATGTCTTCAAAGTTAAGGAGGTTTTACAATGCCCTTTACTTAATCTAATGCCCAAACGTAATCCGGTTGTTCGCGGTGTTGCGCATATTCGTGGCGGTACAATACCGATCATGGATATGCGTCAAGCTATTGGCTGCATGCCACTCGATAATATCGAACAATGTTTTGTGATCATCACGGAATACAACGGGTCTACGCAGGGTTTTTTAGTGAAGTCGGTGGAGCGCATTGTTAATATGAATTGGGGGGCTATTCACCCACCACCAAAAGCCGCAGGTAAAGATAATTATCTTACGGCGGTAACGCAGGTTGATAATCGTTTGGTTGAAATTATCGACGTCGAAAAAATTCTCGCCGAAGTGTCGCCTATGGCTGAAGATGTGAGCCCTGATTTAATTGCCAGTTCTCGCGGCGATCAGCTAGTTAATAAACATGTTCTTATTGTTGATGACTCAATGATTGCGCGTAAACAGATACAAAAAGTAGTCCAGTCATTGGGTATGACGACCACCTTAAAAAAAGATGGTAAAGAAGCATTGGGTTATTTAGAAAATTTGTTGGCAGAAGGTAAGGATCCAAATCAAGAACTGTTGATGATTATTTCCGATATCGAAATGCCAGAGATGGACGGTTATACCTTTACCGCAGAAATTCGAGCTAATCCTCAATTGCATAATATGCATATTATTTTGCATACCTCTTTGAGTGGTGTCTTTAATGAGGCCATGGTGAAAAAAGTCGGAGCAAATGACTTTTTGGCAAAATTTCATCCTGATGCGTTGGCTCAGCGTGTTAATGCTCGTGTTAATCAGGTCGCTGGTGTGGGTGCGGCTGATGCTAGTTAATAGCGCCGTATTTAGGTTGCGATTAATACACTGCGACATAAGTGGGGTAGGCCGTGAGTCAGTTTAATCTAGGCGATGCTAATCATGGTATTGGCTTTTCTGATGCCGAATACCACGAGTTTCGTTTGTTTTTGCAGCAAGCCTGCGGCATTGATTTAGGACCGGGTAAAGAATATTTGGTCGCAACGCGTGTACGCCGCATCTTAGCGCAAGAACATATTGCTAATGTCACAACACTGTTAACTATGTTGCGAAGCCCGGCGCAAAGGGCTTTGCGTCAAGAGGTGGTTGATGCCATGACCACCAATGAAACACTCTGGTTTCGCGATGGCTATCCCTTCGATTATTTAAAACGTACGGTTTTTCCTGGGTATATTAAAGAACGTCGTTATTCTCTTCGTATTTGGAGCGCGGCGTGCTCGTCTGGGCAAGAGCCTTATTCTCTGAGTATGACGGTGCATGAATTTAATCACGCTCGTGCTGGTGAATTAGCCTTGAGGGCTCAAATAGATGCAACGGATATTTCTACAGAAATATTAGCCTCTGCAAAATCGGGCATTTATGATCGATTATCGATTTGTCGAGGTTTAAGCCAAGATCGTTTGCAGTTGTATTTTAGTTCTACCAACGATGGACACTGGCAAATAAAACCGAATATTAAAGAAGCTGTTAATTTTCGTTCTCTGAACTTACAAAGTGATAGTTTTGGGGCATCTAACTACGATTTAATTTTTTGTCGAAACGTTTTAATTTATTTTAATGCCGAATTAAAACAAAAAATACTCAGGCGTATGCATGCTGTATTGGCGCCGGGTGGTTTGTTATTTATGGGCGCGTCAGAAGGTGTTAATGGAGTAGATGAGTTATTTTCGGTGGTTAATTGTCAGCCCGGCATTGCTTACCGTAAGCGTTAATTTTTTTGATGTTCACTCTAGTGGTTTGATGCTGTTAGTCATATTTTTATTGTTAAATCAGTGATGTACAGTATCGCTGCTACGTTTTTTAGCGGTTTTTTTGTTTTTGTTGAGTCATTTTTTTGTTACATGGGATTATTTTTAATACGCTTTTTGGGTCAGGATTGTGAGTAGGTTTGGATGATGTAATGAGGTTCGCCCTTGGCGTTTCGCCTAAGGCTGTAGGGGCAAAAATGATAAAAACCATAGTGTATGCCAGTGATTTGGGTGTTTTGAGTACCTATTCTCTCGCTTACGTTGAACAACTTGCTAAGCAATTGAGTGCAAAAGTTATTTTGCTTCATGTTGTTCCTTCCATTGATTGTTTGGCTGCTGCAGTGATTAAAAGTCAATGTAACGGTGATGCCTCATCGGGTGCACTTACGGACTCCCATATCGAGCGATTGTTGGCGACTATTCGTGAGCAAACAATAGAGCGTTTAATGGCAGACGAATTTGGTGTCGATTTTAGTTATTTACTCGCCGATATTGTTATTAAATCAGGCGCACCAGCAAAAACTATTATTGAGTACGCCGATGAAATTTCTGCCGATACGATTGTAATAGGCAATTGCGCCGAGCCAATTCATCATCGTCACACTTTGGGCTCTGTCGCAAGTAAAGTTTTGCAGTTGGCCAGAATCCCCGTATTTGTGGTGCCTATTAATGCAGTCACTGCATTGACTCGGCATGCTTCTCAAGGCGATCAATCGCTAGGATGTTAATTTTTTGCGCTCGCTGGCTTCGGTTTATGCGTGCCTATTTATGCGTGCCTATTAAGACGTGCAGCATGAGGCTGTGGCTGGTATTAACATTGTGTGTACGTGCTTAAAACCCTACAATTGCGCTTTTTTTGAGCTTATCTGGCTCAGATTTTAAGGTGTATTTAGTCGTATGTTGGAATTTGTACAAGGGCAGCGTTGGGTTGTCGATTCGGAGCCTGAGCTTGGTTTGGGTGTTGTAGTTGCTGTCGAAACCCGCTCGGTTTCGATTTTTTTCCCTTTGGGCAATTGCGAGCGTATGTATGCTGTGGGGCAAGCCCCTTTAACGCGTATAACCTTTGCGGTTGATGATCAGGTAACGCTGCAAAATGGCGAAAGTTATAAAGTTATTGATGTTAAATCCCACGCTGGTTTATTGATTTACGATCTAGGCATTGAGTCCTTGGTGCCAGAAACACAACTGGCCTCAGAAATACAACTTAATCAACCCTTTATGCGTTTGATGACGGGCCAGCTGGATAAAGCCAAATGGTTTTATTTTCGCCGTGAATTAGATGCCGCTATGGCGAGAGTTTGGGGGTCGCGACTCAATGGTTTGTTGGGCATTCGTGCCTCGCTGATTGCGCACCAGCTGTATGTGGCCTACACCGCGTGCGAGCGCGAAGACGTTCGAGTGTTACTTGCCGATGAAGTCGGTTTAGGTAAAACCCTCGAGGCGGGCATGATTTTAAGCCGATTACTCAAACTTGAGCGTGTTGAGCGCGCGTTGATTGTCGTGCCCGACGCGCTACAAGTGCAGTGGTTAGTTGAATTAATCCGCCGCTTTAGTTTGTCGCCCGGCATGTATGATGAAACGGGTTATGATTTTCATCAGGGGCAGATCCATATTTTACGGCACTCAGCCTTAGCGGATGAAGCCGACGCTTTATTAGCGGCCGATTTTGATTTGGTGATTGTTGATGAGGCGCACCATATTCAGCCTCAAACCCCTTCGTTCGATGCACTTTCGCAATTATCCCAGTTTTCTAAGCATGTAGTTTTAGTTACCGCCACGCCCGAACAACTGGGTTTTGAAAGCCACTTTGCCCGTTTGCAATTGTTAGACGTGAGTAAATACGCCGACATTGGTGCTTTTGCCCAAGAAGAAGCGGGTTATGCAGCGCTTAATCAGTTAATTCGCGAATTACCCGCAAGCCGCTCGGCCTTAATCGAAAAATATAGCCTCGATGTCGATCTCGATGATCAGCGCTTAATTAATCAAGTGCTCGATTGCCATGGTGTGGGTCGCGTTATGTTCCGCAATGTGCGCGCATCGGTTCAGGGCTTTCCCGCGCGCAGACCTCATCAGCACGCCCTCGACGATGCCGAATGGAAAACACGCTACGAATGGTTGGCAATGTTCCTTAAAAACAACGCCAGCGAAAAAGTGCTGGTGATTTGCCATCAAAAAGAGCGTGTGATTGATTGCGAAAATTACCTTTGGCATAAACACGGCATCGATCCCGCGTTATTCCACGAGGATATGGATTTAATCGAGCGCGACCGCGCAGCGGCGTATTTTGCCGATACCGAAAAAGGTGCGCAGGTATTGTTGTGCTCGGAAATCGGTAGTGAAGGGCGCAACTTTCAATTTAGCCATCACTTGGTGTGTTTAGATTTGCCCGAACACCCAGACATGTTAGAACAGCGTATTGGTCGTTTGGATCGTATTGGTCAAACCAGCGAGGTCGACATTCATGTTTTGACGGCAGCAGGTGACGAAAGCCAAGCGCGTTGGCATTGGTACAATGATGCACTGGATTGTGTCGGGCGCCAAAATCCAGCGGCGGGCAAGGTACATGACGATCTTTTTCCTGGTGGTTTTACTGATATTACGGATGCGTTGGTAAAAAAAGCGGCATCAGCGGTGGCGGTATTGGAACAAAAAATTCGCGAAGGCCGCGATGCTTTGTTGGAAATGAACAGTTGTCGACAGCCTTTGGCCGGTGAATTGGTTGAGCGCATTGAAGATTTTGAAGATGTTACGCCGTTGAATTTGGTTGAGATGGCGAGCGATCTACTGAACTTTCACTTCGAAGATTTAGCCAGCGGCACCTATTCGCTCATTCCCGCCGACAACATGCTGATTCCTTCGTTGCCGGGCGTGCCTGCGGAAGGGGTTGAGGTTGCGTTTGATCGCGACGTTGCGCTTAGCCGCGACGACGTATTGTTTATGACGTGGGATTCGCCCTTTATTAGTGGTTTGTGGGAATTACTCCATCACAGCGAGCTGGGTTCGGCCTGCGTGGCGTTATTGCCGAGCAAGCAATTACCGGCGGGTAAATGTTTGTTGGAGGCATGTTTTGATGTGGTTGTGCAATCGGAATGCGCGAGCGAGTGTTTACCATTTTTAAGTCAATATTCGGTGCGCACCTTGGCGCTTGATATTAGTGATAACGATTTATCTGGCGTCTTAGGTGAACGGCAGTTGCAGTTATCCTTAACCTCGGTCGATAAAAAACTCGCTCGCAGAATCATCCTCAGTAAAAAAGACGAAATGCCCGCATGGCTGGCCAAGGCTGAGGCTTTTTCGTTGGTGCACAAAAAACAATTACTGCTCGATGCCACCGAAAAAGTGCAGGCGCATTTTGGTCAAGAAAAAGCGCGATTGACGCAGTTAGCTAAAAAGAATCCCGCCATTAATATGGCGGAAGTAAATAGCTTGGCCGCTAAAGAAGCCTTAATTTTAAAAGCACTGAATGAGCAAACGCATTTACAGTTGTCGGCTGTACGTTTGATTGTTACCACCGAGCCTAAATAACGGCGAACCTAAATAACTGTAGCTGCCTTAAGCTATAAAAATCGAGCACAAAAGTAAAATGCCAGTCAGTTAAGCTGACTGGCATTTTTTTATGGGAGTTGGGTTTATACTAAAAAACGGTATTAATCAATACATTATGGTTTTTTATTTTTGAAGAAATACCCTTTATTTTACGGGGTAAATATCAATTTCAAATTAAACGCAATGTATTCCTGTCAGCCAACCAAGTAGTAAGAGTTGGGTTTATAAGAGTTGGGTTTATAAGAGCTGGGCTGATAGATGTTAGGTTCAGCTTAGAAAATAACCCAGTAATGTTATGGGTTATCGTTATTAAAGTTTTTTAAAGAACGTAAAAATAAGCCTAAGCCACCCATTGATAGCACCAATATAACCATTAAATCAAACGCCGACATTTGGCGAAGGTTAAATTGAATTGAGGCGATGACGCCAAAAATTAAAGCCGCTAATGAGCCTATTGCTAGCACCCAGCCGAGGATATTCTTGGCGTTATAAAAAATAAGGCCGACACCAAAAATAAACGGAATCATCACCATGCCGGTAGTGACATTAAAACCGCCCATGTTGCCAAAATGGTAGAGCGACATGCCCATACCAAAGCTTGAGCGAACCGTAATGGCGTTGAGTAATAAATAAAAGCCCACGCACATCATTATTATGCCAATAAAAAAATGCCCTAGTCCGCCGGATGTTCCGCCTGCGCCTCTCATAGGTTTGTTCCTTTTTTTGTTTGTTATTCGTGGTGGCTTGCGGTAATTTCACGGTCTCTAAAACCCATTAAATATAAAATCGCATCTAGCCCCAATGTGGAAATAGCTTGTTTAGCGCTGGCTTTTACCAATGGTTTTGCCCTAAACGCAATACCAAGTCCTGCAATACTTAGCATTGGTAAATCATTCGCGCCGTCGCCCACGGCGATAACTTGTTCTAGCGATATATTTTCTTTGTTAGCTAATTCTTTTAATAATTCGGCCTTGCGCGCACCATTTACAACGGTGCCTACAACGCGGCCAGTGACTTTGCCATTTTCGATTTCTAGCTCGTTAGCATAGACGTAATCAAAGCCCAGTTTTTTTTGTAAGTAACGGCCAAAGTAATTAAAACCACCGGATAAAATAGCCGTTTTATAGCCTAGCTGTTTAAGGGTTTTAAGCAGGTGTTCGGCGCCTTCAGTGATGGGCAAGGTTGCGGCAATTTTTTGTAATACGCTTTCATCTAAGCCTTTTAATAAGGCCATGCGGCGCGCAAAGCTTTCGTTAAAATCCAGCTCTCCGCGCATCGCCGCTTCGGTAATTTCGGCGACTTGTTCACCAACGCCGTGGGCTTTTGCGAGCTCATCGATCACCTCGGCTTCAATGAGTGTCGAGTCCATATCAAAACACACTAAGCGGCGTGTGCGGCGGTACATGCTGTCGGCTTGGAATGCGACATCCACATTTAAACGCGAAGCCATTTCGGTAAAGGCGGCTTTTAAATCGTCGAGCGAATGGGGTTCGCCGCGCGCCGAAAATTCAATGCAGGCTTTGCTGGTAAGGCTGGGCGTGTTATCGCTATTTTCTAGGTTTGACGCAGGGTTGAATTCTGCGCTTAATTCTGGGGTTGAGGCTAAATTTAAAGGAACTCGCCCGGATAAACGACTGATGTTGTCGATGTTTAGGCCTTGTTCGGCCATAATGCCCGTCAAACACGAAAGCTGTTCGGCAGTGATTTGACGGGCGAGCAAGGTAATAATGTAGCGTTTTTTACCGTGGTGGCTGACCCACTCGGCATAGCTGTTAAGGGTGATGGGTTGAAATTTTACCTGCATGTTTAAATCGTGCATGGCATATAAAATTTCTTTAACCGCTGGGGATGAGTCACTCTGCGCGCAAAACTCAACGAGTAATCCCAATGATAAATTATCGTGAATAACGGCTTGGCCGATATCTAAAACATTGGCATTGTGACGGGCTAAAATAGCCGTCACGGCGGAGGTAACTGCGGGACGATCTTGGCCTGCAATAGTGATTAAAATGAGCTCGTGCACGTGACTGATACCCTAATAAAAATGAGCCAGCATTATACAGTGACGCTTAATGCAGTGGCGCTTAAGTTTGCTGCAAAAAAATGTACTTGCCAAAAATGTCTACCTGAGGATCTTATGGCTATTCGAATAAATACGCACAATCTACCGCCTTTGTGCAGCTTTGCTTTAGGCGCTGCACTGGTGTTAATGCTGGGTGGTGTGGCCTGGTGGTTTGCCGCCAAACAGGAACAACAAGAATGGCAGTCGACTTATGGCCGTACCTTGGCTGTATTAACGGCGAAGTCAGCTATTGATGCGACGCTTAATCACGATTTGGTGAGCTTGCAGGTAGTTTTGCAGGATACAGCTTTAAGCCGTTATGTCAGTCTTGCAACCATTCATGATGTTGAAAATAAATTGTTGGTACAGGCCGGTGAAGACCCTTCGCAACATTTGCTCAAGCATCTGCCGGCTTTTTCGGCGGCAATTAGTTTTCAGCAAAATATCGCGGGTTATGCCACGGTATATCTTGATAATCCTCCGGCTACAAAACATTTTCAGTGGGTAATGTTGGGTGGACTATTTTTATTATTATTGGTAGCAGGTTTGTCGTTGCTCGATAATTTTAGACAGGTTTTTGAAATTATTGATCCTGAATTAGACCGTGACGAGGATTTTGATGATGCGCAGTTGGATGGCGAAAATAGCGAAAATCATAACGCCATTGCAATTAAAGCGGCGGCTGCCATTAACGCTTCGATAGCTATTAAAGCCCACACCGAAGATGCCGATTTTATGGAGGAAGTTACCGAAATTAACAGTCTTTTGATTGATCAAGATAATAGTCTCGATGATATTACTGATATTGACTCTGTTAAATTTTCGGGAGTAGATAGTGGCGCTGAAGTTGATCCTGAAGTTGATCCTGAAGTTGATCCTGAAGTTGATCCTGAAGTTGATCCTGAAGTTGATCCTGAAGTTGATGTCGCGAAAAACATTGAAATGATTAATAAAGCTGATGATATATCTAGCCTCGACGATGCGCCGCCCATTACTGTTCCTGCTTACGCTGAATTAATGGTGTATGTTCAGAATTTTAGGAAATTGCAACAAACACTGAGCGCCGATTTAACGGCACAAATTATTCGGCAATTAATGGTGGTATCCGAGCGTGCAATGACAGTGTACGGTGCCACTTGGTCAAAACCGCCAGAGTTAACTTTAAAACAAGGTTTTTTGTTTTTTCTACTGTTCAGTGAACAGTCCGAAGAAGATGCGTTGGAAGCTGCGGTTTTATTGGGAAGTTTAATTAAGCAGGCTTTTAAGCCCCGTAAAATTAAAATTCAGTTGGATATTATGGTGGCAATGCAAAATGATTTTTCGTCGCTAATGCAGCGGCCAAACTCTTCTTTTTCGGTGCATTTGCCACGTTTGTCACAACAAATGGCGTTGTTTGAACGAATGCATTTTTCGTTGCTGGATGAATGCTGGTATGAGTTAATCAATGTTGATGAACCTTATCAAACACTGTTGAGTGATCAAGTCTTACAGCTTGCCGTTTAAATTAGCGGATTTTTATTGTTTAGTAGGACGCTTAAATGACTAACTGTCATCTAAACGTCAAATAGCCTTGTTATCTTTTATGCATTAGCACCTGCGTGCATAGATCAAGGCTAGATTATGTTTGATATTGAACAATCCATTACCCATAAATACCCTTCTTTTGCCACTCGCCCTTCTTTTTTTCGCCATTCGGCTGTGCATGTTTTAAAGCGCTTGTTTCATCAAAATGAAGTGAATGATTTTTTGCAGCTACATCAAACTAAGGTTGGCTTTGAATTTATTGACGCTGTGTTTGATTATTTTGATTTTAGCTACACCGTATCGAGTAAAGACAAAGCCAATATTCCTGCCGAAGGGCGCGTGGTCATTATTGCGAATCATCCGATTGGTTCGCTTGATGGTTTAGCGATTTTGCGCTTGGTCGGTGAGGTGCGCAGTGATGTGAAAGTGGTTGCCAATAATTTGCTGTCTTCGTTTGAGGGTTTGCAGCCCTTATTAATTCCTGTCGATAACATGGGTAGCGGCAGTGCTTTACGCACTTATAGGTGCGTGCGTGAAACTTTAAAAAATGAAGGTGCAGTGATTATTTTTCCGGCGGGAGAGGTGAGTCGTGCGCGACCCATGGGTGTTAAGGATTCGACCTGGAAGCCGGGTTTTTTAAATTTTGTGCGCAAGTGTAAGGCGCCTTTATTACCTATTCATATTAATGCCAAAAACTCGTTTTTATTTTATGGTGCATCGCTGTTGTTTAAGCCTCTAGGGACCGCGTTGTTACCGCACGAAATGTTTAATAAACGCTCGGCAACTATCTCTTTTAAGGTTGGCGAACTTATTGCGGCTGAGGCCTTAATTACCGATAAGCTCCGTGATAAAACACTCGTTCGGCGATTACAAAAACACATTTATAAACTCGGGAAAAATAAAGCCCATAAATTTCAAACTCTAAAAACTATTGCTCATCCAGAATCTCGTCAAGCCCTCAATAGCGAATTTAAAAAGTCTGAATTGTTAGGCGAAACTCGCGATGGCAATCGTATTTATTTGGTGGAGTATCACCCATGCCCTACGGTGATGCGTGAAATTGGTCGTTTGCGTGAGTTGGCTTTTAGGCGTGTGGGTGAGGGTACTGGTGCTAAGCGGGATTTGGATAAGTTTGATCACCACTACAAGCACTTGGTGTTATGGGATAGCGATAATTTAGCGATTGCAGGGGCCTATCGTATTGGTGAAGGTAAAAAGATTTTGGCGCAAAAAGGCGAGTTGGGTTTTTATACGCGCTCCTTAAGTACTTTTATGCCCGAGTTTGAACCCTATTTAAATGATTCGATTGAGTTGGGTCGCAGTTTTGTGAGTCCCGATTATTGGGGGCGCTCAAGCCTTGATTATTTATGGCAGGGCATCGGTGCGTATTTGATGCGCTATCCCGCGCGCTATTTAATTGGCCCTGTGAGCATGAGTGCCGATTATCCTCGTGAACTCATGGATATGTTGGTGTATTTTTATCGTCGTTATTACGGTAGCAAAACAGTCCTTGCTGTCGCTAACCATCCTTATGAACTAGGCTACGATGCCATACTTAAAAATGATAATGTGTTTTCCGACTGCAATGCTGATGAGGCATTTGAGGTCATGCTGGCCGAGTTTAATCGAGCCGAGTGTAAGTTTCCGATGTTGTTTAAACAGTATTTGTCGATTTTTGATGTGGGCGGTTTTGCTTCATTAACATTTAGCGTTGATCCTGATTTTAATGATTGTCTTGATGGTTTGTGTATGGCCGATTTAACCTATTTAAAACCGGCTAAACAAAAAAGATATTTAACGGTGGCTAAATAGTTTTTTAGTGGTTTTTTTCGAGACTATTTAAACGCAATCATGGATGAGAAATTAAAACATTGGAACCACAGCTCCACACCACTAAATCCTGCATGTGCTAAACGCGATTGATGAGTTTGAAAAGTTTCGGGAATTAATACGTTTTCAATCGCTTGGCGTTTTTGGGCGATTTCTAAATCGCTGTAACCTTGGCTTCGTTTAAAGTTGTGGTGCAGGTCGATCATTAATTCGTGATGGCGAGGATCATTAAAACTGAGCTTTTCTGACAAAATCAACACGCCGCCCGGCACCAGCGCACGGGCAATTTTTTGTAATAGCGCAGGGCGTTTTTCGATGGCCAAAAATTGCAGCGTAAAATTTAAAACAATCACCGAGGCGGGTTTAAATTCGATCTCTTCAATCGCGCCTTCAATTAATTGAATAATGGCTTTTTCACCACATTTTTCTGCATTGCTGGCGTCAACGATTTGCTGGCAGCGCTTGATCATATCGGCAGAATTATCAACGCCTACAATCGTACAGTTTTTCCCCCCCACGCCTTGTTGCATCGCCAGGCTCGCGGCGCCAAGTGAGCAACCCAAATCGTAACAATGAGTGCCGTGTTGGGCGTAGCGCGCGGTCAGTTGGCTAATCATTGCAATGATAGTGCTGTAACCCGGCACCGAGCGCTGAATCATATCCGGGAAAACCGCCACCACTTTGTCATCAAAACGAAAGCCCTCAACAATGTGATTAGCCGTCGCGTAGAGCGTATCGGTTGTGGTGGATGGCGCTGTGGATATTGGGGTAGTCATCGGCCTATACCTTTTTAAAGAGGGCTGCATTTTAACCTAGAAACCTCAATTGAGCGCCAAAAAGATGTGTAAGCCCTTGATGTGAATAGTGAATGTTAAAAATGCCGGGCAACCTTATTGGTTGTTCAAATTTTTAACCTTTGCTAGGCGCGTCAAGGGATTGCGCAGACTTTGGTGATTCAACTGAGGTTTCTAGGTTTAACCTAAAGCCCAACCGATATTGGCCGTTTTTTACAGATTTGTGCTTTTGCTAGCGGCAAGGTTAAGTCGGCAAGCCTTTGCCGCTTGCGGGAAAACGGCAGTCTTTTGGCGATCGATTTAAAGCGGATTAAAAAAGTAAAACAATAAAAAACAGTAAGTTAACTTATCTTTTGGGTTTGTTTTATGCGTTGGCCCTGCGCTTGCATTATCGCTTGTGTAATAGCAATAAATGAAAAACGCGAGGGTGGAGTGCTATGGCCATTAACTTTAAAGACTATACCGGCATGTACGAGTCGGCCTTAAACCTTCGGGCTAAGCGCTCGGAGGTGATTGCAGGCAATCTCGCCAATGCCGATACGCCCAATTACAAAGCGCGCGATTTTAATTTTCAGCAGGCCATGCAATCGACCATGGGCAGTCAAAATTCTAGTGGTGGACACATGCTGCAAACCGACGACATGCATTTTCAAGCGGGTGGTGGCGACGGTGTAGATGCTGCGATGGAGTTTCGCATTCCCACTCAGCCGAGTATTGATGGCAATACCGTAGAAGAGCAGGTGGAGCATGCCGCCTTTATGCAAAATACGCTGGAATTTCAAGCAGCATTTACCTTGTTAAATAATCGCTTTAAAGGTTTAAGCGCCGCCATTAAAGGCGAGTAGCGGGAGTAATCTATGGGTTTAAATGCCATTTTTGATGTGGCTGGATCTGGCATGAATGCACAAAGCGTTCGCCTTAATACCACCGCCAGTAATATTGCCAATGCCGATACCGCGTCGTCGAGCATCGACCAAGTTTATCGCGCGCGTCATCCGGTTTTTCAGGCCAGTTTTAATGAAATGCTGGGCCATGCGCGTGAGGGTGCTAATGGCGTCGACGAAACTGCCGGGGTTGCGGTGATGGGCATTGTCGAATCCGATGCGCCGTTGCAACCGCGTTACGAACCCGATCACCCTATGGCCGATAAAGATGGTTACGTCTACTACCCCAACGTTAACGTGGTAGAAGAAATGACCAATATGATTTCGGCGTCGCGTTCGTTTCAAATGAATGTGGATGTCATGAATTCGGCAAAACAAATGATGCAGCGTGTGCTGTCGATTGGTCAGTAATCGTAGGGGGATTTATGACAGTTTCTAATGTGGCGCAATCGGGTGTTTTGGATGATTACAACATCACCACTAAAAACAAAGACGAACCCAAAAGTAATGATCTAGGGCAAAAAGCGTTTTTAAAATTAATGATTACCCAAATGGAAAATCAAGACCCTTTAAGCCCGCAAGAAAATAGCGAATTTGTGGCGCAGCTGGCGCAATTTAGTTCGGTCGAAGCGCTCGATAGTATGAACAATAAATTTGATGGCTTAACCCAAAATTTTGTGGCTAACCAAGCTTTGCAAGCATCTACCTTAGTGGGTCGACAAGTAGCGGTGCCCAGCAAAATCGCACAGCTCGATAGCAACAGTGGTGTTGTCTCGGCAAGCGTCGATTTACCCGCAAGCACCCATAAATTGACCTTAAAAATATTTTCTGAAAATGGCGAATTATTAGATCAAGCCGATTTAGGCGCGCAACAAGCCGGTGAAGTGCCCGTGCGTTGGAATGGCAGTAATTTAGAAGTTAATGGTGAATTATTAGATTGGCAAAGTAAAAATGAAAAAGGCGCGCCATTGGGTATTTACCGTATGGAATTTACCGCCTCTATCGACGGTAAAGACACCGCCGTAGAGGCTGCCTTAAGTGCCAACGTCAATAGCGTTACCGTCGGTAAAGATGGCAATTTAACCCTTAATTTGTCGGGCATTGGCCCAGTAAAGATGAGTGACGTAAAACAATTTAATTAATTTAATTAAAAATCATAATTTTTTATTAGTAATATTTTTTAAAGTCAGTTTTATCCTTGAAGTAGTGGAGTAAATTATGCCTTTTAATACAGCCCTAAGCGGTATCCGCGCCGCCAATAATGACCTTAGAATTACCGGCAACAACATTGCCAACGCCTCGACTACAGGCTTTAAAAGTTCGCGTGCCGAATTTGGCGATGTTTATGCCAACAGCGTGTTGGGCTCGGGCTCTAACGCGATTGGTAGCGGCGTACGTTTATTGGATGTTGCGCAAAATTTTAAAGGCGGCGGCACGGCTTTTACCGAGAACGCCTTAGACCTTGCTGTTAACGGTAACGGTTTTTTTGTGGTGCAAAATAATGGCGAGCAATTCTATACCCGCGCCGGTGCTTTTGGGCTCGATAAAGAGGGTTATGTTGTTAACAATACTGAAGCGCGTTTGCAAGGTTTTCCCGCCGATGGCGCGGGCAATATTAGCGGTCTACAAGATGATCTGCGCATTGGTACTAGCAATTTAGCGCCGCGCGGAACCACCAGTGTTTTATCGGTATTAAATTTAAATGCCGATGCAAAAGTTTTACAAAGTGAAGGTAAAACAATTTCTACTGAGGGTAACGCGATTGCGGTAACCCAAGCGGGCTTAAGTCAAAATACGACGACCTCAATTATGGGTACTACTATTACTTTTCCCATGGCCAATAATTTTAGTACGACACCCATGCGTTTTGATGTTGAATTAACGGCATCGTCGGGTAGTAACGGCACAGTATCCGTAAATTTATCAACGCCCAATGTGCCTGCCAGTGTGACTAACTTTAATGAGTTACGTACTTTGGCGGGCGTTATTACTTCGCAATTATCTAAACCCCAGCCACCACAAAAAACGATTGATGTCGAAGCCAAAGCGGTAGATTTAGGTGGCGGTAATTACCGTTTAGATTTTGTTTCGGCGATTAGTGGCGAATCGTCACAAGTGCGTTTATTAAATGGCAGCGCCAGCGTGGCCGATATCGGCATGGCGGTAGGGCCTGCGACCAGTACGTCCGTTACTGGCGTGGCAGCGGTTAGTAATAATTATCCTGCACAGACTGTAGAAATTTTAACCGACAAAGGTGAAGTGATTCCCTATGTTTCTAAAAAAGGTGCATCAGCTTCGCAAACGGCATCAGAATTAAATAAATACAACGGTATTTCGGCATCGGCCACCTCAGAATTAACTATTCCTGCGGCGGGTTTTAATAATAGCGCTGGCAATATGGAAGTCACCGTGAATGGCGTGAAATTACCTGCCGAAAATTTAACCGTTTTAGCCAAGGGTATTAATGACAGCTTTTTATTGCCGGGTATATCGGCCGAAGTGGATGCTACCACCGGTAATTTATCGCTTAGATCGGCGGTGGGTAGCGATTTAAAAATTAGTATTGCAAGCCCCGATGACGGTGATGCAATACAGGTGATTGGTAATCCCAATGCCCCGTCTTCTACCTTAGAGGTTGATAGCAACAATACACTGGTTAATCCCTCGGCATTAAATGCCGCGACTAATTCGATTGTTGTCGGTGGTAAAATTGATATTGTTTTAGATGAGGGTTATAGCCTGCAAAATGCGCAGCCACAATCTATTGGATTATTTGGCCCGTTAACAACACAAGCTTTTACCGATGTAATTTTAAATGAATTTAATCCCGCCGACCAAGGCACCTATAACTGGGAAACCCAAGTACCCATTTACGATAGTCTGGGCAATGATCATGTTATGACGCAGTATTTTGTTAAACAAGATTACGACCCTCAAGATGCCACCACCGCGGCCAATCAATGGAAAATGTTTATACGCATTGATGGTCAAGATGTTGGGGACCCAGACCCGGGTTTACCGCCACCACAAAATACGTTGCCAACCTTAGCAGGATTTGATGTGTATTTTAATGAAGATGGATCTTTAAACGATATTTTAACCGATGACATGTTGATTTCTAACTGGACACCTAAAAATAAAGCCGGGGAATTAAATGGCTCTTTAGGTCCGACCAATGTATTAAATGGCGGCTCGACTTTAATTCCCGATCCACCCGTAAATTCTAACTTTGTAATTAACCTCGATGGCACTTCGCAATATAACGATGCTTTTGCGGTTAATGATACCGATCAAAGTGGTTATACCACCGGTCGTTTATCGGGTTTAAGTGTGGGCAAGGACGGCATTATTTTTGCGCGCTTCACCAATGGCCAATCACAGGTTTTAGGGCAGGTGGCGTTAGCGAATTTTTCGAATGTTGATGGCTTACAGCCGATCGGCGACAGCATGTGGGCCGAAAATTACGAATCTGGAACGCCGAATATTGGCGCACCTGAAAGCGGAGCTTTGGGCGCTATTCAATCTAGTGCACTGGAAGAATCCAACGTCGATTTATCGGAAGAGTTGGTGCATTTAATTATTGCCCAGCGCAATTACCAAGCCAGTGCCAAAACCATCGAAACCGCCAACGCAGTGACTCAAACCATTATTAATTTACGTTAATTTTTTAATCTTTATTTTTTTAAGCCGGTGCTAAGTCGCCGGTTTTTTTACGTCCATTATTATTTTAATAATGTATTTATCAATAAAATATTTTATCGATAAGCCCGTAGGTTGGAAAAGGCGCCTCTGGATTTTCCAGCCTACGCCATTGTTTTTTTTCATTTTCTATTTTTCCACTTGTGGCACCGACCTTGCATTTTTTACTTTTAACTGCGTTTTTTTGACGCCAAAGTTAAGTAGAGGTAAGTGATGGATAAGGCCCTTTATATAGCCATGACCGGTGCTAAACATAATATGTTAGCGCAAACCGCGAGCGCGAATAATTTAGCCAATATCAATACCAACGGTTTTAAATCGGACTTCGCTACCGCGCGCAGCATGGGCGTTTATCATGGTGATGGCCTGCCTACGCGCGCATTTTCGATGACCGAAAGACCGGCCACTAATTTAGCCCACGGTGCGCTGGATTTAACCGGTAACGATTTAGATTTGGCTATTGAAGGCGATGGTTTTTTTGCGGTGCAATCGTCCAGTGGCGACGAAGCTTATACGCGCTCGGGTAATTTTGTGGTGGATCAATTAGGCATGCTGCGTACCGGCAATGGTTTGCCGGTAATGGGAAATGCAGGGCCTATTTCGGTGCCACCCAATTCTAAAGTTGAAATTGGTATGGACGGTTCGGTAGCTGTAGTTGTATTGGGGCAGAGTGTCGATGCTCCGGTGACGGTGGATCGTATTAAATTAATTAATCCCGACGTGAAAACGTTAAGTAAATCGGAAGATGGTTTGTTTCGCAATTTAGATGATCCTAAGCCGATTGAGGCTGATGGTGGTGTGCGTGTTGTTTCGGGTTTTTTAGAGGCCAGTAATGTTAATTCGGTGAATGAATTAACCAATATGTTAACGCTGGCGCGGCAATACGAAATGCACGTAAAAATGATGGCCACCGCCAAAGAAAATTCCGAAAGCTCATCACGTTTAATTCAATTTAATAATTAATTATTTATTACCATTTAATGGTTAGATTTTTAGTAAAAGATAAAGGGGTAATTTATGCACGCTGCACTCTATGTGAGTAAAACAGGCCTTTCTGCACAGGATAAACAATTAACCACGCTCGCCAACAACTTGGCGAACGTATCCACTGTGGGCTTTAAGCGCGATCGTGCCGTATTTGAAGATTTACTCTATCAAGTACAGCGCCAGCCGGGCGCCGATTCTACCGCCGATACGCGTTTGCCCACAGGCTTGCAATTGGGCACCGGTGTGCGCATCGTCAGTACGCAAAAACAATTTACCGAAGGCAGTTTGCAAGTGACCGATCAAACCTTAGATGTAGCGGTGGATGGCCGTGGATTTTTTCAAATCTTGCAACCCTCGGGTGATATTGCTTATACCCGCGATGGTCAATTTCATTTAAATAACGAAGGCCAATTAGTCAATGCCAGCGGCCTATTATTAGAGCCCAATATTACCGTGCCCGAAGGCGCTAATCAGGTCACCATTGGCACCGATGGCGTAGTGAGCGCAACCTTGCAAGGCGACCCCATACCGCAAAATATTGGCAATATTGAATTAGTCGATTTTATTAATCCGGCGGGATTGCAAGCCATTGGTGGTAATTTGTTTTTACAAACTGGCAGCAGTGGTGATCCCATTAATGGCACCCCAGGATTAGAAGGCATGGGCCAAGTTAAGCAGGGTATGTTAGAAAATTCTAACGTCGATATTGTGCAAGAAATGGTAAATATGATTACCACTCAGCGTGCCTACGAAATGAACTCAAAAGTTATTTCTACCGCCGATCAAATGCTGCAATTTATTACGCAAAACGTATAGGTGTCTCATGACTAAAACCGTTTTTGTGATTTTTTTATGTTTGTTTCTAATCGCTTGCGCCAGCCGCTCTACACCGCGTCCTGGCGATCCTTTTTATGCACCTGTAGTCATGCCTAGTATGCCAGCGGCACCGACTACGGCAGGTTCGCTTTACAGTGAGAATTCGGCATTTTCATTATTTAGCGATCAAAAAGCCTCGCGCGTTGGCGACCTTGTCACCATCGTTTTAAGCGAGCAAACCGTCTCTAATAAATCGGCCAATGTGGGCGTGAGTAAAAATTCAGAAGTGTCTATTCCCGAGCCTACTATTTTAGGTGGCGCAGTCACATTAAATGGCCGAGGTCTTGCAACAAGCTTAGGCGGAGATAGAAATTTTGACGGTAGCGCAGGCGCTAAACAAAGTAATAGTTTGCGCGGCAATATTACCGTGACGGTGGTCGATATTTGGCCTAATGGCACTTTGGTGGTACGCGGCGAAAAATGGATGACATTGAATCGCGGGGATGAATTAATTCGCATTAGTGGTTTAGTTCGCCCCACCGATGTTTCCAAAGATAACGAAGTGCAATCCACCAAAATTGCCAATGCGCGCATTACCTATGCCGGCACTGGCGAGCTGGCTTCTAGCCAAGGCATGGGAATAGTGAGTCGTTTTTTTAATAGTGATTATTGGTTGTTTTGATTTGTTAGAGAGCTTTGCACGAAAGAAAATAGAGTGTTAATTCTACGTCATCCCGCCTTCGCGGGAATGACGATAAATAGCCTTTCATGCAAAGGTCTCAGATTTTATTAAAAATTATGTGGTGGTTTTTATGCGTCATTTACTGAAAATTATTATGCTTGCGGGTGTGCTGTCTTTTCAGTCTGTGGCGATGGCCGATCGATTAAAAGATTTAGCCAGTGTGGCGGGTGTGCGCTCTAACCAATTAATTGGTTATGGATTAGTGGTGGGGCTCGATGGCTCGGGCGATAAAACCAACCAAGCACCGTTTACCACCCAATCCTTTAATGCCATGTTGCAACAATTTGGCATCACCATTCCGCCCGGTACAAAAATACAATTAAAAAACGTTGCCGCTGTTGCGATACACGCCGAATTACCGGCTTTTGCTAAACCCGGTCAAACCATCGACATTACCGTCTCGTCCATTGGCGACGCCAAAAGTTTGCGCGGTGGCAGTTTATTGTTAACGCCCTTAAAAGCTATAGACGGAAAAGTTTATGCCATTGCACAAGGCAATTTAGTCGTCGGTGGTTTTGGTGCCGAAGGCGCCGACGGCTCTAAAATTACCGTTAATGTGCCGAGCGTAGGCCGTATTCCTAATGGTGCCATGGTCGAGCGCGCCTCGCCCAATGCTTTTGCAAGCGGCGAAAATATTGTATTTAATTTAAATACTGCCGACTTCACTACCGCCAAACGTGTGGTTAAAAGTATTAATAATTTATTGGGCGAAAACTCCGCCGAAGCTTTAGATGCAGTTTCTATTGCTGTGCAAGCGCCTAAAAATTCTAGCCAGCGCGTCGAATTTTTATCACTACTGGAAAATATCGAAGTTGCGCCCGCCGAGGGTGCCGCTAAAGTCATTATTAATTCACGTACCGGCACCATCGTGATGGGTCAAAACGTGCGTATTTTTCCTGTCGCCATTACCCATGGTTCTTTAACCGTCACCGTGGACGAAAGTTTGGCGGTTAGTCAACCCGAAGGTTTTAGCCAAGGCGAAACCGTCGTGGTACCTAAAACCACCTTAACCGTGAATGAAGAATTAGTGCCCATGTTTAAATTTGCACCCGGCCCCACCTTGGATGATGTAGTGCGTGCCGTGAACGAAGTAGGCGCTGCGCCCGGCGATGTGATGGCGATATTAGAAGCCCTAAAACAAGCCGGTGCTTTAAGGGCCGAATTAGTAGTTATTTAAGGGGGTATTTATGGATACGCCATTTGCAGCACCGAGCCGAAATTATTCTGGTCATCGTCAATCATCATCTATGGCCTATACCGATTTAGCCAGCGTACAAAAAATAAAATCCGATACCGACAAAGACGCTGCTTTACACAAAGCGGCCAAACAGTTTGAGTCTATGTTTATAGGGCTTTTATTTAAAGGCATGCGCCAAGCGAACGAAGTATTTGAAGAAGGCAATATGGGTCATAGCCATGCCGAAAAAACTTTTCGGGATATGTACGACCAACAAATGGCGATGGATATTTCTAATGGCCGTGGTTTAGGTATTGCCGATATGGTCTACAAACAATTAAAAGGCAATGTTCGCAAAGAGCATGTGGCCGATGAATTAGACGCTAGCAATATGTATGCTGCCGATAAAACGACACCCACCACACGCGGTATTGATGCGCTTAGCGCGCTTGAGCCAAAAATTAAAGAACCGCTAAAAATAAAAGCCGAGCCTATTAAAAATACCTTCGCCAATACTCATCCGGCTATTAATAACAGCGAAAAATCCGCGCAGCTTTCGCTCGAATCGCCCTTGGATTTTGCCAAAACTTTATTGCCTGTGGTTAAAGATGGTGCCGAAGCTCTAGGGCTAGACCCTTTAATTGTGATCGCGCAAGCCGCTTTGGAAACAGGCTGGGGCAAACATATGATCAAAGATAATGTTGGCCAGTCTTCGCATAACTTATTTAATATTAAAGCCGATTCGCGCTGGCAAGGCGGTAGCGTAAATACCTCAACGCTCGAATTTAAAAATGGCATAGCGGTAAAAGAAAACGCCAAATTTCGTCAGTACAGCTCGGTGGCGCAAAGTGTTGATGACTATTTAAATTTTGTTAAAAATAATCCGCGTTACCAAAACGCAATGAATTTAACCGGCAATGCGCACGCCTATATTGAAGAGCTGCAAAACGCCGGTTACGCGACCGATCCAGAATATGCCAATAAAGTTAAATCGGTTTATCAAAAAATTCAAACCGCATTAACTGAAAGTTAGGGGGCTATATGTCGGGTAATTTGCTCGGGATTAGTGTTACAGGACTTAAAGCGGCGCAAACAGCGCTGAGCACCACAGGCCATAATATTGCTAACGCCGATACGGCAGGTTATAGCCGTCAGCGTGTCGATATTGTTACTAACCCGGCGCTGAGTGCAGGTGGTCATTTTGTAGGTAGCGGCGCGAATATTCATTCGATCGAGCGTATCGCTAACAGTTTTGTAACCTCGCAGTTGCGCATAGACTCCAGTTTAAATGCCGAGCTATCGACTTTTTTAACGCAGGCAACCCAGTTAGATAATTTATTATCTAACGAATCAACCGGTTTAACCTCGGGCATGAAAACCTTTTTTTCAGCCATGCACAATGGTGCCGACGACCCGACTTCGATTCCCGCGCGCGAATTAATTGTGAGCGAAGCCGAAAATCTCGCCGACCGCTTTAATAGTATTGATGCCCGCATGCAGGTAATAGAAGGCGGCGTTAATGATGCGTTGAAAGTAGCGGTTAAACAAATTAATGCGCTAACTGAAAATATCGCCAAATTAAATATCCGTATTGCCGATGCTAAAGGTGTGAATAATAGCGCGCAGCCCAATGATTTATTAGATCAGCGCGACGAAGCTCTGCGTAAATTATCCGAATTAATACCTATTCAAACTTTTGATCAAGGCAACGATCAAGTGAACGTGATGATCAGCGGCGGCATGTCGTTAGTGGTGGGCAATAAAATTCATCAGGTCAGTTTAGAGTCTGGTCGCTCGCCGGGTTCTGTTACCGATATCGTGGTCACCGATGGAAGAGATGGGCGCGTGATTACCAATAGTGTTAAAGGTGGGCAAGTGGGCGCGTTAATTCGTTTTCGCGACGACACTATATATCCCGCATACAACAGCTTGGGGCGTGTGGCTTCGATGATGGCCGAGACCTTTAATAGTATTCACGAAAAAGGGCTAACGTTAAAAGGCGATTTTGGGGGCCAGTTTTTTAACGATATTAATGATAACAATACCGTGCACCAGCGCGTGGTGGGCGTGGGCACCAACTCGCCCGCAAGCGACCGCGACATGAGTTTATTGGTAAAAGATGTTGCCAGCGTTGGTACCAGTAATTACACCATGAATGTGGGTGTGGGTGGATCGTTTAAAGTGATTCGCGAAAGCGATGGCCAACAAGTCGCCTCGGGTTTAATGAATGATAATTATCCTTTAGCGATTAAATTCGATGGTTTGGAATTAGCGATAAAAGGCGGCACTTTTGCGGCGGGCGATTCTTTTTCGCTGCAACCTTTTACCCAGGGTGCCAGAAATTTTGAACGTGTTATTGATAGCCCCGAAGAAATCGCCTTTGCAAGCCCTTTAAATAGCAATGCCGAAATTGGTAACAGTGGTAGCGCGACAATTAGCCCTGGAAGTGTTTTGTCATTAACCGATAATAAGGGTGATTTATTGGCGCCTTTTGCGGCGGCGGGAAAAATGTCGCCGCCCATGGTAGTGCAATTTACCTCGCCCACCACCTACGATATTTTAAATAATACCGACC
The DNA here is from genome assembly GCA_034519605.1 of Marinagarivorans sp. GTDB lineage: Bacteria > Pseudomonadota > Gammaproteobacteria > Pseudomonadales > Cellvibrionaceae > Marinagarivorans. The sequence goes on from JAXHOG010000071.1 coordinate 41,221, forward strand.
CTGCAAACCCGCAGCCGTTAGACCCACCTATTCGTAATCAACGTTATATTCCCGGCATTGAAAATAATTTATTTTCGGTGGTGGATGGTCAAACGCAGGTGTCGATGGGCGGTGATTTAGTTGGCTTGCCAGAAGGCCGCAAAGCGGTAAGTTTGGCTAATGTACACGCCACTCCCGTAAATGCGCCCAACGCAGCGACCGGTTTAAGTGGGCTTAATTTTTCGATTACGAATTTTTCTGGCGCTAATCAGTTTTCGTTTAATGTGCAATTAAGCGATACCGTATTAGGCGCAAAAGATACCAGCACCACGGTGACTGTTTCGGGCGCGAATATTAGCACCGAAGCCGAATTACTCCAGCACATGAATGCGCAATTAAGTTTATCGGGCGTGCGGGCTTATATTGCCGTAGATGATACGGGTAATCGCCGTGTGGGATTTAAAGCGGTAGAGGCTGGCCACGCTAATATTACCGTGGGTGGCTATAGCGGCCCCGCCAATGGTAGTGCCAATGCATTGTTAAATAATGCATTGGAAGGCGGCGCGAGTTATTCAAGTAGCGGTGGCGCGTTTGGTGTCGAGGGCACTGGCACTTTAGATAATGCTTACCCCTCCGAACGTTTAACGATTATCCAAGCCGCGCTGCAACCGGGCGGCCCTGAAAAAACCTATACTATTTTTAATCAGCCGCAAGGCAGCGCCAAAGATTTAGCTAACGAATTAAATACCATACCGGGCGTTGCAGCTAATGCGTTCACCTATGCTCAATTATCGGATTTAAATGTCGACCGCCAAGCGCCTTTGCAAATTAGTTTAAATGGCACCGATTTAATTACCTACCATACCGATGGCGAAACTGGCGCGCGCGTATTAGCCCAAGATGTACCCAACCCGATTACCGACCAAGCCGAATTTAATCAGTATTTAGCCAACGCCATTAATTCCAACCCCGATTTTATTAAACAGGGTATTTCGGCTGTAGCAGGTCAAAATCAATTAACCGGTAAAACAGAATTGCGCGTGAGTGCTGCCAGTGGCGACGATTTAAACTTTGCGTTAACGGCGCGTGCAAATCAAAGTGTGTCCATTAGTGATGGCGAGCACAGCAGCGTTGCTTTAATGGGTAGCGGCAATGATTCGCCGAGTTCGATTGTCGTGGGCGGCAAAATGGATATCCGCCTTGCCGCTGATTTAACCTTAACGACACGCGCCGCTAACAGTTTATTGTTTGGTGATACCCAAGCCGCCGATTTTGAAAAACCCACCTATTTAGGTTTACAGGTCAGTATTAAAGGAACCCCCGATACCGGCGATCGCTTTACCTTGGATTTTAATAATAATGCTGCCAGCGATAACCGTAATGCCTTGTTGTTAACCGGCGTAGAAACTAATCGCCTGTTAAATAACGGCACCACTAGTTTGAACGATGCTTACGGAGCTTTGGTGGAGCGCATTGGCATTACCACCAATACCGCTAAAATTAATGCCGAAGCCGCCGAGGCGGTATTGGAGCAAACCACCGCGCTGCGGGATTCTATTGCAGGCGTTAACCTTGATGAAGAAGCGTCAAATCTGATTCGGTTTGAACAATTTTATCAAGCCAATGCGCAAGTGATTTCTGTGGCACGGAACTTGTTTGATGCTTTGCTGGGTTCATTTTAATGTCGTTATTTTAAGGTATTTAACGCGACGCCTCGGAGGTTTGTATGCGTTTATCATCAACACAAATATTTAATTTAGCCGATAAAAATATGGCTCGCGCCAATCAGGCGACGGTGAAAACACAAGAGCAACTATCAACCGGTAAACGTGTATTAACGCCCGCCGACGATCCCGTGGCCGCGACTAAAATTATGCAGATAGTTAACGATTTATCGGCGGTTGATCAATATAAAAAAAATATCAATATTGCCAAAAACTCATTAACACTGGAAGAATCTACTTTAGGCGCTGTGAATAACGTGATTACGCGCGCGCAAGAGATAGCTGTAAAAGCCGCCAACACCGCGACCTTAAGCGAGGGTGATTACGACGTATTAGCGACCGAAATCGATGAGCAATTAAAAGAGCTTTTAAATTTAGTGAATACTCAGAATGCTAATGGCGATTTTATTTTTGGTGGTTACAAATCGGCCTCGGCGCCTTTTACTGGCGATACCTCTACGGGTTTTAAATACCATGGTGACGATGGCCAACAATTTATTCAAGTAGCGACCAGCACTACCGTAGCCGCTACCGATTCCGGAAAACGCATTTTTTTGAATGTCGCGAGTGCTAGCCATTCGATCTCGACTTACACCGGTCCTACCAATAGATCGAATCCACCCGCACAAATTAGCGTAGGGCAGGTGATTGATCAAAATGCTTACGATGCGTTTTATCCTAAGGATATGGTCATTACCTTTAATCCCACTACCGATATTAATCCCGTTGGCCAAAACTATACCGTCACCGACCGCGCCAGCAACCGCGTATTAATCGCTAACGAACCTTTTAGAGGTGGTGATGAAATTGTGGTTAATGGCGTATCGGTGCGTGTGAGTGGCGCCCCCATGGCGGGCGAGCCTGCAATTCCTTCGCAATTTAATTTTGGCGAACAAATGCCGATGAATTTCCCCGCTGTGATTGCCGCCCCCGGTGAAACATTTACCTTAAGCGTAGGCAGTAAAATTGAAACCTTGCGCCTACAAGGCACATTTAATAATGCCAATGATGTCGCGCTAGCGTTAAACGATGTCGCTAATGGTAACGCGCAAAAATTAGCGAATTTAAAGATAGTCGCTACCGACCAAGGTTTTAGTCAAGTCCAAGGTTTTAATATTAATGTGGGTAAAGCGTCGGCCACTATTGCGGGTGCTTTTGGGATGAGTGATCCCATTGCGGGCGTGACCACCAACAATGGTAAAGCGGCAACGGCGGGTGATCGTTTTTATATTGATTCGTCCGAAAAGCAAGACATCCTCACCACCCTTGCACGTTTTAGCGAAGCGATGAAAAGCTACGACGGCAAGCCAGATACCCGTGATCAATTATCACGGCAAGTGGCCGCTACCATTGCCAACTTGGGCAATGCGCAAACTAGCGTATTAAATGTTACGGCTTCGATCGGTGCGCGTATTAATACCTTAGATAGCACCATCGATTTACATTTGGATACCGAGATAATTAATAAAGAGGTGCTGGGTAATATTCGCGATACCGATATTGCCGAAGCTTCGATACGTTTATCTCAGCAGACATTAATTTTGCAAGCCGCACAACAATCGTTTTTGCGTGTAAGCGAATTAAATCTGTTTGCGCGTTTGTAAACGGCGCATTTCTCTTTCCATCACTTCTTTTTTTAATGCGCCTAAGGCGCATTTTTTTTGCCTGCGTTTTATTGAGGAATTTTTTAAACCGTCATTCCGCCGTAAAATTTTTGGCACCTGTTAAACCTTTTGTTTTGTTCTTTGCGTAGCGGCAATGGTGATTGGCGGCGACAAAAGCGGCAAAGGATTGTCCTTTTTAATTAATTTTTATTGCCGCTTTTAATAAATGCGCTTAAAAAATGGTGGTTTTATAGCGATAAATCGCCTTTTTACGGTTTATTACGGAAATTAAATTAAGGATTTATTTGTTGGCATGACGGTTGCAAATTCTCCTGTGTACACGCTAATTAAGATTAAAAGCTGACACGGTTTAGCCGACCACACAAACCGCTACACCAGTAGCCCACCTTGGGTCAGGCAATAAAGTTAAAACAGGAGATGAGTTATGCCTCTAGTCATTAATACCAACATCGGTTCATTAAATGCACAACGCCAGTTGTTCACTTCGGGTAATGAATTGTCCACGGCCATGGAGCGTTTATCCTCGGGTAAGCGTATTAATACGGCGGCAGATGATGCGGCTGGTTTAGCTATTTCTAATCGCATGACTTCGCAAGTGCGCGGCCTTAATCAAGCGGTAAGAAATGCTAACGATGGTATTTCGTTAATTCAAACTGCCGAAGGCGCGCTGGATGAAACCACCAGCATTTTGCAGCGCATGCGCGAATTATCGATCCAGTCTGCGAACGGAATTTACGACGATTCCAACCGCAAGACATTGGATGCTGAAGTGCAGCAGCTGATCAAAGAATTAGATCGCATCGCCAATACCACCACCTTTAACGGCCAAACATTATTAGATGGCAGCTTGGGTAAAGTGGCTTTGCAAGTGGGGTCGCAAGCCAACCAAACGATCGAATTTAAAATTCAAGCGATGGATGCCAAAACCCTCGGCATGGGCTCGGTGAGTGTCGATATGTTGGGCGCCGAAGTCACCGCATCATTAAGCTCATTAAGCTTGGATGATTCTGACATTTTAATTAATGGTCAATCGATTGGGCGTTTTGAGGGATCTTCGGACACCTTCCAAGATTTGATCGACAACATTAATGATAACGTGTTAGGCGTTGATGCCTCGGGTTATACCTCGCTAGAAAGTAAAGGCGTAGGTGATGGTGTCTTAGAAAACGGCAATAAATTGCAAATTACCTTGGTGTCTGCCGACGGCAGCGGCAATAACGTCTTCAATATTACTGACACCAAAGATTTGCCCTCGTTGGTGGCAAAAATTAATGCCGTTACCGGTGGTGCAGTAAGTGCTGACCTAGGCGATAACGGCCGCTTGGTCTTGTCGAATAATACGGGTTCCACTTTGATGGTCAAAGGCGTGGATGCTACTGGCTCGTCGAATGCCGCCGCCGAGTTGATCGAGCGGGCGACGGGATTGGATACGTTTGATGGCGCGGTGGGTAAAACAGATTCGGCGGCTGGCCAAATCATCTTAACCTCGGAGCATGGCGACCCTATTACTGTCTCGCGCGGTGCCACCGGTACCTTGCAAGATCTGCAAAATTTAGGTTTTAGAGAGGCTGATCAAGCGGGGATTGTCAAAGGCGTAGGTTTAAGCTCGGCGGGCGCAGCGCAAGCGTGGCGCGTAGGAGATCTGACGCTCAACGGTGTGATTATCGATAACAAAAATACCGATAGTCTGCAAGGCAAGGTCAACGCTATTAATAATCAAAGTAAGGAGACGGGCGTTGTTGCCCATGCTTTTGCCTCTTTATCTGTCGATTTGAGTATGGGCGATTTAGCGCTAGCCTCCAGCGGCACCGATAATATTGTGCTTAATGGTGTGCGTATTGATCTCGGTCTTGCATCCGGCGCGACGGCTTCTGATTTGGTGAAAGGCTTTAATGCCAACGCTAACTTGACGGGCGTAACGGCCAAGCTTTCTGGCACTCGCATTATGTTGGAGTCGGATCAAGGTTCGATTGTTGTGGGCAATCCTTCGTCTAACAGCATTTTGGGGGCGACGGGGCCTTTGTCGGGTGCGTTATTCCAATCTTATGTAACCACTAGCGCTGGCACTTTAACCTCATCGAGTGTGGCGGCAACCTCGGCTTTGAGTTTGGTCGTCGAGGCGGGCATCAAGTTGGTTTCTACCAATAACAATCCCATAAGTGTGGAGCTTGGCGCCAATGCCGACCCTAAAACCTTGGGTTTGATAGAAGCTAATTCGACGGCGGGTGGTCGTTTTGGTACTGCCATTGCGAGTGTGAGCGTGGCCACTGTGGATGGTGCGCAAAAAGCGATTGCTGTTATCGATAATGCGCTGGATTCGATTAACGATGCGCGCTCCCAATTGGGTGCGGTCAATAACCGGCTCGACTTCACCATCAATAACTTGTTGGTGGTATCGGAAAATACCTCAGCGGCAAAATCTCGCATTATGGACGCCGACTTCGCTGCCGAAACCGCAGCTCTCAGCCGCGCCCAAGTCTTGCAGCAAGCGTCGCAAGCGATGCTGGGCCAAGCCAACGCCTCGTCGCAACAGGTGTTGCAGTTGTTGCAAGGTTAATAAATGTTACAAGGTTAATAAATGTTGCAAGGTTAATAAATGTTGCAAGGTTAAAAAAACACGCGATTTAACCCAAAACGCCCCAGCAATAGCGATGTTGCATGGGGCGTTTTTTTATGTGTTTGGGTTGGTTTCTAGGATTATTGATGTACGCAATAAAAGGATGCCTAGATTTAATATAAAAACCCCCTATTTTTTTGACGTTTTTTTGACGTTTTTTTATTTTTATTCTTATTAAAATTCGCAACGCCAAAATACTATTGAAAAAATACCGTATTTATTAAATTACTATAATAAAAGCCTGTTTTTATAGGCCTTTTAACTATTTCTTAAAAAACCATTAAAGTATTTTTTCCTACTGCCGAAAAGTTGATTAGAAGCGCTCAAATGAGCAATTCAATAATCAAGGTGTAGATCACTACATCCCAGTGACTCTCGGTGAGGAGGCAATCATGCCACTTTATATTAATACCAACGTTTCGTCTTTAAACACTCAGCGCCAATTAAATAAAGCGGGCGCAGGTGTCGATACCGCCATGGAGCGCTTGTCTTCAGGTAGCAGAATTAACTCGGCGGCGGATGATGCGGCGGGTTTAGCAATTTCTAACCGTCAAACCTCACAAATTCGCGGCCTCGATCAAGCGGTACGAAATGCCAACGACGGTATTTCACTGATTCAAACGGCTGAAGGTGCGCTCTCTGAAAGTACCAACATTTTGCAGCGTATGCGTGAACTGTCGGTGCAATCGGCCAACGGAATCTATGGCGACAAGGACCGGGCCACCTTAGATGCCGAGGTTAAACAGATGGTGTCGGAATTAGACCGTATTGCCAAAACCACTTCGTTTAACGGCCAAAATATTCTTGATGGCACTTTGGGTAAAGTAGCCCTTCAAGTGGGTTCGCAAGCTAACCAAACTATCTCCTTTAAAGTGGGCGCGGTCGATGCCAAGACCTTGGGCATGGGTTCATTGTCGGCCGACGTGGTGGGCGACGAAATCACTTCGACTTTCAGTTCGGTGTCCTTATCCGAGCAAGATGTAATGATCAATGGTCAAGCCATTGGCGCGATGTCAGCAGGTTCTACCATTGGTGATCTGGTTGATAACATTAACAAAAATGTGAATGGTGTAACGGCTGCCACAGCGGTGGATTTAAGTGCATCCAGCGTAGGCACCGGTGAATTGGATGCGACGGGTGGCTCGATCACTTTAACGAATAACGATGGCACGACTAACGTTATTAATATTAAAAATACCGATAGCATGGATCAATTAGCTGAAGCGATTAACAAAGGTTTTGGCGGCAGTGTAAAAGCGACAATTGGCGACGATGGCAAGCTTTCTGTGTCGGCTGAAAATGCACGCTCTATTGAACTGGATGCGGCAGTAGCCACTGCAGCGGGTTCGGCTACGGCAGGTAAAACCGAGCAGGCTAAAATCATCCTCACTTCTGATAACGGCGACGACATCACCATCGAGCGCGGCGCTACCGGCACAATGACCGATCTTAATGACTTGGGTTTCCGCGAGACTGATAGCGGTGGTGTGATTGAAGGTGCCGGCTTGGTGGCCAACTCAGGTGGTGCAAACGAAGCTTTAACCGCAGGCGAGTTGACCATTAACGGTGTCGTGATCGATCACAAAAACAGTGATAGCTTACAGAAAAAAGTCGACAATATTAATGCGGTGTCTGATGAGACGGGTGTTACAGCCAAGGCTTACTCTACGTTAAGCATTGATATGAAAGGCTTCAATGCATCGGCGGCAGCCACTACCGATCAGCTAAAAATCAATGGCGTAGATGTGGATTTAGCGCTGGCGAACAGTGCGAGCTCCGAAGATGTTGTGAAGGCTTTAAATACCTTTAGCGATCAAACGGGCGTATCGGCACGTTTATCGGGCACCAACATTATTATGGAATCCGATCAAGGCGCAATTAACATCGGCGCTACCACAGCTGCCGCTTCTGCCTTCTTTGGTACGACTTCGGGTGTAGATAGCTTTTCTAAAGCGTTCGTTAATTCGAGTGGAACCTTTACTGAAAGTACCAGCGCCGTTACCAGTGGCGCAGGCTTTACTGCCGAAGCTGGCTTGAAATTGGTGAGCAACAGCGGTAACCCCATCAGCGTTGAATTAAAAGACGGCTCCGATGGTTCGGCCTTAGGATTAAAAGCGTCCAATAGTTTAGGTGAAGGCTCGTTTGGTACCTCCTTGTCGTCAATCAGTATTGATACCGCCGCGGGTGCACAAAAAGCCATCGGGGTTATAGATAACGCATTAGAGACAGTGAATACCATCCGTTCCGACCTTGGTGCGGTGAGTAACCGGCTCGACTTTACTATCTCCAACTTGTCTAACGTGTCAGAAAACACCTCGGCGGCGCGCTCGCGCATTATGGACGCCGACTTCGCTTCTGAAACCGCCGCATTGAGTCGTTCACAAGTTCTACAACAAGCATCACAAGCCATGTTGGCGCAGGCTAACGCCCGCCCACAACAAGTCTTGTCGCTGTTGCAGTAATGGACAGGGCCTAAGGCCCGATAGACAGGGATTGTTAATTGCCGGGGAGGAAACTCCCCGGCTTTTGCAGTTTGAGAGGTAACCCTATGAACGATATCAACTCCATTAAAGCCCCTTTTTTGGCACCGATTGCACCCAAGATCGCACCGGTTGTAGCGGCCAATAAGGCCACAGTTAGCGGCCAATCTTTGCCGCAAGACAATGTTAGCTCGGTTAGCAAAGCTGATGAAGTTGACAATATTGTGCCTATTGAGGCTGCCGGTGGCGAGACTACAACCCCAAGTGCCGCCGAAGAATTAAACGAGGCCATTACGGTAATGAATGACTTTGTGCAGTCGGTACAGCGCGATTTGCACTTTCATGTGGATGAAGAATCGCAAAAAACGGTGGTTAAGGTCGTGGATGTGTCAAGTGGCGATATTATTCGCCAAATCCCCGAAGAAACATTTTTAGAGCTGGCACGAAAAATGAAGGAGCAAGGCGAAATGCATTTTATATCGGCAAAAGGTTAACTCTAATAGATTGGGTCTAAAGTGATGTTTAATCGAGTGTTGGCTTTTTAAACTACGCTTGATTAAAAACTTTAAGCAATTAAATGTTATTAAAAATATTAAGCAATAAAATGTTGCCGCTTTGTATTCTCTGTTGAGGTGATGCGGTTTGTTACACCCTCAAAAAAGTGGGCGCATAATGTTAATGCGGGTTGTATAAATATTTGTAATGCTGTTTTTTTGTAACTATTCAGCATTCTGTCAATTTCATAAAGAAAATGCAGTTGGGTGGTTGTTTTCGGGGCATTTAAGCGCCGGGAGCGCTTGTATAGCGCCCATGGATGGCTTGAGCGGCCCAGAAAATAACCGCGCAACTGCATTTGGCTCGGTGCTGAATAGTTACTTTTTTTTAATGTTTTTAAATACTGTATTTTTTTAATAACGTTTTTATTTTTTTATCGTTTTTATGTTTTTTTATCGTTTTTATGTTTTTTTATTGAAGTAGGGTAGACGTAAACAGCTGTGACGGTGGTAAAACACTAGCGCCAAAACCCTACCCAAAAAAGGCAGGTCTATTATGGTTGACAACAATATTGTCCAATCGCTCGGTGCAGGCTCTGGCATTGATACTAAAAACCTCGTCAAACAATTAGTCGAGATCGAGCGCTCGGCACCGCAGCAACGTATTGATACCAAACGCGAGTTGCGCGAAACCCAAATTTCAGACTTCGGAAAAATAAAAAGCGCTTTATCTACTTTTCAAGCGTCGGCGGCAGCGCTTATCAAACCCGAAGGCTTATTCAGTAAATCGGCTTCATTTACCGACAGCAATGTTATCGTCCCCACCTCTCTTGATACCAAAGTTGCGCCTGGCACTTATAAGTTTACGGTCGATACCTTAGCGCAATCACAAACCTTAGCCTCGGGCGAATATACGAGTGTTGATGATGCTGTGGGCACCGGCACTATCACGTTTAATTTTGGTGCGTGGGATGGCGCCACCTTTAATACCAATGGCGGCAGCCCCGCAGTGCCGATAGTAATAGATAGCTCCAACAACAGTCTTAAAGGCCTTAAAGAGGCTATTAATGATGCCAAAATGGGCGTGACCGCGTCGATTGTGAATAATGGCTCGGGTTATGTTTTATCCATTAATGCGCAAGCAGGTTTAAATCATCAATTAAAAATTGATGTAGATGAAGGTGCCACCGCGCCCGAAAATACCGATAGCATTGGCCTATCGCGTTTTGCCTATGATGCCGCTATTGCCGGTTTTACCACCCAAAAACAAATTGGCACCGATGCAGATTTAACCGTTAACGGTTTATCGGTGACGCGCAGCAGTAATACGATTACCGATTTGGTCGAAGGCTTAACGCTCGATTTATTAAAATCTGCACCCGGCGAAACCGTCTCTATTACTGTCTCCGACGATAAAACATTTGCCAAGCAAACCACCCGTGATTTTGTCGATGCTTACAATGCTTTGCTCACAGAGCTCGAACCTGTTATTGGTTTTGATAAAGAAAATGACAAACGTGGTTCGTTATCTAACGATGCGCTCGCAAAATCCATTGTTGGCCAAATGCGCAATATTTTTGCGAGCGGCGTGCCCGGCATGTCAGAAAATGCGGTGTTTACAGCACTGACCAACTTAGGCATTCGCACCGAGTTAGACGGCACGCTCACCATTAAAGATGAAGAGTTTGATAAAGCATTTTCTGATCGTTTTGAAGATATTCAAAAAATGTTAGCGCCCGCTAAAGCGTCGAGTAATAGTGGCATTCTTGTTAATAGCTTTGGCAAACAAACAGAAGCGGGCGAATACGATGTACAAATTACTACCCATCCTCGCCGTGGTTATTTTACCGGTGATCAGGTTGTGGCGGGTTTTCCATTAGATTCAACCGGTAAAGATTATTCGTTTAATTTAAATGTGAATGGCGTCGCCACTAATTTAATTACATTACCTGCCGATGCCATATACGCCAACGAAACAGAATTGGCCGGTGCGATGCAAAGCGCTATTAATGGCGACACCCATTTAAAAGAGGTGAGCACTACCGTTACCGTGGCATTTACCAACGGCGCTTTTGTGATAACTTCGGGTAAATACGGCAGCGCCTCAAAAATTGACGTGGCATCTAGCACGGGCGATGCCATTGATGATTTAAAACTAGCTGCCGGTAATGGCGTTGCGGGTGTTGATGTGGCAGGCACCATTAATGGCGTTGCGGGTTTTGGTACCGGCCAAGTATTATTGCCAAAATTGGGTGAAAAAGCCGAAGGCCTTACCATGATTGTGTCGGAGTTTGCCGACTCGGGAACGGTCAATTTCTCACGCGGGGTATCGGGTCAAATCGATACCCTCATTAATAATTTTTTACAATCTAATGGTTTAATTAGCGAGCGCGTCACTAATCTTACTCGCGATGTTACCGAGGCTACGGATAAAGAAAAACAATTGGATCGCCGCATGACGGCCTATCACGAACGGCTGATGTCTCAATTTATCGCCATGGAAAGCATTATTAATGGCATGAATGGCTCGGGTGATTTTTTGGATAATTTGTTCAGCAATCTACCCTTTACATCTAAAAATCGTTAATCAACGCGCACCAAAAAACGGTCTTGTGAGTTTTTAGCAAGGCTGTCGTTTTCTTTTCTTCGCAAGCCCATTTTCTTTTTTTTGTTGTTGACCTAGCGAAAACGGCATACACAGAACATTTTTGCGTATTTAAGCGCCGCTATACACGATTGTGTGACGGTTTGTGCGTAATTCTGGCTATTGGCACGTCGCCTGCTATATCTAGAGAAATGCCAATTAAATTGTCAATTTTCTGGCATTCTCTTTGGCTATCGCGCAATGAATAGGCAGATATAATTATGGCTACGCATAATAAAAAAAGTACTAACAACGAATCGGCTCCGGCATTTGATCATCAATTTTTTAATAATAAAGTAGTGTTAATTACCGGCGGCACTGGGTCTTTTGGTAAAAAATTAACGCAAACATTATTAACCCATTGCAAGCCTAAAAAGATCATTATTTATTCCCGCGACGAGCTTAAGCAGTTTGAAATGCAGCAGCAATTTAATAGCGAAGTGATGCGTTATTTTATTGGTGATGTGCGCGATAAAGAACGCATTATTCAAGCGAGCGAAGGCGCTGATTTTATTATTCATGCCGCCGCCTTAAAACAAGTGCCCGCTGCCGAATACAACCCTACAGAATGTATTAAAACCAATATTAACGGTGCCGAAAATGTGATTCGCGCTGCCTTAACCAATCGCGTTAAAAAAGTGATTGCGTTATCTACCGATAAAGCCGCGTGCCCGGTTAATTTATACGGCGCCACTAAACTGGCATCCGATAAATTATTTGTCGCTGCCAATAATATGGCGGCGGGCAAGTCAGAATTCTCTGTGGTGCGTTACGGCAATGTGGTGGGTTCACGCGGCTCGGTGGTGCCATTTTTTAAAGATTGGCTAGCCAAAGGGCATACCACACTACCAATTACCGACCCCGAAATGACGCGCTTTTGGATTACCCTGCAGCAGGGTGTCGATTTTGTGTTAACGAATTTTTCGCGTATGCACGGCGGCGAAATTTTTGTGCCGAAAATCCCCAGCGTGAATATTATGGATTTAGCCGAAGCGATTGCGCCTGGTGTAAAAACCGAAGTTATCGGTATTCGCCCCGGCGAAAAAGTTCACGAGGTGATGTGCCCAAGGGACGACTCCCACTTAACACTAGAGTTTGATGATCACTATGTGATTACCCCAACCATTAAAATGTACCGTAATGTCACCTTCGAAAAAAACGGGCTGGGGCAAGAGGGTAGTTTGGTTAAAAAGGGTTTTGGTTACAATTCGGGTGAAAATGCCGAGTTTTTAAGTGTCGAGCAAATTCGCGATTTACATGCCGAGGCTGATGTTTAATGGGTGTAATCATTCATTATTAATAATTAAGTGTGAGTACACCAAGATGATCAGTTACGGTAAACAAACCGTGGGCGACGAAGAGTTAGCCGCGATTGCCGAAGTATTGGCGGGCGAGTGGTTAACCCAAGGCCCGGCAACTCGGCAATTCGAGCAAGATCTAGCCGACTACACCGGCGCCAAACATGTAGTAGCCGTAAGTAGCGGTACGGCGGCGTTGCATGTGGCTTGTTGTGCATTAGATTTGGGTGCGGGTGATTATTTATGGACGACACCCATTTCTTTTATTGCCTCGGCCAATTGTGCATTGTATTGCGGCGCCAAGGTCGATTTTGTCGACATCGACCCGCATACACGCAATATATCTTTAACGGCATTGGCCGATAAATTAGCCTTAGCTAAAAAAAATAATAATGTCCCCAAAATTATTGTTGCCGTGCATTTTGCAGGCAGTCCTTGCGACCTTGGTGTTTTACAGGCGCTTAAAAAAGATTATGGATTTTATTTAATTGAAGATGCCGCCCATGCTTTAGGATCTAGTTTTAAGGCTGTCCCGGTTGGCGCTAGCCAGATTAGCGAATTTACCGCGTTAAGTTTTCATCCTGTAAAAACCATTACCACGGGTGAAGGTGGCGCACTCACAACCAATAATATGTTACTCGCCAAAACAGCCGAGGCTTATGCACGTCAAGGCGTTATTCGCGATGCTGCCTTATGGCAGGGCCCGCCCACCAGCCCCTGTTATTACGAGCAACAGTATTTAGGATTTAATTACCGCATGTGCGATATTCAAGCCGCCATGGGTAGCGCACAATTAAAAAAATTAATCGCCTTTAAACAACGCCGCCGCCAACTATTTGATCATTACTGCGAGGCGTTAAAGGATTTACCCGTTGTTTTACCGGTATATTTAGCCGATAGCGAGGTGTGCTGGCATATCTTTGTCATTGAATTAGCTAGCTCGCAAGTACGTGATGAATTAATTCATTATTTAAAAAAACATAATATTGCGCCCAATATTCATTACCCGCCTATTCATTTGCAGCCTGTTTATGCCCACCATGGTTTTAAAAAAGGCGATTACCCCAATGCCGAGCATTATTATGCGCACGCTTTAACCTTGCCTTTGCATGTGGGTTTAACCGACCAAGATCAAACGCAAGTGATTAACCTATGCTGTGATTTTTTAGAAAATATGGGTGCATTGTTATGAGTGAATGGTTATGAGTGAATGGTTATGAGTGAATGGTTATGAGTATTGCCATTATTCCCGCGCGCGGTGGCAGTAAACGTATTGCCCATAAAAATAGCCGGTTATTTCACGGTAAGCCCATGATCGCCTACTCGATAGAAGCTGCGATAAATTCACGCTGTTTCGAGCGCATTATTGTCTCGACCGATAGCGAAGACATCGCCCGTATTGCACGCCATTACGGTGCCGAAACCCCTTTTGTAAGACCCGCCGAAATAGCCGACGATTACGCCACCACACTCGATGTAATAAACCATGCCATAAGCTGGGCCGAAGGGCAGGGCATAGCATTCGATAACCTGTGTTGTATATATGCAACGGCGCCTTTTATAACGATTAAGGCGCTGCGCGACGGGCATCGAATACTCAATACCACCACGCATAATTACGCCTTTACCGCGACACGATTTTCTTATCCTATTCAGCGCGCCTTAAAATCTACTGCTGCAGGTACAGCCGCCATGTTTTCACCCGAAAATTATGCCCAGCGCTCACAAGATTTGGAGCCTGCCTATCACGATGCGGGGCAGTTTTATTGGGGCCGGAAATCGGCGTTTAAAAGTGGCAAGGCTATTTTTGATGACGACGCTTACATGATTATGCTAGAGCCGCATCAGGTACAAGATATTGATACCGAATCGGATTGGATTCGCGCCGAAGCGCTTTACGCAATTAATGCGCAGTTAGGGAAGTAATCGTGAATATCGCCTTTAGAGTGGATGCCGCGCCTTGGATTGGCAGTGGCCATTTAATGCGCTGTTTAACCTTAGCCGCCGCGTTGGCCGAGCATGGTCACCGCTGTATTTTTATCTGTGCTTATTTAAATGCCAGCTTTAAAGAAAAAATACTGGGGCAAGGTTTTGAGTGTTTATCTTTACCCGCAAGAGAAGATGTTGTTTTTAATATTGCAGCGCAAAAACAACAGCACGCATTATGGCTAGGCATCAGCCAAACATTGGATGCCGCCCAAACCATCGAAAGCATTAAGGGGTTAAAAATAGCTTGGCTAGTGGTTGATCACTACAGCCTAGACGCAACATGGCATAGCGAGCTGCGAAAGCATTGCCAAAAAATAATGGTAATTGATGATTTAGCCGACCGCGATTATTGTTGCGATTTATTACTCGATCAAAATTTTGGCCGTAAAGCCAGCGATTACCAAAAATACATTAATGCCGATGCCGAACTTTTAATCGGCACCGATTATTGTTTGTTGCGCGCGCAGTTTTTAAAGGCCCATGCCCGCAGCGCAAAAGTATTGACGCAATCACCCAAAAAAATACTGCTGAGCTTTGGCGGTGTCGATCAGGATAATTTCACCTTAAAAGCTTTAAAAACCCTTGTAAATAGCGGTTACTTATCTAAAAACCCTTTGGCACAAGTAGCGATATTAGTGGGTGGACAATATCCACATAGTATTTTTTTAAATAATTTTATAAACAATATCTTGTTAAGTGGCCGAGCCAAAAATATAACGTGTCATAAAAATATCGACAATGTTGCTGAGCTAATGGCTACTTGTGATATGGCTATTGGCGCCTGCGGTTCTACCGTGTGGGAACTGTGTTGCCTGGCGGTTCCAGCCTTATTGGTGGCTACGGCGAATAATCAATTAAGCGCAATAACACAGCTTAATGAGGCTGGTATTATTATGGCTTTGCAGGCTGATAATTTTGAGCGTGAATTGACCGACGCCCTAAATAATAAAAATATCATTACGGAACTTAATGCATTATCCCAGCGTGCGCTGCAATGTGTTGATGGTAAGGGTATGGCGCGCGTGATTAAACAAATGGAAACGCTGCAATAGCGGCACTTTTTAGCACTGCCTGCGCTGCAAGTGACTTTAGCGACAAAAAAATTAAATAATGCATTGATCGTGGATTATGCGAATGAATAATAATCGTTTTAAGGGTTTTAATAGCTCAGTCAAAATTGCTGATAAATTAATAGGCGCCGATCATTTGCCTTACGTGATTGCCGAATTATCGGCTAATCACAATGGCAGTATCGAGCGTGCGTTTGCCATTATGCGTGCCGCAAAAGCGGCCGGTGCAGACGCTATTAAATTGCAAACCTATACCCAAGACACCATTACCTTAAAAAGCGACAGCGAAGAATTTATGATTCGCGGCGGCCTTTGGGATGGCCAGTCTTTATATGATTTATACCAACAGGCGCATATGCCGTGGGATTGGCACAAGCCTCTGTTTGATTACGCCAAACAATTAAATATCACGATTTTTAGCTCGCCTTTTGATGCCACAGCCGTCGATTTATTAGAAAGTTTAAATGCGCCAGCCTATAAAGTGGCTTCTTTTGAAATGCTGGATATTCCATTAATCGAGCGCATAGCCGCCACTAAAAAACCGATGATTGTTTCGACCGGTATGGCCAACCGAGATGAAATTGACGAAACGGTTGATGCCATAAAATCAGCCGGTTGCCAGCAGTTAATTTTATTGCATTGTGTGAGTGGCTATCCCGCACCGGCGGGTGATTATAATTTGCGCACCCTTGCCGATATGGCGCAGCGCTATCAATGTCCCGTGGGTTTGTCCGATCATACTATTGATAATGCGACGGCGGTTGCTGCGGTTGCACTCGGCGCCAGCGTGATCGAAAAACATGTCACGCTTGATCGTAATGGCGGCGGTGCCGACGATAGTTTCTCGCTAGAACCTGCCGAATTAACGCATTTATGCCGCGATGCTAAAATTGCATGGCAGGCTTTGGGTTGTGTTTCTTATGAGATAAAAACAAGCGAGAAAAACAATATTCAATTTCGACGCTCGTTATATTTTGTTAAAAAATTAAACGCAGGCGATATTATCACGCCAGACTGTGTACGCAGCGTTCGCCCAGGTTTTGGTTTGGCGCCTAAGCATGCTGTGCAATTAATAGGTCGCCGTGTTAGCCGTGCTGTTGATTATGGTACGGCGGTCACTTGGGCAACAATTAATGACGATTAATGACGATGCGCATCAATAAAAACGTTTGGCCTGTAATTTAGGGTAATTAAACTATGATCACACTAAGGCCCGCAAAACTCGACGATAGTGAATTGTTATTGTTTTGGCGCAATCAGCCTGCAGTGCGTATGGCTAGCCATAACACTCAGCTTATTACTCGCGATGAGCATAGGTCTTGGCTATTGGCCTCACTTAATAATCCAGCCCGAAAATTATTGATAGCCGAAGAAAATAACCTTGCCGTTGGTACCGTTCGCGCCGATTTAAAGGTCGATACTTGGCTGTTATCTTGGGCGGTAAGCCCTAATGCGCAGGGGCGTGGCGTAGCTAAGCGTATGGTGGCGCTATTGGCCTTACAGCTTGCTATACCGATAAGTGCCGAAATTAAAAAAGATAATATTGCTTCAATTAAAGTTGCTGAGCATGTAGGTATGGCGCAAGAAGGGGAAATAGACGGCATGCTTTTTTTTAAAAAAATGCACTAATCGATTTCCTAAAAAGCGCATTTAAAAAATAGGGTAACTATTCAGCATCGAACCTAAATGCAGTCGCGCGGTTATTTTCTGCTCTCGGTAATATGCTCCTGCATGGCTCTACTATTTACATCCCTGTAAAAGCCGGCGCTTAAATGCCTGAACGCGATCACTCAACGACTTGTTTGATCGAAGTTTTTTTGTGGGGCTGAATAGTTACTAATACTATTGCGCTAGCACTAGCACTTTTAGTCCTGATAGCCGTTCGGGTTGCTCGATTGCCAGCGCCACGTATCGGCCACCATGCGCTCAATATCAAATTCTGCCGACCAGCCCAGCTCACCTAAAGCAAAGCTTGGATCGGCGTAACAAGCGGCAATATCACCGGCGCGACGCGCGACGATTTCAAGTGGAATGGACACGCCACTCACTTTTTCAAACGCCTTAACCACCTCTAATACGCTGTAACCTCGGCCAGTGCCCAAATTCCAAACATAACTGCCTGCCTCATTCGTGGTTAATTTTTTGAGCGCCGCAACATGTCCGCGTGCTAAATCTACTACGTGAATGTAATCGCGTACGCCGGTGCCATCGGGCGTGGCGTAGTCGTTTCCAAATACCTTTAGCTGCTTAAGCTTACCCACAGCAACTTGCGCTACAAATGGCAGCAAATTGTTGGGAATACCTTTTGGGTCTTCACCGATTGCTCCGCTATGGTGCGCACCTATAGGGTTGAAGTAGCGCAATAAGCCTACTTTTAAGGCGTTGTTCGGTGCCTTGCAGGTGTCTTGTAGAATTTCTTCGACCATTAACTTGCTGCGCCCATAAGGATTGGTGGCGCCCGTGGGGAAATTCTCTTGGATGGGTACTGTGTGGGGGTCGCCATAGACTGTGGCTGAAGAGCTAAATAACAGGTGTTTAGCGCCAAATTCATTCATTACTTCCGTTATCGCAATAGAACCTTCGACATTAACGTGGTAATAGCGCAGCGGGATGGTGTTGGACTCGCCCACGGCTTTTAAACCCGCAAAATGAATAACCCCTTCAATATTCTTTTCTTGCTCGAAAATATTTCGCAGAGCGTTTCTATCGGTGACATCATTTTTGTAAAAGGGAATTTTTTTGCCTGTAATTTTTTCGACACGTGCAAGCGATTCGGCACTGCTGTTGCAAAGATTATCAACTACACATACGTCAAAATTCGCCGCCATCAGTTCAATTAATGTATGGCTACCTATGTAGCCGGTGCCACCGGTAACAAGTACTTTCATCGTATTGTCTCTATGAGTTTTTATGGGCTATCTAATGAGTTTTTTATGGTCTTTCAAAGAAGCCGCAATTATGACATAGCTTAAGTGACATAGTTTAAGTGGCATAGCTTAAGTTAAGTGGGGCAGGCAGCTGAAGGGCTTGTCTTGCTAAGCAAGACAAGCGTGATTTGTAGCTGTCTATAAAAACCTGAAGGCGATGGCGTAGTTTTTGAATGTCAAATTTTAAGAGATCTTTGGTTTGTTTTTTGACGTATGAGATACGTTGCCAACAAAAATTACAGCGCGACTACTATTTATTCGCGTGTAGCTTGAGGCATGAGCTTTTAGGTGCATAGAATTTAAACTGCACGCTAGAAAAATAGAATTCTTCAGGTGATGGGCTGTCAATTGGTCTACTGTTGAATAAAAGGTTTAGACAGCCAAATAAAAAATACGGCCACTCTTGTGAGTGATAGTGAACAGGTGTGGATCTGCCAGCCAGCGAGGAGTCAGACATGTCAATTTTTAATCATTACCGCGAGCGTTATGCAAAATCACAAGAGGAGGAATTCACGATTCAGGAATTTTTAGAGTTGTGTAAAAAAGATCCCTCGGTTTACGCCAGTGCTGCCGAGCGAATGTTGGCGGCTATTGGCGCACCGGAATTAATTGATACTTCTCGCCAGCCTCGCATGAGCCGTATTTTTTCCAATAAAATCATGAAGCGTTATTCCGCCTTCGAAGATTTTTACGGCATGGAAGAGGCCATCGAGCAGATAGTTTCTTTTTTCAAACATGCCGCTCAAGGCCTAGAAGAGAAAAAACAAATTTTGTATTTGTTGGGGCCAGTTGGCGGTGGTAAATCATCTTTAGCCGAAAAACTCAAAAGCTTAATGGAAAAACAACCCATTTATTGCATTAAGGGATCTCCGGTTTATGAGTCCCCACTTGGTTTATTTAATCCCGATGAGGATGCAGCGATTTTAGAGGAAGACTACGGTATAGCACGCCGTTATTTAAAAACCATTATGTCGCCTTGGGCGGTAAAGCGATTACACGAATACGGAGGTGACATTAGCCAATTTAAAGTCATTAAAGTTTATCCCTCCATATTAGATCAAACAGCGATTTCTAAAACCGAACCCGGCGATGAAAACAACCAAGATATCTCGTCTTTGGTGGGTAAAGTTGATATCCGTAAATTAGAAGAGTACCCACAAAACGATCCTGATGCCTACAGTTTTTCCGGTGGGTTATGCCGTGCAAACCAAGGTTTGATGGAATTTGTCGAGATGTTCAAAGCACCTATTAAAGTGCTTCACCCTTTATTAACCGCTACCCAAGAAGGTAACTATAATAGCACCGAAGGATTAGGCGCTATTCCATTTGAAGGTATCGTGCTCGCGCATTCAAACGAATCTGAATGGCAAACTTTTAAAAACAATAAAAATAACGAGGCTTTTATTGACCGTGTTTATATTGTCAAAGTCCCTTATTGTTTGCGTGTTGCTGAAGAAATCCATATTTATGAAAAACTGCTCGAGACAAGCTCATTAGCGCACGCGCCTTGCGCGCCAGATACCTTAAAAATGCTCGCACAATTTACTGTGCTGTCGCGTATGAAAGAACCAGAAAACTCAAACCTGTTATCTAAAATGCGGGTTTACGATGGCGAAAACTTAAAAGATACCGATCCCAAAGCAAAATCTTTACAAGAATATAAAGATACAGCGGGAGTCGATGAAGGTATGAATGGTTTATCGACGCGTTTTGCCTTTAAAATTTTATCTAAAGTATTTAACTTTGACCCCACTGAGGTCTCGGCTAACCCTGTGCATCTTTTATATGTTTTAGAACAGCGCATCGAGCAGGAGCAGTTTTCTGAAGATGTCGCCAATCGTTATTTGCGATTCATTAAAGAATATTTGGCGCCGCGTTATGTTGAATTTATCGGCAAAGAAATTCAAACCGCTTATCTAGAATCATATTCGGAATACGGACAAAATATATTTGATCGCTACGTTACCTACGCAGATTTCTGGATTCAAGATCAAGAATTCCGCGATCCCGAAACAGGTGAAATTCTTAACCGCGTCGCGTTAAATGAAGAGTTGGAAAAAATCGAAAAACCTGCTGGGATTAGCAATCCTAAAGATTTTCGTAACGAAATTGTCAATTTTGTTTTGCGTGCTCGCGCCAATAATGAAGGTAAAAATCCGGCGTGGAATGGTTACGAAAAACTGCGCACGGTAATCGAGAAAAAAATGTTCTCCAATACCGAAGATCTTCTTCCGGTTATTTCTTTTAGTGCAAAATCCAGCAAGGAAGATAATAAAAAACATCAAGATTTTGTTGATCGTATGGTGGAGCGCGGCTATACCGAAAAACAAGTGCGTTTATTATCCGAATGGTATTTGCGTGTGCGTAAATCACAGTAATGGCGTGACGCTAAGCCTTTACTTTACGTGCAAGGGGTGTCGCGCCCCTCAGGAGAAACCATGAGTTATATTGTCGATAGACGCTTAAATTCAAAAAATAAAAGCACGGTCAATCGCGAACGTTTTTTACGCCGCTACCGTGGCTATATTAAAAAAGCGGTATCTGATGCCATTGATAAACGTTCAATCACCGATATTAACAGCGGTGAAAAAATATCGATCCCTTCAAAAGATGTTAGTGAGCCAGTCTTTCATCACAGTAATGGTGGTGCGCGCGAGCGCGTATTGCCTGGCAATGAAGAGTTTGTGAGCGGCGATAAAATTAAGCGGCCACAAGGTGGTGGGGGTAGCGGCGGGTCGGGTAATGGTTCGTCCGATTCGGGTGATGGCGATGATGAGTTTTCGTTTCAAATAACTCAAGAAGAATTTTTAAATTTTATGTTTGATGATTTGGCGCTGCCAAATTTAATTAAGCGCCAATTAGCGGGCGATGAAGAATTTAAATATCACCGAGCTGGTATTAGTAATGAGGGGAATCCCGGGCGTGTGAATATTGTGCGAACATTGCGCTCGGCCAATGCACGCCGCATTGCATTAACTGGTAAAAAACGTAAAAAATTAAAACTACTGGAAGATCAGTTGTTAGTCATTACCCCGGCTAAAAGTGCATTAGAAGAAGCCGATGCGCATAAATTGCGAGCAGAAATAGAAGAGTTAAATCGAAAAATTAAGCGTGTGCCATGGCTGGATAATTTTGATATTAAATACAATCTTCAAGTTAAGCATCCGGTGCCACGTTCGCGTGCGGTGATGTTTTGTTTGATGGATGTATCGGGCTCTATGGATCAGTCCACCAAAGACGTTGCCAAGCGATTTTTCTTGTTACTGTATTTATTTTTAAGACGCAATTACGAAAAAATAGAAGTGGTTTTTATTCGCCATCATACCAGCGCAAAAGAAGTCGATGAGCAAGAATTTTTTTACAGTCGTGAAACGGGCGGTACTATTGTGAGTAGTGCGCTAGTCATGATGAATGACATTATTAAAGAGCGTTATCCCGCTAGCCAGTGGAATATTTACGGCGCCCAGGCATCCGATGGTGATAATTGGAATGATGATTCATCGCGTTGTTACGAGTTGTTAACGGAGGAAATTTTGCCTGCCGTGCAGTATTTTTCGTATATCGAAATTACGCCTCGTGAACATCAGGCTTTGTGGCATGCCTATGAAAAAGTGATGACTCGCTTCCCTGATGTTTTTGCGATGCGCCATTTAGTGTCTGCAGCCGATATTTATCCGGTATTCCGCGATTTATTTCAGAAAAAGGCTGCGTAGCTATTTATTTTAAAAGGCTGCGTAGCCTTTTTTTAAAAGACCGCGTAGCTATTTATTTTAAAAGACCGCGTAGCTATTTATTTTAAAAAGGCAGAAACCGATCCATTGTGAAAGGCGGCATAAAGATGCGTAACCCAATTTCAACCAGTTCAGAGTGGACCTTTGATTTAATTCAGCAATACGATAAAGAAATTGGTGTTATTGCTAACGATTTTAAATTAGATACCTACCCCAATCAGATCGAAATTATTAGCTCCGAGCAAATGATGGACGCTTATGCCTCGGTGGGCATGCCGATTGGCTACAATCACTGGAGTTACGGCAAGCAGTTTTTAAGCGTAGAGCATGGTTATAAGCGTGGACAAATGGGTTTGGCTTACGAGATAGTGATTAACTCAAACCCTTGCATCGCCTATTTAATGGAAGAAAATACCATGATGATGCAGGCATTAGTGATTGCCCACGCATGCTATGGACACAACTCTTTTTTTAAAGGTAATTATCTTTTTAGGGCCTGGACTGATGCAACAGCCATTATTGATTATTTGGTTTTTTCCAAAAACTACATTGCTAAATGCGAAGAAAAATACGGTGTGAGCGCTGTCGAAGAGTTATTAGACTCGTGTCACGCGATTATGAATTATGGTGTTGATCGTTATAAAAGGCCCTATCCGCTTTCGCAGCATGAAGAAGAAGCGCGACAAAAAGAGCGCGAACAACATTTGCAGCAGCAGGTAAATGATTTGTGGCGTACGATACCTATTGATGAACATCATCGTAGGGCTATTTCGGCTAAACGATTCCCTGACGAACCCCAAGAAAATCTCCTGTATTTTTTTGAAAAACACGCCCCGTTGCTAGAGTCTTGGCAGCGGGAAATCGTACGTATTGTACGAAAAATGGCGCAATATTTTTATCCACAAAAACAAACACAAGTGATGAATGAAGGCTGGGCCACATTTTGGCATCACACGATCATGAACGAGATGTACGACCGAGGTTTAATAACCGAAGGTTTTATGTTTGAGTTTATGCAATCGCATTCGGGTGTTATTTATCAGCCGCCTTACAACAGTAAATATTACAGTGGCATTAATCCTTACACCTTGGGGTTTCATATGATGCAGGATATTCGCCGCATCTGCCAAAACCCTACGGCCGAAGATAAAAAGTGGTTTCCCGAAATTGCCGGTAGTCCATGGTTGGAAACTTTGCATTTTGCGATGCGAAATTTTAAAGATGAAAGTTTTATCATGCAGTTTTTATCGCCTAAATTAATGCGTGATTTAAAACTTTTTTGCATCATGGACGATGACCTTAAAGAAGCTATAGATGTCGCCGCTATTCATGATGAAACCGGTTACCGTATTGTACGCGAGGCGTTATCTGCACAATATAATTTAAGTCATCGTGAGCCCAATATCCAAGTGTATTCGGTTGATGTGCGCGGTGATCGCTCGTTAATGCTGCACCACACCCGCCATAATCGCATGCCTTTAGACGCTAAAAGCGCCGAAGAAGTTTTGCGCCACGTGCATCGTTTGTGGGGTTTTGATGTGCATTTGTATTCCAACGAAGAGGGCATTACAAAACAAAAAATACATTGCCCTATTCGGCCAGAAGTACAAGAAAGCGCTTCGCAAATTATTGTTTAAGATTTAATCGTAACTATTCAGCTGTCGAATTAAATCAGGCGAATTTCACGTAAAAATGCAGTTGGGTGGTTGTTTTCAGGGTATTTAAGCGCCTGCCCCAGCATAGATGCGTGGGGGTTAGACTTTGCAGAAGCATAAAGCCGAGATGGCTTGTAGATAATTGCTCCTGCATTATCTTTATGATCTCCATCCCTGTGGATCTAGCGGCCCAGAAAATAACCACGCGACTGCATTTGGGTTCGGTGCTGAATAGTTACGCTTAATCTAAAATAAAAAAACCGCGAAATTACTGCGCGCTGTTTAATTTTTAGAGATGTATTCTTCAATAATATGGCTATCGGGAATTAAACTTTCGCCGCTATCGCCTTTTTTATCGTAATCCATTTTACTTAATACATAGCGCATGGCCTCTAGGCGTGCGGTGTCTCGGTTGTTGCCTTGCACAACCACCCATGGGCAATAGTCGGTTGAGGTACTTTCAAACATCGCCTCTTTGTATTTGGTGAAATCGTGCCAGCGGGCTTGCGCTTGCGCATCTACAGTACTAAGTTTCCATTGTTTAAGTGGATTAGTTTCGCGGTCTTTAAGGCGATTTTTTTGCTCTTCTAAATCTATAGAAAACCAAAACTTAATAATGGGTAGACCATCTTCTACCAACATTTTTTCAAACTCGACCACTTGCTTTAAAAACAATTGATACTGCTGGTCGCTGCAAAACCCCATAACGGGTTCTACTACGGCGCGGTTGTACCAACTGCGGTCAAAAAAGGCGATGCGGCCAGGGTCGGGCAATTGCGAAATATAACGTTGGAAATACCATTGCCCCATTTCGGCTTCGGTGGGTTTGGATAATGCCACCACCTTGTAGTGACGCGGATTAATAAAGCGCACAAAACGCATAATGGCGCCGCCTTTACCGGCAGTATCACGGCCCTCAAAAATAATCAATAGGCGCTTACGCTGTGCATGCAGCGCTTGCTGCATCCACACCATTTCAGTTTGTAGTCGAATGTATTGGGGATCGTTTTCTAACGAATGGAAGGGCATGGTATTTACTCGTCAGTCAAATATAAGACGTTATTTAGTGTTTGCGGTTTAAAACAATCGTAAGTCAACACTCTACGCCTTAGATATGACACTCTTTTGACAAACGTTATTATTTAAGCGGTTTTTTGAGTTTTTTCTAAAATATTTGGTAACTATTCAGCACCGAGCCAAAATGCAGTCGCGCGGTTATTTTCTGGGCCGCTAGGTTTACATGGATGTAAATTGTAATCATTAAGGTAATGCAGGAGCAATTACCGACAAGCCATCTCGGCTTTGTGCTCCCCAACTTTTTGCTCCTGCAAAGTCTACTCTTGCATATTCCTATGCAGGTGCAAAGCTCTACCCCACGCATCCGTGCTGGGGCATGGGCGCTATACAAGCGCTCCCGGCAATGTGCTCCTGCATTGCTCTAATCCTTGCATCCATGCAAGGGCCGGAGCGCTTAAATGCCCCGAAAGCAACCACCCAACTGCATTTTCTGTGTGAAATTGACGGAATGCTAAATGGTTACAAAACAAGTAGTCATGATGTCGCGGGTGTTGTTGCGCTTTAAAATTTTCTGAAGTGTTGTGTAATGATTGCGAGTAAAAAAAAGAGCGACTCAATAGCCGCTCTTTTTTTATTTAAATAACCTCTGCTTCCGGATCAACAAGTACATAAAAATCCTCTGGTAAATTGATTAAGATTTCAAAGGGTACAAAACCCTCTGTCGATTCTTTGGTGTTCTGCAAAATCAAATTCACATTACCGTTGTGGCTGACTAAAAACTGTTTAACCGCATCCATGCCTACGCCTCGCCCAGAAATATCCGTGACGACCGTTTTAGTAGAAACGCCCGAGCAAAAGACCAGTTCGGCGATTTCTTGATTGCTGGGTCGGCTATCCCCATCCCATTTGTGAATGTCCATGCCTTTTTCAAACAGTCGCGTAAGATCAATACCTTTGCCATCGTCATTAATAAACAGCTTTAACTCTTTATTGGCGATCATGGCATTGATCATAATCTTTCCGCGCTCATCTTTATTTTTCTGAATGCGCTCATCGGCGGGTTCAATACCGTGGTCAACGCAATTGCGTAAAATATGGGCAAAAATATCGGTGATAAGCTCGTAACCGGTTTTTTTAATGCGAATATTATTTTTGTTAAAAACTACAATTGGTGTGGGTTTTTGTAATTGTTCGGCGATCGAGCTAAGTGATGCCACAACATCTGTTAAAACATGTTCGAGCGGCGCCGATTGAATGCGATTGACATAATTTTTAAGTGGCTCAATTTCATTAGCAAAAATATGCCCCTCTATTTTTTTCATGACAGCATTGGTCATCCAAAAACCATCGTGTCTATCGCCTTTTTCACTTTTTCCTCGCCCTAGTACACGGCGATAAACGTCGGCATATTCTGCCAATGCATGTTTTACGCGCTCTAAATCATTGAGTAGCTTCTCTTCATTCCACAACATGTCGTTTGATGATTTAAGTGCGCTGTAGCTTGATTCGACCTCGTGTACAACATCGCTAATATAAGTAAAGCCGTAAGTTCGGCAGTTACCTTTAATAGTGTGCATGTTTCTAAATAAGAGCGCGATAATTAACTCGTCTTTGTCTTTTGTGCTCTCAATGGCAAGGGCGTTTTCGTTAATGTAACGGGCCGACGACTCTTCAAAGGCCAAGACTTTTTCGGCCGAAATATTTAGCAGTTGGCGAATAATATCGAGTTCGCGCTTTTGTTCTTTGGCTTCACTTTCCATTTCTTTTAATTGCGTTACATCCCTTACCGATACCATAAGTTTATTTACCATGCCATCGTGAATAATAGGGTTCCAGTCGAGCGATAAATATTTTGTTTTATTGTTAACTTTTAAGCTGTAATCAGAAATTAGCAAGCTGTTGTTAAAGGCGTAGTTCATTTCATCTTCGTCAATAATCGCAAAAATAGCGTTATTAACCGAGTCCAGCGCATCGCTGCCGATGTCGGCATTATGAAATAATAGTTCGCTGGCTTTTTTGCCAGCAATGTCTTTTCTCTCAAAAATTTCTTCGAGAAAGTGCGAATATTCGGGGTGAATGATTTCGCCGGTTTGGATGGTAAATAAGCCTTGGGGCATATTTTCCAGCATGGCTTGTATGTCTTTATTTTTTTCTTTTATTTCTGCTGTGCGCTCTTCGACTTTGGTTTCTAACCAGCGGTTTTGTTGCTCAATAATTTTGCGTTTTGCGCGTTGATGGTGAATAAACCACAGTGCAGTGCTAATAATAACCAGTAAATATAAGGCGTAGGCCCACCAGGTTTTCCACGGTGGTGGCAATTGGATGATGGTGATCTGTGCACCGTCTTCATTCCAAACGCCGTCGTTATTACTACCTTTCACTTTAAAAATATAAGTGCCAGCGTTTAGGTTGGTGTATTTGGCACTGCGCTGATCACCAACTTGTAGCCAATTATCATCAAAGCCTTCGAGTTTATAGGCGTATTGGTTTTTGCCGGAATCTCTAAAGTTTAAGGCCGAAAACTCAAAGCTAAACATGGATTTTTTATAATCTAAGGTGATGGTTTTGGCGCTACTAATGGATTCTTTTAAAATTCCGCTGTCATCATTCACGGCGACAGGGTCGGCAAATAAGGTGAAGTTGGTTAGCACAACAGGCGGGATATTATTATTTTCTTTCATTTTTTCGGGGTTAAAAAAACGTAAGCCATCAATACCCCCAAAAACAATTTCACCTTTTTGTGTCATTAAACCCGAGTCGGTATGAAAACCACCCATTAACTTGCCGCTGTCGCGGTTGTAGTTACGAATTTTTTGACTGTCGATATTAAAAATAGAAATGCCGTTGTTAGTGCTAAGCCATAAGTTGCCTTCTTTATCTTCAATAATTTGCCGAATAGTATCGTTATTAAAACCATCAGCCTTGGTAAAACGGGTAAATGTTTTACCATCTTCATTGAGGCGATTAAGACCAGAGTCGGTGCCTAACCAGAGGTTTTTGTGACTATCTTCAAATATCGACAATACCGATGGGTTGCTTAAGCTTGTAGCATCGGTAGTGTCTGATAAAAAATGTTTAAAGCTGCCGCTATCTCGATCCATTAATTCTAAGCCCGAACTGGTCGCCACCCAAAAGCGTCCGCTGGAGTCTTCAAACGTATCCCATGTAATGCCTGTTAAATGAGAGTTTGGATCATTATCTTGATGGGTGTAATGGGTATAGATATTACTTTCTCTATCGAATTTACTGAGTCCGCCCGCATGTGTGGTTATCCATAAATTATTATTTTTATCTTCTTTAATTGACCATACATGCGCGTTGTTGAGTTTTGTTGAGGTGCTAATGCTGGTTGTTATTGCTCTTAATTCATCAAAAGGATAACGCGTGAATTGCCCTGTGGTGGGATTAAGGCGTGAGATACCTCCGCCCCAACTACCAGTCCAAACATCACCTTTGCTATCAATAAATGCAGTTAATACCGCATTACTACTGATTGAATTAGGATCGGTAGGGTTGTTTTTGTAATGGGTAAAGGTATTGTTAGTGGTATCAAAAAAATTCAATCCACCACCATCGGTGCCTAACCATAAATTGCCATCGGCGCTTTCTCTAACAGTGAGTACCGAGTTGTAAGAAATGCTGTTGGAATTTTCGGTTGAGTGCGTGTGTGTGGTAATGGCTGCGCTTGATCGGTCAAAATAATTGATGCCATCGGGATAGTTACCAACCCATATATCGCCGGTTTTATCGCCATAAACCACCCTGACTTGGTTGGAGTTAAGTGCGCCACTGCGGCCGGCTTCGTATTTATGATTGCTAAAACGGCCATTGGGATATTGCTCGTCTTTTTCAAAAACCGAAATGCCGCCACCATCGGCCGCTATCCACAGTGCATTTTGGCTGTCGAGGTAAATGCTCCAAATATCGTTGCCGCTGAGACTAAAAGAATCGGTGGGATCATTAACATAACGTGTGCTGTTTTGGTTTTTGGGGTTGTAATACACCAAACCATTGGCGGTGGCTAACCATAGATTACCAAGTTTATCCGACACAATATCGGTGACCGAATTGGCCGAAACATTAGCGATATCTTGTGGATAGGGTTTGTAGAGCGTAAATGTTTTGGTGGCCCAATCTAATTTTTCGAGACCTGCCTCGGTGCCCAACCATACAGTGCCATCGCCATCAATATGGCTTGCTTGTACGCGGCGGCTATGGATGCTGTTGGGGTTGCTGTCGTCCGGCAGCATCACCTGATATTTACCACTATGGCGATCGACAATAAAAAGCCCGGTTTTACCGCTCACTAATAATTCACCGGTGGCTAATTCCATGGCCTGCAGTAGGTCGGTTGTGGTAATGGGCAGTGCGGCACTTGTGTCATCGGGTATGCGGGTGAGTTGTTCAAGCTTGGGATCGTATTTTAGTAGACCAGTGCGAGTTGATAACCAAATGTAATGTTCACTATCTTCAAAAATATCGGCTATCACCTTTACTGGGACTTGTTCTACGCCTTTTTCGGTTGTTTGGCTAAGCAGTATGGATTTAAAAGTGTAGCCATCGTAGCGAATGAGGGCGTTACCGCCGCCAAACCACATGTAGCCTTGGTTATCTTGATATATCGATGAAACTTCGCCAAGCACAATGTCTTTATTTTCGAGTGGATGCTGGAAGTTAATTTGTTGCGGTAGGCTGGCGCAAAAAACTTGAGCGGCGAGTAATATATTAAAAACCAAGCCCATAAAAATGCGGCTAGATACAGTTAAG
The DNA here is from genome assembly GCA_034519605.1 of Marinagarivorans sp. Classification (GTDB taxonomy): domain Bacteria; phylum Pseudomonadota; class Gammaproteobacteria; order Pseudomonadales; family Cellvibrionaceae; genus Marinagarivorans. The sequence goes on from JAXHOG010000071.1 coordinate 71,238, forward strand.
TATTGTTGTGTAAATCGGTTTTTATTTTTGAAAAAAATACTCATTAACCTTTACCCATTTGAGTGTGATTGTTTGGGGGAAGTTTAAAATTAACGCTAACCCTATTTAAATAAGACTAGCTGAAGGTTGAGTATTTTTGGCTAAAAAGATAAAAATTATGAGTTGTAGCCTAAGGCGACAACTCATTTTTTTGGGGGTTAAATCAAATAAGTCACGCACATCAAGGCTACGCTTGTCAAAACTAGCGTATAGGGCAGCGCCATTATCACCATGCGGCCATAAGAAAGCCTAATTAATGGCGCAAGCGCAGAGGTTAGCAAAAACAAAAAAGCGGCTTGCCCATTAGGTGTGGCAATACTGGGTAAATTGGTGCCCGTGTTAATGGCAATGGCGAGGGTTTCGAAGTGCTCGCGTGAAATATGCCCAAGTTTTAGTGCTTCTTGAACCTCGGTGATATAAACCGTCGCGACAAAAACGTTATCGCTAATCATGGATAACACTCCGTTCGCTAAAAATAGCGCCGGCCCTTGGATGTTTTCGTTCAGTGATAAAACCCAATGGGTAATGGGTGAAAATAAATGTTGCTCGTGGATAACCGCAACAACCGCAAAAAATACTACCAGTAGTGCGGTAAAGGGCATGGCTTCTTCAAATGCTTTACCAATTTGGTGTTCTTCGGTAATGCCTGTGAATGCGGTTAATAACACAATAATCATTAACCCGATAAGACCCACTTCGGCAAGGTGAAACGCTAATCCTAAAACTAAAATAAGCGCTGCTACGGCTTGAATAAAGAGCTTTACGTTGTGTATGCGCGTACGTTTTTTGGCGTCTTCATGGGCAAACGCTACTAGTATTTCACGAACGTTATTGGGTAGCGTTGCACCGTAACCAGCTATTTTTATTTTTTCGAGAATAATGCAGGTGAGTAGCCCTGCCGCTAAGCAGGGCAGGGTAACGGGCGACATTTCTATGAAAAATTGAATGAAGCTCCACCCCACTTTTTCGGCAATTAATAAGTTTTGTGGCTCGCCTACCAAAGTGCAAACCCCGCCAAGTGCTGTACCTATAGCGCCGTGCATGACTAAGCTACGTAAAAAAGCGCGGAATTGATCAAGATCACTGCGGTGCAGTTCAATAATATTTTCGTCACTGCCGCTGTCGTGGTCGCTATGGACATCGCGTAAACCCGATGCGGCGCGGTGATACACCCCATAAAAACCTACGCTTACGCTAATTAACACAGCGGTTACTGTAAGCGCATCAAGGAAAGCCGAAAGTAGTGCCGATAAAATCGAAAATAACAGCGATAACAGAATTTTAGAGCGCACACCGAGCAGTATTTTTGTAAAGACAAACAGCAGTAAGTCTTTCATAAAATAAATGCCCGCCACCATAAACATGAGTAGTAGAAGCACTGGGAAATTAGAAGAAACTTCGTGGTAGACGGTTTTGGTACTGGCTAGCCCTAATATGATGGCCTCAATAGCCAATAATCCTCCAGGTTGTAGGGGATAGCATTTAAGCGCCATCGCTAAAGTGAAGATGAATTCTAAGATCAGAACCCAGCCGGCAAGAAAAGGGTCAATTGCGACTATGAATGGGTTAATCAGTAAAAAAATGATAATCGTGGCTTTATACCATTTAGCACTTGGGCCTAAAAAATTGTGCCAAAAAGCTTCTAATATCGAAGTTTGTGCCATAGGTAAATCCTGTGCTTGTGTAGTGATATCTGTGTTTGCTGCATTAAGTTTACTGGCCACTAAATGATGCAATAGGTCCTTTAGTGCTTTATTGGCGCGCATGTTAGCTTAGCTAATTAACCCTCGAAAATACCTAGCTTGCACTCAAGTGGGAGTTAACGGGGTGTTTAGTTATTTTGTGCATCATTTAGTTGTTTTATGCGTTATGGCTGTGCAGATTCTGTTGTTAATACCAATTATGGTGCATTGTTAGGCATTTGCTTTTTAGTTTTGGGCTTGCACTACTTAGTTTTGGGCTTGCACTACTTAGTTAAGCCGCGTTGTATTGGCGATAGGGTGTAAATGGCTCGCTAAAGTGCTTATAATTGCGCCCTTTTTCCCCGCCCGTTGGGGCATTTTGATCTTATTGAGATTTAACCATGCAGAGCTCCGAGATTCGCAAGGCCTTTTTAGATTTTTTTGCCAGCAAAGGCCATCAAGTGGTTGCGAGTAGTTCGTTAGTGCCTGAAGACGATCCTACGTTGTTGTTTACCAATGCGGGCATGAATCAATTTAAAGACATGTTTCTCGGTAGCGAAAAACGCGATTACCTACGCGCGACCAGCTCGCAGCGCTGTGTGCGGGCGGGCGGTAAGCATAACGATTTGGAAAATGTCGGTTATACCGCGCGCCACCATACTTTTTTTGAAATGTTAGGTAACTTTAGTTTTGGTGATTATTTTAAGCGTGATGCCATCTTTTTCGCGTGGGAATTTTTAACCAAGGTGATGGAAATTCCCGCCGAAAAACTCTGGGTAACCGCGCACATCAGCGATGATGAAGCCGCTGCAATTTGGGTCAACGAAGTGGGTGTTGACCCCGCACGTTTGTCGCGTCTGGACGAGGACAACTTCTGGCAAATGGGTGATACCGGACCTTGCGGCCCCTGCACCGAAATTTTTTATGATCACGGTGAAGATGTTCCCGGCGGCCCACCGGGTAGCGAAAACGATCACCTTGATCGTTATATCGAAATTTGGAATTTGGTGTTTATGCAGTTCGAGCGTCAAACCAGTGGCGAATTAAAGCCACTGCCCAAACCTTCGGTGGATACGGGTATGGGGCTCGAGCGTATTGCGGCAGTGATGCAAAACGTGCATAGCAACTACGAAATCGACCTTTTCCAAGCCTTAATTACAGCCGCCGCTAAGCTTTGCCACTGTGACGATTTACATCACAAGTCTTTGCGCGTTATTGCTGACCATATTCGCTCCTGCGCATTTTTGGTGTCCGATGGCGTAATCCCTTCTAACGAAGGGCGTGGTTATGTGTTGCGCCGTATTATTCGTCGCGCTATTAGACATGGCCATAAGCTAGGTCAAAATGGTTTGTTTTTTGCCGATTTAGTGCCTGCCTTAGTGCAGCAAATGGGCGAGGCGTACCCCGCATTGGTGGTTGGCCAAGCGCTGATTCAAAAAATATTACGTGCCGAAGAAGAGCAATTCGCCAAAACGCTTGATAAAGGCATGAAGATTCTCGAAGAGCAATTAGCGCTGTTAAAAGGCACTATTTTGCCCGGCGATTTGGTTTTTAAACTGCACGATACCTTTGGGTTTCCTGTTGATTTAACCAATGATATTGCCCGCGAGCGCGATTTGGATATCGACTTAAAAGGTTACGAAGCCTTAATGGAGCAGCAGCGTGCTTCGGCGAGTGGCGATCAGTTTCAGGTCGACTACACCAAAACACTCACCCTTGATGGCAGCACAGAATTTAAGGGTTATGACGCATTAGCTGTAAGCGCTACCATCGTTGCGTTAGTGAATGATGGCGCGCAACTTCTGAATGCAAGTGCGGGTGACACAGTCAGCGTTGTGCTCGATCAAACGGCGTTTTACGCCAACTCGGGCGGCCAAGTGGGTGACTCAGGCCACTTAATAGCGGGTGATGCCCATTTTGAAGTGCACGATTGCCGCAAAGTTGGTGAGCATTTTTTACATATCGGCGTGTTGCAGTCTGGCAGTTTGAGTGTTGGCGCTAAAGTTACCGTCGAAGTTGCATCTGATATACGCACAGCTACGGCCAATAACCATTCGGCCACACATCTGGCTCATGCGGCTTTGCGTAAAGTGTTGGGCGATCATGTTGCACAAAAAGGTTCGATGGTTGATAGCAAGCGTTTGCGCTTTGATTTCTCGCATTTTGAGGCCATGACCGCAGCAGAAATCCTAGCGGTTGAAAATCTTGTTAATCAGCAAATTCGTTTAAATACGGCTGTAGTTACCGAATTATGCTCGATGGATCAAGCCAAAACTAAAGGCGCAATGGCGTTGTTTGGCGAGAAATACGGCGATAGCGTGCGTGTTTTATCCATGGGCGCGGATGATTTTTCAATCGAATTATGCGGCGGTACACACGCCAAGCGTACTGGTGATTTAGGTTTGTTTAAGGTGGTGAGCGAGGCCGGTGTTGCTGCAGGTGTACGCCGTATCGAGGCAGTAACAGGCGCTGAGGCTCTTAATTTACTGAATGCAAAATCGGCTTTGCTGCAGGATTCTGCTGAGCAGTTAAAAGTATCGGCCGAGCAACTGCCCGAAAAAGTAGGTCAGCTTTTACAGCAAAATAAAGAGGCATCTCGTCAGTTACAAACGCTAAAAGCGAAACTGGCAAGCTTAGAAGCGAGTGAGTGGCTGGCTGATGCTATTGATGTCAACGGCGTTAAAGTATTGGCCAAAAAAACTGAAGGCTTGGATGCTGATGCTCATCTTGATGTGGTTGATAATCTTAAAAATAAACTCGGTGCGGCGGTTGTGCTCGTTGTAAATATCGAGGGCGACAAAGCTAATTTGGTGGCTGGTGTCACCAAGGCCGAAAGCAAGCAGCTTAAAGCGGGTGATCTTATTCGTGATATTGCGGCGCAGCTTGGTGGCAAAGGCGGTGGGCGACCTGACATGGCCCGTGGCGCAGGAATAGCGAGCGATAATCTTGATGCTGTATTGGCGAGTATTCCTACTTGGGTTGAAGCAAAGCTAAACAGTTAAATATTGGTTGTCATTGATCAGTAATAAAATATTAACAAACGTGTACAAGTGGTGTTTAATTGGCGCGTTTTTTTGCATGCGTCAATACGGCGTGTAGACGTAGCCTATTGTTTCAATTTTGAATGCTATTTAAAGGTGTGATTAATCGATGAGCTTAATTGTTCAAAAATACGGCGGTACGTCAGTAGGCTCGGTTGAGCGTATTCAGGCTGTTGCCGACAAAGTAATAGGTTTTCGCCAGCAAGGGCACGATATCGTGGTTGTAGTGTCGGCGATGAGTGGCGAAACTAATCGACTTATTGGGTTGGCGAATGCCATTCAAGAGACTCCCGATTCCCGTGAGCTGGATGTGTTGGTGTCTACCGGCGAGCAAGTCACGATTGCACTCTTGTGCATGGCGCTCAAAGAGCGCGGCCAAGACGCGCGTTCTTACACGGGTGCCCAAGTTCGAATTTTAACCGACGACTCCTACAATAAAGCGCGTATTCAAGCCATTGACGACGCTAACATTCGAGCCGATTTAAAGCTGGGGCGCGTTGTTGTAGTGGCGGGTTTCCAAGGTGTTGATGATCAAGGTAACATTACAACTTTAGGTCGTGGTGGTTCGGATACCACAGGCGTTGCCTTAGCGGCAGCGTTAAAGGCTGATGAATGCCAAATTTATACTGATGTTGATGGTGTTTACACCACCGACCCGCGCGTTGTAGAAAAAGCGCGCCGACTCGACCGCATTACCTTCGAAGAAATGCTGGAAATGGCGAGTTTGGGCTCTAAAGTACTGCAAATTCGCTCGGTCGAATTCGCTGGCAAATACCAAGTTCCATTGCGTGTGTTGCACTCCTTTAAAGAAGGCAACGGCACATTGATTACTATTGATGAGGATATTTCTACCATGGAACAACCCGTTGTTTCTGGCATTGCTTTTAACCGCGACGAAGCCAAGTTGTCTATTCGCGGTGTTCCCGATTGTCCAGGTGTTGCGTCTAGGGTGCTAGCGCCTATAGGTGAGGCCAACATCGAAGTTGACGTGATTGTTCAAAACATGGCCGCCGACAATACAAACGACATTACTTTTACGGTTAACCGTACCGATTACGCTAAAGCCAAAGCAGTGCTTGACGCGGTAGCGGTGGAACTTAACGCGCGTGAAGTTGTTGGTGACAAGTCGATTGTTAAAGTATCGGTTGTAGGTGTTGGTATGCGTTCACATGCGGGTGTTGCCTCAACCATGTTTAAAGCATTGGCTGCAGAAAACATCAATATTCAACTAATCACTACCTCAGAAATTAAAATCTCTGTTGTGATCGAAGAAAAATATTTAGAGCTTGCTGTGCGCGCTTTACATACTGCATTTGGCTTAGACGCTGAATAACTAGAGTTATTGCGCAGGTACTGGTGTTCTTTAAAGGCTGTGGTACCGGTGTTTTATCCCTTTTAAGGGATTGGTTGGAGTTTGACCTTAATTTTTTTGATCAGGGTTTAATATTATCTATACTGATTAATCACAAGGTCGGACAATAAGCCGATGTTAGCTACCAAGCCGTAAATGCTGACACACTCACAGGACGAAAAAAGGAGATATACCATGTTAATTTTGACCCGCCGCATTGGCGAAACCTTAATGGTTGGTGACGAAGTTACTGTAACTGTTCTTGGCGTTAAGGGTAATCAAGTGCGTATTGGTGTTAATGCACCAAAAGAAATTGCAGTTCATCGCGAAGAGATTTATCAGCGCATTCAGCGTGAAAAAGCCATGAGCGCTCAAGGCGCTGGAGAGCCGGGTAACTGCTAAATCGCATTACTAGGGCTGTTGATAGTCTCTGAAATCCCTAGCGGGGAAGCCCGCTAGGGATTTTTTTATGCCTTTTTATTAAAAAAAATAATCTTACTGTTTGATTTTTATAGGAATGTTGATATTATGCGCGCCTCTCTTGGGGCTAGGATCTAGCATAATTGCTTGATGTTATAAAGTTACAAGATTGTCTGCAGCACAATGCGGAGAGGTGGCCGAGTGGCCGAAGGCGCGCCCCTGCTAAGGGCGTATACCCTAATCCGGTATCGAGGGTTCGAATCCCTCCCTCTCCGCCATCTGTGTAATCGATGGATTCCCATCATGTTTGTATCTCTCAATTTCTCATTTGTACGGCTCTATTAGATTGCCGATTACGCAGAAAATCACCCGTTCATCCTCCTGTTTTTTTACAGTGCTTGATTTCTTCTCGAGTTTTATTGGCTTGCGTTTATCCGCTTATTTAAAGGTTGGCCCCTTTTGTCGCCTCTCTACAAAATAAGAAAATTATTTTTTTGTTTTTAAAAAAGTGATTTGCTTATTGTGTGGTTATAAAAAGACGTTTTTTTATTTTTATTTTTCTAATCTACCGCCTCTTTTTTTGATTTTGGTTATAGATCATAACTAAAAGATTATTTTTTTCCGTAAATCTGAATTTTCTGTTCACGATTAATCGTGGGTTTATGACGCCTCTAAATTTTGCTTGCCTTGGCGTTATTTAAATACCAACTAAGCTTGTGTAAAGGGACATTGAACGCGGTGCTATCAGGATGATGCCTCGGTCGACGGTTTGTTAGGCTTGCCTCAATTGCTTAAGCATTAAAGGTTTTTGTCTCGGTCTTGTCGCCAAACTAAATGGGCTAAATTGGCACATTTTACGATTTACTTTGGAGATTAATTCATGATTAAGCAGCGTTTAGAATTTAAAAAGCAGGCAGGTTTTACATTAATCGAGTTGGTGGCGGTGATTGTAATTTTAGGTATTTTGGCGGCGACGGCAGTACCGCGTTTTGTGAATTTACAAGATGCAGCATCACAAGCCGCGGTCAATGGTGTTGCCGGTAGTATTGAAAGTGCTTCGGCGCTTAATCATGCCGTGGCGGTTGCGGTGGCGGCGGGTTTGACCACTCTGCTAGCAGATCCTTTTTACACTGTTGAGAACTGTACTGATGCATGGGATTTATTGCAGGGGGGGCAACCTAGTGGTTACACTACTGTAGATTTGGGTTCTGATATTGCCGCTGGTGCAGCGGGAACGTGCACCCTTACAGGGTCTAATTCAAAAACGGCCACATTTTCATTAATCGGCGCAGCTAACGGTAATTAATTCCGCGCTTTTATGGATGTCGGAGCGCTTATGTGCGCGAGCGTAGTTGATTTGCTCTAGTTGGTGAATGCTAATAAGCCTTGTTTTTAATCCGACAAAAAAACCGCCCCTTATCGAGGCGGTTTTTTTATGCCGGTAAATAAATACAGCTCCATTCAATCGGGGAATTTATCGGTCGTGGTGAATGATGACTCGCTTAAAAATAGTATGGGACACTCACCTGATATAGAATGCGGCGCTTAAATTTAAACTCTTATGGGCTTGTCGCTGTGAATGATTATTTTAAATATCGCCTGCTGTTATTGTGTTTTACGCTGTCTTTAAATGCACTGCCCTTAAATTCTATTGCCGATGTGAATTTGCTGGAGGAGGTGATGGTTTTTGGCAAACAAGCAAAAACCATTGGCGATAGAATCAGTGCTAATGAAGGTCAAATTACGGCAGCAGATATTGACCAACTGCCGATTGAGCGCTCGGGTGATATTTTAGAATTAATTCCCGGTGTGGTAGCCACGCAGCACAGCGGTTCTGGCAAGGCCAATCAATATTTTTTGCGTGGTTTTAATTTAGATCACGGCACCGATTTTTCGACCCGTGTCGATTTTATGCCCGTCAATATGGTTAGCCACGGCCATGGCCAAGGTTATACCGATCTTAATTTTATTATTCCCGAATTAATCGGCGCTATTAATTATCGCAAAGGTCCTTTTTATGGCGATGCGGGTGACTTTTCTAGTACAGGCGAAGCTTTAATCGAGACAGCGCGTTTTTTACCCGGTAATTTACTGTCGCTGCAAGCGGGCAGTTTTGGGTATCGGCGTGGACTTGTGGCTAATCAGTGGGAGCATGGCTTAGGGCAGTGGTTGGTTGGCGCCGAATTGCAAGGTTACGATGGCCCTTGGGATAAGGTTGATGAAGACGTGAGTAAAAAAAACTTAGTGTTGAAATATGCACAAGGTGGTGAGCTGGACGGATTTGATGTGGCTTTTATGGGCTACCAAAACAGCTGGAATTCTGCCGACCAAATTCCTGCGCGCGCGGTAGCTAATGGCGATATTACCGGCTTGAGTACCATTGACCCGAGTAGTGGCGGCGAAAGCGAGCGTTATAGCTTGAGTATGCAAAAACGTTGGCACAACACCCCTAATAGTTTGTGGCTTACGAGTTTTTATTTGATCGATTACCAACTCGATTTGTGGTCAAACTTTTCGTATTTTACGCAACCGAGTGGCGATCAAATTTATCAATTAGACGACCGCACACTCACCGGCGGCGATATCACTAATACGCGTGGTGGGCAATTATTGGGTAAAAAAACCTCGTATACCTTTGGTGCGCAATGGCGCGTTGATGCTATTGATAATGTCGGGCTTTACCACTCGCAGCAGCGCCAAAAAACGGATGTTGTTCGGCTTGATGATGTGAGTCAGCAATCGGCGGCGTTATTTTGGCAGGGCGCATTACAGTGGTCGGCGCGCACCACGAGTGTTTTAAATATGCGTTGGAATTATCACGTTTTTTCGGTAACGCCATTGGCCGCGAATATTGAAGAGTCTTTAGCGGTTAACGCCGGTGATAAAACTGCCGATTTAATGACCGGTAGTTTTAGAACGCGTTATGCACTCAATGATAATAGCGACCTGTATTTTAATGTTGGTCGCAGTTATCACAGTAATGATGCCCGTGGTGTATTAACCCAAATCGACCCAGAAACTGGCGACAGCGTTTCTCCCGCCGATCCTTTAGTGCCAGTAGGCGGCATTGAGGTTGGCGCCAATTGGCAGTCGGCCGATAAAAAATGGTCGAGCTCAACCGCGCTTTGGGCTTTGCAAATTGACGACGAATTATTATTTGTGGGCGATGCCGGTACCACAGAAAGCAGCGGTTTTAAAAGCCAGCGCGAAGGTGTTGAATTTACCCTCAATTATTTGCCCCTTAGCGATTTAAATTTAAGCTGGGATTATTCTTACACTCGCAGTAATTATCGCGATAGCGATTTAGCCGATACCTCGATTGAGGGCGCGCTTAAAAATGTAGTGGGTTTTGCGGTGGTTAAAAGCTGGCAAAATGTTTGGCAGGCGTCGGTGCATTGGCGTTACCTAGGGGATTATCATTTAGGCGACGGGCAATATGCCGACGCTAGCCAAAAGCTCGATTTAAATTTACGCTTTTATAGCGGCCAAGGTTTTATCTATTCGCTCGATATTTTAAATGCATTGGATTCGGACGATAAAGATATTGAGTATTGGTACGAGTCACAGCTTGCTAACGAAAATGCACCGGTCGCCGATCGTCATTTCCATCAATATGTACCCAGAGCCTTACGACTTAAAATGGCTTATGAATATTAATGCCTGTTGTCGTTATCGCGCGGCTATATCCGCTTGAATAAAATCGCAGGTTTTTATCATTGCTTGAGTAATTTTTGTTAATTCATTGGGCGTAATAATAAACGGCGGCATGGTGTATAAGCGTTTGCCAAAAGGTCGTAACCATACGCCTTGCTCAACAATAAAGGGCTGTACCTGCTGCATATTTACAGGCTCTTTTAATTCCACCACACCAATCGCCCCCAATGTGCGCACCTCGGCCACAGCGGAGTGATTTTGCAGTGGCGCTAATTCGGCGGTGAGTTGTTTTTCTATAGCGCTAACCTGTTGTTGCCATGCGCTATTGAGCAATAAATCGAGGCTGGCGTTGGCTACCGCGCAGGCCAGTGGATTGCCCATAAAGGTTGGCCCATGCATCAATACGCCAACTTCGCTGCGGCTGATGGTTTCGGCAATGTGATTGCTGCAAAGCGTCGCCGCCAAGGTCATATAACCGCCCGTTAAGGCTTTACCTAAACACAAAATATCGGGCGTTATACCGGCGTGCTCACACGCGAATAATTTACCCGTGCGACCAAATCCCGTGGCGATTTCGTCGGCAATCAAGAGCACATTATGTTCGTCGCATAATTGGCGCAGAGAACGCAAAAAATCGGCCGAATAAAAACGCATTCCTCCTGCACCCTGCACAATGGGTTCGATAATGACGGCGGCAATGTTGGTGTGATGTTGCGTGAGCGTGTCTTTCACGTCCGCAAGATCGGCCTCGGTTGTGCTGACACCAAAAGCTGGGGTGGGCGCCGCGCAAAAGTAGTTATGCCCTAGGCTGCCGCTAAATAAGTGATGCATGCCGTTATCGGGATCGCAGACCGACATGGCTCCCGTGGTATCGCCGTGGTAGCCCTGTTTAAACGACAGCATGCTTTGTTTATCGGGTTGCTTTTTGGCTAACCAATATTGGCGTGCCATCTTGAGCGCGACTTCGACACTGACCGAGCCTGAATCGGCTAAAAAAACCTTATCGAGCCCTGTGGGGGTTATAGCAACTAAACGTTCGGCCAGAGTGACGGCGGGCGCGTGCGTTAAACCGCCAAACATGACATGCGCCATTTTAGCGAGTTGCTCGGTAATCGCATGATTGAGGGCAGGGTGGTTGTAGCCGTGCACGGCGCACCACCAGCTGGCCATGCCATCGATTAATTCGCGGCCGTCGGTCAGTGTGAGCCTACAACCTTTAGCGCTAGCGACGGCAAATAAAGGGTTGTTGGCGTTGGTATTGCTGTAAGGATGCCAAAGAAATTGGCGATCTTTGGCGATGAGGGTTTCGGTATTCATAGCGGCGTCTAGGTTTGCGAAAAGTGGGCAAGCCTAGCAGCCATGCTTTGGGGGTGCAATTGTGGGGTGGCGCGACGGCCTGTTTACCGTGATGTTTGCAGTGGTCTTCAGATTGATGTAGTGGCCTTTAAATCGATTCAGTGACATCGGAGCGTTGAGTAAGCGCTGCGAGCACGTGACGTTGTTGCTCACTAATATCGCTAAAACGTGCACGTACTTGGGTGTGTAAGTAGGGTTTTTTGGCAACGTTAAGAGACAGTACTTCAATTTTCATGCTTAGTTTGTCGCGATTATTGAGTTGGAGCTCAATCGGGATTTGGGTTTTATGGGTTTGTACGGCTAATGCAAAACTTTCGCTTTCTTGCAGGTTACCACGCGCCTTAAAACAGACGCCGCCCAGACTAATGTTGTCGATATCGCCATACACGGGCGGTTCCATGGCGGGCGTGCAAGTGATGGCGCTGTCATGATCATTCAGATTAAAGCGAGTTTGCACGCGGCGATCATTGCGAAAACTCATGGTCTCAACGCGAAATTTATAATAAGGGCCGTCGTTAGCACGGGCTTTTTCGATCAACGTGCCTTGTAGCTCCCAGTGCTGAAAAGAGCCGGGGTACTTAAGTGTGGCCACCAAGGTTTTGGGCAGCTCTTTATAGCGGGTGGGCAGGCCGGGGTAGGGCTCGTCGATATAGAGCGCGTTTTCTTTTTGGTTGAGCTTAAGAATCAGTGATTGAAAGCCTTGCTCGCGGTTTTCGCGGCTATCAAACAATACCAGTGCGATACGTTTTTGGCGGGCATCGGCAAGGATTTGCCACTGTTCGGGCCGTAAACGGTTAAGCAAAGAGGTTTCATTGCTGCCGCTGGCGCTAGGGAACCACGGAAAAAACGACGCTAAGCCCATAAAAACCTCGTTAATATTTTGACTGTTAGGAGAGTTATGACTGTTTTAGCAACTATCGCGCCCAAACGACTTTGGTTGATCGCTAGGCTTCCCATGCCTACTTTTTTTGTAACTATTCAGCCATGTAGCCCACAAGCCGTTGCGCAATTATTTTCTGGGCCGCTCAAGCGATCCATGGGCGCTATACAAGCGTTCCCGACGCTTAAATGCCCTGAAAATAATCACTCAACGGCTTGTTTGATCGCAGTTTTTTTGTAGGGCTGAATAATTACACTTTTTTCTGGCTTATTGGCTTGCTCACTTACTGAGTTACTCAATAGTTACGTTGCAAGGCGGTTTAATCACCGTACAATGACGCTTTTTTACGCCGAGGATTTCCCGTTGTCTGCCGCCCAATCTCCCTCTTTAACCCATGACTTATCCGTAGGGAACAAAGCCCGTTACGAATTCAACAAGCTGCAAAAACGCTTGCGCCGTTTAACGGCCACGGCCATTACCGACTTTAATATGATTGAGGACGGCGACCGTGTGATGGTGTGCCTTTCAGGTGGGAAAGATTCCTACACCATGCTGGATTTATTGATGCAGCTGCAAAAAATTGCACCCATCAAATTCGATTTGGTGGCGGTGAATATGGATCAAAAACAACCGGGCTTTCCCGAGCACATTCTGCCTGCCTATCTGGATAAGCTCGGCATCGAATATCACATAGTCGAAAAAGACACCTACAGCATTGTGAAGTCGGTAATCCCCGAGGGCAAAACGACCTGTGGTTTATGTTCGCGTTTGCGTCGCGGTACGCTTTATGGTTTTGCCGAAAAAATTGGCGCCAATAAAGTTGCGCTCGGCCACCACAAAGACGACATAGTCGAAACCCTATTTTTGAATATGTTTAACGGTGGTCGTTTGTCGGCCATGCCGCCTAAATTGTTGTCTGACGATGGCCGCAATATTGTGATTCGCCCCTTAAGTTACTGTCGCGAAAGCGATATCGAACAATACTCGGCGCAAAAAGGTTTTCCGATTATTCCGTGTAATTTGTGTGGCTCGCAAGAAAACCTGCAGCGCCAAACTATCAAAGGCATGTTGCAAGCGTGGGATAAAGAAACGCCTGGCCGCGTCGAGAATATTTTTTCGGCTATACAAAAAGTAGCGCCCTCGCAGTTGGCTGATCAAAACCTGTTTGATTTTATTAGCCTCAACATCGACCGCAGCCAACCCTTGCCCGACGACCCTCGCCATAACGAAGGTGCGCGCATTCATACAGTGAATGTGAGTGCTTAATCAGTAACTGTAACCAAAACGTAAAAGGCCCCTAGGGGCCTTTTTTGTTGCGCGTGGATTTTGTATTGGCTATTTATAAGCGACCAAACTGTTCAAATAGGTCTCAAGGTTGGTGTAGTGACTATCAAAGGTGTGATCATTACGGTCACTGGCGTTATTTTTGTTCAGGCCTTTCATGTCTTCCCATGCGTCGGGCATTCCGTCAAGGTCGGTATCGGCGGGACCTTGTTGGCTAACAATGATGGCTAAACCGCCGACGTCATCTTGGCTATCAATGATCTCGCCAGTATTGGTGACCATTTGATTAATGATGCGCTCGTCGGTAGCGTCGCGACTGAGGGCGGCGCCCACGTTGTCTTTGACAAACGCATAGGCTTCGTCAGCGCTGTAGGTGGTTACAAGCGGGTAGTTCCAGCGTGTTGCCGATTTTTGGTTGCTCGCGAATTTAGAAAACGCCGCCCAGCCTTTATCGCTACCATCAAGTTTGCCATTAATATTGCTGTCAATTTTATTACCTGCTTGGTAGGCGTAGATGCTGTCGTATTTTTCGTTATCCCAAATATCGGTTGGGGTGTCGGAATCGTTGTTGGCGATGTAGTAGTTGCCTACCATGTTAACTTCGGCGCGGCCACCTTTGGATCCGTCGATAGATTCACCTTGGCGCTGGCCCCAGCCGTAAACCACGTTATTCACAAAATCTAATTTCACTTTGTACGTGGTGGGAGATTCTTGGTTGGGGCCTATGCCGGGGTTGCGCATATCGTTGTGGGCGTAAAGGTTGCGGTAATAGGTGTAACCACCGCCGTTGTTATTGTTAGCGCGCACCAAGGATCCAAAACCGTGGGGCATTAAATAGGCGCTGCCGTCTTTTTCTTTCACTAGGTAGGAGTCGTTGAGGGCTTCGGCAATAATTGAGTTTTGCACCGTGATGTCGTTAGACCAAGTCACCGAAAGCGATTCGTCTACACTCCACGAGGCCGAAACATGATCAAAAATCACATTTTTAGAGTGGATAACGCTAATGCCATCGGCATTGGCGCCTTTTAAGTCGCCGTTGCCACGTGGTGGTTTTACACCCGTGGTGTCGTACACATTAAAGTCGCCACAGCGAAAACGCAGGTAGCGAATAACAACATTTTCGGCCTCCACTAAAGTGTTGTAGCCGTAAATTGTGATGCCGCCAGCAGGGGCTGTTTGGCCTGCAATAGTTAAGTTGTTCTTTTTGATAACAAACGACGACTTCAATTTAATACTGCCCGAGACATCAAACACAATGGTACGCGGGCCTATTGCCGAGTTAACACCTTCACGCAAAGAGCCTGCGCCCGAGTCGTTGAGGTTGGTCACGTGATAGACATCGCCGCCGCGCCCGCCCGTGCTAAAACGACCATAACCTTCGGCGCCAGGGAAGGCGATGGAATCGCTAGAGGACGCGGCGCTGCTGCTTAAGAGACTTGAACTGCTTGCCTCGCTACTTGAGCTACTCAAGATACTGCTGCTTGAATGAATCGGCGCACTGCTCGAAACCATCGCTGCACTGCTGGAAACTATGGCTGCGTTGGAACTGCTAGCCGGTGAACTGCTTACGGGTAGGCTAGAGGTGCTGGAGTTGTTGCCAATATTGTCTTGGCCTCCGCAGGCGGTAAGTGCGAGGGTAACAAGGCTGCCGATGAGTCTAAGTTTCATGCTTGCGTCCGGATGAATAAGTTAAATTGGTCTGACCATTCTAGCCGATTTGGTCTTCCATGGGTTTTGTTGTGTTAGATTTGAGCATTGCGTCCCTCGGTGGCCGCCCTAATGCGCTATCACAGGCGCAATTTGGTTGGGTGTGGCCGAGTGAGTATCGGGATGGACTATTTTACGCTTGGCCTTGTCTAAACCTAAAAACCTCAGTTGAGGCTTTTGGGCTAAAAAAGTCGCTGAATAAGTGGGCAATCGCGGCCCATAAAAAATGCCAGCCCGTTTTGCGGGCTGGCATTTTTGCTTTGTGGGTTCTTATTTACCCTCGCTGATCTTGACTTCAGGTAATCGAAAACTCTTTGAGTTCTAAGCTATTTTCGTCGGCGCGAACATAAACGGCTTTGTTGTGCCAATCGCCCAACACCCATCGGCTATGCGCTTTGCCCTTTTCGGTAAATTCATGGTGATTTGGGCGATGGGTATGGCCGTGAATTAGCGTTTTAACACGAAATTCATCCATTAGTGTTACCACTTCTAGCTCGGTCACATCCATGATGTCTTCGGCTTTCATTGCATTCATCGACTGACTATGGTTGCGTAAATCGGTGGCCATAGCGCGGCGCTGGGTTAAGGGTAATGCCAAAACTTGCTGTTGCCAAACAGGGTTGCGTACCATTTTGCGGAATTGTTGATATTCCAGATCGGCGGTGCACAGTGTATCGCCGTGCATGATTAATACGCGCTTGCCGTACAGCTCGATCACGGTTTCGTCTTCGAGCAGCGTGAAATTACACGCATTGGCAAGGGCTTCGCCAATCATAAAGTCGCGATTACCACGAATAAAAAACAGTGCTACGCCTTTGCTGGCAATATTCGACAGCAAGGCTTTTATCTCGCTGGCAAATTCCGAGTTGTCATCATCGCCAATCCAAGCGTCAAAAAAGTCACCCAGAATATAGAGTGCTGTGGCATCGCTGGCGGTATCTTCCAGAAAGCGCTGAAGCCCTCGGGTGATTTCGGGGCGCTCGGGGCTGAGATGTAAATCGGAAATAAAATAAGTAGCCATGATTTATGCGACGGTTACGCTCTCGATAATGACGGCTTTTTCAGGCACATCTTGATGGCCTCCGACGCTAGAGGTCTTTACGTTTTTGATTTTATCGACAATATCCAAACCTTTAGTGACTTTGCCAAATACCGCATAACCCCAGCCTTGCGAGGTTTTGCCTGAGTGGTTTAAAAAGTCGTTATCAGACACGTTGATAAAAAACTGAGCCGTTGCACTGTGCGGGTCGCTAGTGCGGGCCATTGCCAATGTGCCTTTATCGTTTTTGAGGCCGTTAGCGGCTTCGTTTTCGATAGTTTCGCGGGTTTTTTTCTGGGCCATTTTTTCGTCAAAACCGCCGCCTTGAATCATAAAATTATTGATCACGCGGTGGAAAATAGTGCCGTTGTAAAAACCCTCTTCAGCGTATTGCTTGAAGTTGGCAGACGATTTTGGGGCTTTTTCAAAGTCGAGGGTAATCTCGATATCGCCATAGTTGGTGTGCAGGGTGATCATCTGGTGCTCCTAGTAATACTCAATACCATTGTGCTATTTAGCGTTTTGTGCTTTTAGCTGGCTTACGCCAAAAGGGCCGCTATAATACGCGCTTTGCCCGCAAACCGGAACCTTGCGGGCGTTAATTCCGCATTTATACAGGCGAAACATGACTGATACCGCGACTGCCAAACCTCTTAATTTTTTACAGCAGCTTATAAAAGCCGACATCGAATCTGGCAAAACGATCAAGGTCGTAACACGATTTCCGCCCGAGCCTAACGGTTACCTTCACATCGGCCACGCCAAATCCATCTGCTTAAATTTTGGGTTAGCCGAAGAATTTGGCGGCCAATGCAATTTGCGTTTTGACGATACCAACCCCGCTAAAGAAGACCAGCGCTATATCGACGCGATTAAGGAAGACGTTAAGTGGTTAGGCTATAACTGGTCGGGCGAGGTGTGTTACGCCTCTAGCTATTTTGATCAGCTTTATGCCTGGGCCGTGCAGTTAATTAACGATGGCAATGCCTATGTGTGCGACTTATCGGCCGAGCAAGCGCGTGAATATCGCGGTAGCTTAAAAGAGCCGGGTAAAAACTCGCCGTTTCGCGAGCGCACTGCGGCCGAAAACCTCGCGTTATTTACTCAAATGAAAGACGGTGTTTTTGATGAAGGTGCCTGTGTGTTGCGCGCCAAAATTGATATGTCGCATGGCAACATTAATATGCGCGATCCTATTTTGTACCGTATTCGCAAACAGTCGCACCATCAAACGGGCGATAAATGGTGCATTTATCCCAATTACGATTTTGCTCATGGCCAAGAAGACGCCATTGAGGGCATTACGCATTCGATTTGCACTTTAGAATTTGCCGATCACCGTCCTTTATATAATTGGTTTATCGAGAATTTGCCTGTTCCCTCTAAACCCACACAATATGAATTTGGCCGCTTAAATCTTAATTACACCGTTACCAGCAAGCGCAAACTTAAACAGTTAGTAGACGAAGGTCATGTCGATGGCTGGGACGATCCACGCATGTCCACGATTGCAGGTTATCGCCGTCGCGGTTATACACCGGCGGCATTGCGTAAATTTTGCGAAATGATTGGCGTGACTAAAAGTGATGGCGTGGTGGATGTCGCTATGCTGGAGCACGCTATTCGCGATGACCTCGATAAAAACGCGCCGCGCGCCATGTGTGTGCTCAAACCTTTAAAAGTATTTTTGACTAATTACCCCAAAGATAAAACCGAGCTATTAACGGCGGCGGGACATCCCAATCGCGATGATTTACCCGCGCGCGATTTACCTTTTGGTGCCGAGATTTTTATTGATATTGACGATTTTAGAGAAGAAGCCAATAAAAAATATAAACGTTTAGTGGTCGGCAAACGTGTGCGTTTACGTGGTGCTTATGTGATTGAAGCCGATAACGCGATTAAAAATGACGCTGGCGAAATCATCGCCGTGGAAGCGCGGATTATTGAAAATACCTGCGGTAAAGATCCCGAAGATGGCATTAAACCCAAAGGCGTTATCCACTGGGTAGCCGCGCATGACCACGTTAAATGCGAAGTGCGTTTGTACGAGCGTTTATTTACAGACCCAGCGCCTGATGCGGGCGATAAAAACTTTTTGGAATTAATTAATCCCGAAAGTCTTAGCGTGTTAAGTGAATGTTTGGCCGAAAAAAGTTTGGCTACAGCTGTAGTAGGGCAGGCGTATCAATTTGAGCGCGAAGGCTATTTTTGCCGCGACAGTCACGCCAGCGGCTTGGTGTTTAACCGTACCATTAGCTTGCGTGATGGTTTTGCGGATTAATATTTAGTCGACGATTCGCCTGCGTTAAATAGTTAATATGTGGAAATATTATGAGCTTAGTTGTTTACAACACCCAAACCCGCCGCAAAGAAGCCTTTGAACCCACCGATGCCAGCAATGTAAAAATGTACGTCTGTGGGCCTACGGTTTATAACTTGGTACACATTGGTAATGCTCGCCCGGTGGTGGTTTTTGATACGTTGTTTCGCGTATTAAAAAGTCTTTATCCGGTGGTGACTTACGCGCGCAATATTACCGATATCGACGATAAAATTATGAAAGCCGCGCGCGAAAATGGCGAAAGCATCGAGGCGTTAGCTAGCCGATTTGCCGGTGCTTATGCGCAAGATATGGCGGCGTTAAATAATTTACAGCCCACTATTGTGCCTTACGCCACTCATCATGTTGACGATATGATCAATATGATTAGCGAGTTAATGGTAAATAATCATGCCTATGAGGCCGAAGGCCATGTGTTGTTTGATGTTAAATCCATGGCCAATTACGGAAAATTAAGTAACCAAAGTATTGATGCCATGCTGGAAGGTGCGCGGGTAGAAGTGGCCAGCTATAAAAAATACGCAGGCGATTTTGTACTTTGGAAACCTTCGGCATTAGACGAACCTGGTTGGGAAAGCCCGTGGGGCAGGGGCCGTCCCGGCTGGCATATTGAATGTTCTGCGATGATCGAAAAACATTTTGGTAATACCATCGATATTCACGGCGGTGGTCGCGATTTAATTTTTCCACATCATGAAAACGAAGTCGCTCAAAGTGAGTGTGCCCACGGCGGCCAGCAATATGTTAAATACTGGATGCACAATGGCTACATTAATATCGACGGCGAAAAAATGTCGAAAAGCTTGGGCAACTTTAAAACCGTGCGCGGTTTGTTAGAAAGCTACAAAGGTGAAGTGATTCGTTTTGCCTTGTTATCGGCGCAATACCGCAGTGAGTTGGATTTTTCGGCTGAATTACTAGAGCAATCGGCGGCCAGTCTCGATGGTTTATACGGCGCATTGCGTAAAGTCGAAGACATCCAAGAAACCGCCGTTGATTTACAACAAAGCCGCGCTTATCTTGCTTTATTGGATGATTTAAATAGCGTGCAAGCGATTGGCGAATTGCACCAATTAGCCAAAGCTATTAATAAAGACGACGATAATAGTGCTGCTTTAAAAGGCGAGTTATTAGCGATTGGCAATTTAATGGGTATCTTGCAGCAAGACCCCATCGAATGGTTTAAATCCAGCGCCACCGCGACCATTAACGAGGCCGATATTCAAACCTTAATTGATGAACGTTTAGCCGCGCGCGCCAATAAAAACTGGGCTCGCTCCGATGAAATTCGCGATGAGTTATTAGCCCAAGGCGTGGTGTTAGAAGATTCCAAAGCGGGCACAACTTGGCGTTTCGAATAGCTCAATGAGTAATCTTTGTAACTATTCAGCATTCTGTCAATGTCACAGAGAAAATGCAGTTGGGTGGTTGTTTTCAGGGCATTTAAGCGCCGGGAGCGCTTGTATAGCGACCATGGATGGCTTGAGCGGCCCAGAAAATAACCGCGCGACTGCATTTGGGCTCGGTGCTGAATAGTTACTAATCTTTAAATCCTTAAGCCGCTAGACCTTTTCGGTTCTAGCGGTTTTTTTATGCGCGAAAATTTTAGGCGAACCCTAATGCAAAAGTGGTTAAACGACTTCGATAAAACACATTTTTATACTGTGTTAACGCAATGGCTGGAGGCGGAAATTGTGCAGTTACCGTGCGAGCTAGAAGAGTACGCGTTAATTCAAGGCCTCGAAAAAATGGGTGTTTTTAATGGGCTGGAAAATTATCCTGCGGGCTTAGCATTATTTACTAAGCATTTTTTAACCCGTCACGGCGCTTATTTTTTATTGCCGGTTTTACAGGCTAAAAATATTGGCGTTGAATTTGAATTAATGCGCCTGCGTTTTTATGTTTTGGCTGATGCTTATCATACGCAACATTTAACCTTCTCCCGTGATGCGCTATTGGCCGATTTTTATGGTGATTTAACGCTACTGGAAACAGCCACCGAAGCCAGCGTGCAGGCCTTGTTAGTTGATTTTTGGCAGCGTTTTTCGGCGTATCAGCAGGGTGATGTTTATTTTGCGGTATTAGGTTTAAAGCCGGGTGCTAAATGGCCTGCCATACAGTGGGCTTATCGTCGTTTGGCCGCCGAGCATCACCCTGATAAAGGTGGAAATGCCGAGCATTTTATGGGGATTCAACAAGCGTATGAGGCGTTGCGCTCGCTGTATTCACCCCATAAGACAACGCGTGTAAAGTGATCTGAGTGGTAGAAAGTGAAATAGTCGTGCAGTTAAGTAATCCTAAGATATTAAACACTCCTGCTGCCTTGGAGTATTTGTTCAAACTACAGTTTTTGGTAATGTCCCGGATCAATAGGGGGCTCTTTAATCAACGCGACCTCGGGAAAGCGATAATATCGGCTAAAGCGCTAAAAATTCCTGCCATGCCAGCAGCACTTGTCGGAAGTCGTTTAGACCGCATTCGGCGCGCAGTTCGTCGTCGTGGAAGTCGGTGCTTTCGGGTTCTTCTTCGTGTTCGTCCAAAACCAAAATATGGGCCGATACTTCAACTTGATCGCGCGTGAGTGTTAATAAAAAATGGCGGCCTTTTTGCTCGTGCTGATAAATTTCGCGCGCCTCTAACTGGTCAATAATCGTGAGTAGCGCATTAATCGCGTCGTTATTTTGGCCGATATCTTCGGTTAATAAACTGCCGATGGCCTCGTGGCCGGTCGAAAATACTACTTCAAGTTGTTGGTATTCGTTGGTGCTAAAGTCGTAATCCATGGTGTGTGCTCGAAGATGTTGCTTGGGTGCGAGAGGGTATTCTTGAAGGTGCTTGTGTGGGTGCTTGTGTGGGTGCTTTTAAAGTTTTTCAGGTGCTTGCTATTTAAGTTCTTTAATCCAAAACGCGGTGCCGCCCGTCACGGCGGCGGGCATGGCAAAAATATTTACGATCGGAATCATGCTGGCCATCATCACCATGCCGCCAAAACCGGTGCTGCTGTAGATATTTTCGCGCAGGCGTTTACGCATGGGCAAAAAGTCGAGTTGGTTATTATCGCAGGCATAATCAACATATTGGATCGACATACACCAAGCCCCCCATAAGACACCCACAATGGGTACTAAAGGACTCGTAATGCCGATTAAGCCCAGCACTAGCAGCACCAATAAAACCAATAATCCTCGGCCAATAAAATACAGCAGTTTTTGAACTTCACGGTCAATAACGCGCGGAATTAATTTTTTTAAGGGTTCGTCTGGCGGGCAAATTCCGGTCACTAGCTCTTCGGTTTTTTGTGCAAGTAAACCATAAAAGGGCGCCGCGACAATGTTGGTGATGGTGTTAAAGGCGTAGCCGTAACACAGCAGAAAAAATACGCCGATTAACGGCCATAAAATCCATTTTAAAAAATGTAAAAAGCTCGGTAAGTAATCAAAAATCCACGCCATGGCACCACTAAAATACGCCATAAATAAACCCGTTAAAGTGATAAAAATAATCACGTTAACCACCAGTGGCACCAAAATATAGAGTCGTAATTCTTTGCGGCGCAACAGGTTTATGCCTTCTATAAAATAGTGCGCGCCAGTCGCTAAATTATTATTGGGTAGAGTTTTAAGCATATAAAATCCTGTGTTGCGCTAAAAAAGAAGGCGCTCCCCCTTGGGTGAGCGCCTTCTTTTAGGTTTGGTTGTTAGCTTTATTTACAAGGTGGCGCCTGCGGCTTTTAGGCTATCCAAATAATCGCCACCGTTGCGATGCTCGCTAATAATTTGCGCGATGGTTTTGCCGGTTGGGCCTTTGGCGTTTAGGTCGCGTGCGGCCTCAACAAAAAAACCTACAAAAGTAGCAAAGTTTTCGTGGTGCATGCTGCGGTAGGCAACTTCCAAACTGTGGTAATCGGCGCTCACACCTTTGGGCGGTATAACATCCAAAAAGGTTTTGATGCGGGCGTCATCAAAGGTTTCGCCCAGAACTTTTTGTTTATCTTTTTTTACAATGGTCATTTTTATTCGCCCAATTTTTTCAGTAGTAATTCGTTAAGTTGTTGTGGGTTGGCTTGGCCTTTACTGGCCTTCATGCACTGGCCAACAAAAAAACCCAGCATTTTGGGGCGTTTGTCTTCGGCGGCGGCGCGGTAGTTATCCACTTGCTGGCTATTGTTGGCGAGTATGTCGTCAATGATTTTTTCCAGCGCGCCGCTATCGCTCACTTGTTTTAAGCCTTTGGCTTCGATCACGGTATCGGCATTACCTTCGCCAGCGGCCATGGCCTCAAACACGGTTTTGGCCATTTTGCTGTTGATGGTGCCGTCGTTAATGCGGGTAATTAAACCGCCTAAGTCTTGTGCGCTCACGGGGCTGTTTTTAATGTGAGTTTCGGTGCGGTTGAGCAATGCGGCTAAATCGCCCATCACCCAGTTGGCCGCTAATTTGGCTTGGCCGCAGGCGGCGGTGGCGGCTTCAAAATAGGTCGCGGTCGCGGCATCGGCCGATAAAATTGAGGCGTCGTAATCTGATAAACCCAAATCATTCACGTAGCGCGCAAATTTTGCGGCGGGTAATTCGGGCATGCTGGCTTTGACTTCGGCTAAAAACTCGTCGCTTAGCTCTACGGGCAGTAGATCGGGGCAGGGAAAGTAGCGGTAATCGTTGGAGTCTTCTTTGCTGCGCATGGCGCGGGCTTTTTTGGTGTCGCCGTTGTATAGGCGGGTTTCTTGGCGAATGCTGCCGCCGCTTTCGATCACGCTAATTTGGCGCGCGACTTCGAGCTCAATCGCCTCTTCCATAAATTTAAAGGAGTTGAGGTTTTTGGTTTCGGTGCGGGTACCGAGTTTTTCTTGGCCCATGGGGCGCACCGAAATATTCACATCAAAACGCAGCGAGCCTTGCGACATCTCGCCATCACAAATACCCAGCGCTACCACCAAGCTGTGCAGTTGTTTGGCAAAGGCAACGGCTTCTTCGGCGGTGCGAATGTCGGGCTCAGTCACGATTTCAATCAGTGGTGTACCGGCGCGGTTAAGGTCGATGCCGCTCATGCCGTGGAAGTCTTCGTGCAGGGATTTGCCCGCATCTTCTTCCAAGTGGGCGTGATGTATGCGCACTTGTTTAATACTGCCATCGTCCAGTTCTACATCAATCACGCCTGCGCCCACAATCGGTTCGGCCAATTGGGTGGTTTGGTAGCCTTTGGGCAAGTCGGGGTAAAAGTAGTTTTTACGCTCGAAGACCGAGCGGCGGCCGATTTCGGCATTAATCGCCAAGCCAAACATGGCGGCGTATTTAAACGCTTGTCGGTTGGGCACGGGCAGGGTGCCCGGCATGGCGAGGTCGATGGCCGAGGCTTGGGTATTGGGCTCGGCGCCAAAAGCGGTGCTGGTGCCCGAGAAAATTTTAGTTTGCGTGGCCAATTGAACGTGAATTTCTAGGCCGATAACGGTTTCCCATTGCATGTGCGCGGTTCCTTAGGCCCTTAGGCATAGTTGTAGACGTTTAGGAGAAGCTGGCGGGGGCCAAGGTGTGGAAGTCGGTTGCGCTTTGGTATTGGTGCGCAACGCCTAGCATTTGGGCCTCACTAAAATAGTTGCCAATAATTTGCAGGCCAACAGGTTTGCCATCGACAAAACCGCAAGGGATGGACATGCCCGGCAAACCCGCCAAGTTGGTGGCGATGGTGTAAATATCTTCTAAATACATCGCAACGGGGTCGGCAATTTTGCTGCCAGCTTCAAACGCGGGCGAGGGCGTGGTAGGGCCAACAATCACATCAACATCATTAAAAGCAGCTACAAAATCTTGCTGAATCAAACGGCGCGCTTTTTGGGCTTTGCCAAAGTAGGCATCGTAGTAGCCTGCGCTTAAGGCGTAAGCGCCCACCAAAATGCGGCGTTTAACTTCGTCGCCAAAACCTTCGCTGCGCGAGCGGCAGTAAAGATCTTCGAGATCTTGTGGGTTGTCGCAGCGGTGGCCGTAACGCACGCCATCAAAACGCGATAAGTTTGCGGAGGCTTCGGCGGGTGCAATCACGTAATAGGCGGGCACCGATAAACCGGTATTAGGCAGGCGAATCGCTTTGGTGGTTGCGCCAAGTTGCTCCAGTACGGCAATGGCTTCGCGCACGCATTTTTCGATGGCGGCATTTAAGCCTTCACTAAAATATTCCTCGGGAATGCCCACGCGCAAACCTTTAAGCGGCTGGTTGAGCAGGCTTGTATAGTCGTCCACGGGGCGATTAATACTGGTGGAGTCTTTCGGGTCGTGGCTGGCTAGGGTGCCGAGCAACAGCGCGATGTCTTCGGCGCTGCGGGCAATCAAGCCCGCTTGGTCGAGGCTGCTGGCATAAGCGATCATGCCGTAGCGTGAGACGCGACCGTAAGTGGGCTTGAGGCCGCTAATACCGCAGAGGGCAGCGGGCTGGCGAATAGAGCCGCCGGTATCGCTAGCCGTGGCGGCGGGCACTAAGCGTGCTGCTACGGCCGCCGCCGAGCCACCCGACGAGCCACCGGGCACACAGTTTGTCACCCACGGATTTTTAACGGCACCGTAGTAGCTGGTCTCGCTAGAGGAGCCCATGGCAAATTCATCCATGTTGGTTTTGCCGAGGCTAACCACGCCTTGCGCTAAATAGTTTTCCACAATGGTGGCGTTGTAAGGCGCGATAAAATTATCGAGCATTTTACTGGCGCAACTGGTGCGCACGCCTTGGGTGCAAAAATTGTCTTTGTGTGCAATGGGCAAGCCGCACAGCGCAGGCGCATTG
This sequence comes from Marinagarivorans sp., assembly GCA_034519605.1. Taxonomy (GTDB): domain Bacteria; phylum Pseudomonadota; class Gammaproteobacteria; order Pseudomonadales; family Cellvibrionaceae; genus Marinagarivorans. Next base: position 96,800 of record JAXHOG010000071.1, read on the forward strand.
CCTTTCGCTAAAAGCACATCGGCGGCTTTGGCTTGGGCGAGGGCTTGTTCGGCAGTGACGGTAATAAAGCTATTTAATTCGCCATCGTATTGTTTGATGCGGTCGAGAAAATGCTGAGTGAGTTCAACACTGGAAACAGTTTTGTTTTGCAGCTGCTTAACCAGTTGGGCAAGGGTGTGATTGTGCATGCGAGTGTCCGTTTAATCGATGACTTTGGGAACGAGGTAGAGGCCGTTTTCGGTGGCGGGCGCTATAGCTTGCATGGCTTCGCGCACATTCACTTCGGTGATGTCGTCGGCACGCAAAACTTGCAGGGCATCAAGTGGGTGCGCCATGGGCGCGATATTGTCTGTTTTGGCGTTTACCAGCTGGCCAACAAAGGCCAAAACCTCGGTAATACTGCTGGCCACGTCGTCGGCGTTATTGTCGCTAATGCTCAAGCGGGCGAGTTTGGCCAGCTGTTGAATTTCATCTCGGTTCACGGGGTTCTCCGCTTGCGCAATTAATAAATGGCTAAAAATAATGCATTATTTTTAGCCCAATAAAAGAGGGGCGCTAAGTTACCACATTTGCGCCTTGCCCTAAATCCTTTGCATTGCTAGAGTGCGTGCCAATTTAAAAGGGTTAGAAAATTTAACAAATCCGGCTGTTTTTTTTAATGGTTAAAAACCAGTTGCCCACCCTATATTTTTTGCGTAATCCCTATTTTAAGGCCTATTTAAGTGGGCAATTTCAGTGGGTAATGTTAATGCGAGCTTTGTTGTCAGCGTCTCGTTAACCTAAATACTCAGAAACGCCTAAAAAATACCTACTTAACATTTTGTTGAATCATAACAACCTACAATCCGTGGCTTTGATGACGGATTCATGCGTGATCAGTCCACTGTTCTGGATTAATCAGCCTCAATCATTTTGTTTTCTTTATTGAAGGTTTTCGTCCTCATGATATTAAAAAGTTTACGCGGGATGTTTTCTAATGATCTGTCCATCGATTTGGGTACGGCCAATACATTAATTTATGTGCGTGGCCGTGGCATTGTGCTTAATGAGCCTTCGGTGGTGGCGATTCGTAATCACAATGGCCAAAAGCGTGTAGAGGCTGTAGGTATGGCGGCTAAGCGTATGTTGGGTCGTACGCCCGGCAATATCATGGCGATTCGCCCTTTAAAAGATGGCGTGATTGCCGATTTCCAAATTACCGAAAAAATGCTTCAACACTTTATTAAAAAAGCACATGAGAATTCTTGGTTTGCGCCGTCTCCGCGCGTATTGGTGTGCGTCCCCTGCTTGTCGACTGAAGTGGAAAAACGCGCGATTCGTGAATCGGTTGTGGGTGCTGGCGCGCGCGAAGTGCATTTGATCGAAGAACCCATGGCCGCCGCGATTGGTGCGGGCATGCGGGTGGAAGAAGCGACTGGCTCGATGGTGATTGATATTGGTGGCGGCACTACCGAGATCGCGATTATTTCGTTGAATGGTGTTGTGCATTCGGATTCCGTGCGCATTGGTGGCGATCGTTTTGATGAGGCCATTATCAATTTTGTGCGCCGCAAGTACGGTAGCATCATTGGCGAAGCCACGGCCGAGCGCATCAAAAAAGAAATTGGCTGCGCTTTTGCGGGCAGTGAAGTGTTAGAGATTGATGTGCGTGGCCGCAACTTGGCCGAAGGTGTCCCACGTAGTTTTACCCTAAATAGCGATGAAGTTTTAGAATCCTTACAGGAGCCTTTAGCCGGTATTGTGCATGCGGTTAAAAATGCGCTTGAGCAATGCCCGCCTGAGCTGGCCAGCGATATTGCCGAAAGCGGCATTGTGATTACCGGTGGTGGCGCATTGCTGCGCAGTATTGATCGTTTGATTATGGAAGAGACCGGCTTGCCGGTGATTATTGCCGAAGATCCGTTAACCTGTGTTGCCCGTGGCGGCGGTAAAGCGATGGAGTTGATGGATCGCCGCACTATGATGCTGTCTTAAATGCCCCTAGGTTGAGGCACTCTTGTTTAGGTAGCATCTTGTAAAATACGCGAACGTCGGCCAATGTTAGTCTATCTGCACTACATTGGCTTTTTCATTTCTGCGCCATTTTTTTTGTTGTGAAATTCATGCGAGGACAGCGACATCAAATTGCTATTCACTGAAGGGCCGTCTTTAGGTGCTAAGATGGCCGCCCTTTTTGTGCTCTCGACGTTGTTAATTTATGCGTTTATCGCAACGCCGTGGTTGAACGATACGCGCAATAAGACGCTCGCTTTTGCGGCGCCTTTTTATCACATTACCGATATTCCTCGTAAGCTAAGCGAGTGGGGGCACGCCCGCTTAATTAGCCGCGATCAGTTGATTCAAGAAAACGAAAGCTTGCGTAGCGATTTGCTGGTGCATCAGCGTAAATTGCAGCAGCTCGCTTTTTTGGCCGCCGAAAACACCCGTTTGCGCCAGCTGTTAAATTCGGCCGATACCATTAATCAGCGCGTGCTGGTGGCCGATTTAATTGGCGTTGCGCCCGACCCTAGTATTCATAAAGTTTTCATTAATCGTGGCACCGATGATGGCGTTTATATTGGTCAGCCGGTGGTGGATGCCTTTGGTTTGATTGGCCAAGTCGTTAACGTGTCGGCATCCGATAGCGCCGTGTTGTTGATTTCCGATACCAGCCACGCTATCCCAGTGCAAATTAATCGCAATGGCGAGCGCCTTATTGCTGAAGGTCGTGGTAGCGTCTTTGAGTTGGGCTTGCGCCATGTGCCCACTACCTTAGATATTCAAGAGGGTGATTTGTTGGTGAGCTCTGGTTTGGATCAGATTTATCCCGCTGGTTATCCGGTAGCTACTGTGCAAAAAATTACCTACGATCCTGGTCGTCCTTTTGCCGAAGTGACGGCTGTGCCCAAAGCGCAACTCAATCGTAATCGTTATGTGCTGTTAGTGTTTGCAACCGAGCAAAAACGCCCTAACTTAACTTTTTCTGAGAGCACAATCGTTTCTCAGAGCACAACCGTTTCTCAGAGCACAACCGTTTCTGAGAGCACAACCGTTTCTGAGAGCACAACCGTTTCTGAGAGCACAACCGTTTCGGAAAAAGCACCTCTACCCGAGAGTTCTGTAGATACCTCGCTGCCCACAGCGGCTTCTAATGCACCAAGCTCTGTTAGTAAACCAAGCTCTGTTAGTAAACCAAGCTCTGTTAGTAAACCAAGCTCTGTTAGTAAACCAAGCGCTGCCCCAGGTTTGCATGCGTCACCGGCGGCCGAGCAGTGACAGCTTCTTCGCATTGGCCCCATTATTTATTAATGCTGCTATGCATGAGTCTAGGCTTGTTGCTGGCGGTTTATCCTTTACCAAGCCACTATGCGTGGTTTCGGCCCGAATTTATTGCGCTGTTATCCATCTTTTTTGCGCTTTACCATCCTTACCGTTTTGGCGTGATTAGCGCTTGGACGATTGGTTTTATTCAAGATGTTGTGGTGGCCGGGGTTTGGGGTGCGCATGCTTTGGCGCAAGCGTTTGTGGTGTATGTTTGCCTGTGCTCCTATCAGCGACTGCAAAGTTACGGCATTGTGCAGCAAACACTGTGGGTTTTTGTTTTTGTGGGCGTGCATCAAATGGCCGTCAACTGGGTGCAAGGGTTGGATGGTTATATTGCGCCTGCGCAAATGATTATATTGCCATCGGTGGTGACCGCCCTTTGTTGGCCGCTGTTGGCTGTCTTGCTAAAACCGGCGAGCCATTTCTCACACCACTAACGGCGACATCTGAGCTGCAGAGTTCGTGTTTATATTCTTTTTCTTGTTGATCTGCGCGAGCAAATTGCTATGACAAAAACACTTTTATTGGCCTCTCAGTCACCGCGTCGTGCCGAGTTGTTAGCGCAAATAGGTGTGCCTTTTGAGGTGGTGCGTATTGATGTGCCGGAGCAACGTGGCGAAGCTGAGCTACCGCAGGATTACGTGCAGCGGCTAGCGCAAGACAAAGCGCGTGAAGGTGCGCGGCTTTACCCTAGCGCCGTGGTATTAGGTGCCGATACCCTTGTTGAATGCCAAGGCCAGGTGTTAGAAAAGCCGCGCAACGCTGACCATGCGCAGGCGATGTTGGCTTTATTAAGTGGCCGCACGCATCAAGTCCATACCGCTGTGGCGGTCTGTAAAGCTAACGAATTACACAGCGTATTAGTGACCAGTGCGGTGACTTTTCGTGTGATTACAGACGATGAAGCTGCGCGCTATTGGGCCACCGGCGAGCCTTGCGATAAAGCGGGAGGTTACGGTATTCAAGGTTTTGGTGGTGTGTTTGTCGAGCATCTAGAGGGCAGTTATTCGGCGGTAATGGGCTTGCCGGTTGCACAAACTCAGCAACTGCTTAGCCAATTGGGGCTGCCTTATTGGCAGGCGCCCGAGACTCTTTAAGCCTTTTTAACCTTTTTTTCTTGCGCACACTTTTAATAGGATGACTTTAATAGGATGACTTATGTCGGACGAAATACTGGTTAACTTTGGCCCCGCAGAAACCCGTGCGGCTTTGGTTGAAAACGGCGTGGTGCAGGAAATTTACATAGAGCGCGCCCAAAAGCGCGGCATTGTGGGCAATATTTACAAGGGTAAAGTTGTGCGGGTATTGCCGGGCATGCAGGCGGCATTTGTTGATATTGGCCTCGAACGTGCGGGTTTTATTCACGCCGGTGACATTACCAGTCAGCCAGACGACACCGATGCTGAGGGCAAAAGCTCACAAGCTAAACAGGTCGGCATTCAAGCGGAAGAAGCGAACAATGTAGACGCCAAAAAAACAGACGCCAAAAAAACAGACGGTAAAGTGATCGATACCGCCGATATTCGCAAGTTATTGCGCGAAGGTCAGCAGGTATTGGTGCAAGTTACCAAAGATCCCATCAGCACCAAAGGCGCACGTTTGACCACCCATATATCGGTATCGGCACGTTATTTGGTGTACATGCCGCACAGCCAACATATTGGTATTTCTACCCGCATCGAAGATGCCGCCGAGCGCGAGCGCCTCAAGACTGCCGTCACCGAAATTACTACCGACTACCAAGCCCAATATGGCGGTGGTTTTATTGTGCGTACTGCCGCCGAGGGCGCGACCGCCGACGAATTAAAAGCCGATATTCCGTTTGTCTACAAGCTTTGGCACAACCTTGCCGAGCGCATTCAAAAAGCTAAAGCGCCTGCCTTAATTTACGAAGACTTACCGCTGTTTATGCGCACGGTGCGTGACCTAATGCGCCCAAGCTTGGAGAAAGTTCGTATTGATTCCCGAGAATCGCTGCAAAAAATGGAAAACTTCGCCCAACATTACGCGCCGGAAATTGGCGGGCGCATCGAGCATTATCCCGGCCCGCGCCCGATTTTTGATCTGTACGGTGTCGAAGATGAGCTGCAAAAAGCGCTCGATAAACGTGTGCCGTTAAAGTCGGGCGGTTATTTGATTATCGAACAGACCGAAGCTATGTCGACCATCGATGTCAATACGGGTGCTTTTGTGGGCACGCGCACACTGGAAGAAACCATCTTTAAAACCAATCTCGAAGCGGCCAGTGCGATTGCGCGGCAACTGCGATTGCGCAATTTGGGTGGCATCATCATCATCGATTTTATCGATATGAGCGAAGAAGAGCATCAGCGCCAAGTCTTGCGCACGCTCGAAAAACACCTCGAACGCGACCGCGCCAAAACCAACGTTATGGGCGTATCAAAATTGGGCTTGGTCGAGATGACACGCAAGCGCACCAGTGAATCTTTGGGGCAATTATTGTGCGCGCCCTGTCCTTTATGTGAAGGCCGCGGGGTGATGAAATCGCCCGAAACTGTGTGCTATGAAATCTTTCGCGAAATCCTGCGCGAAGCGCGCGCCTATGACGATACCAAACTCTTGGTATTGGCCTCGCAAGTGGTCATCGACCGTTTGATGGATGAAGAGTCAGACAATATTGCCGAGCTAGAACTGTTTATTGGCCGCACCATTCAGTTGCAGGTTGAGACGCTCTACAACCAAGAGCAATACGACATTGTGTTGGTGTAATCACATGGCAAAGTGTTGGTTTAATCCTATGAACCTTTATCTGTGCACTCTCGGCGCGGTTAGGTAGTCACTTGATGAGGTTGCGTCGCCGTCAGCTCAAATTTTTTGCGCGCCTTGTCTGGGGCACGGCTATTTTTGCTGTGATCTTGTTTGCAGCCTGCGTGCAGCTTGGGCGCTCGATATTCCCTTATTTAAATAATTACTCTGCCCAGATAGAAGCCATTTTGTCGGCGCAATTGAACGCCACGATTAAAGTGGGCCATGTGCAGGGGCGCTGGCAAGGCTTGCGTCCTGCCTTAATGCTGAATGATGTGTCTGTGAGTGGTGGCACGCCAGGTATTGATACAGGCGAGCTCTATGCCAAACATGTATCCGTCGAAGTAAATTTACTGGCGCTGGTGTTCGACTGGCGGGTGGCCTTGGGGCAATTGCAGTTTGAGGGTTTACGCGCCCAGTTAACGCAAGCGCAAGATGGGTTGTGGTCGGTGGCGGGCTTACCAAAAACTTCGGCGGAAAATAGACACTTTAAGCTTGATGATCCACTCGATATTTTCCTATTGGGTCGCCGCTTAGCGCTTAAAGATACCGAGCTGTCTTTGGGTTTTAATACCGGCCATGTCGCCGAGATGACGATTCCCTCTGTGACACTCGAAAACGATGCCAACTTCCACCGCTTAAAAGCCAAAATTGGCGTCGATGCCGATACCGAAGCCTTTTATTGGGTACTCGAAGGTATTGGCGACCCTCGCAACGCCGCCGCGTTTAGCGCCAAAGGTTATTTACGCCTCAACCAATTTCCGCTGCAAAAAGTGGTGGCGGCGACGGGCTTGCAGAAATGGCTGAATATCGAACCGGGGCGGTGGAGTAAAGGCAGCCGCATGAATATGCAGTTGTGGTTTGATGGCTCGATGCATAAAGGCATGAGTTTTAGCGGTTGGGCTAAAGCCGATGGTTTACCGTTCGATTTGCCGAGCAATATCGAGGCGCCGTCCATCCCTAAGTTTAGCTACACGGGCCACTGGAATCGCGCCGAAGGGTTGTTTGCGCAACTTAAACAGTTGGGTTTGAGTTGGCCACAAGCGTCGGCACCGCCGTTGGATATAGAGCTGGCGGTAAATGCCACCAAAGGCGTTGCGGCGCGCATTCGCGAACTGAATGTTACGGCCTGGGGCCAGGCCTTTGAAGCGCTCAATATTAGCGGGCCAGCCTCGGGCATTTATGCGTCGCTCAAACCGCGCGGGTTGTTATCGAATATTGGCATTACCTTAACAACGCCCGACGAAGGTTATTTTAAATTGCAGGCCGATGTGGTCGAGGGTGCCGTAGACAGTTGGCAGGGCGCGCCGGAGATTCGCCACGCTAGCGGTTTTGTGGAGCTCAGCGCCAAGCAGGGGCGCATGGTGATTGCTTCGAACGAGGGTTTTGTCATGCATTACCCCAAAATGTATAAAAAGCCGCTGAGCTTTGACGAGGCGGCGGGCGAGGTGGCTTGGTTTCTCGATTTACCGCAAAAAATGGTCTATGTCACCTCGGGCTTACTGTATGTAAAGGGTGAAAGTGGCGAAGGTTCGGGCTATGTCTATTTGAGCATCCCGACCCATCACAGCGATGAAATCGAGCCCGAAATGATGTTGATCGTGGGTATGCGCAACAGTGTGGCTAAGTATCACGATATGTTTATCCCTTACACCATTCCCGATTCGTTCTACCAATGGCTCAATAACAGTATTAAAGAGGGCAACTTAAGCGATGGCGCATTTATTTATCGCGGCTCTTTATTGGCACAACCTCTGCGGCCGCGCAGTTTGCAGTTAGGTCTGAATATTGAGCAGGGCAAGCTCGCCTTTGATCCTCATTGGCCAGTGCTGGAAAACGTCGATGCGACCTTGTTGCTGGACGATTTTGATTTAAACATCGCCATTGCACGCGGCCAATTACAGGGCAATGTTTTACACAAGGGCCAGGTAAGTTTAACGCGCACAAGCAACAATAAACCCGCTTTACTCATTAGCGCCGATGTCCATGGCGACACTCAAAATGTTCTCGCGTTACTGCGCAATAGCCCCATCAATACCTTGGCCGGTGATGCCTTGTCGCAAATGCAGGCCACGGGGCCATATCAAGGGCATGTAAATTTACGGGTCCCGTTGGGGGGCAATTTGGCCGATGGTTGGCAGGATATTCAAGCTAGTGTGAGCGACGGCACCTTTGCATTAGCCAGTGTGGGGTTGGAGTTTAAGCAGATTAAAGCGGATGTGGCCTACCATTCGAGTAAAGGCTTGAGCGTGCCGCAGCTCAGCGCGCTGTTATGGAATAAGCCCATTAGCGGCCACTTAAAAACGCAGAAAAATCAAAAAGGGCGCTGGTTGGCGCTCGATTTTGCGGTGCCAGAGGTGGCAATTAGCGATGTAAATAGCTGGTTGAAACAACCCTTTTTAGACTATTTGGAAGGCCGTACAGCGGTCGCGGGGCAGGTCAAATTACCCTTTGATCACCCCGAGCAAGGCATTGATCTCAGGCTAACATCGTCCTTGGCGGGCGTGGCTATCAATTTGCCAGAGCCCTACGCCAAAAGCGCCGAACAGCCTATTGCGTTAAGCATGAGCTACCGTTTACCGCGCGGCAGCAATAACAGCCAAATAGGTATTGTCAGCCAATTACAAAACAGTACCGCCGCCGCTGCTATGACCTTAGCGGGTTCGCAATTGGTCGCGCTGGATGTTGGTTTAAATGAAGCGGCCGTTGCCGTTGATGGCAGCATGCATGTGCATGGCCATTTTGAACAATTAGATGCCAAAGCTTGGTGGCATAAGATTGATGACTATCGGGCGAAGTCAAATACAGAGCACGTCGATAGCAAGGCCAGTATTACCGACAACGCGCTCAGTGATACCGCATTAGAGCCGAGCGTTAAAAAGGCACCGCCGGTCTCGTTAGCACCGCTATTTTCGATGGCGATATCGGCTGATACCGCGCGTTTTGGCGATCTCGAGTTGCAATCAGTTAAGGCTAGCGCTCGGCAATTGCCCGAAGCGTTTTATTTTGATATCGATACGCCGATGGTGCTTGCCAGCTACCTGCGTTTTGATGATAAGCGCCCGTCGGATGTCACCATCAAGTATTTACATTTGCGCGCCCCTTCCACCGCGCCCGTCGCCTCCGCGACGCTCGCCAGCGAGGCCGTGCAACAACAAAAAACCAGTCTGTTAGCCGATGCCGCGCTTGAGCACCTTGAAGCGATGAATGTGAGTATTAGCCAGTTAACGCTCGGTGACGAAGCGCTAGGCCATGTAAGTTTTAGTTATCGGCCACAACTGCACGGTCTAGTGGCTAAAGATATTGCGGGGCAATTGCGCGGCGTCACCACTCAAAATGGCACTTTGGCCATTTATAAACGTGGCCCCAGCGAGTGGGAAAGTAGCTTTAGCGGCCCGTTAAGCGTTGCCAATGTGGGTGATGTGCTAAGGCGTTTTGGTCTGCCTGCGGCCATTACCAGCCAGACTGCCACTGCCACGTTAAGCCTTAACTGGCCGGGCTATCCCGATCAAATGGCGATGGATAAATTATCCGGCAGTGTTGATTTATCACTCGATTCTGGTTTGTTTACGCAAGGCGAATCGGGCGGTGAATCGGCGTTATTACAGCTTTTTGCACTGTTTAATTTCGATACTATCGCGCGTCGTTTACGCTTGGATTTTTCGGATTTAAATACCGAAGGTTTGGCTTACGACACGGTACGTGGGCGCTTTATGTTTGATCGAGACCGCGTGCGCTTGCCCGAAGAATCGCCCTTGGTCGTCGATACCTCGTCGGCCGACTTATTCTTAACGGGTGAGCTCAGCATGAGTAAAAAAACCATCAATAGCCAATTAGTGGCGACTTTGCCGGCCGCAGGAAACTTAGCGGTAGCGGCGGCTTTTGTGGCGGGTTTGCCGGCCGCGATGGGGGTGTATGTGGTGGGTAAACTCTTCAAAAAACAAGTCGATGACTTGGCTAGCGTACGTTATAACGTCACCGGTCCATGGGCCGACCCTAAGGTGCAAGTCGCTATTATCTCGCGCGAGCCGATGCGTCCATCTGCAAAAAAAGGTGTTGAGGGTGTTAAAAATGGCGTTAAAAAAGGCACTAAAACCGACGCTAAAAAAACAGATTAAAACGCTTGCTCATAACCCACGACTGCATTTAGGCTCGGTGCTGAATAGTTACAAACCCTCTTTTTATTCCCCTCGCAATAGGTTCAAGCATCGCGCCACCCACTCTGCCTATTTAGCCAAGCCTGCGCACAACAAGACAAAGAGAGATTTAGGCCTCATTTTTTGGTTACCAAAATCTGTACTCTATCTGTTCGTCGCACAATCACTTAAAGCCCTAAGCGTTATCACAAAAACGACAAAGCGCCAGCTATTTCTGTAAGTCTTTGATTTTTAATTAAAAGTTATTCATATATTGGACAATGCAATGATAAAACAACTCGCTTTAATCAGTAGCGCAGCCCTATTGGCGGCCTGTACTGGTCAGACCAATACCAGCAGTAGTAGTCAAGTCGTGGTAAGTAGCAGTCAAGTCGTGGTAAGTAGCAGTCAAGTCGTGGTAAGTAGCAGTCAAGTAGCCGTAAGTAGCCGTCAAAGCGTTGTTAGCAGTAGCCAACTAGTGGTGAGCAGTCAGGTGCGGTCATCCTCTGTGCCCGTTGTGGTGTCGAGTGCTGCAGCGATGAGTTCAAGTTCGGTGGCTGATATTGATCGCGGGCATCATGTAGCGCCTGTCACCCAAGTGAAATCGGGCCGGCAAATGGAAGCTCTGGACCGTGGCTTGGTGGCGGTTAAAACCGGTGAGGGTGTTTATCTCAGTTGGCGCTTGTGGGCTGATGAGCCCAAAAGCACGGGCTTTAACATTTATCGCAATGGTCAAAAAATCACTAACAGTCCCATTACCACCAAAACTAACTATGTCGATCAAGGCGCTGCACAAAACAGTACTTATAGTGTGCGCGCGGTAATCAATGGCGTAGAAAGAAAGGCAAGCAAAGACGTTAGTGTGTGGGCGCAGCAATACAAGAGTATAAATTTAACGCCACCACCTGCCGACAAAATACCGAGCGGCGAAGCCTATACCTACTCGCCCGGCGATGCCTCTGTGGGCGATGTCGATGGCGATGGTGAGTATGAAATTTTTCTTAAATGGGACCCTTCTAACCAGCGCGATAGCGAGAGTTTTGGTTACACGGGTAAAGTGTTTATTGATGCCTATAAAATGAGTGGCCAGCGTTTATGGCGAGTGGATTTAGGTCCCAATATTCGCGCGGGCGCCCACGATACCCAATTTATGGTGTTCGACTTTGATGGCGACGGTAAAGCCGAGATGGCGGTGCGTACCTCCGATGGCGCCAAAGATAGTGCGGGTAAATTAATCGGCGAAGCCAACAAAAATCACTATGTCAGTGGTCATATAGGCACTGGGCCGGAATATCTCACCATGTTTAATGGTGCAACCGGCGTAGCTATGGCATCTGTCGCTTACCCTAATTCACGCGGCAATTTGCAAGATTGGGGTGGCGATAGCATGAGTCGCAAACTGAATCGCTCTAACCGCTTTTTGGCCGGTGTGGCCTATGTGAATGGTGAAACGCCCAGCATGATTTGGGCTCGCGGTTATTACGATTACGGCGCCGACGGCCAAACCAAAATAGCCGCCGTAGATTGGAAAGATGGCAAGTTCACGACCCGTTGGGAGTTTTTAGCCAATAAGCGTAGCGGCCTTAACCGCAATTATATTTACCAAGGTGCGCACAGTTTGAGCATTGCCGATGTGGACGGTGATGGCCGCGACGAAATTGTCTACGGTGCTGCCACGATTAATGACGATGGTAAGGGCCTGTACACAACAGGCTTGTGTCATGGCGATGCACTGCACGTAACCGACATCGATTTATCCAACCCTGGCCTCGAAGTGTTTATGGTGCACGAAAGCCCAAGCTGTTATGGCGATCACGGTGTAGAAGTCCATGACGCTGCCACTGGCCGCATTTTGTATTCGGCCAAGGTATCGGGTGATATTGGTCGCGGTGTGGCCGCCGATGTAAACCCCGATCATCCAGGCGTCGAAGTGTTTGGCTCAAGTGGCGGTACTTTAACGGCCGACCGTAAAGTGTTAACAGGCCGACCCGGCACCAACTTTGCGATTTGGTGGGATGGCGATTTGTTGCGCGAATTAGGGGGCGGAACCGTGGTTAATAAATGGGATTATCGCGCAGGTCGCACTAATACTATTTTTGATGCGGCCGCCGTATTTGGTGGCGCAAGTAATAACGGCACCAAAGCAACCCCTTCTTTATCGGCCGATATTCTGGGCGATTGGCGCGAAGAGCTTATTATGCGCACCAGTGATAACAGTAAGTTGGTGATCGCCACCACTATTACGCCTACTGACCATCGCATCTATACCTTGATGCACGACTCTCAGTATCGCGTTGCGATTGCTTGGCAAAATGTGGCCTATAACCAACCTCCGCACCCCGGTTTTTTCTTGGGCCATGATATGCAGGATGCCCCAACGCCCAAGATGTATTACGCCGGCGCCGAAAGTGAAACCTCTTCGGAACCTATTTTAGAAGTGCAAGAAAATGCAGCAGGTTTTTGTTCGGTGGCGGGTGTGGTTGAAAACATCCAAGGTGGTTACACCGGCACAGCGGGTTATGCCAACACCGATAATGCCATGGGTGTCAGCGTGACTTGGGCGTTAAATGTGCCCAAAACCGATGACTACACCCTCAGTATTCGCTATGCGGGCGTATCGAATCGTCCGGGAGCATTGAGCATTAACGGCACTGCGCGCGGCACGTTCAATTTCGCATCAACCACCAGCTGGACAAATTGGCAAACCGAAACCCTTAAAGTACGACTGACGGCAGGCAACAATACGCTGAAATTGACTGCCAATACGATGGAAGGTTTAGCCAATATTGATGTGCTTAAGGTGTGGCATACCGGCGCATTGGCGGGTAAGTGCCCATAGCGGCCTGCCATCTACGGCATTGTCCATCGCGTAGTTTTTGCTCATTGGAGCTAAGACCGCGCGGTGTTTTTTTATTTTTTTGTTTTGACTGTGCGTGTTGAATCCGTCGGTGGATATTGCTCATGGCTCTACGTTATTTATTGTTGTTGCTTTTGAGTGTGAGCATGCCAAAAGCGCATAGCCATGCCTATATGGATTTTGGTATTGAGGATGTTTGGTTAGATAAAAAATGCCATCTCAATGTGGCGATTAAAAATCTAGGCGGAGCACTACCGACTCATTTTTATTTTGCAGATCAACCGACAATTATCAATATTAAAAAAGGCGAGCAAGCTGAACAGTCGCTTTCTTTTTCTAAATTGGATCGCCGGAGACTTTTAGCGAGTGATAACGGCGAGCTAGTGATTAAATCAAAAACCGTATTTGTTAATAACGCAACGCCCGTGACGGTCGAGTTGAAATATGGCGAAGAATTTGGTGACTTTAATCAGCATAACGATAGCGCAACACGCGCAATGGATTGCCGTATTGGCAAGGGGCAAATAGCGGGTGACGCGATTGTTTATACCGCGCCCGATGTAGCGATTGATCAGATCAGTATTGATGCCCAAAGCTGTTTTTTAAATATCGACCTTAGCAATAAAACGGGCATTGTCTTACAAAACAATGCGTGGGATGAAAAAAACGGCGTCGCTATTGTGATTAAAAATAATGATACCGGTGACATTCGTTTAGCTATTCCTTTGTTAAGTCTCGATCCCAAAAAAGAATTTACTCTCGCAACTCAAACGCTTCGTTGGCGCAGTGATATAGCCATTACCCAAATGCAACACGCCAATGTAGCGGTGTGGTATGTAGTGGGTGATGGCGACTTTAGTAATAACGAACGCATTATTGATGTGCCGGAAAAGTGCGCAAGCCAAGAGTAAAATTTCAGCTATTGGCCCATTCTCCGTAAAAAATGCCGTTGGGTGGTTGTTTTTAGGGGCATTTAGGCTCGGCGGCTGAAGAGTGACAAGACTACATTGAATACTAAAATACTGAATAGCCATCGCGGCAGAGACAAGATTATAAATAAAAGACTCGCCCCTTTTTATCGACCCTTTTTACCGCCCCTTTTGCTGAACCTTTTGGATTGACCGCTTGTTCATTCAATAAAAACACAGCGGACTTACATCCCCTCAATCACCTTCAAAATATCCTCATAGCGCATCGTCTCTGCCAAACCAAAACCACCCGCCTGCCGTGCTTTGGTGCGGGTGAATAAGGGTACGGAAATGCCGGCTAAAAAACGCGCAATTAATTCGTGGCTCACGGTTTTTTCGCCTTTGGTGTGCAAATGATTTTTGATATTTTGCGCGGCAGCAATAAGCGTGGGCGCAGGAATATCGGTGGTATGGGTGCGAGTTAATTCGGCAATACGGCCACGGCAAACCGAACAATGGCCGCAATGCTCGGGCGCGTTAGCGTCGTCAAAATAACGGGCCAAACCAAAACTCAAGCACGTTTTAGATTCTAAAAAACGCACCAAATAACCAATGCGGGTAATCTCCGCCACTTCGTGCTGCTTAAAGGCTTGAAATAATTCGTCGGCCAACGCGGGCTGCTGTAACAACTCGGTATTGACGCTATACACCTCGGTCAAGCCCGACGATTGCAAGTCGATTAATTTTTTCTCGTGTAAATATTCCAGTGCCGCCAAGGCGCGCTTGCGCTCGCCACCATAGTGTTTATAAAGCGCATCAAAATCCATTTCGCCCCAGATTTTTTTAAACCTAACCGCGTTAAAAATAGCGGCAATAAAGTCGGCGCGCTCGCCATTAAAGCGTTGCAAAATAGTATTTTTATCGTGCAATAATTTAATTTTATGCTCGGCGGAATAACTATAAAGTGCGGTTAAAATCCCCCGTAATTCAAGCTGTACCAATAAGGTTTTAAGCGTTAATTGGCGAATATTGGAATGGTTGGATAAACCATACAACTGCAATTCCCATTGATGGTTTTGGGTTTGCTCAGCAATAGTTTTCAGCACTTTTTGAATGCTGTGGAATTCGGGTGTGTCGCCATAGACAAAATTTTCGACCGTTTGCAGTCCATCTAAATTAGCCAATACCACGCAGCGCGAAGGTAAATTATCGCGGCCTGCGCGGCCTATTTCTTGGCTGTAATTCTCGATAGATTTAGGTAAATCATAATGCACTACAAAACGAATATCGGCTTTATCCACCCCCATACCAAAGGCAATAGTGGCAACTACCACGCTAATAGCGCCCGCCATAAAACCATTTTGAATGGCCTGCCGTGTCTCGTTTTCTAAGCCCGCATGGTAGGCCTTGGCATTAACGCCCTGCGCGGCTAAAAAATTGGCCACATCTTCGGCGGTTTTTTGTAGCGTGACATAAATAATGCCTACACCGCTAATGGCATCGCTGACGCCAAAATCCCGCGAATGTTTTTGCACTACACGCAGCAACAAGGCATTTTTTTCGGCTCGTCCACGGGTAAAACCGACAGGTCTAAATTGGCCCGATAAAAACCGGTTTGCACAATATGCTCGGCCGCAATCGCAAATTTATGGGCCATATCGTATTTAACACGTTTAGTGGCTGTCGCGGTTAGCAGCAACACTAAAGGAATATTTAAACTGTCGCGGTAACTCGGTAATTTTAAATAATCGGGACGAAAATTATGGCCCCATTCCGACATGCAGTGGGCCTCGTCTACCACCAATAACGAGATTGCCACGCCCTCAATAAATTGCCGAAAACGCTCATTTTTAAAACGCTCGACCGAGACCATTAATATTTTTAACTGGCCACTGCGGGCATCTTGCATAACACGCGAATATTCATCGGGGCTTAAAGTGGAATCTAAACTGGCGGCGGCAATGCCTTTGCCTTTTAAAAAATCGAGCTGGTCTTTCATTAGCGCTAATAAAGGCGAAACCACCACCGTTAAATGGGGTAGTTGTAGTGCGGTAAATTGATAACACAAAGACTTACCCGCGCCCGTCGGGAAAATCGCCAAGGTCGAATGTCCCGCCAATAACTTTTCTACTACAGCTTGCTGGCCATACCTAAAAGCATCAAAACCAAAGTAATTTTTTAATTGTTCGTGTAACGACGTTTGTTGAGTGTCCATTTTTTCCTTGCTTGTTTTTATCATCGGCCCTAAAAATCGCACTCCAAAAGTGCAAGCTTTATTTTATTCGTTAGTTTTGGTGCATTCATTGGCAGCATTAATTTTTTAGTGAGGTAAACCCTAAAACGCGCTAAAAATAAGCCTCAACCGAAAACCCGATTGGCACCAGAAATGGTTATTATTGACGCCAATTCATGTACTTAGATTGAGCCTACAGGAGTCATTATGACCATCAGCGCCCTCGCTGGAACCTTATTGCCAAGCTCCATGCTGGTCGATATACCGCAGCTTATCGACGCCTATTACAAAAATACTCCCGATATTAACATCTCCGAACAACGCGTTGCTTTTGGCACTTCGGGTCATCGCGGTTCGGCCTTTAAAACAAGCTTTAACGAGCACCACGTACTCGCCATTAGCCAAGCCATTTGCGACTACCGCCAACAACAAGGCATTACCGGCCCCTTATTTGTCGGAATAGACACCCACGCACTCTCGGAGCCAGCACAAATAAGTGCCGTTGAAGTGTTTGCCGCCAACGGCATCGAAATTATTCTGGCCAGCAATGGTGAATACACCCCAACGCCCGCTATTTCCCACGCCATTCTCACTTACAATCGCCGCCGCAACAGTGGCTTGGCCGATGGCGTAGTGATTACGCCTTCACACAATCCACCGGATAACGGCGGCTTTAAATACAACCCCTGCAACGGCGGCCCAGCCGATAGCGACATCACCAACTGGATGCAAGCGCGCGCCAACGAACTGCTCGGCAACCAACTGCGCGATGTTAAACGCATGGATTACAGCAAAGCCATTCACGCCGCCACCACCCATTACCACGATTACGTCAACACCTACGTGGCCGACCTCGTTAACGTTATCGATATGGACGCCATTCGCGAAGCCGATGTGCGCATGGGCGTTGACCCACTCGGCGGTGCTGGCGTGGCCTATTGGCACGCCATTGCCGAACAACACCAGCTCAACTTAACCGTGTTAAATGGCGCCATTGATAAAACCTTTGGGTTTATGCCCGCCGATTGGGACGGCAAAATTCGCATGGATCCGTCATCCAGCTATGCCATGCACAGCATGTTAGCGCGCCGAGATGACTTTGACGTGGCCTTTGCCTGCGATACCGATCACGACCGCCACGGTATTATTGCGCCAAGCGTTGGCTTGCTGCCGCCCAACCACTATTTAGCCGTGGCGATTGATTATTTATTCCAAAACCGCCCGTTATGGGGCGCGGCTACCGCCATTGGTAAAACCGTCGTTAGTAGCAGCATGATCGATAAAATCGCCCACAAACTGGGCCGCCAACTCTATGAAGTTCCCGTCGGTTTTAAGTGGTTTGCACAGGGTTTGTTTGATGGTTCGCTAGGTTTTGGTGGTGAAGAAAGCGCTGGAGCTTCTTTTTTGCGTATAGATGGCAGTGTTTGGAGTACCGACAAAGACGGCTTAATCCCCGCCTTATTAGCCGGCGAAATAAAAGCCAAAACCGGCCGCGATCCTGGCCAAGGCTATTTGCAACTGGCCGAGCAATTCGGCCACGCCGCCGAAAACCGCGTTGAAGCGCCCGCCAATGCCGCGCAGAAAAAAGCCCTTTCGCAGCTCTCGCCCGAGCAAATCACCTCAACGCAATTAGCGGGCGATAAAATCGAAAGCATCTTAACTAAAGCACCCGGTAACAACGCCAATATTGGCGGCATTAAAGTCACTAGCCAAAACGGCTGGTTTGCTGCGCGCCCCTCCGGAACCGAAGATATTTACAAAATTTACGCCGAAAGTTTTAAGGGGCGTGAACATTTAAAAGACTTAATCGCCGAAGCTCAAACCATTGTGGATAAGGCGATTAGTTAAGCTTTTTTCAAAAGAAATCGTAACTATTCAGCACCGAGCCCAAATGCAGTCGCGCGGTTATTTTCTGGGCCGATAGGCCTACATGGCTGTAGGATATTAAGATAATGCAGGAGCAATTACCTACAAGCCATCCATGGGCGCTATACAAGCGCTCTGGACTTTGTGCAATAAAAAAGGGGGCACTAAGTGCCCCCTTAAATTAACGCCAGCCTTGATACTAGCGGTGCTTTTTTATTTAACGTTCAATATCACGCGACGATAAGCCGTTAAGCTTGGCGAGCCATTATCTTTAAGCGTCAGAATAATGTGAATGCTCTTGCCGCCGGCATCGGATGGAACTTGTATGCTGGCGATTGATGATGTGCCGCCTGCAATAGAGACCGACCCGCCATAGGAGCTGGGCTCTTTGTAGAACTGCCAAGCATAATTGAGGTTATTAGCATCTGGATCACGAGAGGCTGATGCATTTAACGCCACCGTCGTTCCCGCCTGTACATTCATAGTCATTACAGCCATTTTCTCTTGGCCATTTAGCACAATAATGGGGTGGTGATTTACGGCTTTGTAGTTGCTGGTAGTGCTCCACTGCATACGAGCCAGTAAGTCGTTATTGTAACCGTCGCTCCATTTTTTAATGTCAGCCGCACTTCCCAAATTGCCGTGCATAAAGTGGTCGTTATAGGCGCCACTATTCATGCAGCTCATACCTTTAATATTCTTCGTTTTAGTCTTATTAAAACGACCGCCCCAGCCGCCTTGAGTAATATCGTCTGGATTGTTTAGCCCCGGCTGAACCACATGCATAAATGCGGGGGTATCGCCTTCGGGAGCATATTTAGTATCAGGAAATTTGGCACCTAAAGGACCAAGGCTTTGAATCTTTTGGTAGTAAGCGCCATTTTTAGCTTCTTGCCAACCGTAAACACCCGTAGCGCGGATAAAGAGCAAATTGGGGAAGGTTTGAGCAAGCCAATTGCCAGCTTCGCCTTGGCCCAAAACATCATAAACGCGGATTTTGCTAATAAATTTGTCCAATTCAGCTTTTGTTCGGGTGTTTTGCACCTTCCAAACCGCTTGCGCAATGGTGTTACAGCCACCCCAGCAGGTTGTCCACACCGGCCGTGGGTCGTCTTTATCTACCGCTTTAATGATCAGTTCTGAACCGGGACTGTCTTTGCCTGCGCCCACGCCGCCCATGCCATAACCAGTTTGGCCTGGCACCGATATCGAGCGAAGGTACTCGGGGGTTGGGAAGTCGCCATGCACTTTTAGATTGTTATACGACTGCGCGTAGGCATCCAATATACCGTTAAGAAGCGTCATGCCGCTGCCGTTTTGGCTCTTTACCCAGCAACCCGTTGTGGGGATTAAGCCTTCGATATCAACAATGTCAGACATGACCAACTGACGAACCATGGATTGCCAATCGTCGGGGTCACCGTTTGGGTGAATGTCCGACGTGTTAATTAAGCGATGTTTAAACTGACCACCACTCATGGCAGGGGATGAGCTGCTTGTGGCGCTCACGGAAGAGGTTGTAGCTGTACTGCTGCTAGAGGCGGCTACTGACGAGGCGGCCTCTTGTCCATAGGCAAAGTCGCCGCCGACTATTCGGAAGGAATCAAGCTTGGCACCATCCTCACGCCGCTGAATTTTAAGGGTATAAGATTGGCCAGCCGTTAAACCGGTCCAGGTGGCTATTTGTAGCTCTTCATAGCCTGATGTTGTCACAAGGTTTTGCGCTGCCCACGTCGTGTCTTTGCCATCTAACTTGTAAAAGAAGCTGTCGTTGCTTGCGTCTGAAAAATTAACGGTGGCATAAAGTGTTATCGAGGGCCCCGATGCTACAAGTGTGTAAAACAATTGCCCTGCGGCGTTATCCAGAGGGTCTATATTTTGCTCTCCGATGCTTGGCCATACCATAATGGTTCGGCCGTTATCATTTTGAGATTCGAAGGGCTGCAATTGAGAGGCCGCATCGTAATCTTCGGCTTCGATGGTAGTGAGTCGTGAAATGCCTTGAGATTGTGAAGATAGTGCGCTGGACATGGCAGCGCTGGATGTAGTAACGGATGATGAGCTAATTAGTGCAAGCGAGCTTAAAGACGCAACACTAGAAATGGCTGAGCTTGACGAGGCAACCGCCATACTGGACGCAGTGACGAGGCTTGCCGAGGAATTACTGGCACCAAGGCTGGATGAGCCGGAAGTATCGCCAGTACATGCGCTAAGCGCTGCAATTACAAGGCCGAGTATTAGCGCACGAGGTGCGGGCCTGAATGAGTATTGATACGTTGAATCGAACATGGTGTTCTCCAAGGTTGCACGCGTACAGTGAAAATATCTTTTGAGTTTTATGTTTGTTGGGTTGACCAAGGTAAGCCCGACGTTAAAACATTGCCTGCGAATTGATCTTTCTACGCTTGAGGCAGCGGTTCAACATCGGCGGCAAGATGCTTGTTTACACACCCTAATACATCCACAGAATAGGTATGTGGCGTAATGTCGCAGAACCGGCAAGTGATCATTAATTTTTTTGACCTGCTCCATACTCTGTCATGCAGAACATTAGCCTGCGTAAATGCGCCAAGAAATTTCGCGGGCTTTCGCGAACGTCATTTTAAGGTGTTTTTCAGCTTAACAATTTAAACCTAGAAACTATGAGGTTGCATGTTTATCTCAAACTCAGCTTCGCGCAAAAAATGCTCAAACCTAAGATTAGGTGGTTATTCGCATGGGCTAAGGGGTAAAGGTCTAACCGCATCACGTTTTTCGCCATAGGTACATTTCCTCCACATTTTCTCCATATTTTCTCCACGTTCACGCGGTAATCTAAGCGAGCCTAAATGCTATATGCAGGTGCAAAACTCTACCCCCACGCATCCCTGCTGGGGTTGGTGCTTAAATGCCTGAAAACAACCACCCAACGACATTTTTTACGGTCAGTGGGCCAATAGCTGAATAGTTACAAAACAACACAATACTTATTGAAGGTAACGAAAAATGATTGATAAATGGTTTGGTTTTTTCTTGCTTTTATTATTAGTGGGGTGTTCTGGAAATGATGGCACACCATCCTCAGTACCATCTTCATCTCCATCTCCATTTTCATCTTCATCTTCATCTTCATCTAATACGGTAGTGCTCAGCCCTAGTGTTCAAATTTCTTTTGCGGGCTTATCTAATAACGCAGAGGTCAGCAGCCCTTTTGATGTGACCGCAAATGTCATTCCTCTTAATGGAGCGGTGGTTAGTTACGTGGATTTATTGATTAACGATGTGCTGGTGCGTAGAGAATCGCTTGCACCTTATGAATGGTTTGCAGCTAGCGATGCGGCATTAGGTAACTTGGCGGCGGGGCCTGCCAAACTGCGCTTACAAGCAACTGACACACAGCAAAAGACCTATACCGCAACCATCAGCGTTGTCGTAAAGAAAGTTGAGCCGCCTGTAGTTATTGAGCCGCCTGTAGTCGTTGACCCAGATAATTTCCAGCTCGATTGCGGCCCTTATGGCGAGACGTTTTTAAGCTCTGGCCCCGCTAAGAACCGCGTGAATTACATTATCCTAGGCGATGGTTACACCAAACCACAGTTAGATACGTTGTTGATGGAACACGTGGAGTTCGGTTTGGGTAAGCGCTTTAATACCTCTCTTGGCGAGCCTTTTAGACGGTATAAAAACTTTATTAATGTGTGTGTTCTAAAAGTGGCAAGCCCCGTATCGGGCGTGTGCGATGACCGCACCCCATTTAAAAC
Source organism: Marinagarivorans sp. (assembly GCA_034519605.1). Classification (GTDB taxonomy): domain Bacteria; phylum Pseudomonadota; class Gammaproteobacteria; order Pseudomonadales; family Cellvibrionaceae; genus Marinagarivorans. Next base: position 118,609 of record JAXHOG010000071.1, read on the forward strand.
CTGTGGTAACGACGACAGCCGCCTGTGCAGTTACGACCGCAATGCCGTGTACGCGGCTATTAACGAATATTTACCCAGTAACATTGAAGCCGATTGGATTGCAGTGGTTTTAAATAATGACCGATGGTGGCATGCCGGTGGTTTCCCTATGTGTTGGTCTGGTGGGGTTGGGGATGCAGACGGTGCAGAGCTACATGAAGCGGGTCATGCTTTTAGTGGTTTAGCGGACGAATATGCCTATGACGATAGATCGTGCCGCACCGAATACCCCGAGGTTAACTCTACCGCAGACCCATTAGGCAGTGCTGGCAAATGGGACAAATGGGTGGGCTACAACCAAACTGGTGCTACGGGTGTGCAAGGTTTTTTTGAAGGTAGCCGCTATTGTGACTCTGATCAATATCGTCCATCGAGCAACTCCATGATGCGAAGCTTATTTGGTAATAATCCCAATACCAGTTTTAACTCTTCTTCTCGCGAGCAGATTATCTTCTCTATTTGGAGCAAAATAGATAGCCCATACGACAGCACCGTACCGGCAGCGGGCAATGTCACTAACCCTAACTCGCTGCAGGTAAATGTGATAGACCCAGCGGTGATCAATGTCGATTGGTCAATTAACGGCAAAACAGTAAAAGTCAATGGCGGGCAAACATTCAACATCGCCGCACAAGGGCTTTCCCCTGGTCTATACACAATTGCCGCGAGAGCCTACGACAATGCTGGCGAAGATCTGGTTCGTTATCGCGATGGCACCTGCCCACCCTCTGTCACTGGGTATGCCTGTTATCGACCAGCATGGCGGCGATCCAGTAAATCGGTGTCATGGACAGTAACCATTCAATAGCCTGAAATCTCTCAACAAGTGCAAGGATGCACTATTTATAAAGGTTAATTTATGAACGTTAAGTGGTCGAGAATAATAACCAGTACGTTGATTGTGGGTTTAGCGATAAGCACCTTGTTAGTTTTTCGTTACATGCTAAATCAACCCCAAGACCTTCAATTAAATCAAGATGTCCAATCAAATACCCTTGTACAGTCAGATAAACCAGTGCCAGACCTTAAGCTCGATATTGAGGTGATTGCGGCAAAACAAGAGGTCGTTCAGCATGAAGAAGCCCCAGCGTTTGTAGGCAAAGAAGGCGACCACCCGCATCCGATTTCTAAAGACCATGAGCGTCTCTTTAATGAAAATGCGCTAGTTGGCAATGTACTCGGCGCAATAGATATAGAAGATGTGGAGGCCCTAAGAAAATTGAGCCAGCAACATCAGGAGCAATACCCTGAAGCCCTGATGATGCAGAGGGGTATAGATATTATTGCCGACTGCATGGAAGAAAAAACCGAGGCGGTTAAATACGCGGCGCAGTCTTATTACGACTCAGAGAGAGCCTCTCGGTTGAGGCGGTATGTACGTCGGTACTGCTTGGAAGGTTAATAGTGACGGTGTATTTTCACCAACGTCTATGGCCGTATAACCTCTAAGGTTTTAGAGGGCTAGCGGCCATAGGCTGGATCGTTATAGGCGTAGATGTAAGCGGGATATGCGCGGCCATCTTGCAAGTAAGCTGTGGTTAAAACGCGTGCGTAGCCTTCGCCCTCAAAAGCATCAAGTACTGGCCAAATTGATTCAAGCTGTGCGCTGGTAAAAATAAGGCCTTGGATGTTGGCACTGTTGGAGCCCAATTTGAGCGCTGGATAACCTTCAGTGCCGGGCAAGCCTTGTGGGAAATGCTCGCCCTTAACAAAAGCCGTTTGCCAGTGGCCGTCGAGCGCGTTTAAAAAATGCGCGTTTTCTTGATGCGGCGCCAAGGTTCCGTATACAAATAATGCGTTAATCATTTTTCGGCTAAAAATCCCTGCGTTTAAAGGCGGCTAATTTCGAGCGATACACCGCAGCCGCCCAGCCCACAGTAACCCTTGGGGTTTTTGGCTAAATATTGCTGGTGATAGTCTTCGGCGTAATAAAAGTTGCTGGCGGGTTTTATTTCGGTGGTGATTGGGCCGATATTCTTTTGATCGAGCGCTTGCTGAAATACGGCTTTACTATCTTCGGCGGCACTTTGTTGTTGTGCATTAAAGGTATAAATACCCGAGCGATATTGAGTGCCCGCATCGTTACCTTGGCGCATACCTTGGGTGGGGTTGTGGCATTCCCAAAATACTTTGAGTAGCTGGGTATAGCGGATTTTATTGGGATCAAATACCACCAAAACCACTTCGTTGTGGCCGGTTGAACCAGAGCAGACTTCTTGATAGGTAGGGTTGGGCGTAAAACCTGCGCTATAACCTACGGCGGTAATGTCGACTTCGTTTAACTGCCAAAATTTGCGCTCGGCACCCCAAAAACACCCCAAGCCAAACATCGCTTGCGCTAAGTGCGGCGCAAATGGCGGCTGTATTTTTTGCCCACTCACGGCGTGAATACCCAAAATAGTCATAGCCGTAGCGCGACCTTTAAGGGCGTTTTCGGGTTTAATCATTTTGCTTTTTTCGGGAAAAAACATGGCGTACATCCTTGGCAAGGAAGGTGTGTAGGGCATTCAATATAGCGGGCTAAAGAGTTGACTTAAACAGGGTTGCAGTGTTGAGTGCGAAAAAAAGCCAATGCAGAGGGATCTACATTGGCTTTTTTGAGGGTAAGGAGTAAGGATTATTGCGCGAGTGCTTGACGTACCGATGCCAGTTTTACGCAGAGTACAAACACTTGCATGGCAACATCCACTTGCGCAACGGTCGGTACTGTGGGTGCAATGCGAATGTTGCTATCTTGTGGGTCTTTGCCGTAGGGGAAGGTGGCGCCAGCGGGGGTTAATTTTACGCCTGCAGCACCGGCCATGCTCACCACGGTTTTGGCGAGACCGGGTAGTGTGTCGAAGGATATAAAGTAGCCGCCGTCGGCCGATTCCCATTGGCCTAAGGGGCTGTCGTTAAAGGCTTCTTCTAAATGCTGAAGTACAGAGGCAAAACGCGGTTTGATAATTTCGGCGTGTTTGCCCATATGCGCGGTCAGCGAGCCTGCCGCTTCAAAAAATTTGGCGTGACGCAATTGGTTGATTTTATCGGGCCCAATAGTTTGCACGCCTAGGGCTTTTTGATAGCCCTTGAGGTTGGTATTGCTGGCCGCCACAAACGCAACGCCTGCACCTGCGTGGGTAATTTTTGAGGTTGATGCAAATTGCAGCACGCTATCTTCGGTGCCGGCGGCAACAGTCGCTTCCCAAATGCTGGCCAGTTGCACGGGATTGCTGGATAAATCGTGGATGGCGTAGGCGTTATCCCAAAATACGCGGAAGCCTTTGCCCGCAATTTTGCCAAGTGCGGCAATGCGTTTAACGGTGTCGTCGCTATAAACAACGCCGCTAGGATTAGAATATTTTGGAACACACCACATGCCCTTGATGTGGCTGTCGGCTTTGATCAGGGCTTCGACTTTGTCCATATCGGGGCCTGTGCTGCTCATGGGTACGTTGACCATCTCGATGCCAAGTTGCTCGCAAATACTAAAATGGCGATCGTAACCGGGCACGGGACACAAAAACTTCACCGCGCCTTCTTTTTGCCAAGCGCTATCGCTGCCGTCTAAACCAAAAAAGTAAGCAATCGACATGACTTGGTACATCATGGTGAGGCTGCTACTGCCACCGGCCATAATTTGGCTGACAGGAACATTCATAATTTGCTCGCCGAGGGCGCGGGCTTCAGCGATGCCCTCGAGGCCACCGTAGTTGCGGGTATCGGTGCCGTTATTGCTGGCAAAATTGTTTTGCAAAATACCGTCGAGGGCATCGGACAGGGTCAATTGCTCTTCTGAAGGTTTACCGCGAGTAAGGTCTAAGTTGAGGCCTTGTTGTTTGATGGCGTCATAATCGGCGCTGAGAGCTTGTTCCCATTGCTGGAGTTGTTCACGGGAGGCGTTGGCGAGTTGCAAAATTAAGTTCCTCTAGCAAAAAAGCTGAATTTACAGGTAAACGAAGGTAGAGTTTGCCCGCAGTGGGGGTGGCAATGCCTAATACCTAGGCAAAACGGGCGGCATTATACCTAGGCCGTCTTTATATTTCTCCCTCTTCCTTTTTGTATCCTGTAGATAAACTGCATTTTAATGTTTAGTTATCGTTTTGTGAGCTGCGTTATGCCCCAGTCTGAAAGCCCTCCCTTGAGCCATCCGAATCATCTTGTTGGCGTGGATGAGCTGTTTAAAACATCGGGATGTTTGGCGGCGAGCCAAACCGTAATGTGGACACAGCTGCCACCCTTTATAAGAGTGCTGTTGTCCACCGATGGCACGGTAACTAAGAGTTTGGAGTCGTATTTTTGGGAGCCCGTTGCGGTTTTACGCCGAGCGCAAAGGGTGCTCGATACCCATGAGCGATTGAAGGATTTTGATGTGGCTGATGCTTTGTGGCTGCGTGAAGTTGATTTGGTTGGTGTGCACAGTCAGCGTTGTTTTGCTCGCGCTATCTCTTATGTGCGCTTCACCTTATTGCCCGACGATTTACGGCAACAATTAGAGCGCGATGAGTTAGGTATCGGCGGCATTATTCGTGCACTTGAGCTTGAAACTTATCGAAAAATTGTTGCCGTAGGGCAGCAACCGGCGATGCCAGTGGAGCCTAAATTTGTGTGGCGCAGTTACCATCTTTATTACCGTAATCAAGTACTTATGCATATTACCGAGACGTTTGATCTAAGCGCGTTTACTTAGTATCAAGGGCTGGAACGGAGGTGTGACTGGGTTGGTTGCGAGACGTTTTGTGGGCTAGTCTTTTGAAATACCTCGCTAGGATATTTATTGGTTATGCATAAGAATCTTCCTAATGGCTCGACTGCACAGTTGGCTAAACAGACAGATTTTGATATTTATCGGCGCTCTTTGCCGATAATGCCCTCGTATATTGTGCTTTGGATTGCCATTGCTGGTTTGTCTAAGTTTTATCAAGCACACCCGTCTTTGAGTTTATTAATTGCAGGCAGTTTGAGTGCTGTGGTCGTGGCGCACCTGTTGTTTACTTTAGCCTCTCGATGGTTGCTCGAGGCTTCGCCTATTACTTGGCGCTTTTTCTTTTATGGTTTTACGTTTGCGGGCTGCACTATTTGGAGTGGCGTTTTTACGCTGTGCTTTTTTGAGCCTGAGTTTGATGTGATCTTTTTACCCATGGTGCTTGCGACGGCCGGTTTAACCAATGCGGCACTCAGTAGTTTGGCGCCGAGCCGTTGGGTGGCGCTTAGTTATGTGTCGATTATGATTTTACCAGCCGTATTTGTGTGTTTTACCAGTATGGAGCACGTCACTTTGGGCATGACGGTAGTTGCCTATTGGTTTTATGGCTTAATCATTCTGCAGCGTTTTCACGGTGAATACCGTAGCGGTTTTGAAAAAGAAAACACCTTCGTGCAGCAGCATACCGAACTACAACGCCAAAATCGTACCGATGGTTTAACCCATGTTATGAATCGCCGTTTTTTTGATGAAGCTATTGTGCGTGAATGGCAGCAAGGTGCTGACGAGGGGACGTGGCTGGCGCTGCTTTTTATTGATATTGATTTCTTTAAAAAAATTAATGATACCTATGGCCACATGGCGGGTGATGAATGTTTAATTCAGGCCGCTGCGATTATTAACGGCGCTGTGCAATCGGGTCGCGACATAGTGTCGCGTTACGGCGGCGAAGAATTTGCTGTGTTATTACCCAATACCGCACCCGATATGGCCGAGCGCATCGCCGAGTCCATTCGTCGGCAGTTTTCCTTAATGGATTTTTGTTTTGATCAGCACTGCATCAAGGTGACGGCCAGTATTGGCGTGAGTGCGGTAGTGCCCAACATAAACCTAGAGCCTTCTGTTCTGATTGATCAAGCAGACCAAGGTGTTTATCTCGCCAAAGAAGCGGGTCGCAATAACGTTAAGCGTTTTGGCGCACGCCGCTAGTTAGCGATGTTTTATTAACCAATGTTTAGCGACGAGCTATAGCGCGCTTGAGCTCTCAGCTCCTGTCTTCCACCACCCCCTAATCTCTATCCACAAGTACCTAAACGATATTGGCAGGCATCTAGGTCATATCGGCAATTTGTTTCCGAGCAGAGCTCTGTTAGAATCGCGCCCCTAAAATTTTGGAGCTGTAAGCGATATGAATTGGGCCGATTGGACGATCATAGGCGTTCTTGTTTTGTCGTCGGGCCTTGGCTTGATACGGGGGCTTATCAAAGAGGCGTTGTCGCTGGCTATTTGGGTTGCGGCAGTGATTATTGCCAAAACCTTTGGGCTGCGTTTAGCGACACTGTTGGTTGATGTTATTCAAACGCCTTCGCTACGCGAACTTGCTGCGTTTGCCATTCTGTTTGTTTTAACCCTTATCGTAGGTGCCATTGCTAATTATTTGATTGGCGCACTCGTCAAAATTACGGGTTTATCCGGCACCGACCGCCTTTTGGGGTTGTTATTTGGTGTCGCACGCGGCTTCATTATCCTCATGTTGGTGATTGTATTTTTACCCACGCTTTTACCTGTCGATCAGGATAGTTGGTGGCAACAATCATCATTAATTGCTTATTTGCAGCGCTTTGAAAGCTGGTCATCTGATTTTTTTGCATCGGCTGCGTCTGCAATTACTCATTTATTTAATCGCAGCTAGATGATTGTGCGTGAGCATTTTCAGCCGATAAAAGACCTGTGACCTAAAGACTACCGCTGTGGTGACCATCCATTCCAGCAAAACCCGAATAGTGTAAGTTTTAAGTTTTTTATTGAGGTAAGCGTATGTGCGGCATCGTTGGGATAGTGGGCAAAAGCAATGTGAATGTGGCGCTCTATGATGCGCTAACGATGTTACAGCATCGCGGGCAAGATGCCGCAGGCATTATGACGTGCCATAACGGCAAGCTCGCCCAGCAAAAAGCCGTGGGCTTAGTAAAAGACGTTTTTCGCACTCGCCATATGCAAAGACTTGAAGGCAATATGGGCATTGGTCATGTTCGCTATCCTACAGCGGGTAGTTCTGGCCCAGCGCTAGCACAACCTTTTTATGTCAACTCACCTTACGGCATTGCGCTTGCGCACAACGGCAACCTCACCAATACCGAGCAATTACGCAACGATCTTTTCCTCTCCGATTTACGTCACATCAATACCGAGTCTGACTCGGAAGTGTTACTGAATGTGCTGGCCCACGAAATTCAAGAGCAGGGCAAATTAAAACCCGCTGCCGACGATATTTTTAAAGCGGTTGAAGGCGTTAACAAGCGTGCACGCGGTGGTTATGCGGTGGTGGCGTTGTTATCAAACTACGGCGTGTTGGCGTTTCGCGACCCCAATGGGATTCGTCCTTTGGTGTTTGGTATTCGTTCAAGCGAGGCCGGTGACGAGTACATGATTGCCTCTGAAAGCGTTGCTTTGGATGTGTTAGGTTTTAAATTACTGCGTGATGTGGCGCCCGGCGAAGCGATTTACATTACTGCCGATGGTCAGTTTTTTTCGCAGTTATGCGCCCAAAATACCCGATTAACGCCCTGTATTTTTGAGCATGTGTATTTTGCGCGTCCCGATTCCATTATGGATGGTGTTTCTGTTTATAAGGCGCGTCTTCGTCAGGGCGAGCGTCTTGCCGATAAGATTTTGCGTTTGCGCCCCGATCACGATATTGATGTAGTTATCCCCATTCCCGATTCCAGCCGCGTTGCTGGGCAGGCGCTGGCTCACAATTTAGGGGTTAAATTCCGCGAAGGCTTAGTAAAAAACCGCTATATCGGCCGCACCTTTATTATGCCTGGGCAAAAACTGCGTAAAAAATCGGTGCGCCAAAAGCTCAATCCTATTGATTTAGAGTTTCGTGGTAAGAATGTTTTGTTAGTTGATGATTCGATTGTGCGTGGCACAACATGCCAGCAAATTATTCAAATGGCGCGCGATTCGGGGGCCAACAAAGTCTATTTTGCGTCGGCTTCACCGGCCGTGAAGTATCCGAATGTTTACGGTATTGATATGCCTTCGGTGCACGAATTAATTGCGCACGGTCGTACCGATGAAGAGGTGGCCAAAGAAATTGGCGCTGACTGGTTAATTTATCAGGATCTCGCCGATTTAATTGCGGCCTCCAGTGAAGGCAATCCCAATGTTCCGGAGTTTGATTGCGCGGTATTTGACGGCACTTATGTAACGGGTGATGTGGATGCGGCTTACTTAGAACGTTTAGATGCGGAGCGTAATGATGGCGCGCAGTCGTCTAGTAATGACAATAAAAATGCCATGATGGGTATACATAACCACTAGTCGTTAAAACGCGCAGCGCGTAAGCGCGCAACGGCATTTTGTCAATGCGTTAGTGGCCTTGAAGGTTTGGGGTTAGCTAGCGCATGGTTGGGTCGGTGCGCTTCTTCGGGTAGATGACTGTCACCCATATCGATAAAAACTAACGTCACCATTTGCTCCAACGCCGTATTTAAATGCTCAAAATTAGCGCTGAATTGTTTGCTTAATTGCACAATGTTCATGTGGCCTCCCGCAACGAAATCGTCTCTTCTGTGTAGTATAGTCATCGATCTTCTCGTGCTCAGCACCGATTAGCCTGACCTTCTGGCTTTCTATAACAGACGACGCTAATCATCATCTATAACCAACGAAGCTATAACCATGAACAGAGTTTGGCTTAAGCGCCTACGGCATAAATTACTGTCTTGGCGAACATCCAATATTGAAGATCGCGATACGCTTGCCAAACACCGCCGAATTTTTCGCGGCGCTAATAACTATGGTTATTTTGACTGGGATCTTGCCGCTAACCACATTGATTGGAGTGGGGGTTATTGGGCGCGTTTAGGTTATTCGCCCGCTGAGGTCGACCATATTTCACTGACTCAAAACTACTACGATTACGTTCATCCTGACGATGTTGAAACCTTAAAACAGGCGTTGCGTAGGATTTTTCGCGAAGATAAGTTGATTGAGATTCTTTATCGCGTACGCAAAAAAAACGGCGGCTGGGTCTGGACTGAGATTCATGCCGAAGCCAGCCGCGATGATAATGGTTGGGTTTATTATGTGAGCGGTATTGCTTTGGATATCACTTTGCGCAAGCAAGCCGAGGATGCATTACTGCAAAACGAAGCACGGCATGCACGCATTATCAAAGCATCAAACGATGGTTTTTGGGAGTGGAGCGCCGTGCAAGGTGGCTTTACGTTTTACAATCGCTGCTGGGAGTTGTTGGGATTTACTGAAAACGATGATGTTGTGAGTTCAGGTGTAGATCGGTTTCAGTCTTGGCGAAAGCGAATGCACCCCGATGATGGTGAGCGCTTTGATCTCGCAATTGAAGACCATATCCAGCGCAAATTACCCTTTGATGTCGAATATCGCATACGTCACAAAGAGGGCCACTGGACTTGGATTCGTGGGCGCGGTCAAGCTTACTTCGATAGACATGGTCTGCCGCTGCACATGTCGGGCACCAATATGTCGATTACGGATTTAAAGTTAGCCGAAGAGCGCGTGCTGGCGGCTAAAGAACAGGCTGAGTTTGCCAATCGTGCAAAATCAGATTTTTTATCCAGTATGAGCCACGAATTACGCACGCCACTCAACGCCATTTTGGGCTTTGCTCATTTGTTGGAAAGTGATTTAGCGCTAGCAAGTGAACAGCGCTGCAATGTGGCCGAAATTTCTAAGGCGGGTCGGTATTTGTTATCGCTTATCGGTGATGTTCTCGATTTAGCTAAAATTGAAGCTGGGCGAATGGAGGTAAGCTTAGAGCCTGTATGCCCTGTCGGATTAATGCTCGAATGCCGCAATTATTTACAGCCGAGCGCTGATGAAAACAGTATTACCATCACTATTATTGATCAATTAAAAATACCGCAATATGTCCATGCAGACCGTGTGCGGCTCAAACAAGTTTTTTTAAACTTATTAAGCAACGCGGTGAAATACAACCGTTATGGTGGCAATGTAACCGCTATTTGTACTATCACGGATGAGGGGCGCTTACGTATTGCGTTTGAAGATACGGGCCCAGGTATTCCCGAAGCGCGCCAAAACGAAGTGTTTGAGCCCTTTTGCCGCCTAGGTGCAGAGCAATCGGACATTGAGGGCACTGGCGTTGGTCTTGTGATTACTCGCCAGTTGGTGCAGCAAATGCAAGGTGAGATGGGCTTTTACAATCGCCCGCAAGGCGGTTGCTGTTTTTGGCTTGAATTAAGGCTGTATATCGAAGGCGATAATGCGCCCAAAGTACCGATAGTAGAGCCGAGCAATGTATTATCGATCGATTTATCACAACGGCGTATTTTATATATTGAAGATAATGCGGCCAATCAGCGTTTAATTCAGCTGTTGTTTGCGCGTCATCACTGTTTGGATGTTGCTATCGCCAGTGATGCGTTTAAAGGGGTTTTTGAAGCCCGAGCTCGATGCCCTGATCTTATTTTGTTGGATATTAATTTGCCAGGCATGAATGGTTACGAAGCACTGGAAATCTTAAAATCTGACCCATTAACCCGAGATATTCCCGTTATTGCGCTATCGGCTAATGCCATGACTTATGATCGCGACAAGGGATTGGAGGCTGGTTTTTATGAATATTTAACTAAGCCCTTGGATGTTGCGTTATTTATTTCGGTACTCAACACGCTTTGGTCTAAGTCCGAATTTGAATATTCACCTGTAGCCGAAACGAGTAATTCTTCATTATTTGAATATGAATCCCTTAATTAATTTTGGCCGCCGTTGTGCAAACCCTTCATGCTAATTAATCCACAGTTGCTTGAATTGGCGACAATATTGGGCTCTGGGCTTAAAGCCCGAAAAGCGACCATTACTACCGTCGAATCTTGTACCGGCGGCGCAATTGCGGCTGCATTGACCGCCGTGAGCGGTAGTTCGGCATGGTTTGATATGGGCATTGTGAGCTACAGCAATGCCGTTAAACAGCGAATATTGGGCGTGCCACAAATACAATTGGATGCCGAGGGTGCTGTGAGTGAAGCTGTTGTTAAGGCGATGCTTAAAGGTGGAATTTATTACTCGGGCGCCGATTACGCCATTGCCATTACGGGTGTTGCCGGCCCGGATGGTGGCACGCTAGAAAAACCCGTAGGTACGGTATGGATTGCTGTTGGCAGCGAGTCCTCGATACAGTCGACCTGCCATCATTTTCACGGTGGCCGCGATGCTGTGCGAGAACAGTCCGTTGTTTGCGCTTTAAAAGCCGCTTGCCGATACTTAAAACAATTTACATAAAACCTGTATAAAAACCCAAGTGTTGGTTGCCTATACAGGTTTTGTGGCTTATGCTTACGCCAATCAAAGAAGGTTGTTGCCAAGCGCAATGCCGCCCACTATTTATTAATTGTTTATATCTCAGGGGACAACAATGGACGCCAATAAAGAAAAAGCTCTCGCCGCTGCGCTAGCGCAAATTGATCGCCAATTTGGTAAAGGCACTGTTATGCGCATGGGTGATAAAGAGCTAGAGCCTATCCCTAGCATTTCAACGGGTTCTCTGGGTTTAGATGTTGCCTTGGGTATTGGCGGTTTGCCAAAAGGGCGAATTGTTGAAATATATGGGCCTGAATCCTCAGGTAAAACAACACTGACATTACAAGTGATTGCTGAAGCCCAGCGCAAAGGGGGTGTGTGTGCGTTTATTGATGCTGAGCATGCTTTAGACCCTATTTATGCGGCTAAGCTTGGCGTAAAAGTGGAGGATCTTATTGTTTCCCAGCCAGATACTGGCGAGCAAGCTCTAGAGGTTACGGACATGTTGGTGCGTTCTGGCGCAGTGGATGTGTTAGTTATTGACTCTGTTGCAGCATTAACACCTAAAGCCGAAATTGAAGGTGAGATGGGTGATCACCATGTGGGTTTGCAAGCACGCTTAATGTCGCAAGCACTGCGCAAGATTACCGGTAATATTAAAAATGCTAACTGCCTGGTTATTTTTATTAACCAAATCCGTATGAAAATTGGCGTAATGTTTGGCAACCCCGAAACCACTACCGGCGGTAACGCGCTCAAGTTTTATGCCTCTGTTCGTCTTGATATTCGTCGCATTGGCGCCGTTAAAGAAGGCGATGAAGTGGTTGGTTCAGAAACCCGCGTGAAAGTGGTTAAAAACAAAGTGGCACCACCCTTTAAGCAGGCCGAGTTTCAAATCCTTTATGGTCAAGGTATTAACCGTTTAGGTGAAGTCATCGACTATGGCGTTAAACTTGGCCTGATTGATAAAGCCGGTGCCTGGTACAGCTGCGAAGGTGAAAAAATTGGTCAAGGTAAGCAAAACTCAATTCAGTATTTACGAGAGCATCCAGAATTGGCCACCCGCTTGGAGGGCGCGATTAAAGAGCAGTTGTTAGGTAGTGTTTTGATGGGATCATCAGAAGACACTGAAATATCGGCGGATGATGAAGTCTAAGTGGCAGCGATAATATAGGGTTGGTCAATGACCGTTTCTCAAAAAGCGCTATTACAGCGCTTTTTTTCGACGGCGATAAGATGTTTTATGTGTAACTATTTAGCTATTGGTTCATTCCACGTAAAAAATGCAGCTGGGTGGTTGTTATCAGGGTATTTAAGCGCCGGTCTAAGGGGTTAGACTTTGCAGGAGAGTAAGTCCAGGGCGCTTGTATAGTGCCCATACCCCAGTATGGATGCGCTGGAGTAGCGCTTAGTAGAAGCGCAAAGCCGAGATGGCTTGTAGGTAATTGCTCTTGCATTATCCTTATGATTTACATCCCTGTAGACCTTGCGGTCCAGAAAATAGCGGCGCGGCTGCATTTAGGCTCGGCGCTGAATGGTTCAAAATCTCAATCACAATCTACTTGCAGGTGCCATCTTTTTCGTAGTAATAGTGGCACTGAGTCTCAGTTGTGTTACCTGCCCTTTAATGATGGCCACAATCTGATGAGTCACCTTTATTTTATGGTGTTTGCACTCTTCGATAATTGATGGGTGCCTGCTAGAATGCCCCGCAATTAACCCGGCAATGTTGCAGGGTATCCTTCTTCCGATGTAACGAGATATGACTATGACAAAGCGTATGGTCTGCGTTGTGACCTTTGTAGTGGCTACTTTAATGTTAAATGCTTGCGCCAAAGTGCCGGTGTATAAACGCGGTAATCTTGCCAAGCCCGAAATGGGTTGGGCGCCGGATGGCATGGAGGCCGCGCTGCAAAAACATATTTATTTCGCTAAAGAGGCCTCCTCGGGGGGCGCTGAAGCAGCAGGCGGAGGTTGCGGCTGTAACTAGGCCCTGAATCTTATGTCGAATTCATCTGTCTCCCAACTTTTATCGTCGCAACAAATCATGTCAAAACCTGTGCAAAAAGCCTTCGCAAAGCCCTCATCAAACACATCTTGCCTGATGGCACTTTCGGCAGCGGCAGCGGCGTTGCCCGCCTTTGTGGTGCCCGCTCACGCATCGGCACCAACAGATACGGTGATGGGTTATCGTTATTCATCCTATAAAGAAAGTGCTTTGGAACCACAAGAAGTCGCGAGTGGCTCCATGGATCGATACAGCATCAAGGTGCAGCAGTGGAGTGTCGCGGTGCCGATCAAAGGTAAGTGGCTGGTTGCGCTGAGCGTGCAGGACGAGACCTTGTCCGGTGCATCGCCTTGGTACATGAAGCCCGCCGACCGCGCTGTGTATGTGAATGGCAACTTGACTGATCAAACTGTGCCCGATTACGAAATTCCAGTTGCCGTTATGTCGGGCGCATCACCAGGTTATGAAGATGGAAATTTGGTGGGTATTGAGGAGCATCGCACCGATGCTAGCTTGGCTAGTACCTATTTCTACCCTGGTGGTTCTGTATCCGGGAATGTCGCGTTTTCAACAGAGGACGACTATGAGTCGGTAAGTTTTGGTTTGTCGACCGAGCGTGAGTTTGATCAAAAGCAAACGGTGGTCGCGGCGGGTTTTAGTTATTCAGACGATGATATTTTTTACGAAGATATTGGCCGCACCAATAAACGCAATACCAGCGATCCATTACCAGATGATGCAGGCAAGCAGAACCTCTCTGTATTTGCTAGTGTGTCGCGCATTGTGAGTCCTAATGCCGTGTTGTTGGCAGGTGTGAGTTATGCCGCTAAAGAGGGGCACATGAGTGACGCATATAAGCTCTACGATATGCGACCCGAAGAAAAGGATTCCTATACGCTCAACTTGGCTTACCGCTATTACCAAAAGGCAATTCAGGCGGCGTGGCACTTGGATTATCGTTTTTATGATGATACTTGGGGTGTGCAATCCAATACCTTTAGTGTGGCTTTGCATAAAAATTGGGAAAAGTTACAGGTTGTTCCTTCGGTGCGTTATTACGGCCAATCAGCGGCGAGTTTCTACGATATTTATTCGTTGTATCGCAAAGACGGTATTCCCGCCGAGCAAAATAACGGCACGGCTTACCCTAAGTGGAATTACTATTCCGATGATGCGCGTTTGTCTAACTATGGTGCCTTTACCTTTGGGATGAAGTTTGTTTACAAACAAAAACCCGTTGATTGGGTGTTGGGTTTTGAATACTACATTGCCGATGAAGAGTTTTTGCCTGGTAATTCCGATTATTTAGCGCACCCCGGTATGATCGAGTATACCCGCGTGACTTTTGGTGTTGATCACCGCTTCTAGATGCCCCGGTTTAGTGTGCCTTTTAAGGCGATGGGGACTCCCTGCCAGATTCAGTTGGTGGCGGAGTCCCTAAATCTTGCACAAACTTTAGCTTGCCCCGCTATACAGACTATTCATGCGTTAGAGGCTGAATATTCTCGTTATCTTCCCTCGAGTTTATTGTCGCGAATTAATCATTCCGCAGGCCTATCTACGCCTGTTGCATTAACGCCAGAGGCGCAAACCTTGTTGGCTTACGCCGCCAGCGTGTACGAGCAAAGTGATGGTTTGTTTGATGTCACATCGGGCGTGTTACGGCGAGCTTGGAATTTTAAGCCAGATTTTAAATCGAGCATTTTGCCGACAGCACAACAGTTGCAGGCGGTAAAGCAATTCATGGGGTGGCCAAAGGTGGGGTGGCAGGGCGAGGCCTCGATCCTTTTGCCTCGTGGGTTTGAAATTGATTTTGGTGGTTTTGTTAAAGAATATGCCGCCGACGCTGCATTGTCGGTACTCAAAAATACTGGTGTTCACGAGGCTTTGGTGGATCTAGGTGGTGATGTAGCGGTAATGGGCGCACGTTGGCCTATTGCGATTAAAAATCCTCTTTGTTCGCAAGAGAAAATCCTATCGGTTGTGCTGGAGGCGGGTGGTTTGGCTACTAGCGGTAATTATGAGCGTTTTTTCATGCATGACGGCCATCGCTATAGTCACATTCTCAATCCTAAAACGGGCTGGCCCGTCGTGACACCCGCAAGCGTGACCGTGGTGGCCGATAACTGCTTGCTGGCGGGTACGGTCACTACGGTAGCTATGTTAAAAGGTGAACAGGCTTGTTTGGTTTGGCTTGAGTCTGTGGGCTTGCCATTTTGTTGTGTCTTTAATGATGGTCGAGTGGTAAGCACTCTTTAACCTAAAAACCTCAGTTGAATCACCAAAGTCTGCGCACCCCCTTGACGCGCCTAGCCAACGTTAAAAACCTGAACAGCCCATAAGGTTGCCATGCATTTTTAACATTCACTATTCACATCAAGGATTTACACCTCTTTTTGGCGCTCAACTGAGGTTTTTAAGTTTAAACGCTAGGTATTTAATAGTTTTTTAAGCTGCCCGCTCAATAGCCACAATTCCAGTTGTTCGCATATTGCTTTCATATCTTTAAATTCTTCTGGTGAGGGTGTCGCGCTCAAACGCAGGCAATGCATGCCTGCGCGACGTGCCGATTGATAACCTGTATCGCTATCTTCAATCGCCAAGCAATGCTCGGGCGCCAGGTTTAATTTCTCCGCCGCTAGCCAATAAACATCTGGTGCAGGCTTGCTATTCGCAACATCATTTTTAGTGCATACCGCTTTAAAAAAAGACGCGATCTTGTGGTGCTGGAGTGAGTGCGACACTTCGTGTTGGTTGGCACCACTGGCGATGGCGAGAGGGATGTTGTTTTTGCACAAAAAAAGGAGTGTGTTTTTAACCTGAGCCAGCAGCGGGAAAGGTTTTTCGGCGAGGTGATAATTAAGAAAATCAATTTTTTGCTGATAGAGCGAATCAACGGATTCACTAAGGTTGTAGTGTTGCTTAAGTTGAGTGGCGGTTTCTTGGGTGGGTAGGCCATTATAGTGCGCGCAGTAATCTTCAAATTTCAGCGAATGACCGTAGAGCGCAAGCACTTTGTTCCAGGATTGGCAGTGAATGTATTCGGAATCTACTAAAGTGCCGTCGTGATCAAAAATAATAGCGTGAAAGCAGTGCGTAGGCGCGACGGTTGACATGGTCATGGTTAAGTTTTGATCTCTGTTGAGTTAATCCAACGTTTTTTTAACTTTTTTATAGCGGCTATTTGTGGTATAAAGCGCGCCCTGCTGAGCAGGTGGTGGTAATTATAAGCATCCATTGCCACCTAAAACTACCGTCACACATGTACCGACACGGCCACCTGGGTGCCCTTAAGCGTTAACGCTACAGGGTTGGTGTCTGGGGTATGTGGAGGCCCAACCCAATACTTATAGGAAACTTGATTATGCCTACAGTTAGCATGCGCGAAATGCTTCAGGCTGGCGTTCACTTTGGACACCAAACTCGTTACTGGAACCCCAAAATGGGTAAATACATTTTTGGTGCTCGTAACAAAATTCACATTATTAACCTTGAGCTAACGACTCCTGCGTTTAACGAAGCTCTTGAACTTGTTAGAAAAATGGCGAGCCAAAAGAAGAAAATTCTTTTTGTGGGCACCAAACGCGCCGCTCAAAAATCAATTGCTGAACAAGCGATTCGTGCGGGTCAGCCTTTTGTAAATCACCGCTGGTTAGGCGGCATGTTGACCAACTACAAAACTATTCGTACTTCTATTCGTCGCTTCCGCGAGCTTGAAGTGCAAAGTCAAGATGGCACTTTTGCCAAATTGACCAAGAAAGAAGCGCTAATGCGCACTCGCACCATGGAAAAGCTTGAGCGTTCTATTGGTGGCATTAAAGATATGGCAGGCTTGCCAGACGCTTTGTTCATTATCGATGTTGATCACGAAAGCATTGCTGTACAAGAAGCCAACAAATTAGGCATTCCTGTTATTGCCATCGTTGATACCAACTCCAACCCCGCTGGCGTTGATTACGTTATTCCGGGTAACGACGATGCTATCCGCGCAATCAAACTCTACACCACAGCAATGGCTGATGCGTGTTTAGAGGGCGGCGCTGGTGTTGTTGTGCCAATGGCCGCTGAGGTGGTCGTTAGCGACGAAGCTGCGCAAGGTTAATGTGGCGCGCTTTTAGCGCTCACTGACTTAGTGTAAGAAAAGGGGGGAATACCCCCTTTTTTTTAAATTCATTTTCACAGTTTGAGGATAACGATCATGGCAACAATTTCTGCTGCTCAGGTCAAAGAGCTCCGTGAGCGTACCAGTCTTGGTATGTTGGAGTGCAAAAAAGCATTACAAGAAACCGATGGCGATATCGAATTGGCCATTGAAAACTTGCGTAAGCAAAGCGGATTAAAAGCGGCTAAAAAAGCAGGCCGTACGGCGGCTGATGGCGTTGTCGTTGTTAAGGTTTCTGACGATGGCAAATACGGTTCGGTTGGCGAAATAAACAGCGAAACTGACTTTGTTGCTCGCGACGAAGGCTTCATGGCGTTTGCTGAGCGCGTATTGGCGAAAGCATTTGATGCCAAAGAAACTGACGTTGCTGTGGTTATGGCTGGTGAGTTGACCTCTGAGCGCGAAGCTATGGTTCAGAAAATCGGTGAAAATATCGGTGCTCGTCGTATCGCTGCCATCGCGACTGAAGGCGTTGTGGGTGCATATAAACATTCAAACAACCGTATTGCGGTATTGGTTGAGCTAAAAGGCGGCAACGCTGAGCTGGCTCGCGATATCGCCATGCATGTGGCTGCAGTTAACCCACAAGTGGTTAGTCCAGATCAAATGCCGCAAGAGTTGGTGGAAAAAGAGAAAGACATTATTGCTTCTCAGCCAGACATGGCGGGTAAACCTAAAGAAATCGTTGATAAAATGGTGATGGGCCGTATCAGCAAATTCTTAAAAGAAAGCAGCTTGCTCGAGCAGCCTTTTGTTAAAAACCCCGAAATTACCGTAGGTACTTTGGCTAAACAAGCCGGTGCCGAAGTGGTTAGCTTTATTCGTTTTGAAGTGGGTGAGGGCATTGAAGTTGCGGTGACTGACTTCGCGGCTGAAGTTGCTGCGCAGATTGCTGCGGCAAAGGCGTAAGTTGCGCCGAGGGTATGCCTTGTATATCAAGGTAAGCACCTGTTTCATAAGGTTTTAGATGCCACGCACCTAAAACCCGTAGCAAAAAGGCGGGAGTCACACCTCCCGCCTTTTTGCTGTTAAACTGCCGCCAAAATTTTCTGGAGATTGAGTATGGCCACAACTCGCGATCGTAAATACAAGCGGATTTTACTTAAGCTCAGCGGTGAGCAATTGATGGGCGATGAAGGTTTTGGTATCGACCCTCGCGTACTCGATAAAATGGCCTTGGAAATTGGCCAGTTGGTGGGTATTGGTGTGCAAGTTGGCCTGGTGATTGGTGGCGGCAACTTGTTCCGTGGCGCAGCTTTAAGTCGTGCAGGTCTTGACCGCGTTACGGGCGATCATATGGGCATGTTGGCCACAGTGATGAATGCTCTTGCTATGCGTGATGCGCTTGAGCGCTCAAATATTACCTGTACGGTTATGTCAGCTATTCCCATGAGTGGCGTGGTTGAACATTATGATCGTCGCCGCGCGATTCGCCTGTTAGAAGATGGCGAAGTGGTTATTTTTGCTGCCGGCACTGGCAATCCTTTCTTTACGACCGACTCGGCCGCGTGTTTGCGCGGTATCGAAGTTGAGGCTGAATTAGTTTTAAAAGCCACTAAAGTGGATGGCGTTTATACCGCCGACCCTATTAAAGATCCAACGGCTACCCGTTTTGATCGTCTCAGTTACGATCGCGTGCTGGCCGATAAGTTGGGTGTTATGGATTTAACGGCAATTTGTTTGTGCCAAGAGCACAAAATGCCGGTGCGTGTTTTTAAAATGGATAAGGCTGGCGCCTTATTGAATATTGTGGTTGGCGGTAACGAGGGCACTCTCATCGAGGAGGGTGGCAAGTAACAATTGTCCGCGCTGCAGTAGTAAAAAATAAAGAGGAATAAAGTCATGATTAATGAAATTAAAAAAGATATCGAAGATCGCATGCAAAAAGCCATTTCGGTTTTAGGTGCCAACTTCAATAAAATCCGCACGGGTCGTGCGCACCCCAGCATTCTAGACAGTATTTATGTGTCTTATTACGGTACCGATACCCCGCTGGCGCAGGTTGCCAACGTGAGTGTATTGGATGCGCGCACACTCTCTATTACCGCATGGGAAAAGGCCATGGTGCCAGCGATTGAAAAAGCCATTATGAAATCGGATTTGGGTTTAAACCCTTCAACTATGGGCGAACTTATTCGTGTGCCCATGCCGATGCTGACCGAAGAAACCCGTAAGAACTATATCAAACAAGCCAAAAACGAAGCTGAAAATGCGCGTATCGCTATCCGTAACGTACGCCGTGATGCTAATGGCTCGTTTAAAGATTTAGTGAAAGATAAAGCCATCAGCGAAGACGATGAGCGTCGCGCACAAGACGATGTGCAAAAAATCACGAACAAATATATCGCTGAGGTTGATGCAGCATTTGCTGTGAAAGAAAAAGACCTCATGGCCATTTAAGGTTTTTGTTTGTGAATGAACTTCGTCATGTTGCCATTATTATGGATGGCAATAATCGCTGGGCAAAACAGCAAGGTAAAAGCGGAATTGCTGGCCACAAAGCCGGTGTCGAGCGCATTCGCGATGTGCTTGCGGCTTGCCGCAAGCGCGGAGTTGAGGCGTTAACGCTATTTGCTTTTAGCAGCGAAAACTGGAAGCGCCCGCCTAAAGAAGTAGAAGCCCTAATGGGGCTTTTTTATAACTATTTAAAAAGTGAGGCGCGCAAGCTAGCCGACGATGGTGTTCGCTTAAAAGTAATAGGTCGGCGTGATCGTTTTGATGCCAAGTTATTGGCCGCCATTATTGAGTCCGAAGCTGTGGCCAAAACTTTCGAAAGTACATTGGTAATTGCGGCTGACTATGGCGGTAAGTGGGATATCGCAGCGGCGACTCAGCGCGTGGCCGAGCAGGTTGCTGCCGGTGTTTTAAAGCCCGAAAACATTACCGAGCAAACGCTTGATGCTTTTTTGTCTACTTCCGACTTACCTCCCTTGGATTTATTAATTCGCACTGGCGGTGAGTACCGCATTAGCAATTATTTGTTGTGGCAAGCAGCCTATGCCGAGTTGTACTTTAGCCCTTTGTTATGGCCGGATTTTGATGCGGCAGCCATGAATTTTGCCGCCGATGATTTTCAGTCTCGTCAACGTCGTTATGGTCACACTAGTGAACAGATCGAAGCGGGTTTAGGGGTGTCGGGTGCTTAAACAACGCGTGATTACCGCCTTTGTGTTGCTGCTTATTTTTCTTTCAGCACTTTTATTGA
Organism: Marinagarivorans sp.; assembly: GCA_034519605.1. GTDB lineage: Bacteria > Pseudomonadota > Gammaproteobacteria > Pseudomonadales > Cellvibrionaceae > Marinagarivorans. The sequence goes on from JAXHOG010000071.1 coordinate 139,235, forward strand.
TGCCTTTTGGGGTGTTTCAGGCCTTGGTGCTCGTAACCTTTGCAATTGCGTCATGGGAGTGGACTAATCTTGCTGGCGCGAAATCATCGGTCGTGCGATTACTTTATCTTGTCGCTCTACTTGTAGGTGTATGGTTTGGCTGGCAAGCCATTATTGCTGCTGATATAGCGCAGTCATTTTTTGTTGCGGTTGCGGTGTGGTGGACGATTGCGCTCTTGTGGGTGCAGGGTTACCCCTCAAGTGTCATTTTTTGGCAGAGTTCAGTCGTGCGTTTGGCGATGGGTATACTTACATTGGTGCCTGCGGGCATTGCGGTACTCCATGTTCACAGTTTGGCGGGTGGAAAGTGGCTTATTTTGGCTTTATTGCTGATTGTTGCCTCCGCCGATACGGGCGCTTATTTTACGGGTAAAGCGATTGGGCGACGCAAATTGGCACCCAAAGTCAGTCCGGGCAAATCATGGGAAGGCGTGATTGGCGGTTTGCTTTTGGTTACCGTGATCGCAATTATCTATAGTGTGCTGCAAGCTAAGCCTTGGTTTACGGGCTTATTGATCGCATTGCCTGCAGCGGCTGTATCTGTTTTGGGTGATCTATTTGAAAGCATGCTTAAGCGCCATCGAGGAATAAAAGATTCGGGCGTTATTTTACCTGGCCATGGCGGCGTGCTTGATCGCATTGATGGCATCACAGCGGCGGCACCTATCTTTGCTTTAGCGCTGATTACCAGCCCTTGGGGTTGGTGATGGTAGAGCAGATAACGGTCTTAGGTGCAACAGGATCTATTGGTGTAAGTACTCTTGATGTTGTGGCTTGCCACTCGGATAAATACCGTATTTTTGCGCTTACTGGCTTTAGTCAAATCGATAAATTATTTTTGCAGTGTGAGCGTTTTACACCTGAGTTTGCTGTAGTTGCGGATGAAGTCTCTGCCGTGGCATTGCAGCGTCGACTCCACGATAGTCAAATCAAAACACAAGTTTTGTTTGGATCAGAGGCTTTAGTTTTTGTTGCCGAGCATAGCGATGTGCATACCGTAGTCGCTGCTATTGTGGGTGCTGCTGGTTTATTGCCGACGATGGCCGCTGTTAAACAGGGTAAAAAAGTCTTGTTGGCCAACAAAGAATCTTTAGTTATGGCTGGCGGATTGTTCATGACGGCGGTTGCGAAGTACCATGCAAAACTTTTGCCTGTCGATAGTGAGCACAATGCGATTTTTCAATGCTTACCTGCTGATTTTAAAGATTTAAGGCAAGTTGGGATTTCACGATTATTGTTAACGGGTTCTGGCGGTCCTTTTCGCACAGTGCCGCATGAACAATTAAATAACATCACACCCGAGCAAGCTTGTGCGCACCCCAATTGGAGTATGGGCAAAAAAATCTCGGTCGACTCTGCCACCATGATGAATAAAGGGCTGGAATTTATTGAGGCCTGCTGGTTGTTTGGCGCTACTGTTGATCAAATCGACGTTGTTATACATCCGCAAAGTATCGTTCATTCTATGGTTGAATATATCGATGGCTCGGTATTGTGCCAAATGGGCATGCCTGATATGCGTACGCCGATTGCTCATTGTTTGGGTTGGCCACAACGGATTGAGTCCAATGTTCATAAACTCGATTTTACCCGCATGAGCCAATTAGAGTTTTTTGCCCCCGATTTTGAACGCTTTCCCTGTTTGAAGATCGCTATGGATGCTATGCGAATGGGGGGCACATATCCCGCTGCAATCAATGCCGCTAACGAAGAAGCTGTCGCGGCGTTTTTAATGGGTCGGCTTGCTTTTATAGGTATTTCTAGGGTGGTTGCACGTGTTGCAGACCAATGGCGGGGGTGCGAACCATCGCAATTGCTGGATGTCATAGCGGCCGATTCTGAAGCGAGAGCGTTAGCGCAACAGTATATGGCGACATTTAAATAGCGACCTTTAATCAAGTCGCTGCATGTAACTAGCGGTACAAAAGACCGTTAAAAAATAAAAAAGTATTGAGATAACTTGTGGAATTAATTCAAACCATTGCTGTTTTTTTATTGGTATTACTGATCTTGGTTTCGATCCATGAGTGGGGGCATTTTATTGTTGCTCGATTTTGTGGTGTAAAAGTTTTGCGTTTTTCGGTGGGTTTTGGAAAACCTTTTTTTAGTTTTTACGATAAACACGGTACCGAGTTTGCGTTAGCACCAATTCCCTTGGGTGGTTACGTAAAAATGCTGGATGAAACCGCCGAAAATTTATCACTAGAAGAGCAAGATAAAACTTTTGAAAGTCGAAATACGTGGCAGCAAATAGCTATTTTAGCGGCTGGCCCTGCAGCCAACTTTATCTTGGCTGCGCTCTTATTTTGGTGGCTGGCTTTACAAGAGGTCACCATGCCAAGCCCTGTTATTGGCGCGGTCGAAGAAAATTCACCCGCTGCTTACGCCGGTATTGAAAAAGGACAGCAAATTATTGCGATTGACCATTATCCAACGCCCGGTCGCATGGATGTTTATGAGCGTCTTAATTACCGCTTAGGTGAAACCGGCAGTATTCATGTAACCGTACGTTATCCCGATAGCGTCGAATTAATTTATGACATGGAATTGGTGGTTACCGATTGGTTAAAGGGTATCGAGGCGCCCGACCCCTTAGCGGGTTTAGGCTTGAGTTTTTATCGCCCTGCGTTATTAATGAAAGTGGGTGGCGTGACGCCCGGTAGTCCCGCCGAAAATGCCGGCTTAAAGGCGGGCGATATTGTTCGCAGTGCCGACCAAATCGAATATAGCGATTGGCTAGCATGGACAAATTATATTCAGCAGCATGCCAATAAAAATATTCAGTTAAGCGTGGAGCGCGATGGTATTGCGCATCAACTCACTGTAACGCCTGCTGCCCACAAAGATGAAAACGGTTTATTGGTAGGGCGTATTGGTGTTTATGGTACGCAAGAGAAGTGGCCAGCGGCCATGCTGATTAAACGACAATTAACGTTTGCGCCAGCATTTAAAGAAGCAATAGGGCAAACATGGTCGAATACTAAGATGGTATTGGTGTCGATTAAAAAACTCTTTGTTGGTGAGATATCGATTAAAAACTTGAGTGGCCCAATTGGCATTGCTAAAGTTGCCGGCGATTCTGCGCGAGCGGGCTTTACCTATTACCTTAGTTTTATGGCGATACTTAGCGTTTATTTGGGCGTCTTTAATTTATTACCTATCCCAATATTAGATGGTGGTCGAATTGTTTTTTGTGTGGCCGAGGGCTTAAGAGGTAAACCACTTTCTGAAAGGGTTAAGCTTTTTAGTCTGCAATGTGGCCTTATGATGATGGCATTTATGATGGTCATGGCCGTTTATAACGATATTTTGCGCGTTTTCTAACCACATTTAATTTTCAACTTTTAATGTCTATTTTTTTAAACCGGTAATTTAACCTAGAAACCGCCGTTGAATCACCAAAGTCTGCGCAATCCCTTGACGCGCCTAGCAAAGGTTAAAAATTTGAACAACCAATAAGGTTGCCCGGCATTTTTAACATCCACTATTCACATCAAGGGCTTACACATCTTTTTGGCGCTCAACTGAGGTTTCTAGGTTTAAGTAATCAAACGCTTATTCGTCACCGCGCCGAATAGGGCAATAACTACAATTTTGTAAGAGCAAATTAGCTGGTGAAATACATTCTACGTATAGGACAGGCATTGCCTGTAATGATAAGCGCGCTTTGTTTGGTGTTTTCGGTAACGGCTTTTGCCAGTGATTTTCGCATTGCGGATATACAAATCGAAGGCTTACAGCGTGTTTCCCCTTCCCCCGTGTTTGCGGCATTGCCTGTGCAGGCCGGTGATTATGCTGATGCACAATCGATTGATGCGATTATGCGAGCTTTATTCGCGACAGGTTTTTTCACCGACATTAAAGTGTTGCGCGAAGGCGAAGTATTGATCATTCGCGTATTTGAGCGTCCGTCTATTGTGGGCGTCAAACTCGATGGTAATAAAGCGATTAAAACCGAGCAGCTTGAAGACGTTATGAAAAATAACGGCCTTAAAGAAGGTGAAATTCTCAAGCGTGAAGTATTGGATGGTTTGGTGCGCGAGCTAGAACGTCAATATGTGGCGCAGGGTCGTTATTCCGCCAAAGTAGAAACCGAAATTGTTTCCAAGCCCAATAATCAAGTTGAAGTAAATATTAATATTGATGAAGGCAGTGTTGCGGGCATTCGCCGTATTAATGTTGTAGGCAATAAAAAGTTTAAAGATGATGATTTGGTCGGTTTATTTGAATCTAAAGAAGCAGGTTGGTTGTCATGGATTACGAGTGATAACCGTTATGCCAAAGAGCGCTTAAAGGGCGACCTCGAAAAACTCGAGTCCTTTTATTTTGATCGGGGTTACTTAGATTTTCATGTGGTTTCAAGTCAAGTTTCTTTAAGTGCTAATAAAAAATCAATTTTTATTACTTTAAATGTTTCTGAGGGTGAAATTTATACAGTCACCGGCATTGAGATTGCTGGCGACCCTATTCTTCCCGAAGAAACCGTGCGCCGTTTGGTATTACTTAAAGAGGGTGAAACTTTCGCTCAGAATTTAATGACCGATACCACTGAATACATTACTTCACTGTTAGGTAATGCCGGCTATACCAATGCCGACGTTAAAGGCATGCCTGATAAAAATACCGAAGCTAAAACAGTGAAAGTTACTTTTTTTGTCGATCCGCATAAGCGCATGTACGTTAATCGCATTATTTTTAACGGGAATTCTCGTACCGATGACGAAGTCTTACGCCGCGAAATGCGTCAAATGGAATCGGCTTCGGCGTCTAACTCGCGAATTGAGCAAGGCAAAGTGCGATTAGAACGTCTGGGATTTTTTAAAGAAGTTAGCGTTGAAAATATTCCCGTGCCTGGCACAGAGGATCAATTAGATGTTCAATACACCGTAGAAGAGCAACATTCAGATTCTATTAGTGCCAGCGTTGGTTATTCGCAAGGTATCGGCGCCACCTTGGGCGCAAATTTACAAATTAATAATTGGATGGGCACTGGCAAGCAAGTAGGTGTTAACGTTAACTACAGTAAATACCAAACGCTTTATAGTGTTTCCTATACCGACCCTTATTTTACGCCCGATGGCGTGAGTCGCGGCATTAGCCTTTATTACCAAACGCGCGATTACGATGCGATTAATGCCGCGAGTTATGGCACAAATACCTATGGTGTTAATTTAACCTTTGGTTACCCAGTTACCGAAGTGCAGCGGTTAAATTTTGGTGTGGGGTTGAGTCACTTGGAAATCATTCCCGGTTTCTATCCACTGGAAGAAATTAAATCCAGTTTTTATCAGCCCGACTTGAGTAAATACCCTTTTGTTTATACCTCAGAAAGTGACGTTGATGCGTTATCCGACACGGCAGGTATTAATCTTGCTGATCTGTCATTGCCTGTTGAATTTGTGAATGAATCTATGCTGCTTGAAAATGGCCAGCATTACACAGGTTTTGTTGATCGATATGGCGATACTTTTAATACCGCGTCTATGAATGTTGGCTGGGTAAGAAGCACCTTAAACCGAGGTGTTTTAGCCACTCGTGGTAATTATCAATCGGTGAGCTTTGAGGCAACCGTGCCCAATAGCGATTTGCAATATTACAAAATCGAAATGAACGGCCAATA
>JAXHOG010000025.1:0-50010 GCA_034519605.1 Marinagarivorans sp.
CGCCAAAAGCGCGGCGTTTATGGCATAACGCGACGATCAAGCCCATCACTTTTGGACCCAGTAATAACACCAGAGTCAGGCTGATCACGGCGGTAATTAAGCCGGTTTTGGCGATGGGCCAATCGGGAAAGAGCTGATATTGCGTGGTGAAATACACGTTGGCATGGAGTGCGCGAATAACCGCATCGAGCGTGCTGAGTGCCAGCATCACCAGCCACACCAAGGACGAAATATAGGCCAGCGCGCCAGAGATAAAATGCACGCGGCTGACGCGGTGTAATTGCGCGGTGCCGAGTAGGCCTAAGTGCTGAATATTGCCCTGCACCCAGCGGCGGTCGCGTTTGGCAAAGTCGATCATATTGCAGGGTACTTCTTCGTAGCTGCCTTGCAGTTGCGGCAGTAATAACACGTCCCAACCGGCGCGGCGCAAGAGCGCGGCTTCAACAAAATCGTGGCTTAAAATATCGCCGCCAAACGGCGCTTTACCTTCTAGCGTGGGCAGGCCGCAGTGGTCGATAAACGCTTGCAGACGAATAATGGCGTTGTGGCCCCAGTAGTTGCAGGTATCGGTTTGCCAGTAGGTAATGCCAGTGGCGAGCATGGGGCTATAAAGCGCGGCCGCGTACTGTACAAAACGACCAAAAAACGTGGTTTGGCGTACGGGGATGGGCACGGTTTGAATAAGGCCCGCGTGTGGGTTGGCTTCCAGTGTTTGTGCGAGCGTGACTATGCAGTGGCCAGACATCACGCTATCGGCATCGAGTACCACCATGGCACTGTAGTGACCGCCAAAACTTTCACAAAACTCGCGAATATTACCAACCTTGCGTGCAGTGTTTTTAGCGCGGCGGCGGTAGTAGACGCGTGCTGCTGGCGCGAGCCGTTGCAGTAGTACGGCAAAGGCGTTGCGCTCGGTCTCGGCAATGCTGGCGACGGTGGTATCGCTGAGTATGTAGAAATCAAAGACATCGCCTTGGCCGGTTGCCATCACTGATTGAAATGTGGCCTCGAAGCCTGCAATGACGCGGGTGGTATCTTCGTTATAGACCGGCATGATAACGGCAACACGGCTAGTGAGCGGTGCTTGGCTGTTGGGTGTGTAATAGCGCTTTAGGCTTAAGGGGTCGCGCTTAAAAAGCTGCAAGATAAAACCAAAAAACGCGCTCCAAAACGCCATGCTGATCCAGCCAAAACTGACAGCAAAAAAGACCAAAATTACCGCTTCGGTGGGTTTTAGGTCGTTGGCGCTGAGGATTTGAAACATCAAATAAACCCCAAAGCCCGCCGTGATGAGGCTAAGAGTGGCGTAAAGACCAAAACGAAAGCTTTGGCCTTTAGGGGTTTGAGTCAAGTTTTGAGGAGATGCGTGCATATTTTTTTGTGTTTGTGTTTGTGTCTTAGTCGATGGCATCGGCATACCACACGTAACTCCACACTTCGCTGATGCGTTGCACGCCTAATTGCAAGAACAAACGCATGTCGGTGGGGCCATCTTTAGGCTCTAAAATAAAGCTGGCGCGCCAGGTTTTGTTATCGGCGAGGCGTTGCAACATAAGGCCGGTGACTTGGCCGTTGCCGACTTGCAATTGCGGCGTGATGGCGGCGTTGGCCGAGAAGTTATCGAGGTCGCCACCTTTAAAGTCGACAACAAAACGGCGATGCGATTTTGGCAGTGGATTGTGGTGGCCGGGATTACTGCCCGCGCCAATAAGTGTGCGCAATACACGTGCGTAAGGATTTTGAGGAACGTGAGCGTCGAGTGTGCGCAAACTGTAATTGAAGTTGCGATGTTCACCCGCTTTAAAGGGCGCGTCGGGCACCCAATAACTTACGATGTTGTCGTTCACTTCGCTATCACTTGGGATTTCGACTAGCTCTACGCGGCCTTTGCCCCAGTTGCCTTCGGGCGTAATCCAGATGCTGGGGCGTTGCTCGTACTTGGCTTCCATGTCGAGGTAGTGATCAAACTGGCGGTCGCGCTGCATCAAACCAAAACCTTTGGGGTTGACGTCGGAAAGCGATGATACATGCAGGTGGCGGTGGTTGCTGAGCGGGCGCCAGATCCATTCGCCGTTAGAGACGGCCATGAGCACGCCGTCTGAATCATGCACTTCGGGGCGGAAGTCATCATAAAAACGGGTGCGGTTTTCGCCCCACATAAACATGCTGGTGAGCGGCGCAACACCGAGTTTTTGAATGTCGATTCGGGCAAAAAGCTCGGCTTGGACTTTTACTTCAACACTGCCGCCTGGGGTAATGTCAAAACGGTAAGCGCCGGCGAGGCTTTTGCTATCGAGCAATGCATAAATAACTAAGTGGTTATCTGTTGCGCTGGGCTTTTCGAGCCAAAATTCTTTAAAAACGGGAAATTCTTCGCCTTTGGCTTCGGCGGTATCCAGCGCTAAGCCTCGCGCCGATAAGCCATAGGCTTGGCCGGGGCCGACAATGCGAAAGTATGAAGCGCCTTGGAAAACCAAAAACTCATCTTTGTAGGCTTTATCGTTAAGTGGGTAATGCACACGAAAACCCGCAAAGCCGGTATTCATGGGGACTTGGCCCACCAGCTTGGCGGCGGGGCCGTCGTAGCTAAAAAAGTCGGGTCTAAAGGCGACGTTGTTGGGTTGGTTGTCGCTAATTTCGGCAATATTAACGGGATCTAAAAATAAAAAGCCGGGGTGAAAAAGCTGTACTTCAAAGGCGGCTTGATCGTGCCAGAGCGAGGCTTCTGGGCGAAAACGAATGGCGCGGTATTGGTCATAATCCATGTTGGCCAGTGCTTCGGGCAAGTCGCGTGCGGGGGCTTGGTAAGGCTCGGCAGCCAGCTTGCGCGCTTTGGCGATCACGTTGTCAAAAAAGCCAATTTTGAGCATGTCGGGCGTGAAGGTTTGAATTCGTTCTTCTTGGGCATGCAGTGCTGGAGCAGAGCAGAGGCAGGTGATAATAAGTGTTTTGAGCAAGGGGGTATTACAGGCGCGCAAGAGAGCTGCGTACATCATTAACTCCGCAAATAAATAAAACAGGCGTTTAGGGGGGAAGTTTAGACAGATTTTTGTGGTGCTGGGTTTTGGTGGCGCTAAGTTGCTGAGCGTCGGGTCGAATGAGTCTCAAAAGGCTGTTTTGCGACCCGCGTCATGGTGCAAAGCGCGGCGATTATACCGTGGTGTCAATTAAATACAGCGAGTGACAAAAAATAAAGTGGTTGGTTATCAAGGGTGAAGTTTTTAAGTGGGCGCAGCTGGCGTGTGGCGCATAAAAAAGGCCTTGGGCGCTATGTGCGGCCAAGGCCTTGGAGGCTAAAGATAAATGATTAGCTCAATTACATTTTGACGTCAACGATCTCGGTGGCGGCGATGAGCTTAGCTTTTTCGGCACCCTCTTGGAAACTGGCAATTTGGTTGAAGTTCATGTATTTGAAGATTTCGTCGCTCATGCTGTCGATTTTGCTGGCGTATTCCATGTACTCGGCAGGTGTTGGCAGCTTGCCTAAAATGCCGCCAATGGCGGCAAGTTCGGCCGAGGTCAAGTAAACATTCGCGCCATTACCCAAACGGTTAGGGAAGTTGCGGGTAGAGGTTGAAAGCACAGTGGCGCCGTCATTAACACGGGCTTGGTTGCCCATGCACAACGAGCAGCCGGGCATCTCCATCCGCGCGCCTTTCGATCCAAAAATGTTGTAGTAGCCTTCTTCCATTAAGGTGTGGGCATCCATTTTGGTCGGTGGCGAAATCCAGAAGCGTGACTTTAAGCTGCCTTTGGTGGATTGGAATAATTTACCTGCGGCGCGGAAGTGACCAATGTTGGTCATGCAGGAGCCAATAAACACTTCGTCCACTTTGTCGCCAGCGACTTCTGACAATAAACGGGCATCGTCTGGGTCGTTGGGGCAACACACTACAGGTTCGGTGACGTCGCTGAGGTCGATATCAATGATGGCGGCGTATTCGGCATCGGCATCACCTTGGAGTAGGTTGGGGTTGGCCAGCCACTCTTCCATTTTGGCGGCGCGGCGCTCAAGCGTGCGCGGGTCGCCGTAACCTTCACTCACCATCCAACGCAATAAGGTGATGTTAGAGCGCAAGTACTCAGAGACTTTTTCGATCGACGATTTGATGGTGCAACCGGCGGCTGAACGCTCGGCTGAGGCGTCGGATAATTCAAACGCTTGCTCAACGGTTAAGTCGTCTAGGCCTTCAATTTCAAGAATACGGCCCGAGAAAATGTTCTTTTTGCCTTTTTTCTCAACGGTCAATAAGCCCGCTTTGATGGCGTAGTAAGGAATGGCGTGAACCAAGTCGCGCAAGGTAATACCGGGTTGTAGCTTACCTTTAAAGCGTACTAAGACCGATTCGGGCATGTCGAGCGGCATAACGCCGGTTGCTGCCGCAAACGCTACCAAACCAGAACCTGCGGGGAACGAAATACCCATAGGGAAACGAGTGTGTGAATCGCCACCGGTGCCTACGGTATCGGGCAACAACATGCGGTTTAACCAACTGTGAATAATGCCGTCACCGGGACGCAGCGACACGCCGCCACGAGTCATGATGAAGTCGGGCAGGGTGTGCTGGGTGGTGATGTCAACAGGCTTGGGGTAAGCCGCGGTGTGGCAGAACGACTGCATTGTGAGGTCGGCCGAAAAACCTAAGCAGGCTAAGTCTTTGAGCTCGTCACGGGTCATTGGGCCGGTAGTATCTTGCGAGCCAACGGTAGTCATTTTGGGTTCGCAGTAAGTGCCGGGACGAATACCTTTGCCTTCTTTTAAGCCACAAGCACGACCGACCATTTTTTGCGCAAGGGTAAAGCCTTTGCCGGTATCAACAGGCGCGACAGGCATGCGGAATAAGCTAGACGCGGGCAAGCCGAGTGATTCGCGTGCTTTGGCGGTTAAGCCACGGCCAATGATCAAGTTGATACGGCCGCCAGCGCGAACTTCGTCCAACAATACGTCGGACTTTAATTCAAATTCGCTTAATACTTCGCCGCTTGCGCTGAGAATTTTGCCGTCGTAGGGGCGAACTTCGATGATGTCGCCCATGTTGATTTTTTCAACGGGGGCTTCGAATACGAGTGCGCCAGCATCTTCCATGGTGTTGTAAAAAATCGGGGCCACTTTGCCGCCAATACAAATGCCGCCGCCGCGCTTATTGGGCACGCCGGGCATATCTTCACCGAAGAACCACAATACCGAGTTGGTAGCTGATTTACGTGATGAACCGGTGCCCACAACATCGCCCACAAAGGCAACGGGGTAACCTTGATTTTGCACAGCTTTAACTTGTGCCATGGGGCCGGTAACGCCTTGCTCGTCGGGCGTTAAACCGTCGCGCTGCATTTTGTACATGGCTAAAGCATGCAGCGGAATATCGGGACGGCTCCAAGCATCGGGCGCGGGTGAAAGGTCGTCGGTATTGGTTTCGCCAGTCACTTTAAAGACCGCCACTTTGGTGCTCTCGGGCACGGCAGGGCGGTTAGTAAACCATTCGGCATCGGCCCAGCTTTGAATCACTTCTTTGGCCAAAGCGTTGCCGGCTTTGGCTTTGCTTTCAACGTCGTGGAAGGCGTCGAACATCAATAGGGTGTGTTTGAGCTCTTTTGCTGCCGCAGCAGCCAGTTCGGTATTGTCGAGTAGCTCAACGAGGGTGGTAATGTTGTAACCACCGTGCATGTTGCCGAGTAGCTCAACCGCTTGCACTTTTGTGAGGATCGGCGATTGTGTTTCGCCCTTTACCAGTGCTGATAAAAATCCTGCTTTAACGTAGGCCGCTTCGTCAACGCCTGGTGGCACGCGGGTGCTAATAAGATCTACTAAGGTTGCTTCTTCGCCCGCAGGTGGGCTTTTCAGTAATTCGACAAGCGCCGCAACTTGCTGGGCAGTCAGTGGCGTTGGGGGTATGCCTTGAGCAGCGCGCTCGGCAACATGTGCACGGTAAGCTTCTAACACGGAATATTCCTCTGTTGGTATGGGGGCTTGCTTTTAATTAGGTATTAATAATTGGCCGTGGTTGCGCATTCGAAAACCTAAGTATCTGTTGGAAATGCTCGGTCTAAGCAATTTGTGCGCCATTAAAATGCTACTGACGCAATCGGGAATCGCTCGGACCGCTATTATTGATGTTGTTGATGTTGTTGATGTTGTTGATGTTGTTGATGTTGTTGATGTTGATGTTGTTGATGTTGTTGTTGTTGTTGATGTTGTTGTGTTGATGTTGTTGATGTTGTTGGTGTTGTTGGTGTTGGTCGGGCCACAATCGGCGCAGAATTTTAGCCTAAAAGAAGTTGAGTGTCTAAAGGGCTGGCGTAAACATTTGTTTCTTGGGCGTAGCTGAGGCTGGCGCGGGCCTAGGTGATTGCGTATTCTGCGCGATTTGGCGCTGGTAACGAGGTTGTAGAGTTACTGGCGTTGTGTGGCCTATCAATTGAGGAATCATCCAATGAAAAAAACTGAGCTGGTTACAGCCTTTGGCGCTAAAGCCACTATTTATCATCAAGGTGCGCATGTGAGCTCTTGGATTCCGTCCGAGGCTTTGGGGGAGCAATTGTTTGTGGCTCGGCAGAGTGAATTTGCGTCAGGACGCCCGATTCGCGGCGGCGTACCTGTGTGCTTTCCACAGTTTTCGGGTTTCGGTTCTGGCCCTAAACATGGTTTTGCACGCAGCATTGAGTGGGATTTGGTGTCGGTGAGCGATGATCAAAGCGAGGCCGTTTTTGGTCTGCAAGCCAATGATGAAACGCGCGCGTTGTGGCCTTTTGAATTTACGCTGTTGTTAACCGTAACCTTAACGCCTAATCAATTATCGGTGGCGTTAACGGTGAATAATTGTGGCGCGCAAGCCTTTGATTTTAGTGGCGCGCTGCACACCTATTTTGCGACGACCAATTTTACCCATGTGCGCTTGAGTGATTTTGCGGGCGTGAGCCACTGGAATAATGGCTCGCCACTGACGGAGCGCCACACTAAGGAGGACGGGTTGTTGCAGTTGAATGGTCATTTAGATCGTGTTTATTTTGATGCGCCCGATCGGCTAAGGTTTGTTGATGGCGCTAAAACGCTCACCATTGCCAAACAAGGTTTTACCGATGTTGTGGTGTGGAATCCCGGTGCCGAATTGACGAAGGGCATTGCTGATATGGGCGATGATGAGTTTGTGGGCATGCTCTGTGTTGAAGCAGCGGTGGTTGATCGCCCAGTGGTACTTGCCGCTGGCGCAACATGGCGCGGCGCGCAAGTGATGACGATTGTTTAAGCGTGTAATTTACGGCGATTGAGAATTTTTTAGTCGGTAGGCCTGCATTTTTTTGCGGGCCTCGTTGCAGGTGGGCTGCTCTAAATGTTGGGCTTCGCATTGTTCAATAATGGCGTTGGCGGTTTGGGAATGACTGTCCATTAACCCCTTGCTGAGCGTTAGTTCTGCGCCGACCCAATTGCTGTAGGCGCTGGCCAGATTCTTCTGCATGTCTTGGCTGTTTTCACTGAGGTAGGGTTGCAGCAAATAATCTTCCAAAATGCTTACGCTCTCCGACCACTCTTGGGTTTTCCAGTAAAACTCCGCCCATTGGCTGTACAGCCTTTGTACAGAATCGGGGTAATTAGCGTGATCGTTAGTGAAGGGCTCGAAGGCGGTGAGTAGGTATAGGCCTTGCTGAAAATCGTGTTTCTTCACCGCGTCTTTTAACAGAGTATTGAGTGCATCAAGGCTGTTGTTTTTCACTTCTTCGAGCTGCTCTTTTGTGTCTGCAAGGCGATAGCTAGTTTGAGTGAAATCCAAGCTTGAGTCGGCATCGGTGAGTGCAGCAAACGTTCTAATCGCCACCAAGTGCAGCCAAAAAAAGCTGTTTTGCAGTGCATTGTTATGGCTAAAGCGCGGCGTGTCTTGCGCTAGGTTGTCGAAGGTGGTGTTGATAAATCGTTTTAAGTCTCCCCAACGTTGCTGTTGCAGCATCAATTGCACTTCTTGGGTGTAATAACTCATGCGGTTTACTTGCGCGGTTTCGTAACTAGGGTCGAGAAACGCGCTGAGTTCGGCAAGCCGCCCGCGATCAAGCTCGCTCATTTTTCCTGGGTGGGTGTGTTGATGCAGCATGTTGCGGGTGCCGAGTTGCCACAGCGGAATGCGCTCGCGGTGTAGGTAATCGGTGTAGGTGACTGGCGTCAAGCCGCGCGCAGTAGCCCAGTCGTTATTGTCTTGATGATAAAAAGCGATGTCGTGGGCTTGGTCGTAACCCTGTGGGCTGGTAGTTTCAACATCGATGTTGTCGCCGCCAGCAAGGTTTAGCTCAATAAACGCATGCGAAGGTAGCGTGACGCCAAGGCCTTTAAGTCCCATTTTTCGGATTAATACGGCATATAAAAGGCTTGAGCTTATGCAGTTGAAGTCGCGATGGATAAAAATGCCTGCCAGCGCCGATTGCTCGGCTTTGTAGCGGCCAGAGGGTGCGTAAGTTGCTGTGGCTGAGCCGTCGTTGTTTTGCTCGGTGATATTTTGAGGCTCTGCAAAAAAGGCACTATGCATCGCGCTGTTGATAATTCGACCTTGCTCCTTGGGTTTAACCTTGTGGATTGACTGCCGCTCAAGCGCTTGAGTGAAGTTGTTGATGGCCTTTTGCGCTAAGCCAAAATCTTGTTGCTGGTAGTGGCCGGAGGCCATCAAAAAAAGCGCGAGTAAGGCATCTGGGTCACCTTCTTGCGCATCAAAGCGCTCACTTAATGTTTGCTCTTCGAAGCTCGAAAGTGGGCTCCAAATGGGGTGGCGATTGTTGCCATAGTCTTGGCGAATGGAATTGTCTTGGCGAAATGAATGGTTTTGAGTGGTGGGCTCCACAACTGGGGCAGCGTAAGCCATTGATGCTTGGCTGGCCGTAAGATAAACAAGGGCAAAAAATAGGGTTTTTAGCATGGTGTTGGATTTAGTTGGGTGTCTCTAAGGTGCGTGGCGGCTAAGGTGCGTGGCGGCTAAGGTGTTGAATTCATTGACCCAATTGATCGGTAAAGTTTCCTTTTTGATCTGCGCTGTGGCTCTGCCAATTGCTGTTATTTAAGGGCTTAAGTCGCTACAATGCCGCCGTTTTTTTGATTTGTCATAATTATCTACCTCGGGAGCTCCTATGTCGTCGATCAATAAAGTTGTTTTGGCTTATTCCGGTGGTCTTGATACCTCCGTTATTGTTCGTTGGTTACAAGACACCTATCGCTGTGAAGTGGTTACCTTTACGGCAGATATTGGTCAGGGTGAAGAAGTTGAACCTGCGCGCGCTAAAGCACAGGCTTTGGGCGTGAAAGAAATCTATATCGATGATCTTCGAGAAGAGTTTGCCCGCGATTATGTTTTTCCTATGTTCCGTGCCAACACTATTTACGAAGGTGAATACCTTTTAGGCACGTCTATTGCGCGCCCATTAATTGCAAAGCGTTTGATTGAAATTGCCAATGAAACCAATGCCGATGCGATTTCGCATGGCGCAACGGGCAAGGGTAATGATCAAGTGCGTTTTGAATTGGGTGCTTATGCGCTTAAGCCAGGTGTAAAAGTGATTGCACCTTGGCGCGAGTGGGATTTAACCAGTCGTGAAACCTTGATGGCCTATTGTGAAAAACACAATATTCCCGTCGATTTTAATAAGAAGAAAAAATCCCCTTACTCTATGGATGCCAACTTGCTGCACATTTCATACGAGGGCGGCATTTTAGAAAATCCATGGGCTGAAGCTGAAGAAGATATGTGGCGATGGAGTGTCGCACCAGAGGCTGCACCCGATACCCCTGAGTATCTTGAATTGAGTTATCAGCAAGGCGATTTGGTGGCCATTAATGGCGAGGCGATGAGCCCCGCTAAGATCATGGAAGCACTGAATGCGATTGGCGGTAAACACGGTATTGGTCGTTTGGATATTGTTGAGAACCGTTATGTGGGCATGAAGTCGCGTGGTTGTTACGAGACGCCCGCTGGCACCATCATGATGAAAGCGCATCGTGCCATAGAATCTATTACCCTCGATCGCGAAGTGGCTCATTTAAAAGATGCGTTAATGCCACGCTACGCCGAGATGATTTATAACGGCTACTGGTGGAGCCCAGAGCGTTTGATGTTGCAAAAAGCGATCGACGAATCCCAGGTTTACGTCAATGGCGATGTGCGCGTTAAATTATATAAAGGTGCAGTAGCGGCGGTGGGACGTCGTTCTGCGCAGAGTTTGTTTGATGAGAAAATTGCAACCTTTGAAGATGATGCAGGTGCCTATAACCAAAAAGATGCTGAAGGTTTCATCAAGCTTAATGCATTGCGTATGCGTATTGCTGCTCAGAAAGGCCGTAAGTACTTTTAGTCGTAAGTACTTTTAAAGGCTTGACCATAAATTATTTAAAATTATCGGGGTTATTATTATGAAAATTATTATCAGTGCTCTTGTTATGGGTTCTTTAATGGCTGCGGGTGCGCAGGCTGCACAAACGCAACCCAAAAACGTTCGTCCGGTGTATACCTATGCTGGCGTAAAGTATGTTAGCCAGGGCTTAGATGACTACGATTGTCGTCAAAACGGTATAGCCATTGATGGCTCGTTAGATTTGAATGGTCAGGCGTTTGTTCGCGCCGGTTTGAGTGATGTCAGTGGCGGGGTCTGCGGCTCTACTTCTGTGAACGCCAGCGTAGGTTACCGCGCGGCTTGGGGTTCAAACTCCCACATATATGGCACTTTAGGTGCGCAACAAGTGTCGCCTGATCAAGGTGATAGCGATACTGGCTTGTTATTAGGTGCAGGCATGCGTGGTTATCTTGTTCCCGGCATTGAAGGTTATGTTGAGGTGAATTACACCACCTTAGGTGACGGCGAGATCGTTCTTAGCGGTGGTGGTGCTTATTGGTTTAATGCTAACTTTGCTGCCACCTTGGATTTGGGTGTTGGCGCAGATCAAAACAGCTTTGCCGTTGGTGGGCGCCTAGCATTCTAAACGCTGACTAATTGATTTTTATCAAGCGGAACAGGGGTGCATTAGTGTACTTTGTCACACTCTACTCGCTTGCTAGAGTAATGAAGCCTTGTTTGGAGAGGTTTCAAACGACAAAAATTACAGAACCTATGAGGGCATTGCGCCCTTCATGGGTTTTTTGACGTTTTTTAATTGTAACTTGGGAAAAACTTATGAGTAGTCATTCGGCGCATGCATCCGAAGTACCTGCTTACAACTTCGATATTGTGAGGTCGTTTTCGTTAGCGACTATCCTTTGGGGAATTGTAGGCATGAGTATGGGTGTCCTCATCGCAGCACAACTTGTGTGGCCTGAATTAAACGATTTTTTTCAGCCGTACAGTCATTTTGGGCGTTTGCGCCCTCTGCATACTAATCTCGTTATTTTTGCTTTTGGGGGATGCGCACTATTTGCTACGTCTTATTACGTAGTGCAGCGTACTTGCCAAGCCGTTCTGTTTGGTGGTCCCTTAATCGCGTTTACTTTTTGGGGTTGGCAGCTGGTGATTGTGGCGGCCATTATTACTTTGCCGCTGGGCCTTACCTCTACTAAGGAATACGCTGAGCTCGAGTGGCCGATTGATATCCTGATTACGTTGGTGTGGGTGGCTTATGCGGTGGTGTTTTTCGGTACTATCGTAAAACGTAAAATGTCGCACATTTATGTGGCTAACTGGTTTTTTGGTGCCTTTATTATCACAGTGGCTATTTTGCATGTGGTTAATAGCATGGCGATGCCAGTTTCGTTTATGAAGTCTTACTCAGCTTATAGCGGTGCCATGGATGCCATGGTGCAATGGTGGTGGGGCCACAATGCGGTCGGTTTCTTTTTGACGGCCGGCTTTTTAGGCATGATGTATTACTTTGTTCCCAAGCAAGCCGGTCGTCCGGTTTATTCGTATCAATTGTCTATCGTTCACTTCTGGGCATTGATTGCAACATACGTTTGGGCCGGCTCGCATCACCTCCATTACTCGGCATTACCTGATTGGACGCAAAGCGTGGGCATGGTCATGAGCCTCATTCTGCTGGCACCCTCATGGGGCGGCATGATCAACGGTATGATGACGCTCTCGGGTGCTTGGCACAAACTCAAAACTGACCCCACTTTGCGCTTTATGGTTGTGGCTTTGTCGTTTTACGGCATGAGTACCTTTGAAGGCCCAATGATGGCTATCAAAACGGTCAATGCGCTTTCTCACAATACCGACTGGACCATCGGTCACGTACATTCCGGTGCTTTAGGTTGGGTGGCGATGATATCGATTGGCGCTGTTTACCATCTATTGCCTGTGTTGGCTGGCCGCAAAGAAATGTGGAGCGTTAAGTTAATTAATGTGCATTTTTGGTTGGCGACGGCAGGTACTGTGATATACATCTGCGCTATGTGGGTTAACGGTATTGGTCAAGGCCAAATGTGGCGTTCGTTCAATGCCGATGGCACCTTAACTTACAGCTTTATTCAGTCGGTTGAATTCAGTTATCTGGGTTATTTGGCGCGCTTTATTGGTGGATTTTGTTTCTTGTCAGGTATGTTCCTTATGGCTTACAACGCTATTCGCACCATGACTTTTGAAGTAAGACCTGAACCCACTAAAGCAAACGCAGCGGCATAAGGAATACGAGCATGAAACACCATGATTTAGTCGAAAAAAATATAGGCTTGCTCAGCTTCTTCACCGTTATTGCTATTAGTTTTGGTGCATTGGTTGAGCTGGTACCGCAGTTTTTTAGTGATGTAACTACTAAGCCCATAGAAGGTTTAAAGCCTCTACCGGCGTTGGTGCTAGAAGGGCGCGATATCTACATTCGCGAAGGCTGCCATGTTTGCCATACGCAAATGGTGCGACCTTTACGCGCTGAGGTTGAGCGTTACGGTCATTATTCGGTGGCGGGTGAGTCTGTTTACGAACATCCTTTTTTGTGGGGTTCTAAGCGTACCGGCCCAGACTTGGCGCGTGTAGGTAACCGTTACAGTGATGAATGGCATCGCGCTCATTTGTTTAACCCTCGGAGTGTTGTGCCCTTATCGAATATGCCTTCTTTCCCTTGGTTGTTTGAAAACAAGCTCACGGGCAAAGATACCGCTAAAAAGATGAGCGCATTACAAACCTTGGGCGTACCTTATACCGAAGACGACATTGCTGGCGCCAAATTAGCTGTTGAGGGTAAAACCGAAATTGACGCTTTGGTCGCTTATTTACAACAGCTAGGCATTTTATTAACTCACAAGCGGTAATGACTCATGGATATTAATAATTTCCGTAGTCTTGCAACAGTACTGGTGGCAGTTGCCTTTTTTGGGGTGTGTTGGTGGGCTTTTTCGCCTTCGCGCCGTAAGCAGTTTGATGAGGCGGCTCAACTCCCTTTTGTGGATGAGCCAGATGAACAAGCCGCTGCACCCACGGGCGTAGCGGATGCCGACAATACAAAAGAATCAGGACTTAAATAATGACTACATTCTGGAGTTTATGGATAACGGTGCTGACATTAACGTGCATTGCTTTATGTGCGTGGATACTTTGGGCGAACCGTAAAATTGAAAAGCATGGTGACGCCAATGAGGAGGTTAAAACCACTGGCCATGTTTATGATGGCATCGAAGAATACAATAACCCATTGCCAAAATGGTGGTTTTATCTGTTTCTGGTCACCATTGTTTTTGGCTTGATTTATTTGGTGCTTTACCCCGGCTTGGGGAGTTGGAAGGGCTTATTAAATTGGACCAGTGTGAATGAGCTTAAGGTAGATCAAGAAAAAGCCCGTGCCGATTACGTGAATAGCTACGATGTGTACAGCAAAATGAGCATCGAAGAATTAAGTAAAAATGACGAAGCAATGAAAATTGGCTTTCGTTTATTTGCTAACAACTGCGCCGTTTGTCACGGCTCGGATGCGGGTGGTAACTACGGTTTTCCTAATCTTACCGACGATGATTGGTTGCACGGCGGCACAGTTGAAAATATTGTTGCCACTATTACCCATGGCCGCTATGCCAATATGCCTCCATGGGGTGAGGTGATAGGCGATAAAGGCGTTGCTAATGTGACCGAGTATGTTTTGAGTTTATCGGGCTTGGAGCATGATGCAGCCAAAGCCGTTGAAGGCAAGGTCGTTTTCGATACAACTTGTAGTGCCTGCCATGGTATGGATGCAAAGGGCAGTATTGCTTTTGGTGCGCCTAACTTAACCGACGACATTTGGCTGTATGAAGGCGACCGCGAAACCATAAGTAAAACGGTTCGTTACGGAAGAGTTAACCGTATGCCTGCGCAAAAAGAGCTGTTGCGTGACGACAAAATACATTTGTTATCGGCGTATATTTATTCTTTGTCCCGCTAGTGGTTTATCGCCAAAAGGCGCGCAATGCGCGCCTTTTTTTATGCACGGCCTGTGCTTTCTTTAACGCTGTGCTGCTTGTCTCAGTACTAGGGAGTTATTGTGACCCAACCTTCTGAACAACCCGAGTCATCTGCCAACGAAATTCGTTACGTTAATTTGTACGAGCCCTCATCCAAGATATATACCCGAAAAGTTCAAGGGTTTTATCAACGTTTGCGCCGTTATGCCGGCATCCCTTTAATGCTGGGTTTTTTATTGATGCCTTGGTTGGTTATTGATAATCGGCCTGCCATGTTATTTGATTTATCAAACCACAAATTTCATATTCTATTTGTCACTTTTTGGCCTCAAGATTTTATTTTGCTGGCATGGTTGCTCATTATTGCCGCTTTTATGTTGTTTACAGTCACTGTTACGGTGGGTCGTGTGTGGTGTGGTTTTACCTGTCCACAGACCGTGTGGACGCTCATTTACATTTGGATAGAAAATTTTTGTGAAGGCGACCGAAATAAACGCATAAAACTCGATAAACAACCTTGGAATCCAGAGAAGGTAGCGCGTAAAACCGCAAAACATGGCTTGTGGTTGCTGATTGCGTTTGTAACAGGCGCGACCTTTGTGGGTTATTTCTTACCTATTCGAGAATTATTAAGCGGTTTTTTTCCGAGTTTTAATGAAGGGCAAATCGTTTGGCATACGCCTGCTGCGGCCATTTTTTGGACTTTTTTGTTTACCTTATTCACTTATGTGAATGCTGGCTGGCTGCGCGAGCAAGTGTGTAAGCACATGTGCCCTTACGCACGTTTTCAGGGCGTTATGTACGATCACGACACTCTGTATGTGCAGTATGACAAAGCGCGTGGCGAAACACGCGGCGCGCGCAAACCCACGGAAGACCCAAAAGCCAAAGGCTTGGGCGATTGTGTTGATTGTTCTTGGTGTGTACAGGTGTGCCCGGTCGATATTGATATACGCGATGGGACTCAGTTTGAGTGTATTAATTGCGGTCTTTGCGTGGATGCCTGCAACTCGATCATGGATAAAATGAATTACCCGCGCGGTTTGATTCGTTTTACTTCCGAGGATGAATTAGCGACTGGCCGCACGAACTTTTTCCGCCCGCGCTTGTTTGGTTACCTGATTATTGTGCTAGTGATGCTGGGCGTATTGGTTTACACCATTTATAACCGCAGCCCTTTGGGCGTTGATGTACTGCGCGATCGCAGTGCGAGAATGTACCGTGTGCAGGGTAAAGACATCGAAAACGTGTACAAAATCAACATTAATAATATGGATCGTGCGACCCATACCTACACCATTGAACTCGACGGCGATTTGCCTTACACACTCAAAAATTATCGCCCTATGCCCATTATTGAAGGTGAAGTATTTAGTTTGCCCATTCGGGTATCTGTCCCAAAAACAGCCATTCAACATGAATCAACAGATCTGATAATTCGCATTATTGCCGATGATAATCCCGCCATTACCGCGACTGAAAAAACCGTGTTTATGGCTCCTCAACAGAGATAACCTATGACTGATATAGCAAAACCTTGGTACAAAGAATTATGGTTTTGGTTACTGATTTCGCCGATGTTGACCTTAATTGTGACCATTCCAATGATGATTACGACAGCCTTTAAGGGGGCTGATGATCGTGTGATCGACGATTACTATAAAGAGGGGCGAATGATTAATAATCGCTTTGAAGCACAGCGCATAGCATTTGCTTTAAACCTTAAAGGCGAATTAGTGTTTGATTGGCTCACGGGTGAACTTTGGTTTACCGCCAATCAAGCCTTGCCCGATGAAACCTTAACCTTGCTTTTTTCACACCCCGCTAAAACGAAGTTTGATTTTTCTCTAGTATTGCGGCGTGTAGATGAGCTTCGCTACCGTGTCGATTTACCTTCAATGCAGCGTAGCCATTGGTATTTAAGCCTGGAAGGCTTACACAATGATGCAGTTTGGCGAATCACGGCGGATGCCGAATTGGGTGCCGCCGATACTGTTTTAATGGTGGCGGTAGCGCACTAGCGCTAGCTGATGTGAATTTTTATGCTGCCCTGCTACCACTGTGGCGAAACAAGCCTCCCCGAATTTAATGCGCCGCTGAGTTCCGAAAATAATGACCTAAAGCCTTTTTGTTGTTTGGGTTGCCAAGCCGTTGCTATGGCCATACATGCTGGCGGTTTAGGAAATTTTTATCAGTACCGCGAGCAGAAAGGCGTTAAACCTATAGCCGCCAAAACCTTTGACGCCTTTGATCTCGCCAGCGTGCAAGAAGACTTTGTTGTACCCGTCGTCTCGCCCGATCCACAAATCTTATTGATGCGTGCAGCCATTAATGTCGATGGCATTAGCTGTGCGGCTTGTATTTGGTTGATTGAAAAACATCTACAAGCACACGCAGGTGTTGTGAGTGTTAGCGTTAACGCCAGTAGTCATCAGGGCTTTATTGTTTACGACGCAGCGATTATCCGATTAAGTCAAATTTTTGTGGCGCTTGCCGGTATTGGCTTTAAGCCTAGCCCCAGTGTCGAGCAAACCCTGCGTGAGCAATGGCAGCAGCGTCAACGCACCGCTTTATTGCGCCTGGGCGCCGCAGGCATTGGCATGATGCAGGCGGGCATGGTGTCGGTGGCGCTGCACGCGGGTGATATTCAAGGCATTACCGGCGATTGGCAAAATTTGTTGCGTTGGTCGAGTTTGATCATGGCAACGCCAGTGCTTATTTATGGTGGCTACCCTTTTTTTGCGGCCTCGTGGCACGCACTTAAATCTCGTTATTTGGTTATGGATGTGCCTGTTGCGCTGGCATTGTTGTTGGCTTATATCGCTAGCGTTATTGCGACAGTGACCCAAACAGGCGATGTGTATTTTGATTCCATTGCCATGTTTATTTTCTTTTTGTTGCTCGGGCGTTTTTTAGAGCAACGCCTACGCTACAAAAACTTTTTGCAAACGGGCCATTGGCAGCAGCTTATTCCTTTAGCGGCTTTAAAAAAAATCGATACTCAAACCTCCGAGTCTGTGCCCGTCAAAAGCTTAAAACCTAGCGATTGGGTTTGGGTGGCGGCGGGGGAGACGTTTCCTTGCGATGGTCTGGTGGTTGAAGGCCAAAGCTCGGCTGATGAATCGCTGTTAACCGGTGAGGCCGAACCGCAATGTAAGCGCTTGGGCTCTAGTGTTGTGGCAGGCAGCCAAAATATCGAATCGGGCTTGTGGGTCGAAGTGACGGCATTAGGGCAAAAAACCTGTTTGGCCGATATCGAACGTTTGATTGTGGAGGCTGCCGCAAAACGCCCTAAGCAAGTTGCCTTCGCCGATAAAATGGCCGGTTTTTTTGTGGCTCGTGTTTTGATTATTACCCTGTTGGTTGCGTTGTTTTGGTTTTTTTACGATAGCGAACGCGCTTTGTGGGTGACTTTGTCGGTGTTGGTGGTGACTTGCCCCTGTGCGTTATCGCTCGCGACACCGGCGGCGTTAACGGGTGCACTTAGCGCTTTGCGGCGGCAAGGTATTTTAGTGACATCAGGCCTCGCGCTCGAAAAACTCGAAACCATAACCGATGTTATTTTTGATAAAACCGGCACCTTAACCGAAGGTCGTTTGGTGATTAAAACCGTTAAAACTTTAGCGCTTATTGATGAAAGCCAAGTTCTCAGTTTGGCCGCTGCCTTACAACGCGTGAGCGCTCATCCGATTGCCAAAACATTTATTGCTTACGATCAAAAAAATCTTGCGATTGTGAATGCTAAAAATGTCTTAAACCAAGGTGTTGAGGGTTTTATCGATGATTGTTTTTATCGTATGGGGCAGGTGGCTTATTGTGTGGATGGCCCAGTACCTGCCTATCCTGATGTGGGGCAATGGTTGGCGCTATCGAAGAATGGCGAATTAATCGCGTGGTTATGCCTAGAAGATAAGCTGCGTGAGTCCAGTTTGTCGGCGGTGCAGCAGATTAGAGCTAGCAACTTAACAGCGCATGTGTTGAGCGGTGACCGAAACGAGAATGTGTTCGCGCTTAAAAACCTATTAGGTATAGATGAGGCTCATGGCGGTCAAACCCCAGCGGCAAAACTTGCATATTTACAGGCGCTGCAAGCGCAGGGGCGACGGGTATTGATGGTGGGTGACGGCATTAATGATGTGCCGGTATTGGCGGCGGCGGATGTTTCAATTGCGATGGGGCAGGCCAGCGAGCTGGCCCGCTTGCAGGCCGATATTATTTTATTAACCGACGATTTAACCCATGTCTCCTACGCAAAAAATATGTCGTCGCGGGTGATTCGAGTTATTCGCCAAAATTTGGGCTGGGCACTTTTTTATAACTTATTGGCTTTACCTCTAGCGGCAGCAGGTTGGGTTCCTCCATGGATGGCGGCGATTGGTATGTCGACAAGTTCATTAGTGGTGGTGTTAAATGCATTGCGTTTAAGTCGCTAGGATGATGGTCTATGTCAGGCTAGGACTCACAATAAAAATTGGCACGCCTAGTTTTATTGTTGTCGCGTTAGCGACAGAAATCCGCGGGTTCAACCTAAAAGCTTCGGTGCTGGGTTAGTCCTCGTAATTTCCTCCTCTTTGTAGGTGTATCATTTTTTAATTGTGTCTGAGTAAAGTGTTATCGGCATAAGGAGCTTGTTATGTTTC
The DNA here is from genome assembly GCA_034519605.1 of Marinagarivorans sp. Classification (GTDB taxonomy): domain Bacteria; phylum Pseudomonadota; class Gammaproteobacteria; order Pseudomonadales; family Cellvibrionaceae; genus Marinagarivorans. Next base: position 18,965 of record JAXHOG010000025.1, read on the forward strand.
GACCCTCTCGAAGTATGGTGATATTGGGTGCCATGGTGTTTTTGGCTTTAACGGGCTGTGGTAGTGGTGGCACACAGAAAGTGCCTAATCAAAATACGCCACCAGCGGTTAAGCGCTCGTCGATTATGGCCGTAAGTTCAGCGGCGGCCACAGTTAGCTCGCTTTCATCAAAATCCAACTCGCTTTCATCAAAATCCAGCACGCTTTCATCAAAATCCAACTCGCTTTCATCAAAATCCAGCTCGCTTTCATCAAAATCCAGCTCGCTTTCATCAAAATCCAGCGCTCCTGTGGTGAGTTCCTTGCCGGCGGGGATTCGTTCGAGTTTGGCGAGCTCAAGTGCCGTAGCGTTGAGCTCCAGTATTGCCAATAGCCGTTTATCGAGTGCGTCATCTTCTTCAGAGTCTTCCGCTGTTAGTAGTGCACCGTCGCTACAGAAGACCGCGGTGCAAATCATCGAAGAACAATGCACCAGCTGCCATTTTGGCCTTCACAAAGGCTGGGGTAATTATAAAACTGATGCCGACTGGCTGGCGGCGCAGACGACTCTTGGGGTGAGTTATATCGATCACCTCAACCCTAAAAACTCTTTATTGCTCACCCGTATGAAATATTACGGTGCGATGAATTCAACCATGCCGTTGGATAACGCGGCGGCGCCGGAGGCGTTTACGCGGGCGCATTACGACGTTATTGAGGCCTGGATTAAGTCCTTGGCTTTGCCGGATGCCGAGCCGGTAGGCGATGGCAGTGTAGCCTTATCCAATGCGGTCTATTCCGAGCTGGGTGTGAGCGCGAGCTTGGTGTGCGGTAATCCGGATGAAACCTTGAGCATCAGCTTAAATAACCCGTCGAAAATTGCCCGCAGTGGCATTGGGGCTTATGGCGGTGTGATGGCGCGCGCCTCGGGCGTGACGACAACCGCCAGTGCTAATTTGGCGGCGGTTGCGGACGATGGCGTGGTGACATTGCGCGGTGAAGGTCTCGATATTTGGGATAAGAGTGTCTTTTTTAATGCGCTGTCGAGCCCGGTGGTCAATGGCGAAGTGGATTTGACCCTGGACGTGTTGGGCGTGGAGGGCGTGGCGCATGATTTTGCGAAGGTTGGTTTGCTGGTGTCCAGCACCGACGACCTGAGCGGCCAGTTGGTGTTTGTTCACTGGGCCGGTAAGCATGGTTTGGCGGAGGACAGTGGTACGGGGGTTTTGGATCAATACCGTCAAATAGCCGCCAACCCTAACGGCACCACGGTGTTGACTCCTACGCCGGCGCGCTTGCGTATCGCCTATGAAAATAACACCTTAAAAATCGGCGCTTGTTTGGGTTGCGAATCGCCGCCAATGGGCTTACCTAAAACATTTAATTTTGTCCCTAAGCGCATTTATATTGTGGCGTCGTCGCATGCCGAGTCGGCCATTCAAGCGCGCTTGAGCCTGCGTGATGCTTACGCACAAGCGGGTCAATATGAGCGTTTAGCCAGTCAAAAGGTGACCTGCGTTGATGGCGAGGCGACGGTGCACTTTAGTCCAGAGGCGACGACGGGTTTAAGTGTGTTGCAATTGGGTGTCGTTCGTGCCGATGAAACAGTAGCCAGCACACGCGTGGTCAAAGCGTTTAGCGATGGTGCCAGTTGTGAATTACAAGACGAATTGTTAGCCCCCACATTGCGTCGATTGTCTGAGTCGCAAATTAAAAATTCGATGGTGGCGGTCTTTGGCGATATTTTTGCTCGTGATATTTGGCCAAGTATGGACGACGGCGCCAAGCTGATTGGCATGAATGCCATGGCCGATAAGCTCAACATCAATAACCTCAATTTTGAGCGTCTATACGACACAGTAGCGGCGGTATCGACCACGTTATTGGCTAAGCACACCACCGTGATGAACTGCGCCATGGCCAGTAGCGATGCCTGCGTGGCGGATTTTGTGCGCGATTATGGCAAGCGCCTCTGGCGCCGCCCACTCACCACAGCCGAAGTGGCGCAGTTTACGTCGACCTACACCAGTCTTAGTGGCAACCCGCGCAAATTGGATTTTGCGGTACAGTCGTTATTGTTGAGTGCTCACTTTCTCTTTCGTAGTGAAATAGGTGTTCTGGTTGAAGGTGCGCAAGCGTTAAGTAACTATGAGATGGTCAGTGTTTTGTCCTACAGCGTGGTGAATTCCACGCCCGACGACACCTTGTTAACGCTAGCCGCCAAAACCACACCGCTCACCCGCGCCGAACTCAGCGCGCAAATTGATCGCCTCTTTATGGATCCGCGCGCCAACCAAGCCATGATGGAAGTCTACAAAGACTATCTCAAACTCGACCTCGTGATGAGCCGCCCTAAAGAGGCGAGCTTAAACTTCACCGACGCCGTGCGACGCGATGTGCTCGCCAGTGCCGAGAAAATGCTCGAAAGCAAAATCACCCACAACCCCAACTACATGAGTGTCTTTGGTGGTAGCGAGTATTTCCTCAATAACAACACCGCCTCTTTATTTGGCCAAACCGCAAGCCACAGTGATTTCAAAGCGGTGGCCATTGATAGCGACGAGCGCGTAGGCATTCTTAATCATCCCGCTTTCCTGTCGGTGCACTCCACCTTGTCCAGCTCCGGCATCGTCAAGCGCGGCGTATTTGTGCTAGAGCAACTGCTCTGCCAAGAGTTGCCAGATCCACCGGGTGATGTGATGCCCGTGCCCATCCCAGGCGGCATAGACCCCGAGCGCACCAGCGAGCGCGAACTGCTGAAAATAACCCACAGCGCACAAGCGGCGTGTGTTGGGTGCCATCAAATTATCGACCCCGCTGGTTTTGGTTTTGAAAACTTCGACGTGATTGGCCGCTACCGCACCCGCGAAAAAAATAATGTCACCATCGATGCCTCGGGCGTACTCGATAACGTAGGTGAGTATGTGTTGAGGTACGACACCAGCGCACAATTTGCGAACCAGCTTATGGCCTCACCGCAAATGCAAAGTTGCGTATCGCGCCGCTTCCTCGAAAGCTTCTTGGGGCAGGAGGTCGAACTCAGCGCCTGCGAACTGAAAAAATACCAAGGTCTCTTGCAAAGCAACGGGGGGAGCGTTAAAGACCTCCTGACGTCACTCATTCAACTCGAAAGCTTTGGCAAGCGCCAATAGGCACAGGTGAACTTATGAGCATCATTAAATCTGGATTAAGTCGTCGCGACGTAATTAAAGGCCTCGGTGCTGTAGGCTTGTTAAGTAGCCTGCGGGCCGAACAACTGTTGGCGCAAACCGGTGCCACGCCCGTGCGTGTCCTCTGTGTTGTACTGCAACACGGCTGGGGCATTGCCAGCGACAGCAACCGTTTCTTGTCGGGCGACGGCAGTGACTACCGCTTCCCCGATGGTCTCGACCCTTTTAACAGCATCAAAGACCGCTGTGTCGCCATCGAAAACCTTCGTACCTTGGGCGAATGGGGCAATAACCACGATTTATCCTACGCCGACGTTTTGACTGCAGGGGTTTTGCAGGGGACACAATCCTCCAGCTTTGACGGCCACATGCCGCTCTCGGTCACGCCCTCACTGGATTTTTTACTGCAAGAGCGCAGTGGGCAAAACAGTTTTCGTTTTAGTGCAGGATATCGCTCGTGGGGTGTGCAATATCACCCCGTAAGCTTTGATCGCAATGCCACCGTACTGCCGTTTTACACGAAAGCGTCAGATGCCTATGGCAGTTTATTTAAAAACATCCCCGATGCGGGTACGGGCACGGCGAGCAATAGCGAAGCCGCCCTGCTGCAGAAGGTGTTTTCGATGATCAAAAACCCCGCGCCGGGCTACATCGAAAGCCTACCCGCGAGCGAAAAAGCCAAGATCGAGCGCTACCTGCTGGCCGTTGATGATCTGCAAGGTAAAAAAAGTGCCGTTGTCGGCTACGCGGGAAGCGAACGCCTCAAAGCCATACCCGTGGCAGGGCAAAGCCACACCGAAAATCTTGCTAGCTACCTCGACATGGTCAAAGTGGGCTTTGCCAATCAAATGACCACCTCGGCTGTAGTGGGAATTGGCGACATTAATGACATTGCTGATTTTCACCATACCCACGCCCATGCCAATAGCGATATCTGGTGGAATACCCGCCGCGCCTTTGCGCAAACTATTGTGAGTTTTGTGAATGAGCTGGATCAAATCATCGATACTGATGGTCGCACTTTGCTCGATAACACCTTGATACTGTTAAGCGGCGAAGTGGGTAGTGGCAGCCACAATATTGTGCGCAAGGGGCACATCCTCATCGGTGGTGGCGCCCACAGGCTCAACAGTGGCCGCCGTTTGGTTGCACCGGTTGTGACCGATCGAGCTGAAAGGGATGCGCTAGTGCGCGAGAGTGCCAATGGCACCATGGTGCGCCAAGTCGTGTGGTCAGGCAGCGCGGGCGCCCGAACCAATGCAGATCTACTGCGCGAAATAGGCAACATCGCCGGTTTGAAGCTCAAGGAATTTGGTTTACCTTCGCAGAATTCGGGGGATGTGTTGTAGTTGGCTGGCGTGTAGGGTGGAAGGGCTACCCATTAATTGATGTGTTTTGGGTTACGTGTATCAGTGTATTTTTTTGGTAACTATTCAGCATCTAGCGAATTTCACGCAAAAATGCAGTTGGGTGGTTATTTTTAGGGCATTTAAGCGCTGGGAGCGCTTGTATAGCGCCCATGGATGGCTTGAGCGGCCCAGAAAATAACCGCGCGACTGCATTTAAGTTCGATGCTGAATAGTTACTTTTTTTGTAAAAATAACCGACAGCTATTGTACTTATGGCATTAAGTTTTGCGCCTCTTTCCGCTATTTTTGGTTCATTTCTGCATTCCATTGAATAAAACAAGTGTTTGCGAGGTGTATAACACTTGTTTTCTTTTGGAATATTTCTTGCTGAATTAATCCCGGTCTGCTCTTTGTAAAAGGTAGATTATTGGGATTTGTCTGAGTGTTCGTTTTTTCGCCTGTAGGCAGCCGTGTATCCTTTTAACGTACTGTGCATTTTTTTACAGTACAATGCCTGCGCTAAAAACAATGAGAAACCCCTATGCCTAAACAAGATTATTTTATAGCGCCATCCCTATTGTCGGCCGATTTAGCGCGCCTTGGTGACGATGTCCAAGCCGTGGTTGAGGCAGGTGCTGACATTATTCATTTTGACGTTATGGATAATCACTATGTGCCCAATTTAACGTTTGGTCCTATGGTTTGTAAGGCGCTCAAAAATTATGGCATTAGCGCGCCGATAGATGTGCATTTAATGGTTAATCCTGTTGACGATTTAATTCGTCAGTTTATTGATGCTGGCGCCAGTTATATTACTTTTCATCCCGAAGCTACCTTGCACATTGATCGCTCGTTAAATTTAATTAAATCAGCGGGCGTCAAATGTGGCGTTGTGTTGAATCCAGGCACGTCTTTATGTTCGGTAGAGCACCTATTGCCGCAATTAGATATGCTGTTGCTCATGTCGGTAAATCCAGGTTTTGGTGGGCAGAAATTTATTCCGTATGTGGCCGATAAAATTCGTACGGCGCGAAAGCTCATCGATGAACAAAGATTAAATATACGTTTGGAAGTCGATGGCGGCGTAAATATCGATAATATTGCCGAGCTAGCTAAGGCCGGCGCCGATACCTTTGTAGCGGGCTCGGCTATTTTTGGTAGTGATGATTACCGTAGAGTTATCCAGCAAATGCGAGAGCAGTTAAGTCAGTAATTAAACCAAAATTAATCATTAATGCTTAATTTTAATTAACAAAAAAATATGGAACAAATCTGGATTGGAGAATGTTATGAGATTATTAATGCCATTTTTTGCAGTTGTGTGTGTGGGGGGTTGCGCATTTAACTCAACCATAAACACTCAGCCACCTGCCTTAACTGAAGCGACAACCCAATACAAAATGGGTGTGGGCGATAAATTATCAGTGCAGGTTTGGAAGTCCCCAGAATTATCGGTTGATATTCCTGTTCGCCCCGACGGTATGATTTCTGTTCCTTTAGTTGGCGATGTAAAAGCGGCTGGAATTACTGCGCAGGATTTATCGCGTACTTTAACGACAGAGCTTGGCAAATTTGTGCGTAATCCACAGGTGACGGTAATAGTGATAGACCCAGCAAGTGCTGACTACTTGCGTCGTGTGCGAGTTGCTGGCGCTGTTGAGCAGCCTTTAAGTATTACCTATCGCCAAGGTATGACAGTGCTGGATTTGGTGTTGCAAGCTGGCGGTGGCACTGAGTTTGCCAGCCTTAATCAAGCTAAGTTGTATCGTAAATACGGGGACAAAATTGAGGTTTTTCCGATTTATTTGGATGATATTCTTTTAAAGGGAAAACTCGAAACTAATTATATGTTATCACCGTCGGATATTATTGCTGTACCCGAGCGCCTTTTTTAAGTTGTAGTTTATATTGCAAGCACTCTATACATAACGATTATGCGGAGGCCTTTTGGATAAAACACCTATTTCAAATTTTGCTGTATTAAACGACAAGCAGCCAGTCGCCATTGCTAAAATGGCCGAAGTGCGACTCTATACTGACGATGAATTAATTAATTTAAAATTACTTCGCCCGTCTACCGAATCGCCCTCCATCAAAGCTTTTCGTGATTTGCGGACAAAATTACTAGCGCGTGCAAACGGTAAAAATTTTATTTGTATGGTGGTCCCTATTGCATCTGGCGGCGGTTCGCACGTGGCGGCCAATTTAGCGGCTGCCATAGCGTTGGATAAAACGAAAACATCATTATTAATTGATTGTAATCTGCATACCCCTTCAGTCGATCGACTCTTGCCGGGCGGTTCAGAAATTGGTTTAACCGATTACTTGGACGATCAGCGCATTAGTTGCGAGGACATTGTGTATGGTTCTGGCGTTAAAAGAATGCGCGCCGTGCCCGTGGGCAATAATTGTGATGGCGGCACCGAAAAATTATCGAGCGAACGAATGGCGCGCCTTCTACAAGAATTAAAAGGGCGATATTTGGATCGTTATATTATTGTGGACGCCCCTCCGGCAATGGATTATGAGGCAGATGTGAGTCTGTTGAGCGATATTTGTGATTTTATTGTTTTGGTTGTTCCTTATGGCAAAGTGAATGAAACACAGCTAAACGCTGAAATTCAAAAGATTGGCATCGATCGTTTGGCGGGTATTGTATTTAATGAGTGCTAGTGTCGGTTGTTGCGTAATTAACGTTAAAACGTTTAAGGCTGGAGTTTAAGTAAGTGGATGCTATTCAATATTATAAAGATTTACTGATCGCCACCCAGCGCGAACTTATTCGTTATCGTTTTTGGGCGGCGCTAGTATCAACTTGCGTATTTGTTGTGATGCTGGCGGCGTCCTTGTATTGGCCGGAGCGCTACCAATCCACAGCAACTATAAGCATGGATGTTACCAACGTTATCGAGCCTTTATTACGAGGTAAAGCGGAAGTTGTTAATGATGATGCTCGCGACCGTGTGGCAGACACTATTCTTACGCGTAGAGTATTAAAACGCGCCATCGAAAATTACGCTAAAAAACATAATATTGAGTATTCACCCGCGGACATTGAGCAAAAAATTATTGAATATCGCGCCTCGATTAAAGTGGAAACGGTTAATTCCACTTCTGCACTAACGAACATTTATTTTAGCTCTTCAGATCCTAATATCGCATTTGATAGCTTGGATGCAGTTGTAAATGCCTTTTTAGAGAATAAAGTGAACGAGAAGCAGCGCGATAGTTTAGCTGCGTTTAGTTTTATTGATGATCAAGTTAAAAAATACAAAGATCAGCTGATGCAAGCCGATAAAAACCTTCAGGCGTTTAAGGCCGATAGTGTGGATGTGACCGAAGAGGTCGTGCGTACGCGTATTGGTGACTTAAGCGCGCAAATAAAAGATCTCAAAATTGCTATGGAGGAGTCGCAAGAAACTTTAAAGGCTACCCAAAAACAATTGTCCAATGAACAAAAATATTTAAATGTGCGCACTAAGTTACTTGCCCTCGAAGATCGCAAGGTAATTATGGTTGAAGAGTTGGATCGCTTACGCCTGTCTTATCAAGATAGTTATCCCGATGTTGTCACTTTAAAAAATCAATTATCGGAAGTGAACAAAGACATTGAAGAGTATGTTGAATTAATGGGAGGGGGGTCTGGCAACACTTCGGAATTACCTTTGTATGAAGAATTGCGCAAACAATACGCCGCTGCCGAATTGTTATGGTCGACCCAAAAGCGGCGTTTAATAGCGATAGAAAAGTTGTTAGAGGAAGAGCGCGCACTTGCCGATGAAGTGACCAAAAATCAAACCGAATTAGCTGATCTGACCCGTGACTACGACGTTAATAAAGGTCTTTACGAGGAAATGTTAGGTCGAAAAGAAAATGCCAAACTCACCATGGCGCTGAATAATGAAGGGCAGGGTGAGAATTATCGCTTATTGCAACCACCTATGTTCCCTATTAAGCCCTCAAGTTTAAATCCACTATTAATTTTATTGGTGGCGCCAGTACTCTCTTTATTAGTGCCGATCGGACTGGTTTTTATGTTCGTGATGCTTGACCCTCGCATGCGTTCTTTACAGCAGCTTAAAAAAGCGCTACCTACAGAAATTATTTTATTGGGGGTTATTCCTCACCAAAGTACACCTTTAAATATTCGCCTGTTGCGTAAAGATGCCCTGATTTTGGTGGCGTGGCTGGCGATTATTCTTGCTTCTTATGGCTACGCAATATTATTGTTGGGTTTTTAACATCATGCATTTTAAATACTCCAGCGTATCGGTCGTTGAAGTGGCACAATCGGTTATCCAAAAACGTTCGTAAATAAGGGGCTAATGTGGCCATTAATCCGACCATTAATCCGACCATTAATCCGAGAGTGGGTATTGTGGTAATTGGCCGCAATGAAGGCGAGCGTTTGTTGCAGTGTTTAAAATCCATACCTGCCAATACTCCTATTGTCTATGTCGATTCGGGTTCTAACGACGGCAGCCCAGCGGCCGCAAAAGCACTTGGCGCTGCCGTTATATCCTTAGATATGACTGTCCCTTTTACCGCTGCGCGCGCGCGCAACCAAGGTTGGCGACAATTATTGGATGATTATTCTTCCATTGAGTTTATTCAATTTATTGATGGCGATTGTCAGTTATTTCCAGATTGGATTAACTCGGCCGTCGATCTTTTATCGCTTAATCCCCATTACGTAATTACCACCGGACGCCGAAAAGAGCGTTTCCCAGAGCGCTCTATTTATAACCGTTTGTGCGACATTGAATGGAATACGCCGATTGGTGATGCCAAAGCTTGTGGTGGCGATGCTTTAATTCGCGCGTCAGTATTGGTTGAAGTTAATGGTTATCGCGATGATGTTATTGCAGGAGAAGAGCCTGAAATGTGTGTGCGAATTCGCGCGCTCGGCTACAAAATCTATCGTTTAGAAACTGATATGACCTTGCATGATGCTAATATTCGCCATTTTTTGCAGTGGTGGAAGCGCAGTGTACGCTGTGGTTTTGCGTATGCTCAGGGCGCTTTTTTACACGGTAAAAAACCTGAGCGGCATTGGGTAAAAGAAGCTTTACGCGCTTGCTTTTGGGGCGGGCTTTTGCCGCTAGTTATTAGCGTTTTATTGCTGCTGGGTTATGAGTTATTAGCCGTTTCGGTTGTGCTGCTTTATTGTCTCTCTTTTTTTAAAACCGTAGTGACACAAAAAAATCCCGATATCCTCCCTGTCAAATGGCAGTGGTCAGGCTTTATGTTGCTGTCTAAGTTTTCTGAGTTCTGGGGTGTTTTAAAGTTTCTTGGGCTGAAGCTGATACGTAAAAAAGCCAAAATTATCGAATATAAATAATCTGCATCTATCTAATGCAATCGTTTTCTAATGTAACCGCTTTCTATTACAACTTCTTTTTATTACGACCTCTTTTTATTACAACCGCTATTGAAATCTATCGCTAGCGAAGCCCACTCTGTATCGAAGAATGCTATGAAAATTTGTTATCTGGTTAACCAATACCCAAAAATCAGCCATACCTTTATTCGCCGGGAAATTCTTGCTTTAGAAGGGTTGGGTGTCGAGGTTGCACGCGTATCTGTGCGGCGCGTGGATGAGTCGGTTGTGGATCCTGCGGACGCGTTGGAGTTTGCTAAAACCCACTTTATTATTTCGGCGTCAAAACTGCGCTCGGCGTTAGCATTAATCAGCGCGTTTATATTGAATCTTGCACTTGTGCCAAAAGCTTTTGGACTTTGGTTGAGTTTAAGCCGTAATGCCGGTGGAAAAAAATTGCGCCATTTTTTTTATTTGATGGAGGCGTGTTGGTTAAAACGTTTTTGCGATAGAAATAATATTACTCATTTACATACCCATTTCGGAACTAATTCGGCCACGGTTGCGTTGTTTTGTCGCGCGCTAGGTGGCCCACCATATAGCTTTACTGTGCATGGACCAGAAGAATTTGATTTCCCGGTAGCTCTGTCTTTAAAAGAAAAAATCCACGCGGCTAAATTTGTTGTTGCTATCACCTCGTATTGCAAAAGCCAGCTATGCCGTTGGGCGCATTTTGAGGATTGGACAAAAATTCTTGAGGTGCATTGCGCTATTGATGATAGCGTTTTGAATGCGCAGCCAGAAAACACCTTAGCATCGCAAAGATTTGTTTCGATCGGCAGGCTTTGTGAGCAAAAAGGACAAATGTTGTTATTGGAAGCCGTGCGTGCATTGCGTGATGACTACCCCCATATTGAATTGCATTTGGTGGGGGATGGTGAATTTAGAGAAATATTTGAGAGCTATATTCGAACGCATCAATTAGAAAAAAATATTTTTATTTGTGGTTGGATGACAGGCGCGCAGATAATTGCTGAATTAGATGCCGCTCGTGCGATGGTATTGCCAAGTTTTGCCGAAGGCTTACCGGTCGTTATTATGGAGGCGTTTGCGCGTCAGCGTCCTGTGGTTACCACCTATATCGCGGGCATTCCAGAATTGGTTACACCCGATAACGGTTGGTTAGTCCCTGCTGGTAATTTAGAAGCTTTAATTATAGCGATGCGCGAAGTGATTGAAGCCGATAACTTACGTTTATTGGCCATGGGGCATCAGGGTTTTAATGCGGTTAAAGCAAGGCACAATGCACCGATTGAAGCGAAAATACTTTTAGATATTATTTGCAGAGCGTGATTATGTTGACTGGCCTGTTCACTGTTTTGGTTTTATTACTTTTAGCGCCGTCCTTCTTTTTTGTTGTTCAAGTTATAGTCGGCGTTTATCGCAAACCTTTTATACTTGATGTTGAAGATATTAATCCTTCGTGCGCGATTATTATTCCCGCCCACAACGAAGCTCAAGTTATCGAAAAAACGCTGACGCAGTTAATGTTAAGTGTGAGTGATAACGATCGCGTCATTGTAGTGGCCGATAATTGTTCTGACGATACAGCTGCACTTGCGAGCCAATTCAATTGCATTGTACTTGAACGTATTGATTTAAATAATCGTGGTAAAGGCTTTGCTTTGGCGCACGGGTTGGCTTCATTAAGTGATAATCCACCGGATGTGGTTGTATTTGTCGACGCTGACTGTGACGCCGATGTTGGCGTTATTGCGCGCTTAAAAAAAGAAGCCATGCTATTAATGGCGCCCGTCCAGGCGACCTATTTATTAACGGCGCCCATTGAGCCTACGGCCAAAACACGAGTATCGGCATTTGCGATTTACATTAAAAATTATATTCGCCCAATGGGTTTGAGTCGCTTAGGCGGTAGCGTGCCAATTACGGGCTCTGGTTTTGCTGTGCCCTATGCGTTTTTAGCGAGTGTGCAATTGGCTTCTGGGGAAATTGTTGAAGATATGAAGCTGGGTATTGATCTATTACTGGCTGGACATAAAACATGTTTTTCGCCGTCGCTCTGTATTAGCAGTGTTTTACCGGTCGGTGATGTGGTCGCTAATGTTCAACGCGAGCGCTGGGAGCATGGCCATTTAAGTATGGTTTTTAAATATGCGCCGCCGTTGTTTGTTCAAGGGTTTTCGCAGGGCAGCGGCACCGTTTTATTAACGGCTCTGGATATGTGTATTTTGCCGTTAACATTATTAGTGACGGTTAATTTTTGTTTGTTTGTCGTGTGTTTTGTATTGGGTTTGCTAGGGATGGGTTTTTTATTGGCAAAACTTGCGGCAGTGGCTTTGGTGGCTATTTTTATTGCTTTAACGCTTGCGAATTTGTTGGCCGCTAAAGCTTACCTCCGCATGAGTGATATTTTTGGTTTGGTTAATTTTGCGTTATCAAAAGTTGCAGTTTATCGCGCTGTTTTAATGGGTAAAAAAACCGGTTGGGTTAAAACGCACCGCGATGATTAATGAAACGTTGCTCTTCGTATCAAACTCTTCGCCGCTTAAATCTGTAATAAACCTTAGCCATTAACCTGTAGTAACAGTGTTTTGGAGGCGCAAAATATGAATAAATTTAATCGCGTTTTCACTTGTTTAAGAGTGTTGAGCTTCATTTGTCTTTTGGCCGCTTGCTCAAAAGACAAAGCGTTGAATGTCGCTGCCGATTCATCAATATCATCGACCAGTAATATGCCCATAGCGAAATCGGCACCGCCGTCGTTAAAACATAAAGCACCCTCGCTGGGGATGGGGCTAAGTGGTGTTTCGGATTGGTCATCGGCTATGCCGTTTATTGATTTAATGAAGCAGTCTCGGGAGTGGAGCAATTGGTCGGGTGGCGATGCTAATTTTGCACTCGATGAGAATGGCTGGCCAACGGAGCTTGTTGGTACGCAAGAAGCAGGGACAGTTTTTTTTGTGGCTAGTACATCTGTTTTTAGCCGTGCCATTGTATTTTACGAGGGCGATGGCGTTATTAATTATGTTTGGTCTGCACGTAAAATAGATGATGAATCACGGCCAGGACGTGATGTGATAACGCTGGGTATTGATAATCACTTACTGGTGATTAAATCGACCAACCCTAAAAATCCTATTCGTAATATCCGGATTATTCCAGAGCCTTATTTAGCCTCTTATGAAAAGGGTGAAATATTTAATCCCGTATGGCTGGAGAAAATAGCGCCATTTTCAGCGTTGCGTTTTATGGATTGGATGGCTACTAATCATTCCACCCAAATGACATGGGCAGGGCGGCCCAAGATGAATGATCGTACTTGGGCCGCTAAAGGTGTACCGGCCGAAGTTATGGTGCGTTTAGCGAATCAGTTAATGGTTGATCCTTGGTTTAATATTCCACATTTGGCTGATAAGGAATATATGGAGGGGTTTGCGGCCTTGCTGCACAGCACTTTAAATTCACGTTTAACGGCTTATGTTGAACACAGTAATGAGGTGTGGAATTGGCAGTTTGAGCAGGCGCAATATGCACATCAGACTGGCGAAAAACAATTCCCCAAAGACCATAATGCACGCATGCAGTGGCAAGGTATGCGCACCGCTCAAATATGCGATAGCTTTAAAAATGAAAAATTTGGTGTATCGGTTAAGCGTATTAAATGTGTTTTAGGGGTTCAAGTCGCATGGCATGGCTTAGAAAAAGAAGCGTTATCTTGCCCTGATTGGAAAGAGGGCGCCCCTTGTTATAAACATGGTTTTGATGCCATCGCTTTAACTGGCTATTTTGATGGTAAGCTCAACGGCCCTCATAAAAACGATAATAAAAACTATTCTAATACACTGTTAAATTGGGCATCGCGTGGTGCAGAAGGTTTGGATTTAGCCTTTGAGCAGCTCAATACCGGTAAATCTTTAAATGCGCTGCCTGAATTTAAAGATTTTAAGGGTGTGCAAGCCGCCATGAAGACCGATATGGATTATTGGCAGGGCGTTGCCAATGATTATTCGCTGGCATTAGTTGCATACGAAGGTGGACAACACATCACCGCTAATGGTCATTTTTTGCAAGATGATCCAGCCATTATTGAATTTCACCAATCTATTAATCGCGATCCTCGAATGAAAGCACTCTACCTCGATATCTTTAAAGTGTGGAAAGATAATGGCGGTGGATTATTTATGCATTTTGTTGAAATTGGCCGCCATTCAAAATGGGGCTCTTGGGGCGCACTTGAGACTTTTGATCAATTAAATTCGCCCAAATGGGATGCGATTGTCGAATTTAATAATAAGGAAAAATGCTGGTGGAAAGATTGCGAAATTATTATTGAGCAATGAATCTTCAGCTATGAAATTGACGGAATGCTGAATGATTACAAGTGAGTTTGCTCAGATAAAAATACCGCTCATGCCTTTGTGTTGCTTATTCAGTGGTCGCTATATACAATGCGCGCCCCGATTCCACAGCCATAACAGTCTGTGGTTCTCCTTGCCTCACAGCACTTGCTGGAGGCTTAACCCGTAAGGAGCTTACATGCGACATTACGAAATCGTGTTTCTGGTCCACCCTGATCAGTCAGAGCAAGTGCCTGCAATGGTTGAACGCTACACAGCGTCTGTAACCGAAGCTGGTGGTGCTGTTCACCGTTACGAAGATTGGGGTCGCCGTCAATTGGCTTACTCCATTAATAAAATCCACAAAGCACATTACATTCTTTTGAATGTTGAGTGTTCTGATGCTGTTTTGGAAGAGTTAACGACTACTTTCCGTTACAACGATGCCATATTGCGTAGCATGGTTGTGCGCATGGATGAAGCCGTGACTGAAGAGTCATTCATCATGAAAGCGGAAAAAGAAAGCCGCGAGCGCAAGCAACGCGCTGAGCGTCGCCAAGAAGAAGCTTCACGTGCCGATGATCTCGATACTGAAGAAGATGAAGACGCCGATTTAGATGGCGATGATCAATCTTTAGAATCTGAGGAGGAATAACCATGGCTCGTTTTTTCCGTCGTCGTAAGTTTTGTCGTTTTACTGCTGAAGGCACCATCCAAATCGATTATAAAGATTTAGAAACATTGAAAGCCTATGTTTCTGAAACTGGCAAAATCGTTCCTAGTCGTATCACAGGCACCAAAGCAAAATATCAGCGTCAATTGGCCACGGCCATCAAGCGCGCACGTTATGTTGCGTTGATGCCATACACCGATAGCCACGAGTAAGGGGTAACAAGATGGAAGTAATATTACTTGATAAAGTAGGCCGTCTTGGCACCGTTGGCGACAAGGTAACTGTTAAATCAGGCTTTGGTCGTAACTACCTTTTGCCACAAGGCAAAGCGGTTGTTGCAACGGCTGTCAACCTTTCAAACTTCGAAGCACGTCGCGCTGAGCTTGAAGCTGCCGCCAGCGACAAATTAGCGAATGCTAATGGCCGTGCTAAACAATTGGCTGAGCTGGTTGTTACTTTGCGTGCAAACTCTGGTGATGGCGGCCGTTTATTCGGCTCTATCGGTGTGCGTGACATCGCCGAAGCGATTACCGCTGCTGGCGTTAAAGTGTCTAAGTCTGAAGTGAAGTTGCCAGAAGGTACTTTGCGTAACCTTGGCGAGTACGACATTGATATTCAATTACACGTTGAAGTTATTCAAAGCGTTAAATTGGTTGTCGAAGCTGAGTAAGCGCGTAGCGCACACTTGGATTCACAGAAAAGGCATGGGTGGATTTATTCACTCATGCCTTTTTTACGTGCGTTAAATGTTAGTATTGCGTTGATTGAGCTTAGGCTTAATTATCCCCACCCCCCTTAAATGCATCTGCGCGCTGCCCCTCTCGTTATGGCTGATTTCGAACCTGATTATCCCGATTACTACCACGATGGTGGCGTAACAACGCCTGCTGTTGAATCTGCATTGCCCAATTCTATCGAGGCCGAGCAGTCGGTGCTGGGCGGTTTGATGTTGGATCCGTCGGTATTTGACGCGGTGTGTGAAGTGTTATCGGAAGGGGATTTTTACAAAGCAGGACATCGCCAGATTTTTCATGTCATGCAGCATCTCGTGGAGCACGAGCAGCCGATTGATGTGATCACTGTTTCGCAGGAGTTAAGCCGCCGTCAAGAGCTTGATGGGCTAGGTGGCTTGGCCTACCTCACTGATATGGCGGCCAATGTGGTGGGCAGCGCCAACTTGGGCGCCTATGCGCGGATTGTTCGTGAGCGCTCAACCTTGCGCCAACTGATTACTGCTGCGGGCGAAATTAGCAAAGCCAGTTTTAGTCCCGGTGAATTAGGTTCCGACGAACTGCTGCAGTTAGCTGAAAAGCGCTTACTGGAAATCTCCGAAGATCGACCCAAAGAGGGGGGGTTCTCGGGCGTTAATGACTTACTTAAAACGGCTGTTGCAAAGATCGACCTGCTGTTTCGCTCCGATAGCGATATTACTGGCTTGCCTTCGGGCATTACTGATCTCGACCAGCGCACCTCAGGCTGGCAGCCGGGCGAATTGATTATTTTGGCGGCGCGTCCTTCGATGGGTAAAACCGCCTTAGCGCTCAACTTTGTTGAGGCCTCGGTGATGACGCAAGCCAAGCCCACCCTAATTTTCAGTATGGAAATGCCCGCCGATGCCTTAGTCATGCGAATGCTATCCTCGATTGGGCGCATTGATCAGGGCCGTATTCGCAACGGTAAATTGCTAGAAGAAGATTGGCCCAAGCTGGAAGCTGCGGCGCGTAAGCTCAAAGATAAATTACTGTTTATTGATGATACCGCTGGTTTAACGCCGAGCGATGTGCGCGCCCGCGTTAAGCGCATTGTGCGTGAGTATGGTAACCCGGGCTTGATCATGCTCGACTACTTGCAGCTTATGCACGTTGCTGGCAATACCGATGGCCGTACGCAAGAGATTTCCGAAATCTCGCGCTCGCTCAAAGCATTAGCTAAAGAATACAACTGCCCCGTGATAGCGTTATCGCAGCTCAATCGTAGTGTAGAATCGCGCCCCAATAAACGGCCGATGAACAGTGACTTGCGTGAATCGGGAGCCATTGAGCAGGACGCCGATGTGATTTTGTTTATATACCGCGACGAGTATTACAACGAAGAGAGCCCCGATAAAGGTATAGCCGAACTCATTATTGGGAAGCAGCGTAATGGTGAAATTGGCACTTGCCGAGCGGCGTTTGTAGGAAAATACACGCGTTTCGAAAATCTCGCGCCAGAATACTTTAACAATGAGATGCATTAATGCAGACCTTTCATCACATCACTTCGTTGCGTGCCGCTTTAGCTAAGCATCGCGTCGAGGGTAAAACCATTGGTTTTGTGCCCACCATGGGCAATTTACATGCGGCCCACATCGCCCTCGTACAACAAGCGCAATTATTGTGTGATGTTGTGGTGGTTAGCATTTTTGTTAATCGATTGCAATTTGGCTTGAACGAAGATTGGGACCGTTACCCGCGCACGTTAAAAGCGGATAGCGAAAAACTGGTGGCGGTGGGTTGCGAATACTTATTTTGTCCCGACGAGCAAGAGATTTACCCCAACGGCATGGACGCACAAACACGCGTTATTGTGCCCTCGATGGCCGATACCTTATGTGGAGCCAGTCGTCCCGGCCACTTTGAAGGCGTGACCACGGTGGTGACTAAATTATTTAATATCGTGCAGCCCGATAAAGCGATTTTTGGCATTAAAGACTACCAACAATTAGCGATTATCCGGCGCATGACCCAAGATCTTTGCATGCCTATTGAGATTATTGCAGGCGATATCGTGCGCGAACAGGACGGTTTAGCGATGAGCTCGCGCAATGGTTTTATTACCGAAGGTGAGCGTGCCCGTGTAAACCAGCTGCATACCAGCTTGCAGTGGATTGCCGAGCAAATTATCGGTGGACGCCGCGACTATAGCGCGCTGGAAACGGTTGCTGCGCAACAAATTACTGCGGCGGGTTTCAAACTCGATTATTTGTCGGTTTGCGATAGTTTAACCCTGCAGCCCGCCGCTGATGACGATCAGAAAATGACCATATTGGGTGCCATGTACACACAAAGCGCCCGTTTAATTGATAATGTTAGTGTTGTGGTCGACGCCGCAGTACCGCGTAAAAACTAAGAGGTGTATTTAATGCAATCAACATTGCTAAAAGCTAAATTGCACATGGCGACCGTCACCCAAGCCGAGCTTTGGTACGATGGTTCCTGTGCTATTGATAGTGACTTGGTGGCACTGGCCGGCCTGCGCGAATTTGAGCGTATCGATATTTATAATGTCGATAATGGCGAGCGTTTTAGTACCTACATTATTTTGGCCGAAGCGGGTTCTAAAACCATCTCAATGAACGGCGCCGCTGCCCGTAAAGTACAAGTCGGCGATCGCGTTATTATCGCCACTTACGCCAATTATGACGAAGCTGAAATGGAAGCCCACAAGCCCAAGCTTGTGTATTTAAAAGCTGGCAACGAAGTGGATCGCACCAGCAACACCATTCCTGTGCAAACCAAATAAGGCTATTTTTTTGTGAGTTGCTCAAAACGCGCTTTAGGCGCGTTTTTTATGGCTAAAAGTTTTTAGGCATAATGCCCCGCCAGTACTGCAAATTTCGCTTATTATCCTTCTCGTTTTGTAACTACGACGGAGATAAATGATGCTCAATAACGACATAAAATTTGGCGTCTTGGGATCGGCTAAGATTGCGCGTACACACTGGATTCCCGCTTTAAATACTGTGGATGGCGGGAGTTATTGGGGCGTAGCTTCGCGCTCGATGGAGAAAGCCCAAGCTTTTAGTGCGCAGTTTGGTGGTAAGGTTTATAGCTCTTACGAGGCGCTGTTGGCCGATCCCGATATTGATGCCGTGTACATACCGTTACCTAATGACCTTCATATTCCTTTTTGCTTGCAGGCTTTGGCGGCAGGTAAGCATGTACTCTGCGAAAAACCCATCGCGCTCAGCCGTGAGCAATGCCAAACCTTGGTGACTGCCAGCTTGCAGTATCCTGCACTAAAAGTGATGGAAGCGTTTATGTACCGTTTTCACCCGCAGTGGCAGCAGGTGATGGAGTGGATTAGTCGCGGTGAGATTGGCCAGATCAAACAGGTGAGCACGCGCTTTTGTTACAACAACCTAGACCCATTAAATATTCGCAACAGTGTGGCCGCTGGTGGTGGCGCCCTAATGGATATTGGTTGTTATGGTATCTCGGTAGCACGGATGGTATTGGGGCGCGAGCCTAAACGCGTGGTGGCGCAGGCCGATATTCATCCCGAATTTGGCGTTGATGACGCCAATCAATTAATGCTCGATTTTAACGGTGCTATGGCCAGCGTATTTGTTAGCACCAAAGCCCAGCGCAGCCAAAAGGTCACTATTGAAGGCAATCTAGGCCGCATAGTGTTAAGTCATCCTTTTTATTGCGATGAAGATGACGTGCGTATATTGCGTTTAATTAAAGATGAAGAGGTCGTCGAGCTGGAGTTTGTCAGCGCGATTAACCACTACCAATTAATGACCGAAGCCTTTATTGCCAGCATTCAGCAGCAAACGCCCGTCCCTGTATCGCTACTCGACTCTATGGCGAATATGGCGGTGATTGATGCGGCAGTATCTAGCGCACAAGAAAACGCGTGGGTTGACGTTATTTAAGAGCAACTATTGATAACCAGGGTAGGGATCGTTGGCCTGCCCTGAAAATACTTAACACGTGTTTGTCTTCTGACTAAACCTCTTCACTTTCCCTCCTTCTGTACCAACGTGGGTCTGGCGACATCCCTTTGGCGCCGCCTGCGCAATTTCCTGATTTTCGACATTTATCTTCGCCAGACCCCAGCACCACTCACTTTTTAAGCCTTGGCCTACTTTGTGCAATTTCTCCTTTAACAAGAGAAAACCGCCAAAGCATTGGCAGAACTTTTATAGGGTTCTCGATTTTAAGGTTTACATCATGACTGACCGTATCGACATTAACCGTTTACTCACCGAAATGCGCTCGATTAAAACGCAGACGCAAGCCTTTGGTGTAGAAGGTATGGGCCAATTACAGCCCACGGTTAATCCTAAAAATCGGGTTGATTTTGGTGATGTATTTAGCCAAGCGATTAACAAGGTCAATAATCTTCAACAGCAATCATCTAGCATGGCGCAGTCTTATATTAAAGGTGATCCTAATATCGATATTACTCAGGTCATGATTGCCTCACAAAAATCATCGGTAGCGTTTCAAGCGGCCACACAAGTGCGCAACAAACTTGTAGAAGCTTATAAAGACGTTATGAATATGCCTATTTAATGGAGAGGTTGCGTTAAATGGTCGAAGCGACAGAAACAATTAAAGTGAAATCCGGCGGGGTTAAAAGCGATTTAATCCAAGGGTTTAATAATTTAAATTTAATCCGCCAAGCGGGTTTAATGATTGGTGTTGCCGCCAGTGTCGCCATAGGTTTTGCGGTGGTATTGTGGAGTCAAGGCGACGATTACAAGCCGCTCTATGGCAGCCTAGAGCGCTTAGATAGTCGCGAAGTGGGCGAGATTTTAGATTTTAATCAAATCACCTATAAGGTTGATCCTTCTACCGGCGCGCTGTTAGTGCCCACCGATAAAATTCACCAAGCGCGCTTACGTTTATCCGAGCGCGGGATTCCTGGTAATCAATCCGTTGGTTTTGAATTGTTGGATAAAGAGCAGCCCTTAGGCACCAGCCAATTTATGGAGTCGGCGCGTTACAAGCGCAGTCTTGAAGGTGAATTAGCGCGCACCATTACCAGTATTAATTCGGTGCGCGGCGCACGCGTGCATTTAGCCATTCCCAAAACTACCGTTTTTGTGCGCGATGGGCGCGAGCCATCGGCCTCGGTTTTTTTAGATTTATATCCTGGTCGCAATTTAGATGGCCATCAAGTTAAAGGCATTGCCAATTTAGTGGCGTCGAGCATTCCCGAATTAAAAATCGAAAACGTTACGGTCGTCGATCAAAAGGGCAGTTTGTTATCGGTCGGCGTAGAAGATGAACGCTTGGTAGTCGCTAGCCAACATCTCGATTACACCAAAAAAGTCGAAAACGATATTGAATTGCGCGTACGCCGTTTATTAACCCCCATTATTGGCGAAGATAAATTTAAAACCGAAGTGTCCGCCGATTTGGATTTTACCGAGCTCGAAGAAGCCGAAGAATCATTCAATCCCGATTTACCTTCTGTGCGCAGCGAGCAAACGGTTGAAGAGGTGCGTAAAGGGGGTGGCGGTGCGATGGGTATTCCCGGTGCGTTAACGAACCAACCACCCGATGGTGGCACTGCGCCAGAAGAAGCGACGCCAAAAGATGGCAGCGCCGTGGCCGAATTACCGTCTAATTCCCGTAAACAAGCCGTGCGCAATTACGAGCTAGATCGCACCGTGAGTTACACCAAACACGAAAAAGGCCGCATGCGCCGATTAAGCGTGGCGGTTGTTGTCGACGACAAAATCACGCTCGACCCCGAAACTGGCGCGCCCATTCGTACCCGCTGGACTGATGCCGAGCTTGAACGTGTAGCGACTTTAGTGCGTGATGCGGTAGGTTTTTCGGTGCCGCGTGGCGATAGCGTGAATATTCTTAACGAATCTTTTATTAACGAAATCGATATGAAAGATTACGTTTTACCTTGGTATCAAACCCAATGGTTTAAAGCCATGGCCAAACAATTGGCGGGTGTTTTGATTATTGGTTTATTAATTGTGGGTTTATTGCGGCCGGTTTTAAAAAGTTTAGCGGTTCAAGGTTTGAAATCCCGCGCCGATGACGAAGCCAAAGAATTAGCCGCCTTAAAAGCCGCAGGTGTTGACTCGTTTGATTCCTTAAGTGACGAAACTGTGACCTTAACCGGTGGCGATGCCATGGCGCTGCCCAGCCCCGAAGAAAGTTACGAGCAACAATTAAATGCCGTCAAAGGTTTAGTCGCCGAAGATCCCGCTCGCGTGGCGCAGGTCATAAAACGTTGGATTAATGAAGAGTAGGTTGGATTAATAGAATGCGGCTTCAGTATTTAATCACAAATAATCAATGTAAAAATAATGTAAAAGACAGTGTAATCCCCCTTATTTAAGGCGCCGTTATGCCCGATAAAAACCCAGCAAATATGCCCGCAGATAAAAAAACTAACCTGCCAAAATTACAGCAGGCGGCGATTTTATTATTATCGCTGGGTGAGAATTCGGCGGCCGAAGTCTTAAAGCACATGGGGCCAAAAGAAGTGCAGCGCTTGGGTACTGCCATGAGCCAATTAAAAAATGTGCAGCAACATGAAGTTGAAGTTGTGTTGTCGAATTTTATGGACGAAGTGCGCACACAAACGGGCTTGGGTATGGGCGCCGATAATTATATTCGTAACATGTTAGTCAGTGCGTTAGGTGCTGATAAAGCCAGCGGTTTAATTGACCGTATTTTAATGGGAGGTAATACCACCGGTTTAGATACTCTTAAATGGATGGAGGCGCGCTCGATTGCCGACATTATTCGCAACGAGCACCCACAGATTCAGGCCATCGTATTGGCCTATTTAGATGCCGATCAATCCGCCGAAATTCTTGCCTATTTCCCCGAAAAAGTACGCTTGGACGTGATGATGCGGGTCGCCTCGCTCGATACGGTACAACCGAGCGCGCTGCAAGAATTAAACGATATTTTAGAAAAACAATTTTCGGGCAATGCAGGCTCGCAAACCAAAGATATTGGCGGCTACAAAACGGCCGCCGAAATTGTTAACAATTTGGATAGTTCAATTTCCACTGAATTAATGGAATCGATTAAAGAAGTGGACGAAGACATGGGCAATCAAATTGCCGATTTAATGTTTGTATTCGACAATTTAAAAGACGTCGACGATCGCGGTATTCAGGCTGTTTTACGCGAAGTGTCATCAGAGATGCTCATCATCGCCTTAAAAGGTGCCGACGAAGATTTACAAGAAAAAATCTTTGGCAATATGTCTAAACGCGCCGCCGAATTAATGCGCGACGATCTTGATGCCAAAGGCCCTGTAAAAGTATCGGAAGTGGAGGCCGCGCAAAAAGAAATACTCACGATTTGCCGTCGCATGGCCGATGCTGGCGAGATTAATCTCGGTGGCGGTGGCGAGGCAATGGTGTAATGCGCAAATGCCATAAGCACGCAAGCATGAGCACGCCGTTATGAGTAGCCTACCGCCAGGGCGCATTCCCTTTGAGGATATTGCCAATGCCAAGTCTTGGGTGATTCCTAATGTTAAGGGGCATCCGGTTAATAGTGTGGAGCAGCGCAAACGCAAAACCAAAACACGGCAAAATCAAGTTAAACAATCCCAGCGCGTCGAACCTCAGCAGCCTGTTACCAGCGAAGAGGTAGCAGCACCCGCCGAGTCTAACCATCGCTTAACCGCGCAGCAGCTCGAAGAGATTACCTTGGCCGCCGAGCAAGATGGGTTTTCTAAAGGTTACGAAGAAGGTGTAGATCGCGGTAAACAAGATGGCCGCAAAGCGGGTTATAGCGACGGTTTAAAAGCGGGCACCGAACAAGCCGAAAGCGAACACGGCCAATGGTTGCGTGAACAAGGCGAACATTTACACGCCTTGTGCGAATCTCTCATGACGCCGTTGGCTGGCCAGCAGCAAGACTTGGCTGATGCGGTATTGGATATAGCCATGGGTTTAACACGGCATTTATTGGACGCCGAGTTGCAATTGAATCCCCGTCATATTGTGGCCGTGGTTGATAAAGCCCTTGCGGCGTTACCGCCCGTGGAAGATAACATTCAGCTGGTTTTACACCCCGACGACCAAGATGCCTTTCAAGAATATTCGCCTAAAGCGGCATTAATCGAAAAAATAACAACCGATGCCAGCCTTGCACGCGGCAGCTGCAAGGTGCATAGCCAACACAGTTTTGTGGATTATTCGGTTGCCAGCCGATTAGACGAGTTTATGGCGGCCTTAATCGCCAAGCCTTTTGATGAAGCTGCGGCGGCATTACCCATCGAAACCGTTGAGCGTGAAGCCTCCGCCATTGATGACGTTAAGATTGAAGAGTGTGATCTGCAGACGCCTGGAGATGATATGCCGCAAGAAAATGTGGCTGCACAATATGAGCTTCCGTCAGAGGACGATTTAGCGCCAGAAAACGCAACAGCGTCAGCCAGCCCAACAATTGCCGATAGCGTCCAGTCTGCGCTCGACATCGAATCGGCCTCGCCCAACGAGCTTGACCGCAATGACTGAAGCCGTCGATACCCCATCCGTTAGCAACCCTTCGCAGAGGCCTAAGCCGCGCAGCGCCACCGAATGGCTTAAAGGTAAACGCCAATATCAAAGTTTAAATCAGCCGCCCTTAGCCAATGGCCGCCTAACCCGCATGGTGGGTTTAACCTTAGAAGCGGTAGGGCTTAATGTTCCTGTAGGTACTTATTGCGAAATTATTCGCGAGAAGGCTAATCCCATCGAGGCCGAAGTGGTGGGCTTTAGCGGCAGCACAACCTACCTAATGCCCATTCGCGCCGCCGAAGGTTTAAAGCCCGGTTTACGTGTTAAGCCCGTGTTATCGGACGCCAACATTCCTATCGGCATGCAAATGCTGGGGCGTGTTATTAATGGTTTGGGTCAGCCTTTAGATGGCAAAGGCCCGTTGCAAGGCGACGAAATGCTCGATCTCTCGCCCAAACCCATCAACCCAATGCAGCGCGATCCCGTAAAAACGCCGCTGGACGTAGGTATTCGTGCCATCAACGCGCTACTTACGGTGGGCGAAGGCCAGCGTTTGGGTCTGTTTGCTGGCAGTGGCGTGGGTAAAAGCGTATTGCTCGGCATGATGACGCGCTTTACCGAAGCCGAAATTGTAGTGGTCGGCTTGATCGGCGAACGTGGCCGTGAAGTAAAAGAATTTATCGAACATATTCTGGGCGAAGAAGGTTTAAAGCGCGCGGTGGTTGTCGCCGCCCCTGCCGACGAAGCACCGCTGATGCGCTTGCGCGCCTCCTATTTATCTACACGCATTGCCGAGTATTACCGCGATAAAGGCAAAAAAGTCTTGCTGCTCATGGATTCCTTAACCCGTTTTGCCCAGGCCCAGCGCGAAATTTCTCTTGCCATTGGCGAACCGCCCGCCACTAAAGGGTATCCGCCTTCGGTATTTGCGCGCCTGCCCGAATTGGTCGAACGCGCGGGCAATGGCGCAAAAGGGCAGGGCTCGGTCACGGCGTTTTATACCGTACTCACCGAGGGCGATGATTTACAAGACCCCATCGCCGACTCGGCGCGTGCGATTTTGGATGGCCACATTGTGCTGTCCAGACAATTGGCGGAAGAGGGTATTTACCCTGCAATTAATATCGAGGCGTCAATAAGCCGCGTTATGCCCAATATTGTTTCGCCAGAGCAATTAAAAAATATGCAAAATTTTAAACAATTACTGGCCGCTTACCGACAAAACAAAGATTTAATTTCGGTGGGCGCTTATGTTGCGGGTGCCGATGCCACGATAGATAAAGCCATCGAACGGCACCCTTATTTAATGCAATTTATTGGACAGAGTTTGGGTTCAAAGTCGTCGTTATTAGAAAGTACCGCTCATCTTAAAACTATTCTCATTAGTCCTGCACAGGTAAAAAATCAAAAATAAACAGCGTATGTTAAGGGTTAATTCGTGGGAGAAAATAGCATGGTCACCACCACAAAACGCATGGATTTAATTTTAGATTTGGCCGAAAAAGAAGTTGAGGCTGCAGCGAGTAAATTTACTGACGCAAAAAATAAATTAGTCTCAGAGAAAAATAAATTAGACGATATATTGGCGTATTTAAATGATTACACCAACAGTAGCGAAAAGGCTGGCACGCGTTTAATGCCCGAGCAAATGATTCGTCAGCGCGCCTTTGTACAACAATTATCGCAAGCCCAAAGCCAGCAGCGCATTTTAATTGCACAAACCGAAAGAGATATGGAACACAAAAAAAGTCTCTGGCAAAAGACCCATCTTAAACAGCGCGCCATGCAAGACTTGGTCAAACGCTTATCGACCGAAGACCAAGCGCGGCTTGATAAAGTCGAAGAAAAACTGCTCGACGAGTTTGCGCAGCAACAATATGTGCGCTCCGAGGCTGCACAAAAACTGCATTAATTACGCGCTAAATAGTCCTTGCAATGGACATTAACATGGCCGTCTAAGCCAAAACGCCGATAAAACCCGTGATTTTTTTTCTCTCGCTGGGCTAAACTGAGTGCCTTTTTTAGGAGCCTTCTATGTCCGCTACGGCTAGCGCCCGCCATATTTTAGTCAAAACCAAAAACGACGCCGAAAAACTCAAACAACAATTGGCCCAAGGCGCCGATTTTGGCCAGCTTGCCAAAAAGTTCTCAATCTGTCCCTCGTCTAAACAAGGCGGTAGTTTAGGTGAATTTCAAAAAGGCGATATGGTTAAAGCCTTTGATGCGGTTGTTTTTGGTAAACCTATCTTGACGGTTCACGGCCCCATTAAAACCCCATTTGGATTTCATTTAATCGAAACCATTTATCGCGATTAACCTAAAACCTCAGTTGAGCGCCAAAAAGAGGTGTAAACCCTTGATGTGAATAGTGAAGGTTAAAAATGCAGGGCAACCTTATGGGATGTTCAAATTTTTAACGTTTGCTAGGCGCGTCAAGGGGTTGCGCAGACTTTGGTGATTCAACTGAGGTTTTTAGGATTAATCTACAGCCACTTATTTATAAATAGTAATATCGTATTTGGTAGCGAATTTTATGCAGATATTTTTGTATATCGATAACCCAGAATTAGACGAAAACGAGGCGCAAGTGATTAGCTTGCTGCAAACCTGGGTTGCAGCACACGCTCCCCACGCAGCGTTTATTCATTTGCCCGACAGCAACACCTTGGGTGTGCAATTACAGATTAACGCTGCAAAACAACTGCATCAGCCGCTGGCCGATATGTATGCCATCGCCAAGCAATACCACTGTGAGTTTGTGGTGGGTTTTATTGAGAATGGGCAAGAGGAGGAAGTGTGTTTTTTTGGTCACGAAGAAGGTAAACCAGATACTTTTGAAATTGGCTGTTATTTGGGTTTTGAATAGCAAGTTATTGAATTAAAAATGCAGGTTCACCAACATTTCTAACAGGCTCAGACATAAAACGAATCTCTGAGCCTGGGTTTTGTGCAGCAAACTTACTAGCTTTCAAATCGCTGCCGCTACCGCAGGAAATGCAGCCGAAAATAACGCTCTTTTCTTAATTCCTTTAGGATTAATGGCATTAAAAGCAATTGATATCGCATTAACATCAAAAGATTTATGGCTGATTTATATGGCCTATTCAAATGGTAATCCGGTGCTAGGTAATACCTTATTGGCCGAATTTTTAGGTGATGGCGCATTTGATGCCGCTGCCGGTAAAATTGGCGGTAAATTGATTCCGGGATTTAAAACTGCCGAGGAACTGCTGAGCTATTTAAATAAAAATGGCTACCTTTCTACCAGCATGATGGATTCGGTCAAAAAGGTTTTTGATTCGAATCACGCTAAAGCAGGCACACCGCCTAATTCAAACAGCATTATTCTGGATACAACAGGTAAAACCCAAGTGAGTGTATCCACGGGTGCACGTGGGGCTTGGGATAAACGCATTAATGGTGATCTCGACCCCAATCAAGTTTACAAACTGGATAATGGCCATGCGTTTATTACCGACGACAAAGGCCGCGTTACCCAAGTGGGTGGTGATTTAGATCCCGAAAAATTTGATAGAAATTATTACCAACAGCGTTTAGCCGGTAAAGCCGAAAATGCAACGGGTTATGATGGCGGTCATTTAATCGGCACTCAATTGGGTGGCGCTGGCGATAAAATTAACCTTGTACCTATGACTTCAGGGTTAAATAGAGGGCGTTATTTACAAATGGAAAATGAGATTGCGAAAGCCATGCTAGACCCGAATGTAAAAAATGTGAGTATTAAAATTGATGTGGGTTATCCGCCAACGAATACGGTGACGCCGAATAAAATTCAAGTTACCGCGATAATTGATGGCAACTCTATTAACTATGAATTCGAGCAATAATTTATGAGTGAGTATCAAGAATATTACAAGCCAATTTTGGATGAGATTATTCAAACGGTGTATGAAGATTGGGATTTTGCCATTGGTGAATATGGTGTAGGCATAAAATCATGCGATTCTCGGTTTTCATACATAAAAAATAATATGACTAAATCATCAAAAGGAGTTGCCCTTTCAGAATCCCAGCAAAAAATTGCGCGCATTAATCGCCCTGAGAGACCAGATCTACCGCGAATCCGGTCGGCGATTGTGGGGGCTGACTATGCGCGTTGACCGCCAACATAATATCGACGTCGAACTAATTTTCGATAAGCCTGAAACTTATGATTACGATGATACAAAGGAGTGGAATTTGTATTTGCAGGGTGCTAAGGCGTGGTAGATCAATAGTGTCAGAGTCCTTGATTTCTCGAGTGAAATCTAGGGCAGGAGAATCAATGGGGTCAGAGTTATTGATTTTTAAACAATGATTACCTTGACGGGGTAAACCCCGACCTACAAGCCTAGAGTCTGTTGACGTTTCATTACATCGGCAGCCATAAAAAACGCAGGCCATGGCGACAACGCTTTGATAATTACGTTTTAATTTGTCATAGCGCGTGGCCAGTGCACGAAAATGTTTCAAGCGCGCAAACGCATTTTCTACCAAGTGACGGTGGCGATATAAAGACCAATCCATGTCCGCATTACCAATAACGGAATTCGATTTTCTTGGAATGACGGCGTTAGATCCTTTGCTTTTTATCTGTTCTCGAATCTTTTCGCTGTCATATCCTTTGTCTGCAACCACCGCTTCAGCCGCTGGCAATTGCTCAATGAGTTCACCGGCCGCTGTGCTGTCATGAACCTCGCCGCCGGTAATCGTAAACTCAATCGGAAGTCCGTAACTATCGACAGCCAAATGAATTTTTGTTGTATTTCCCGCACGACTTTTGCCTATAGCTTGTGGTTCTACACCTCTCGCGCCAGCGCTATGCTGATGAGCTTTAACATAAGTGCCATCAATAAATTCCCACTCGGTATCGGGTTCGTTGACGAGTTTTTTGAAGAGCGATAGCCATATCCCTTTTTTCGACCACTCATTAAATTTTTTATACACCGAATTCCAGCGGCCAAAACATGAGGGTAAATCGCGCCAAGGACAACCAATTCTCAGTCGATAAAACATACCTTCGACCATCATGCGCAAGCCGCGCTTGTTATAAATATTTTCTTGAAGCATCATTCCTTTTAGCTTCGACCAGTACTCATCACTAAGCATGAATCGGGGTATCGCAAACTCGCTTTATTTCTGGTGTAAGAACCTTAATATTGCGAGTTTGCACCTTAAAATCAATGACTTACGCTAAAACGTCAACAGCCCCTAGTAAACCGAGTTTTCCTCGATGGTTTTTTCGGGGTTATCAATCACCTCTTGAGTATCTTCATCGGGTATTGTTGTGCGCTTCTCGTCTTTAGATTGCTCGGCGGTGGGCTTGATAGAGCCTTCGTGTTTAACGTAGATGTCATTTTCAAAAAACGCGGTAAATCGTTCTTCTTTGATTTCGCCTTTACCATCTCGACGACTGTAATAATAATCCCAGCGATCGGTATTAAAGGGGTCGGTTAGTAAGGGTGTTCCCATCACAAATTGGACTTGGCGTTTAGTCATGCCGAGTTCTAATTTGTCGATATCTTTAAGATCTAGAATGTTGCCTTGTTGCACACTGATTTTATAAACCCAAGGGAATTCAAATGTGGAGCAGGCATTTAAGAGGAAGGTAAGGATGAATAAGCTCAGTGCGCGTAACAGCATGTGGGGTCTCGTGGGGGTTCAATGTGGGTCGATGATACCCGATATTGATAGACGTTCAAGCGCCCAGTTCCAGGCACGGTTATAAATAGTGTTATTAAAAGCTAGAGTCTTCAGACTCTGGCCGTTAGAATCGCGCGTTCTAAAAATTATTTTATTTTCCTTGCGTTCAATAATTTTTTTGCAGGGTTTCCAAGGGGAAGGTATGTCCACTGAGAATCAAGAATTGCGTAAAGTTGGCCTAAAAGTGACTTTGCCAAGAGTAAAAATTTTGCAGTTGCTCGAGCAATCACCAGATCGCCACATGAGTGCCGAGGATGTTTACAAAGCGTTACTGGACGCTGGAGACGAGGTTGGTTTGGCAACGGTTTACCGTGTTTTAACGCAGTTTGAGCAAGCGGGCTTGGTTGAGCGCCATAACTTTGATGGCGGCCACTCAGTATTTGAGTTGGGTAGCGGTGATCATCATGATCACATGGTGTGCAATGAAACTGGTCAGGTGTTTGAATTCCACAATGATGAAATTGAGTGCCTGCAACGTAAAGTCGCCGAAGATCTTGGGTTTGAGTTAACTGGGCACAGTTTGGTTTTGTACGGAAAACCAAAAGGTAAAAGCTAAGCATTAGCGCATAAAATAAAAACAATAAAAAAGCGGCCTTGGCCGCTTTTATTGAATGCCTAAATCATCCCAAAGCGCATCAATATACTGTTTTACGCCTGTGCTCATGGTGATAGGTGTGCCCCATTCTCGGGTTGTTTCACCTGGCCATTTGTTGGTGGCATCTAAGCCCATTTTGGAGCCTAAACCTGCTACTGGTGAAGCAAAGTCGAGGTAGTCAATCGGCGTGTTATCGATCAGTGTTGTGTCACGCGTGGGGTCCATGCGCGTGGTTATTGCCCAAATTACGTCCTGCCAGTTGCGAGCATCAACATCATCATCGGTGACAATAATAAATTTGGTGTACATAAATTGGCGTAAAAAAGACCACACACCGAACATGATTCTTTTGGCGTGGCCGGGGTATTGTTTTTTGATGGTTACAATCGCCAACCGATACGAGCAGCCTTCGGGCGGCAAGTAAAAATCGACAATCTCTGGATACTGTTTTTTGAGGATGGGGACAAAAACTTCATTGAGCGCCAAGCCTAAAATTGCGGGTTCGTCAGGCGGTCTTCCGGTATAGGTGCTGTGATAAATGGGATCTTTTCGGTAACTCATTGAAATTACGGTGAAAACTGGAAATTTTTCAACCTCGTTATAGTAACCGGTGTGATCCCCAAAGGGGCCTTCTTCGGCCATTTCGCCTGGAATTATATGGCCTTCTAAAATAATTTCGGCGCCTGCAGGTACCAGT
>JAXHOG010000107.1:0-30431 GCA_034519605.1 Marinagarivorans sp.
TTTTTACGGCGGCTACGGCAGAAATAACGGCCGCCTCGGCGCTAACCGCTTCTCTGCAAAAATCCAAACCAATGTAGCCTTGCAAGCCACTACCAATAGTCGCGTCATCACAACCAGCCTTAAATAAGGCATCCAAATATTGCTCGGATTGCTGATCACCGTCAGGCAATTGAAAGCGTAAAACAAATTCATATTCATTCATGGGTATTACCTTCTTCAACATAAATACAACCATCCACCCATCGTTTAATTTGCTTAGCTTCTAGTCAAGCACTACTCCCCCACTTCGCCAACAAGCCCTGCTCCAAGCCCAACTGATCCAAAATCCGCGCAACCACAAAATCAATTAAATCGTTAATGCTTTGGGGTTTTTGGTAAAAGCCGGGGCTGGCGGGGATGACGATGGCGCCCATTTGCGTGAGCTTGAGCATATTTTCTAAATGCACCTGCGAATAAGGCGCCTCGCGCGGGACAACAATTAATTGGCGGCGCTCTTTAAGAGCTACATCGCCCGCACGCTCGATTAAATTATTACTCGAGCCATAGGCCAAAGACGACAGCGTGCCGCCGCTGGCGGGGCAAATTACCATTTGTGCGGGCGCGCTGCTGCCGCTGGCGGCGGGGCAAAACCAATCTTCGCGACTGTACAAAATCACCTTGCCACCGTAATGGCCAAAATGCTCGACTAGCCACGCCTGCTGCGCGGCAAAATCGTTGGGCAATACAAATTCAGTTTCGGTATTGATCACCACTTCGGCGGCGCGGGAAATCATAAAAGCGACATCGCAACCTTGCTCCAACAAACACGCCAACAAACGCAAACCATATTGCGCACCCGAGGCGCCGGTAATGGCGAGGGTGACTTTTTTGGGCTGGGTAGTTTTGGGGGTATTTATATTCATAAAAACTCAATAAAAAATTGAAGAGCGTTGCACACAAAAATATTTATCGTATTTGCCACAGAAGAACCTGCCCTCAACTTGATTGGGGGCGGGAATCCAAATTATTTAAAAATCATTAAACTAAAAACACTGGATCCCCGCATTCGCGAGGATGACGTGGAATTAATAGTCAATATTGTTTCGTGCAAACCTCTAGATGACTCGGAGAAAGAGCTGTGTAGTGTGGAATTTCTGACCGTAGGAGGCATGGAGCCGACTCGAGCGTACAGGGATGTATTTACAGCGAGTCAGAAATTTCACACTACACAGCGACACAAAAACGCGATCTAGTTGTGTCATCAAAACGCTGTTATTTTCAGTTTGGCATGAATCGAGGGATGAATAGTTACTAAAAATTTAGCTCTCGACTCGCTCCTCAAGCGCCTTAACCAACAACTTATGCACACCACCAAAACCGCCATTACTCATAATCACAATCTGCTCGCCTGCTTGGGCTTGCGCGGTTAAATGGGCGACTAAATCATCCAACGCCGCAAAACTTTGGTGCTTGGCAATATCCACACGATCATCTTGTGCCGCCAACCAATCACTTACCGACCACCCCAAACCCTCGGGACTAAACCAGCAAACATGGGTGGCATCACGACACGCATCCAACAACGCATCCTTCATCGTGCCTTGTTTCATCGTATTGGAGCGCGGTTCGATTACCGCCGTAATGCGTGCATCGCCAACCTTCGCGCGCAAACCCTGCAAGGTGGTCGCAATGGCCGTGGGATGATGGGCAAAATCATCAAACACACTCACGCCTTTAATAGTCGCCAGCAACTCCATACGGCGTTTCACATTCGCAAAACCGGCCAACGCCTCACACGCAATCGGCGGTTCTACACCCACGCTGCGCGCCGCCGCCATGGCGGCAAGTGCGTTATTCACATTGTGCATGCCCGTCAAACCCCAGCGCACATGGCCCACCTTTTGGCCTTCAAACCAGACCTCAAAATCACTGCCATCAGCCACTAAAATGCGCGCTTGCCAATCGCCGCCCTCACCCGTGGTATGCGCTTGCGTCCATTGACCCATCGCCAAAACACGGCCAATAGCAGCATCACTTTTAGGGTAAACCAACAAACCTTGGCTAGGTACAGTGCGCACGACATGGTGAAATTGCCGCTCAATCGCCGCGAGATCGGGGAAGATGTCGGCATGATCGTACTCAAGGTTATTCATAATCAGCGTATTGGGGCGATAGTGAACAAACTTCGAGCGCTTATCAAAAAACGCCGTGTCGTATTCATCGGCCTCGATCACAAAAAAATCAGAATCGCCCAAACGGGCAGACACACCAAAGTTTTGCGGCACGCCGCCAATCAAAAAACCGGGTGCCATATCGGCGGCCTCTAGCATGCAAGCCAACATACTAGAGGTAGTAGTTTTGCCGTGGGTGCCCGCCACCGCCATCACCCAACGATTGTGCAGCACATGCTCGGCCAACCATTGCGGGCCAGAGGTAAACGGCAGCATGCGATTAAGAATATGCTCCATTAAAGGGTTGCCGCGACTAATCACATTGCCCACCACAATCGTGTCGGGCAGCGGGTCGAGCTGTTCTAAGCCCCAACCCTGGGTTAACTCAATGCCCGCCGCTTCCAGCTGCGTGCTCATGGGTGGATAAACATTCACATCGGCGCCAGTCACTTTGTAGCCCATGGCTTTGGCTAACTGGGCCAAACTACCCATAAAGGTTCCACAAATACCCAAAATATGAATGTGCTGCATAAAAAAGCCTGTCCAAATGATGATCAATAAAAAAGAATGCAAAGAGGAATATAAAGAAAAATATAAAGAGGGGCGCGAGCTTAGCACAGCGGCCAACACGGCCAATAAAGCAGAAGACAAAACATAAAAAAAGCCAGCATATTAGCTGGCTTTAAGAGCAAGGCTTTTACATCACGAACAATGCTTAAGCCTCAGAAGTTACTAAAATTATTGAAAATTAAACTCAACAGGGGCGCCGTAAACCCTGGTAGGGCACGCGGCGGCTTGCTCTTGTTTTAAACCGTTTAACTCGGCTTGAATTTTATAATCACCAAATTCAAGTTCTGGCACCGTGTAATTACAGCGCACTCCCTCTGACGACACCGAACCTGATAATGGCATTACCACACCGGTTTTATTATCCACAAAGTTCACTTTAGCATTGCAAGCATTACCACTCTCGTTTTCAACATCAACTTGCAATACCCCCTCTACTGTCCTGCAACGGAAAGAATTTTCATCGGCTTGCCCTTGCGCCGTCGCAAACGACTGCCAGCTTTTTGCCCACACTTTACCGCGGGCGGTCATAAATACCGCATCATCATGCAGCACACTTCGCTTACGATACACTCTGAACGATTGTTCCGACGTTAGCTGAGCCCCAACGGCATTTAATGAGGCTTTTCCGTCAACAATATTGACCTCAAAGAGTAAAAAGCCATCTCTGTAAGCTGGGTAATACCCACTAGAAATAGGCACAACAAAGCGGGTTTTATCCGGACTTACAGTTAATGCGTGCAAGTTATAAAGGGCTTCACTTGTGGTCCCTCCACCCTCATAAATATAGGACTTCACTTCCACGGGGTTGTCGCCACTAATATCGTAGAGCGCTATTTTTAATCCCGTCGTAAAGCCTCTAGGCGATGCGTCATAGCCCAGCGTAAAGGTGTAATCTTTGGAAATTGGGTGAATATAGGTTGCGTAACCGGGCACCTCAATTTGACCGCTAATTTTGAGATCTAAACGATCACTTAAATCAATGGTATAAAGAGGATCAGTAGTCCGGAAAGTTACTATCTGCGCCATATCATCGGTAAAACGTACCGCTTTAATATCCTCGTTAGGTTTGCCAATGGCTTCTGGACGAGCACTGTTAGGTAAAGTCGCGACAAGCTGTAGTTGATCACCTAACTGCTCTAATACAAATAACTTATGTACACGATTATTGGAGGTCACAATACGGAGGTCATCTTTGTACTCATGGAGCCGGAACGCAGGATCAGCAGAACCATTAAGAGAACCTTCAACATTGCCTGTTGCCGCGTACGCCGTGCCCACGTCGGCAACGTTAAATTTATGCACAACGGTTTGAGGCGTGTAAGTGGGGCCGTACCATTGCCCCGTAAGGTACAAGGATTTTTCGGTCATACTCATGCCTGTAATGCTGCTATTCACACAGGTAGAGCCCACGACTTTTTTGCTCAATAGATCGATGGTGGTAATGTAAATCAGGCTGCGGAAGCCATTGGTGACTGGCTGATTTTTTTGTAAATAACAGCTCGCCGATAACGAGGTTTCAGTATCGCCTATACGCGCTTTGGGCAATAAATTCTCTAGGCTGGCGGCTTGAATTTTGGCCTCGTTGGCCGCTCGCACGGTTAAATCTTGGTAATCAAAAACCGTATCTTTTAACTGCGGCTCGTAACGGCTCACCATATAAAGAGTATTGCCCACTTTGCGGCTATCAATTAATGAACCATCGATTTCGACACTCCAATCGAGCGCAGGCATAGCCGGATTAGAGACATCCGCGTGATCAAGCGTGATCACATCATTAGCACGAAAACTGCCCCAATAACCTGTAGGCGCAAAAGTGCTGTAGTAATAAAAATTATTGCGCAAGAGCGCCAAACCCTGTGTTTGCGCGTTGTTTTGAACAAGATAGAGTTGATCGGTAGCATCGGCATGCACATTCAGCGAGCTGACTTTATCAAGCGTCGCCGCATTCGCATTGGACTTATAAATATCAACACGAGACGATACTGCCGCCTCGTTTACGGCCACAAACCAATGCTCGCCGTCATATTTTGCAATATCGGCCTCATCAACGCCCATCACATGGGTATTCGTTTGAGAATATTCACCCGATGCAGAACCACCGGTAGCCGCATTAGAAGACGCCGCTGCCGAAGCCCTAGAAGATAATACTAATGTGCTAGAAGAATACGCATAACAACTGGAGGACGAAGATATAGTGCTGGAACTGCTTGAAAAACTATTAACCTGTGATGAAGCATTTCCGGACGAGACACTCGCCATACTGGTCGAAACGCTATAGCCATCATAGCCATAATAGCCATCGTTGTAGCATGGATAAGTAACGCGATATTGCGAACTCAAATAAAGACGCAGACCATTTTTAATATACAGATCCAGCTCGGCGGCACTGGCTAAGGTTAAGCCTTCGCCACTGGCCGTAGGCTTGGTTAATTTTGTGTAATCAAACCAATATTCACGTTTGACTCTATCGAGCTTGTTATCGAACTTGTTGTCGAGCTGCCACCATTGCCTGTAGCGCTACTCATCGCACTACTCACGGTCAACACACTGCTAGCGGCCGACAAGTCACTAACATTCTGAGTGTTTTTTTCGCCTGTACTACCACAACCCGTCAAAGCCGTAATAACGGCAACCCCTAAAACCCGACGCCCGTAATGGGCAACCACTGTATTGTTATTTTTTTTAAACATCTGTTATTTCCTTTATAGGTTGAATAAGTGCTTTACGGCCAAGGACAATATCAAGGAGACCACGCTAACGTTGTAAACAATTGTAAACACCCAATAGCGCGCAATGAGGTCGCTAGGCCGCCGCGTGGCTTCAAGCGCCAACTTGGTTTAAAATGCTCAACTTTTATACTTTTTATCTTCTTATCGCCAACATGGCCACAATGCATTAACCCTTCAAATAAAAGGGCTATAAGGGCACCTCATGACTGCTACCATCAAAACTCCCGAAGAAATCCAAAAAATGCGCGTTGCTGGGCGCATGGCCGCCGAAGTACTGGAAATGATCGGCGATTACGTAAAAGCCGGCGTAAGCACTGGCGAGCTGGACACCATTTGCCACAACTACATTACCCAAGTGCAAAACGCCATTCCCGCGCCGCTCAATTACCGAGGTTTTCCCAAATCTATTTGCACCTCGGTTAACCAGGTGGTGTGTCACGGTATTCCGTCTGATAAAAAAATCCTCAAAAACGGCGACATTATTAATATCGATATCACCGTTATTTTTGAGGGTTATCACGGTGATACCAGCAAAATGTTTTACGTGGGAGAGGTTGCACCCTACGCCGACCGTCTCTGCCAAGTCACCCAAGAATGTTTATATAAAGGCATAGCGTTGGTAAAACCGGGCGCGCGTTTAGGCGATATTGGCCATGTTATTCAGCAGCATGCCGAGAAAAATTATTTTAGTGTGGTGCGCGAATATTGCGGCCACGGTATTGGGAAAATATTCCACGAAGAGCCACAAGTACTGCACTACGGCAAACCCAACACCGGCTTTACATTATTAGAAGGCATGACCTTTACCATCGAGCCCATGATTAACGCCGGTAAAGCCGCGACAAAACTGAAAAGCGATGACTGGACAGTAGAAACTAAAGACGGCCGTTTATCCGCCCAATGGGAGCATACACTCGCCGTCACCGCGACCGGTGTTGAAGTACTCACCGCTCGCAAAGAAGAAAACTTCTAATGACTACAGCCCTCGCTTCGACTACAGCCCTCGCCCCGATTTTTGCCTGCCAACCGTTATTTTTTAATCAAATGTGTTTTCGTAAAAATTTACAAAGCGCTATTGAGGCTAAAAAATCCATTATTCGTGTTTTTAAAGATGCGATTGCAGGTGTTGACGAGCATTTTAAAAATCGATTTATCGAGGGCGAGGATGTCCGTTATTTAGTCACCGAGCGAGCGTCATTTATCGACGTATTACTGCACTATGGCTGGCACCAATTAGATTTTGATAACGACATCAGCTTATTGGCCGTAGGTGGATATGGACGAGGAGAATTACACCCCAAATCCGACGTAGATATTTTAATTTTATTAGAAGATGCCGCCGAATTAAAATACCAAGAACAACTGCAAACATTTATTACCTTTTGCTGGGATATAGGCCTTGATATTGGCAGCAGCGTGCGCACAGTTAAACAATGCGTCACGCTCGCGCAAAACGATATTACCGTCGCCACCAATTTACAAGACGCCCGCCGTATTTGCGGTAGCGACAAACTACGCGATCAAATGCAAATTCTAACGGGGCCATCACACATGTGGTCGCCCAGCGAATTTTATGCCGCTAAATTACAAGAACAAAATAACCGCCACGCCAAACATAACGATAGCGAATACAACCTCGAGCCCAACATTAAAAATTCGCCCGGCGGCTTAAGGGACATCCACACAATTCACTGGGTGGCCAAACGTTATTACGGTGTGCAAACACTCGAGCAACTGCAAGACAAAGGCTTTTTTACCGAATACGAATTTGGCACCTTGCAAAGTTGCGAGGCCACACTGTGGAAAATCCGCTACGGTTTACACACCGTTGCCGGCCGCGCCGACGAGCGTTTATTGTTTGAATATCAACGCGAATTAGCCACTATTTTTGGCTTTAAAAATAATGAAAAAGGCCTCGCCGTCGAGCAATTTATGCGCACCTATTACCGCGCTGTGCTCGCCATCCGCGAACTTAACGACGTATTACTGCAAAGCCTTAACGAAAAAATTCACGCACCTCAACAGCCACAAATAATTACCCCCATCAACGATCATTTTCAGCTGCGCGATAATTACATTGAAGTCGTGAGTAAACACACCTTTAGAAAATACCCATCGGCGCTCTTAGAGATTTTTGTCATTCTGGGTAACAACCCCAGCATTCAAGGGGTACGCACTAACACCATTCGTTTGATTAATGAATCGCGCTTTTTAATTGATGACAACTTCCGCGCCGATCCCGTTAACCGCGCACTGTTTTTAAATTTATTTAAAGTCGAATACGGTTTAGTGACGCAATTAAAACGCATGAAGCGCTACAACATTCTTGGGCGCTATTTACCGGCCTTTGGCAAAGTGGTTGGCCAAATGCAGCACGATTTATTTCACCGCTATACCGTCGACGATCACACCTTATTAGTGATTCAAAACCTGCGCAATTTTTCGCAGCCCGGCGCCGAGCAAACCTATCCCATTGCTGCCCACATTTTAAAACGCCTAGATAAACCCGAAATTCTCTACTTGGCGGGTTTATTTCACGACATCGGCAAAGGCCGTGGTGGCGACCACTCGCATTTAGGTGCCGAGGATGCAAAAATTTTTGGCGAGACGCACGGCCTCAGTGTCAGCGATACCAAACTGCTGATGTGGCTAGTGCAAAGCCATTTGTTAATGTCTTATGTATCGCAAAAACGCGACATTAACGACCCCGAAGTTATTCACGAATTTGCCCTTAAAGTGGGTAACCAACGCTACCTCGATTATTTATACGCGCTCACCGTCGCCGACATGAGCGGAACAAATCCCGACATTTGGAATAGTTGGCGCGCCAGCTTAATGCGTTTGCTCTATAACGAAACTAAACGCGCGCTGCGCCGTGGGCTAGAAAACACACTCGACCAAGGCGAATATATTGAAGAAACCAAGCAACACGTCATTAACAAATTAAATGATCGCAATGTAGACATCCAAAAAGCCTTAACGCTCTGGCAAGACATGGGCAATGAATATTTTATTCGCGAAGGCCATATTGATATCGCATGGCAAACCGAAGAAATTATTGCTCACAACAGCGATAAACCCCTCGTATTGGTGCGCGATGCCACCAATAGTTACTGGGGTGGGGCCACTCAAGTATTTCTTCGTGTACAAGATAAAGGCAATATATTTTTAGCGGCAGCCACCGTCTTTGCGCAGTTAGGTTTTAATATTCAAGATGCTCGGCTGTACAGTACCAATAGCGGTTTTACAATCGACACTTTTTATGTGCTGGATGAAAACAACCAACCCATTGCTGAAGGTAGTAATAAACAGCAAAAAATTATCGACGCGCTCACCGAAGAATTAAACCTTGTTGCCGGTGGCCAATATTCCGATTTAATTAAACGCCGCACGCCGCGTTTATTAAAACAATTCACCACGCCGACACGCACAAAAATTCAAAACGATTTAACCACGCATTACACCACTCTCGAAGTGATCAGCCCCGACCGCCACAATTTATTGGCAACACTGGGCCGTATTTTTATGGAGCACGACATTCAAGTCTTTAACGCTAAAATTTCGACTTTAGGCGAGCGCGTAGAAGACGTGTTTTTTATTACCGATGCTAATGGTGGCCCACTACGCGACGCCGAAGCCTGCGAGAATTTACAAAAAGCCATTTGCCGAGAACTCGACCTACATGTAGAGCGCTCCAACTAAACCATTTTATAGATTGTGAAATCAAGCGATAACCCCATGAATAACGCCCTAAACGATTTACACCCCTATCCCTTTGAAAAACTCGCGGCATTAAAAGCGGGCATTATGCCGCCCGCGTTAAATCATATTGCGTTATCCATTGGCGAGCCTAAACATTCGCCGCCGCCATTTGTGTTGGAGGCGTTAATCGCCAATCTCGATAAACTCACCCAATATCCACTCACCAAAGGGCTGCCAGAATTACGCATAGCGATTGCGCAGTGGGCGAGCAATCGTTTTGGATTAAATAACACCCTCGATGCCGAGCAACATATTTTGCCTGTGGCCGGCACTCGCGAGGCTTTATTTGCGTTTACTCAAGCGGTGATTAATGGCGACACCAATAAAACAAATAACAAACCCAAAGTACTAATGCCTAATCCTTTTTATCAAATATACGAAGGCGCCGCGTTACTGGCAGGAGCCGAACCCTATTTTTTAAATTGCACCGCCGACAACAGTTTTTTACCCGACCTTGATGCCGTGCCCAGCGATGTTTGGCAAGACTGCCAATTATTATTTTTATGCAGCCCCGGCAACCCTACGGGTGCGGTAATGGACGAGGCGTATTTTATTAAAGCCTTAGAACTCGCCGAAGAATACGACTTTATTATTGCCAGCGATGAATGTTACAGCGAATTGTATTTTGACGAAGCGCAGCCGCCAGTCGGTTTATTGCAAGCCTGCATTAATAGCGGCCGCAAAGATTTTAAACGCGCGGTGGTTTTTCACAGCTTAAGTAAACGCTCTAATTTACCCGGTTTGCGCTCCGGCTTTGTGGCGGGCGATGGCGACGTATTAGCGCAATTTTTAAAATACCGCACTTACCACGGTTGTGCATTATCGGTGCCCACCCAACTCGCGAGTCTTGCAGCTTGGCAAGATGAAGCCCACGTTAAAGCTAACCGCGATTTATACCGTCAAAAATTTACTCAAGTGGTTGAAATTTTAAACCCCGTTTTACCTGTGGCCATTCCGAGTGCCAGCTTTTATTTGTGGCCACAAACACCTATCGCCGATACCGATTTTGCCCAGCAATTGTTTGCACAGCAAAACGTGACTGTATTGCCTGGCCAATATTTGGCGCGCGCCACCGCAACAGGGAACCCCGGTGAAAATTATATCCGCATGGCCTTAGTGGCCAATGTCGAAGAGTGCATCGACGCCGCTCAACGCATTCGTCGTTTTGTCGAAAGTTTATGACTCAAAACCTTTTAAATCATAACCCTGTCATGCAAAAGCCTACCCCTAAAAAGAATGTCACCAAATCCGAGCGTGTTGAATTAGTGTTTAACACGCTCAGTGCACACTACCCAGAAACGCCTATTCCGCTCGACCATAGCGATGCTTACACATTATTAATTGCCGTTTTATTGTCGGCGCAATGCACCGACGCGCGCGTTAATACGGTAACGCCTGCGCTGTGGCAATTGGCCGATAATCCTTTTGCTATGCAGTATATTCCGGTCGCAGATATTCAAGCGATTATTCGCCCCTGCGGATTATCGCCGCGTAAATCCAAGGCGATTAGCGAATTATCTAAAATATTGGTAGAGAAATATAACGGCGAAGTACCACAAGATTTTGCGGCACTGGAAGCATTGCCCGGCGTAGGCCATAAAACCGCAAGCGTAGTAATGGCCCAAGCCTTTGGCGTACCGGCTTTTCCGGTGGACACTCACATTCACCGTTTGGCGCAGCGCTGGGGCTTAACTACGGGTAAAAACGTGGTGCAAACCGAAAAAGACTTAATGCGTTTATTCCCAAAGGAAAGCTGGAATAAATTGCATTTACAATTTATTTTTTATGGCCGCGAATTTTGTACAGCGCGCGGCTGCGACGGCACCAAATGCCCGCTCTGTAAAAGCTGCTACCCCAATCGTAAACACCCAAAAATTAATAAAAAGGCTTAGCTCGATGGAATCCGCGCCTAATTTAATTCGATAGCTGAATAGTTACCTATTTTATTATCTCTTTATCTCTTTATCTCTTTATCTCTTTATCTCTTTATCTCTTTATCTCTTTATCTCTTTATCTCTTTATCTCTTTATCTCTTTATCTCTTTATAACAGCGTTACGATGCAAACGATTCAATAGGACATTGATAAAGTATTGAACTACCGAAAAGAAAATCACCGTAAATACGGCCCACTCCACAGCCACCCAAGCAAATAAGCGCGGCGCCCACATCATGGTCGACATTAGCGACTGTTGATAATAAAAAAACCACGGGTGCCCCGGAGGAAAGACCCATTCGTGCATTTTACTAAAGGCTTTGGCTGGCCCAATAAGCATTAGTATTGCAGTAAAAAATAAAATGACACCCAGTAATGCCAAACACTGATTTAACCAAGATGGCGGCAGCAGCCGAGCACGGCAATAATAAATCGCCATCAATATCCATAGTAGGGTTCCCGCAAATACGAGCACCGCGACCTTATTAACCAAGTGCGCAACATCTGTTAAATGAAGCACCTCATCTTGCGTTAATAATGTTTGAGTCGGATGTCCTGCAACGGTATAGGTAATGAGCTCCAAACCTTGGCCATTGCGGTGCACCGCAACATTAATTTGTTCGAATAACGCTTCGCGTTCGACTTTTGTGGTGTCGGCAAAACCAGTTCGATTACGATTTTCGGGGCCGTAACGATCAATCGCCCAACCCAATTTACCCACGTCATGCCAAATACCGTAAGAAAAGCTAATTTTATATAATAGGAGCCAAGCCAAACCAAAGGCCAAAAAAAAGCTCCCCAAGGCAAAAGCCCCAGCCGCCAACAGTTGTTTTATTTTTGGATTCACGCACACCTCTAGTATGGAAATTAAACCAAGATTTCTCACTATAACAAGAACATTAAAGCCCATCATTTGGCCCTAAACATTTATCGCTTGCAATATTGAGCGGCATAAATGGACAACCACTACAGCCGAAGTTCTCATTTCCGGTATGAAAATCACACTCCGACTTCAGTGGCTAGCGCGACGCCATAAAAAAGGGGCCGCAGCCCCTTTTGGTGAGTGTCAAATCGATCTAACCCGCAAAACGATTCTCAATACGGCCAGCAACCTCAACCCGCACCTTAAAAATAGAGCCGGAGTCGGGGTATTGCTCCAACTCGGCGTCTGGGCGCCCACCCACGGTGGTAATGTAAAGCGTTTTTAAATCGGGGCCGCCAAAAGCAACCATCGTTGGGCATTTTGCCGGCACTGCAATCTCTTGAACTATTTCGCCCGCAGGGCTTACACGCACAATGCGCGAGCCTTCGTATAACGCGCTCCAGTAATAGCCTTCACTATCAACCGAGGCGCCATCAGGGCGGCCATTGCCATGGGGAAACTGGTGAAATACAGAACAATTGCTGACTTCGCCCGTGACCAAATCGTAATCGCAACGGCTAATCGCGTGGCTTGGCGTATCGGCATAATAAAAAGTTTTATTGTCGGGACTAAAACCAATACCGTTAGCCGTGAGTAAATTTTTAATCCAGCACTTAACATCACCATTTGGGCTTAACGAATAAATACTCGCCCCCCCGTAGTCTTTAGGCGGATAAACACTGCCTGCAAACAAACGCCCGCGCTCATCACAACGGCCATCGTTAAAGCGGTTTTTATCCATACCCTCTTCAGGATCGGCAATAAAAGTACGCTCTGTATTCCAGCCATCAACGGTATAGAGTCCCGTACGCATCGCCAACACAAAACCACCTTTCTGACGTAAAGCAAAACAACCGATCTCTTCATCAAACTGCAAAAAATTATCTTGCCCCGTTGCGGGATCAAGGCGATGCAGTTGGCCAGCATTAATATCCAACCAATACAACACTTGGGCTTGTTCGTCCCAGCGAGGACACTCACCGAGACTGGCTTTGATTTTTAAGGCAATTTCAACTTGGCTCATAGACTCCACTCATTGACTAAAATAATAATTCT
Organism: Marinagarivorans sp.; assembly: GCA_034519605.1. Taxonomy (GTDB): domain Bacteria; phylum Pseudomonadota; class Gammaproteobacteria; order Pseudomonadales; family Cellvibrionaceae; genus Marinagarivorans. The sequence goes on from JAXHOG010000107.1 coordinate 13,124, forward strand.
AATAAAAACGAGCGGCATATTCGCACAAAAAAGACGTGCTTCGCTAGGTAACCTAGCATCAAAGCCAATTCAGAGTCGCCATAGAAATATCACTCATGCACAGGATACAAACCGCAGCAATGAATGAATATTGGCCTAGAACAAGAATTGCAGACGTAAAAAAGCCGCTACGCAAAACGTAGCGGCTCAACTCACAGAACCTATTTCATAGGTAGACCTCATCCTAAGGTCGCTCATCCCTGATGTCCATGGGCGGCTATTCTAAACTTTAAATACCTAAAAAAAAGAAGACTAATGACTCACTCGCTGTAGGAAATTAACCAGTACTAGAGATCAAAAAATAGACAGCTAACTACGCAACTACAACACATCCCCCGAATTCTGCGAAGGTAAACCAAATTCCTTGAGCTTCAAACCGGCGATGTTGCCTATTTCGCGCAGTAGATCTGCATTGGTTCGGGCGCCCGCGCTGCCTGACCACACGACTTGGCGCACCATGGTGCCATTGGCACTCTCGCGCACTAGCGCATCCCTTTCAGCTCGATCGGTCACAACCGGTGCAACCAAACGGCGGCCACTGTTGAGCCTGTGGGCGCCACCACCGATGAGGATGTGCCCCTTGCGCACAATATTGTGGCTGCCACTACCCACTTCGCCGCTTAACAGTATCAAGGTGTTATCGAGCAAAGTGCGACCATCAGTATCGATGATTTGATCCAGCTCATTCACAAAACTCACAATAGTTTGCGCAAAGGCGCGGCGGGTATTCCACCAGATATCGCTATTGGCATGGGCGTGGGTATGGTGAAAATCAGCAATGTCATTAATGTCGCCAATTCCCACTACAGCCGAGGTGGTCATTTGATTGGCAAAGCCCACTTTGACCATGTCGAGGTAGCTAGCAAGATTTTCGGTGTGGCTTTGCCCTGCCACGGGTATGGCTTTGAGGCGTTCGCTTCCCGCGTAGCCGACAACGGCACTTTTTTTACCTTGCAGATCATCAACGGCCAGCAGGTAGCGCTCGATCTTGGCTTTTTCGCTCGCGGGTAGGCTTTCGATGTAGCCCGGCGCGGGGTTTTTGATCATCGAAAACACCTTCTGCAGCAGGGCGGCTTCGCTATTGCTCGCCGTGCCCGTACCCGCATCGGGGATGTTTTTAAATAAACTGCCATAGGCATCTGACGCTTTCGTGTAAAACGGCAGTACGGTGGCATTGCGATCAAAGCTTACGGGGTGATATTGCACACCCCACGAGCGATATCCTGCACTAAAACGAAAACTGTTTTGCCCACTGCGCTCTTGCAGTAAAAAATCCAGTGAGGGCGTGACCGAGAGCGGCATGTGGCCGTCAAAGCTGGAGGATTGTGTCCCCTGCAAAACCCCTGCAGTCAAAACGTCGGCGTAGGATAAATCGTGGTTATTGCCCCATTCGCCCAAGGTACGAAGGTTTTCGATGGCGACACAGCGGTCTTTGATGCTGTTAAAAGGGTCGAGACCATCGGGGAAGCGGTAGTCACTGCCGTCGCCCGACAAGAAACGGTTGCTGTCGCTGGCAATGCCCCAGCCGTGTTGCAGTACAACACAGAGGACACGCACGGGCGTGGCACCGGTTTGCGCCAACAGTTGTTCGGCCCGCAGGCTACTTAACAAGCCTACAGCACCGAGGCCTTTAATTACGTCGCGACGACTTAATCCAGATTTAATGATGCTCATAAGTTCACCTGTGCCTATTGGCGCTTGCCAAAGCTTTCGAGTTGAATGAGTGACGTCAGGAGGTCTTTAACGCTCCCCCCGTTGCTTTGCAAGAGACCTTGGTATTTTTTCAGTTCGCAGGCGCTGAGTTCGACCTCCTGCCCCAAGAAGCTTTCGAGGAAGCGGCGCGATACGCAACTTTGCATTTGCGGTGAGGCCATAAGCTGGTTCGCAAATTGTGCGCTGGTGTCGTACCTCAACACATACTCACCTACGTTATCGAGTACGCCCGAGGCATCGATGGTGACATTATTTTTTTCGCGGGTGCGGTAGCGGCCAATCACGTCGAAGTTTTCAAAACCAAAACCAGCGGGGTCGATAATTTGATGGCACCCAACACACGCCGCTTGTGCGCTGTGGGTTATTTTCAGCAGTTCGCGCTCGCTGGTGCGCTCGGGGTCTATGCCGCCTGGGATGGGCACGGGCATCACATCACCCGGTGGATCTGGCAACTCTTGGCAGAGCAGTTGCTCTAGCACAAATACGCCGCGCTTGACGATGCCGGAGCTGGACAAGGTGGAGTGCACCGACAGGAAAGCGGGATGATTAAGAATGCCTACGCGCTCGTCGCTATCAATGGCCACCGCTTTGAAATCACTGTGGCTTGCGGTTTGGCCAAATAAAGAGGCGGTGTTGTTATTGAGGAAATACTCGCTACCACCAAAGACACTCATGTAGTTGGGGTTGTGGGTGATTTTGCTTTCGAGCATTTTCTCGGCACTGGCGAGCACATCGCGTCGCACGGCGTCGGTGAAGTTTAAGCTCGCCTCTTTAGGGCGGCTCATCACGAGGTCGAGTTTGAGATAGTCTTTGTAGACTTCCATCATGGCTTGGTTGGCGCGCGGATCCATAAAGAGGCGATCAATTTGCGCGCTGAGTTCGGCGCGGGTGAGCGGTGTGGTTTTGGCGGCTAGCGTTAACAAGGTGTCGTCGGGCGTGGAATTCACCACGCTGTAGGACAAAACACTGACCATCTCATAGTTACTTAACGCTTGCGCACCTTCAACCAGAACACCTATTTCACTACGAAAGAGAAAGTGAGCACTCAACAATAACGACTGTACCGCAAAATCCAATTTGCGCGGGTTGCCACTAAGACTGGTGTAGGTCGACGTAAACTGCGCCACTTCGGCTGTGGTGAGTGGGCGGCGCCAGAGGCGCTTGCCATAATCGCGCACAAAATCCGCCACGCAGGCATCGCTACTGGCCATGGCGCAGTTCATCACGGTGGTGTGCTTAGCCAATAACGTGGTCGATACCGCCGCTACTGTGTCGTATAGACGCTCAAAATTGAGGTTATTGATGTTGAGCTTATCGGCCATGGCATTCATGCCAATCAGCTTGGCGCCGTCGTCCATACTTGGCCAAATATCACGAGCAAAAATATCGCCAAAGACCGCCACCATCGAATTTTTAATTTGCGACTCAGACAATCGACGCAATGTGGGGGCTAACAATTCGTCTTGTAATTCACAACTGGCACCATCGCTAAACGCTTTGACCACGCGTGTGCTGGCTACTGTTTCATCGGCACGAACGACACCCAATTGCAACACACTTAAACCCGTCGTCGCCTCTGGACTAAAGTGCACCGTCGCCTCGCCATCAACGCAGGTCACCTTTTGACTGGCTAAACGCTCATATTGACCCGCTTGTGCGTAAGCATCACGCAGGCTCAAGCGCGCTTGAATGGCCGACTCGGCATGCGACGACGCCACAATATAAATGCGCTTAGGGACAAAATTAAATGTTTTAGGTAAGCCCATTGGCGGCGATTCGCAACCCAAACAAGCGCCGATTTTTAAGGTGTTATTTTCATAGGCGATACGCAAGCGCGCCGGCGTAGGAGTCAACACCGTGGTGCCGTTAGGGTTGGCGGCTATTTGACGGTATTGATCCAAAACCCCCGTACCACTGTCCTCCGCCAAACCATGCTTACCGGCCCAGTGAACAAACACCAACTGGCCGCTCAGGTCGTCGGTGCTGGACACCAGCAAACCAACCTTCGCAAAATCATGCGCCACGCCCTCCACGCCCAACACGTCCAGGGTCAAATCCACTTCGCCATTGACCACCGGGCTCGACAGCGCATTAAAAAAGACACTCTTATCCCAAATATCGAGACCTTCACCGCGCAATGTCACCACGCCATCGTCCGCAACCGCCGCCAAATTAGCACTGGCGGTTGTCGTCACGCCCGAGGCGCGCGCCATCACACCGCCATAAGCCCCAATGCCACTGCGGGCAATTTTCGACGGGTTATTTAAGCTGATGCTCAAGGTTTCATCCGGATTACCGCACACCAAGCTCGCGCTCACACCCAGCTCGGAATAGACCGCATTGGATAAGGCTACACTGCCATCGCCTACCGGCTCGGCATCCGGCAAAGCCAAGGACTTAATCCAGGCCTCAATAACGTCGTAATGCGCCCGCGTAAACGCCTCCGGCGCCGCCGCGTTATCCAACGGCATGGTTGAATTCATCGCACCGTAATATTTCATACGGGTGAGCAATAAAGAGTTTTTAGGGTTGAGGTGATCGATATAACTCACCCCAAGAGTCGTCTGCGCCGCCAGCCAGTCGGCATCAGTTTTATAATTACCCCAGCCTTTGTGAAGGCCAAAATGGCAGCTGGTGCATTGTTCTTCGATGATCGCCAATGCCGTTTTTTGTAATGCGGGAGCACTGGAAGGGGAGCCCACTGCAGCTAGTGACGACACCGATGCACTCGACGACAAAGGCAATGAAGATACCGACGCCTTTGTCGAAGAACTTGCAGTTTTTATCGAAGAACTTGCTGTGACTGTAGCGCTCGAACGGCTTTTGTCATCAACACCCGAGCAGGCCGTTAACAATAACAAGCCTGCACTCATTGCGGCTAAGGATAATTTAGTCAAAGTAGACGTAGACATAGGACCTCATCGTAACGGTTGAATTAACAACACGTTTACTCATCAACGCATTAATGTAAATTTTCACCAACGACGATTGGCCAGAACTCATGCATCTATTACAAGGGGTAACTTAAGCGCCCCACAAAGCAATAAACAGATTAATAAGATGCCATTTTTATCGGTGATCAGAACTGAAGCTAGCACAATAAACCGTAAAGAAATTCGACACACTAAGTTTTTGCGACAAGATACAATAAACAGCGCTATAAACTTATTCGGAATAAAAAACCACTCCAATTAAAAGAAAAAAACACAATAAAAGCGTTCTTACTACCGACACCTACCCCCCCTTAACACTCTAAGCGACAAACAATACTTGACGACAAATAACGTCTTTAAATCCCGCGTTGACAGGCTCAATAACAAAAACAGATAAAACAAAAACAGATAAAAAGCTGTCATAAATCCTTAAATAAATTGTCATTTATTCTTCATGCCAAAACGCAATACTGCAAGCATGAACGATAAAACACCTCCATCACAAATACTCGACAGCTACCTTCTTCGCCAACAAATTATCTGCGAAGAACATAGCAATGAGCATTTAGGCGCCAACCGCAAAATCAAGCCACAGTGGCGCAGTGTTTTTGTCTCTGATATTCATATCGGCACCAAAGATTGTAAAGCTGGCGCGCTAAACCAGTTTTTAAAGCACCACTCTTGCGAGCACCTTTATTTAGTGGGCGATGTAATTGATGGTTGGAAAATGCAAAAAGGCATTTACTGGAAACCGTCGTTTAGTCGTTTAATCCGTCGCATTTTTAAAATGGCTAAGCGAGGTGTAAAAATCACCTACATTACGGGTAATCACGATGAGTTTTTACGTAAATATGCCAATACACTCATCGAAAATATTCATCTTGTGAATAAAGTTACATACGTTACAGCCAAGAATGAGCGCATGCTGATTGTTCACGGCGATCAATTTGAGGGAGTCGCTCATTGCAGTGGTTTGCTGCGCTATGTGGGCGATCACAGTTATGAATTTTTAATGTTTTTAAATCGCCAATTTAATCGTCTACGCGCGTATTTTGGACATGGTTATTGGTCGTTTTCTGGGCATTTAAAAAACCATATTCAACGTGCGCAAAGATACATTAATGACTACGAGCACGCCGTTGCATTGGGGGCTAAAAAACGAGGCTACGAAGGCGTAATCTGTGGCCACATTCACCACGCTGCGGCAAAAAATATTGATGGAATTCAGTATTTTAATACCGGTGACTGGGTAGAATCTTGCACTGCATTAGTAGAAGACTTTGACGGTAATATGCAATTGGTTTATTGGCTAAACGATCCTCGCCACCTTGCCGAAAAACACGTAAAAAAGTGGCGTAAGAAGCCTCGCCAAAAAAGACACCGAACATCCCATTCCAGTACCGATTCCCACGCAGCATGCAAACCTTGGTCAATTCGAATCACGTTAAGAATGCGCCATGTAAAAAGCCGCTCCCCACTTATTACGGGTGACAGCTACGGGGGACGACTTTTGGCGTTGATACCGAAAAATGATACTCACTAAAAATTGAGCTAAAACCCAATCAGATTTTAAATCCCTGCGCAAAACTTGCGTAAGCGGTAATAAACGCCACCTCTTGAAAAGGCTTTAAGCCAGTCTCTTCAAAACGTACAGGCACGGAATGCGCAGCAATAGCTGCTTTTATAGCCGATGGCGCTAACACCTCTATCTTTAAGCGTGCAATAAGCTGAATTGCTGCCTCCATCTTAAAACCCAACGCGCCGCCCGCAAACTTGCCCTTTTGTAAACGCTCGCGAATAACGATTTTTTCTACCTTATAGTCTTCCATTAGCTTGCTAAACGTAGATTGGAAGGCACGAATCGATTCAGTATTTTCGAGATTCGGTAATGGGATCCGCGATGCACGGCAATCCGGCAAGCTAAATAAGCCATCGGTGAGCGTCATTAGGCACACAATAGCCTCGTTCGATTTAAGCTCTACGCCACATACAATCATTGCATCACCTTTAATAAAATCTCTAAATTGGCGCGCATTGTAGCCGATTTGCGAAGCTCCCTCGCCCAAAAAAAGTAGCGATTACGATAAAACGATAAGCAACCAAGGAAAACAACACATCGCACGGCAGGGTGAAATTTCATTGATATAATGCCGCCCTTTTTGCCGCCCAACGCCGTCACAACAAAGGCCATCACAAAGCTATTTATGATCAACGGCTATCGCCTCGATATCATCGCGGTATCACTCACATCCAGTTAAAGAATGCATTTTAATTATGAACAGCCCCGCCACCGACAACGCCGACCTCCAACATACCCCAATGATTCAGCAGTACCTTGGCATTAAGGCGCAGCATCAAAACGAGTTAGTGTTTTATCGCATGGGCGATTTTTACGAAGTCTTTTTTGATGATGCCAAACTCGCATCGCGGATTTTAGATATCACATTGACGGCGCGCGGTAAGTCGGGTGGCGAACCCATTCCCATGGCTGGCATTCCTTTTCATGCTGCCGAAGGCTATCTTGCCAAACTGGTACGCAACGGCATCTCAGTCGCTATTTGCGAGCAAGTGGGCGACCCCGCGACCAGTAAAGGGCCCGTAGAGCGCAAAGTGGTGCGCGTAGTAACGCCCGGCACTGTGAGTGACGAGGCCTTGCTGGAATCTGGCCGCGACAATTTATTAGTGGCAATTACGCGCATTGAAGATAAATTTGGTGTCGCCTCGCTTGATATGGGCAGCGGCCGCTTTTGTGTATTAGAAGTGCTGAGCGAAACCGCCTTAATGGGCGAACTTGAACGCTTACGCCCCGCCGAGTTGCTGATACCCACCCTGTTTATACTGAGCGAATTTAGCTTGCCCGCCACAGGTCTACGCAAACGGCCAGATTGGGAATTCGACATTACACAAAGCCAGCGCGCGCTGTGTGAGCACTTTGGCACTAAAGATTTACAAGGTTTTGGTTGCAGCCACATGCTCGCTGCCGTTGCCGCTGCGGGTTGTTTATATGCCTACGCCAAGGAAACACAGCGTAGCAATCTGGCCCATCTTTCGGGTTTAACGGTGGAAAACATCGAAGAAACCGTAGCGATGGACAGCGCCACACGCAAGAATTTAGAGCTGGATTTAAACCTGACGGGCGGCGAAGAAAATACCCTATTTTCAGTACTCAATAGCACCTGCACCGCCATGGGCGGTCGGCTGTTACGGCGCTGGCTACACAAGCCCTTGCGCAACGAAGCGATTGTTCTGGCACGCCAAAGCGCGATTACAACCTTACTCGGCAACTATTTTTTTGAGCAGCTGCGCCAACCGCTCAAACACATTGGTGATATGGAGCGCATTCTTGGGCGCATCGCGTTGCGTTCGGCACGACCACGGGATTTATCGCGTTTGTGTAGTTCATTGGCGGCATTTCCCGAGGTACAAACCTTGGTTAGTCACCTCGATAATCCACATATCGCACTGCTTGCAGAACGCGTTAGTACATTTCCCGAGCTCGTCGCCACACTCGAAAAAGCCATTATCGAAAATCCACCCGTGGTTATGCGTGAAGGCGGTGTGATTGCCGATGGTTTTGATGCCGAGCTCGATGAATTACGTAACATCAGCACCAACGCCGGCCAATATTTGATAGATCTCGAAACCCGCGAGCGGGTACGTACAGGCATTTCCACCTTAAAAGTGGGCTATAACCGCGTGCATGGTTATTTTATTGAGCTAACCAGCAACCAAGCCGAAAAAGCACCTGCCGATTACATCCGCCGTCAAACACTCAAGAATGCCGAGCGTTTTATTACGCCAGAACTAAAAGCCTTTGAAGACAAAGCCTTATCGGCCAAAAGCCGTGCTCTAGCACGCGAAAAAGCACTTTACGATGAACTGATCGAAACCTGTAACGTGGAATTATTGGCACTGCAAACAGCGGCCGCCGCTGTAAGCGAACTGGATGTACTCTGCTGCCTTGCCGAACGCGCCGAGCAATTGAACTTTTGTTGCCCAACCTTGCGTGCCGAAGCCGGAATAAAAATCATCAAAGGCCGCCATCCCGTTGTTGAGGATGTCCTTGAATCGCCATTCGTACCCAATGATGTAATCTGCCACAACGAGCGCCGCATGCTGGTGATTACCGGTCCAAACATGGGCGGTAAATCGACCTATATGCGGCAAACGGCGTTGATTGTTCTGCTCGCACAAATAGGCAGCTACGTGCCCGCCGACGCTTGCAGTTTGAGCCTTGTTGATCGTATTTTTACCCGTATTGGCTCATCCGATGATCTCGCGGGTGGCCGCTCGACCTTTATGGTGGAAATGACCGAAACCGCTAACATTTTGCACAACGCCACGGCGAACAGCCTAGTTTTAATGGATGAAGTCGGTCGTGGTACCAGTACTTACGATGGGCTTTCACTGGCATGGGCTGCCGCTGAATATCTCGCCAAACAACTCAAAGCCTTTACGCTGTTTGCTACCCACTATTTTGAAATTACGGCATTGGCAGCCCAAATTGAATCGGTTTATAACGTGCATTTAAGCGCAACCGAACACAACGATACGATTGTATTTTTACACAGTATCGAAGAAGGCCCCGCCAGTAAAAGCTATGGATTACAAGTTGCCAAACTGGCGGGCATTCCCGCGCCGGTAATAGCCGCCGCCCAGCAACAATTGGCACACCTCGAAGGTAAGCCAGCGCCGGTACCAGTGTCGACGCATATAGCCATCAATACCGAAGCGAGTAATACGCAAACCATAAAAACATCGCCAACGCGCAAAAATGCTAGCCCCCAACCTGACCTTTTTGCAAGCGCGCCCAGCGCCGCCGATATCGCGTTACGTCAATGTAATCCCGATCAATTAACGCCGCTTAAAGCACTAGAATTGCTTTACGAGCTCAAAAAGCTCGCCGAATAAACATTTACACCCTACGGCAGCTTGATTACTGGGTTAGACTTTTATTTCGTAGACTTACTGTTAGAATGTCGCGCTTAAAATTAGACTCACCCAGTGCATTCAGCACACGTTTTTAAAAGTGCACTCAGCACTTGACTAATAAAGAGGTTAATCCAATGACATTTGTTGTGGGCGAAAACTGCATTAAATGTAAACACACCGATTGCGTAGAAGTGTGCCCCGTAGACTGCTTTTACGAAGGCCCTAACTTTTTGGTGATTCACCCCGACGAATGCATTGATTGCGCACTTTGCGAGCCCGAGTGTCCGGTGGATGCTATTTTCTCTGAGGATGAACTACCGGAAGATCAAGAAGTATTTCTTGAGCTCAATGCTGAATTGGCCGAAGTGTGGCCAAACATCACCGAGAAAAAAGAAGCGCCCGAAGATGCAGAAGAGTGGGATGGCGTACCTGGAAAGTTGCAACATTTAGCGCGCTAATAGGCTAACGCTCACCTACCACCATAAAAAAAGGCCGCTTTCGCGGCCTTTTTTTATGGTCAGAACACTATGCCTGTGCAGCGATAAACAATTAACCTAAAAACCTCAGTTGAGTGACAAAAATGTGTGTAAACCCTTGACGTGAAGAGTGAATGTTAAAAATGCAGGGCAACCTTATGGGTTGTTCAAATTTTTAACATTTGCTAGGCACGTCAAGGGGTTGCGCAGACTTTGGTGATTCAACTGAGGTTTTTAGGATTAAGCAGCTCCAAAAAGTGCAACAGCATTCAAACCTTGTTTCTCTAAAATATCGCGCAAGCGGCGCAATGCTTCAACTTGTATTTGGCGAACGCGCTCACGCGTTAAACCAATTTCGCGACCTACCTCTTCTAAAGTACTGGACTCGTGCCCCCTCAAACCAAAACGACGAGCCACCACTTCACGTTGCTTTTCACTGAGTTCATCCAGCCAGTTATCTAAGTTTTCATTTAAATCACTGTCTTGTAACAAAGCCACTGGATCAGAGACGTGCGTATCGGCAACAGTATCTACCAGCGTTTTATCAGACGATAAACCAATCGGCGTATCCATTGATGTTACGCGCTCGTTCAATCCCAGCATGCGAATTACATCGGCTACGGGTTTGTCCAGCAGCTGTGCTATTTCCTCGGGTGTGGGTTCGTGATCAAGCTTTTGCGATAACTCGCGCGCTGCACGCAGGTAAACATTAAGCTCTTTCACGACATGAATGGGTAAACGGATGGTACGCGTTTGATTCATGATGGCGCGCTCAATGGTCTGACGAATCCACCAAGTTGCATAAGTTGAAAAACGAAAGCCGCGTTCGGGGTCGAACTTCTCAACCGCACGAATCAAACCCAAGTTGCCTTCCTCAATAAGATCGAGTAAAGCCAAGCCACGGTTCACATAACGGCGTGAAATCTTAACCACTAAACGCAAATTACTTTCAATCATGCGCTTGCGTGCGGGCTCTTCACCTTTAAGCGCTTTACGTGCAAAAAAGACTTCTTCTTCTGCGCTCAGCAAAGGCGAAAAACCGATTTCATTCAGATAAAGCTGCGTAGCGTCTAAGTTTTTTTGGTTGTCATCGTCATCGGGGATAATGCTTTCAGCTTCATCCGTTAACCCCATTTTTTTAAGGTCGAAACCTGTCTCTGACGATTCATCACGCTCGGAGCACTCAATATCATCCAGAGCAATGTCGCTATCGTCCAGCTCCATACTGGCAATAACTTTAGGGGCAGGTTTAGTCGATTTTGCGGTGCTTCTTTTTTCCGAACTTAGCTGTGGCGCAACCATGTTCTTAATCCTCGGATTCGTTTTTTATGTATTGCGCAGCTACTGGTATGGAATCAAATCCGAACAACTCGACTGACTCACACTCACCAACTACACCCCGACCAAATGCACTTACTCGCGCCCTCTGTTGTTATATTTATGAGGGTGTCTAAAGTTTTCGACCAGTTTTCAATAAACTTAAGTAAAAACTTTTCTAGACTCGCTTTTTTTATTGATTGCTTTAGCGAGGCAAGATGGTGACTGGGTTAACCGGCACGCCATCACGACGAATCTCAAAATGCAACTTCACATCGTTAACACCAATACCCGAAGCACCGACTTGTGCGATAACTTGTCCACGCTTAACAATATCGCCTTCTTTTGCGAGCAAATGGCTGTTATGGGCATACGCACTTAAGTATGAGTATTGATGTTTTATAATGAGTAATTTTCCGTAGCCTCGCAGACCACTGCCAGAGTAAACAACCTCTCCGTCAGCCGCCGCACGCACAGATTCCCCTAATTTTGCGGCTATATCAATCCCCTTACTCAGCCCATTGCCTGAGTTAAACAGCGATATTAGCCGACCTTTAACAGGCCAAGACCATACTAAAGAACTAGATTTGACTGCCTGCGTTTTGACAGCTAGGGGGGCTAAGGGTTGGTTAATTACACGGCTTTGTGATTTTTTAGCGTAATTTTTTTGTCCGCTTTTCGTGCTTGGCGTAACACCAAGAGCCACTTGATTGATATCGTTAGACTGTCGAAACCGCGCACCTTGCAAGTGAATAACTTGGCCAGGATAAATATGATAAGGAGGCTTTATATTATTGATATTACATAAGTTTTTATATTCAATTCCATAACGAGCTGCAATCGAATAAAGGGTGTCACCCTTACTAACTTGATGCGTATGTAGCTTGGTAGAGGGTGGCTGATTCATATTAGAAACAGGTGCGCGGTGCGCGGAATTGGAACAAGAAAAAAGTGAAATAACGAGTAATATATTAAACAAACAAAGCGGTATTTTTTTGACACCAGGTGTTAAAAATTGTTGCTCTTGTGTGTTTTTCATAATTTATAGGCAGTCATTTTTATTAAAATAAGCAATATAAATATTTTTTTAATTCTAAAAACGTATTAAAAAACTGTATTTTTTTATGAAAAAAAACAAATATAAGACAAAAGAATGAGTTTTTACTGATCGCTTCCAATTTTCTTTGCTATAAGCTCAGTCGCAAGCACTAGTACGGCACCCAAAATCGCGCAGATTATTGCGATGACCGTATCGGGCGAAGAGTGAGTAACTACAGCGTAGGTTGAGGGGAAAACACTCACGCTTTGCAATACAACAACTTCACCATGATGATCAATAGTTGTTACAACGGCCTGCTTCCAAGGCCAAGTAACGTAAAGGGAGCCAATCAAGAAACCAATTAAAGTCGCAACTGTAATCTGATGATATTGACTAAGCAGCCAAGACAACGCCCTAGAAAAGCTCATAAGTCCCGCAATAGCGCCCAACCCGAACGACAACAACAATACAATCTGCATTTCATTAATAGCCCGCAAAAATACAGGATATAAACCCACCAACAGCAATATGAAGCTGCCAGAAATACCCGGTAAAATCATCGCGCAGATCGCGACAAAACCACCCAAGAACATAACCCACCAGTAACCCGGCAATTGTGCTGGGCTAGACAAAGAGATCAACAAAACCACACCCGCACCAAGCATCAGCGCGAGTAAATCTCGCCAGCGCCAGCGAGGCACATGCTTAGCCAACAAAATAACGGATGCCACAATCAATCCAAAAAAGAACGCCCAAATCCACACGGGCTGAGCCTTTAAAGCCATAGTAATGAGCGCGGCAAAGGTTTTTAAACTAATGAGGATGCCGGTAAAGAGCGCTAATAAGAAGCCACCATTAATATGATCCCACATGGCCTTGAAACCTTCCCGAGGCCAAATCAAAAGAGCGGCTGGCGTGCAGTTTTTTAACGAGGCCAAAAACTCATCGTAGATACCGGTAATAAAAGCAATGGTGCCACCCGAAACGCCCGGCACAACATCGGCCGCACCCATCAACATTCCTTTAAACATAATCACTGCGTATTTTTTAAGTGGGAGACTCAAGAGATAGTTCCTTTTAAGAGAGGGACAAAATTGGCGGATTCTACGATTTGCGTAATGATCTGATCGCCGTTGCGGCGCACCAAGGTTAGGTTTTGCGTTTCGTCACCCATTGGCAATAACATAAACCCTTCGGGTGCGAGCTGAAGGGGTAGCTGAGCGGGCAAGCTGGGCGCCGCCGCAGTGCCGATAATGGCATCAAATAAATAAGCATCGCCCCAACCATCATGGCCATCGGCGTGACGAAATTGAACATTGTTAAAGCCCAGCAATGCTAATTGCTGCCTAGCTTTTACCTGTAAAGGTGCGATGCGCTCAACCGTACAAACGCGCTCGAAGAGTTGCGCCAAAATCGCCGTTTGAAAGCCCGAACCAGTGCCAATTTCCAATACCAACTTTCGAGAAGTTGCATGCACCAAGAGTAATTCAGTCATGCGGGCAACGGTATACGGCTGCGAGAGTGTTTGCTTATAACCGATGGGGAGCGCAGTGTCTTCATAGGCGCGATGCGCCAGAGCCTCGTCCACAAACAAATGACGTGGCGTTGACGCCAACACCGCTAAGGCTTCTTCATTTTTGATACCTCTCGCCCGCAACCGCTCAATCAAGCGATCACGAGTGCGGCGCGAGGTCATACCAACACCTTCACAAACAAGATTATCTAGCATCATCTAGTTACCCAAACAGCTGCCCAAGAAGGGCAGATTTTCATCATAAATGCGCAGCACTATACCATAGGCCATAGGCTTATCTGGTGCGGCCAAGTTCGCAGTGCAGACGCCCAGCCTACCGATAAAGGAAGAGGCTAAGCGTTCTTGTTTGGTGTACCCCTATGCTAGAATGCCGCCCTCTTATTTACCCTCTAACACTACCTATAAGGAAGCGAAAATGAGCCTTAACAACGTATCATCCGGCAAAAATCCACCCGACGAAATCAATGTCGTCATTGAAATACCCCTCGGCGGCGAACCCATAAAATATGAGTTAGACAAAGACACGGGCGCGCTGTTTGTCGACCGCATACTCAGCACATCGATGCGCTACCCCTGCAACTATGGCTACATCCCCAACACTTTATGTGGTGATGGCGATGCCGCCGACGTACTGGTTGTGATGAGCTCGCCGCTAGTGCCGGGATGCGTTGTTAAATGCCGCCCCATCGGCGTGCTGAAAATGACAGACGAAGCCGGTGAAGACGCTAAATTATTGGCCGTGCCAGTGACTAAAACCACAAAACTTTACGAAAACATCAAGTCATACAAAGACTTACCCGAGATTCAACTCAAGCAAATTGCTCACTTTTTTGAGCACTATAAAGACCTTGAAGAAGGCAAATGGGTAAAAGTAGAAGGCTGGGGCGATGTTGATGTCGCCAAGCAAGAAATACTCGACGCAATAGCACTTCACGACAAAAGTGCATAATCCGCTGGTAAAGTGACGACTTCTTGGCTAGCTTAGAGCCCTTCTGGGCCAGCCAAGAAATCGACAACATTATGACTATCTATAAAAGTACAAAGACTCATCGCAACGCGTCACTACAAGCCAAAAATACTCTCGGATTCACACTGATTGAGTTTATGGTCGCCATAGCCATTCTCGCCATCTTGCTAGCCGTTGCGCTGCCAAGTTTTAGTTATTGGATGGCCAAAAACGAATCCGATTATGTCACTGATTTATTGTATCGGCAGATGCAAGGCGCAAGAGAACACGCCATTAATCACAATAGGAAAGTGACGTTATGCGGTATCGACGCTACCGGCAAATGTATAGATAAGGCATTTACAAAACTTGTTATATTTATTGATGACAATAAAATAACACGTATGAAACAGCAAGCGATCAAAAACAACTGAAGCCGTGATTAGTGAAACTGCTTTTAATACGCCAAGAGGCTCACTTAAACTTAACATTGCGGGTGGAGCAGTATCCTTTAAACCAGACGGCTCTAGCAGTACCGCTTCAAGTTACATTTATTGCCCAAAAAGCACTAGCTATACACAATTACAGAAGAAAATTACTCTTAGCAATTCAGGTAGGTCATACGTTCAAAATACCGAGACAGGTAACTGCACAATATAATCGCGTAAATAACAGACTAGCGCTCAAGACTTAAGTGATCGACATTGGGCGCTACGGCATTTTCTTTTTCTCGGGTGCGAAACGCGCCCCCACAGGCGCCAGATCAGCCTCTAACACTTTTACTTTAGGTGCAGGCTGATTTTTAGCCGAACTATCAACCAAGTTTGACCCTGCAGGCATTAGCTCCGCCATCAACTCCTCGACAATAACAGGCTCCACGCGCTCAACTTCAGCGGCATCGACTAAATTACCGCCCTCGCGCAATGAAAAGGCTGATAAATCAATATCTCTTACGACATCGGGTTTGCGCTCTTCTGGGGCCAACAAATACTCTGCATCACGCAATGTAAACGAGATTGTTGGCGCCTCAACTGGATCAATCGGCTGCGCAACTTGTACTTTAACTTCAGTATTGCGCCATGCTGCACCACAGCCAGAAGTAGGCTGCGACTGGAGGTATTGGGCGCGTATCGACCGGAGCCAGATTTAACCAAGTCTAACTCTGCGCACCGGGCATTTTTAATCGCTACATGATAACGATTCGCCGAAGCAAGATCGATATTGCGCTTAAGCACAACGGACTTACTCGTAAACAACCCATCAACCTGAGCCGCTGATATTTTAAAGAGCGCGCCCAAATTCACCTTCACCTCTTCCGGGTGTACGCTTGGGTAAATAAATGTCCTTTGAAAGTGACCAAAATCAAACTTCTTCTGATCTCCACCGCATTCACCTTTTATAGAACTGCAAATCCCCAGCCGAACCCATCGCCTGCGGCCAGTTTTCGCCCAAAAAATCAACTCATTGGCTGCTTGATGCTCTCCCCCACGCCGGTCGCGCCATCACATGTTTCACCGGCTTCGCGTAACTCGTTATCACGCAATCCGGGTTATCACATGCGTCGTCGTCGCCGTCGAGATCGGGCCGGTCTGAGTTGCGGGTTAGCCACTCCTGCGGACAATTATCAAGCGCGTCGGTAATTCCATCCGCGTCTGTATCAATTAACGAACACACTCGGTGTCCCATTACATCTAAAATTCGCTTCTACCCGCACGTCGCCGAACAGCCGTCTGTACCATCGGCATTCCCATCATCACACCACTCTCCAGTATCCACATTACCATCCCCGCAGATTGCAAAGGAGTACCAGTTTCATTATTATCTTGGCTGTTGTCGCAACCTGATCGATTGCGGCACCAACTAATCCATCATCATCATCAACTCCATTACTGCATTGAACAATAACTTCAAATCCCGCTCTGATATAATCATCACAAATAGAAGCAAATTCCTTTCATCCCAATTATATTGTTCATTGCAATTGCTCTATTTATAAACCGTCATAAGTTGCAGGACTTTCTGCCAAGAGAGGTCATATAAGTTTCAACATCCTCGTTAGGATCAACAACAAAACTTGTTTGCTCTGCTCTTGCCCTGTTTCTCCGTTCTTAAAACCCATCCATCTAAATCATAATTTGTTCCGTCAATGTTAAACCAAGATGCTTGCTGATTAATAATAATATTTATTGTTTCTAAAAGTCAGTTCAGGCAAAAACAGAGTCGACAATAATTTCAGCAACAGGCTCCTCCATTTACTTTGCTGAAATAATTATTTTTCAATTACACATTGTCAGCATGAGGTCCCATGGCATCTGAATGCAATCGCCGGAGCCAGAAGTTCCTCTCCGGCAAAGCAATACGTAACTGGAACGAAGTATA
>JAXHOG010000065.1:0-12985 GCA_034519605.1 Marinagarivorans sp.
ATAGGCGCGTTTGGGCATCGTTATAAATCGCGAGAATTAATGGGTCTGTTACTACGGGATTATTGTCTAAATCTTTACCGGTAGAGAGCGTGAGCAAAATGCGTTTGTAATCGTTTGATATCAACAGTGTCCGGCCAACCAAGGTTAAGCCCTGAAAGAAAACGTCACCAAAAGCCCCTGCAGCCTCACACAATCGCGCTGCTATCGAATTACGAAAGAAAAACGTTTTTTTAAAAAAAGATGATAAATGCGAAATTAAAAAATATCGATTTTTTCAAAATAAAGCTTGACATCGTCAGCAAAAAATTCGGAAAAATGCATCTTATTTAACCATGGAAATACTCACGATGCATCGCTCAGACACTGTTTATAAAAAACTTATGGATCAAACGGTACTTGCCGAATTTTTTAATCCCGTACTGCAATCCTTTGAAAAAGTACGCTACAGCGATAATCGTTTTTTATCACTCCCCATGAAAGCGTTTTGTTTATTTGGATGCTTGCGCCACTTAAATGGTGTGGCGGCGATGCGCGAACAGGTACAACAATTTTTTCATATGGCTGAGTGTACGGATATGCCGGTTCCACGCTCTACCTATTCAGACGCGTTAAGCTCAGCGTCGCGCTGTATTATTTCGCAGGATCTACTGAAACCACTGATTGACATAGCGCGCAAACAATTACCTGATCGTTTTGAAAAAATATCAGAACTGGGTGATCGCCCTATTTTTGCTGTTGACGGAAGCTATCAAAAAGAGAGCACGCATTATCAACGATTAACGCCAAAAGAGGGCGGCGACGATAATCACAAAGGCCATATGATGCTAACGTTATTTGATGTGCGTATGGGCGTGCCGATTGATGTTGCCATTGAAACAAAAAATACCCATGAAACGCTCGTGCTGAAAAATAATTTTAATTCACCCGAGGGTTGTTTGCGCAAGCGCAATGCTATTTTTGTGGTCGATAGAGCCTTTGTTAATATGCCATTCTGGGATGCCCAAAAAAGACCTATGCGCAAACCAGTATTACGCGATGGAAAGATAATCTTATCGTAAAATCGAGCGTTGCTCGCACAGTAAATCTGTGTGCGATGAACGAAGGTGTTGTGTCTGACGACAGTGTTTCGCTGAACGCAAGCGCTGAGGAGTGGCGTTGTATTCGCTACAAAACACCGGAAGGAAAAGAGCTCGTTTTTTTATCGAATGAGTTAACGATTGAGCCAGGACTTATTGCTTTTTTATATTTGCGTCGCTGGGATGAAGAGAAATGTTTCGATACGTGGAAAAATGATTTCTCTTGCAAAAAGGCGTGGAGTAAAAGTAATAATGGTATTTTTCAGCAAGCATTATTGGCGGTGATGACGTCGTTGCTGGTGCAATTATTTTCGAATCATCATAAAAATGCGTTGGGTATTGAGGATGAGGCAAGTTTAAAAAAGCAAGATGATTTACAGAATAAAAATGCACGTGAAAAAGGCCACCGCATTCCGTGGTATCGTGATTTCTTCCGCTCTGCCTCCAAAGTGACGCGTCAAATACTTCGCTTTTTGAGGAGCTGTTTGATGAAAACGCCCTCAAAATCGCTGTATGAGCGCCAGCTGCGGCCATTGTATCTTAAGTATATTTGAGGTTGGCCGGACACTGTTGCGTTTGATAAATTAGTACCGGATTTTGCATTCAAATCACCCCAGCGGCAGCCTTCAGGCAATTTGTGTTTATTCAATAGGCCCGCTTCGGTATTTTCAAATTCCATTTTAATAAATAACAGCAGCACTAACTCGGTAACGTAATCGCTGTAGTTAATACCGTCGTCGCGCAGTACATCGCACAGGTTCCAGAGTTTTTGCACTATATCGTTGTTGGTCATGGGGTTAACTCGTATTGTTCAAATTGATTGTTATCTTGTGTCATCAACCCAATCAATTTGGGGTGCACAAACAGTTTTTCTTTACCGGCGGGAAATTCGCGTAATACACCGATATCGCACAGCTGCTTTAAATACACCGAGGCCGTTTGGCGCTTGGCAATATCGCGGCTCACTAAATCACTAATGCGGCAATAGGGCTGCTCAAAAATCACCGCGACTAATTCATGCGTATATATTTTTGGCAAAGAATCCCGAATGTGGTTGGTCGTGTGCTCTAGCAGTTGCCGTACCGCACCGATTTTGGCGGTCGTCCAACTGGCGGTGCTGGCCACGGCTTTTAAGATATACAAAATCCACGGCTCCCACTGTTGGCTTTGGCTTACGCCTAACAGCAGGCGGTAATAGTCTTGCCGGTTCTGCATGATGTAACGGCTTAAATACAAAATCGGCAAACTCAGTAAACCTTGCTCAACCAAATACAAAATATTGAGCACGCGTCCAGTGCGGCCATTGCCATCGTTAAAAGGGTGTATGGCTTCAAATTGATAGTGGGCGATGGCCATTTTGATGAGCGGATCTATGTCGTCATTTTGGTGTAAAAACGCCTCCCAATTACTCAATAAATCGCGAATAACCGCTTCGCCCACCGGCGGTGTATAAATAATCTCGCCCGTTTGCTGATTGCGCAACGCCGTACCCGGCACTTTACGCACCTCCATTTGGCTGGCTTTGATGGTGCTGCAAATTTCCAAGGCGGTAGTGACGCACAGTGGTTTACGGCTTAATTGGGCAAAACCTTCGCGCAGTGCCGTGCGGTAGCGCAGGGCTTCTTTGGTTATGGGGTCGGCGTGGGTGTCTTCTTCTGCGAACTGAAAAAGCTTATCGGAGGTGGTGACGATATTTTCGATTTCCGAGCTGTCTTTTGCTTCTAATAAGGGTAAAAGATTGATCAGCAAGCCTTGGTTGGGCAATAACGCCCCCGCTTGTTTAAGTTCGGCCAAGGCGGCACGCGCCGGAATGCAGGCTTTTAAGAGCTTGAGCGTTTCGTAGGCTGCAGGCTCGGGCGGTAAGAGTGGCAGTTGGTTATAGGGCTGATCGGCTCGCCATGTCATGGTTATAACTTCCCAATTTATCGACAGGTTGAGAGATTATAGTGATTGCATCGACACGTAAACAAAACGTGTACATGTTTAATAACATTATCGACACGTTAAACGGGTATGTTTATGCCATCGACATAAGCGAAGGATATGTATAGAAAAATAGCAAATGTGTACATATCAAGGCGGTCATGTATATAAAACGGCACTTTTTAAATATAAATCCCCCAACCCCCTTCTCCAAAGGGCGCTAATGCAACCCCCTTCGACAAGCTCAGGGCAAACGGTGGTTGGGTTTTCACTAGCGCAGCGATCTACCCTCTACTCTCCAATCTCTACCCTCTACCCTCCAACTACCCACAACCCCGCCGCGAGCTGTTCTAACACCACATCCAGTTGATGATTAAGCAATTTATCCACGCGTTTGGCGCCGCCTTCTTGGGCGAAGGCGTTATTCACAAAGTTGTGATCGATAATCACCTCGTGCACTAATTGTTTACCCAAACGCTCGATACATTTGCGCTGCGCGGGTAGCCAAGGGTGGAGTTCATAAATTTTTTGCAGGGCATTGTGAACACGCTGATCAAACGGCACCAGCGATTCACCTAGTGCGGCTTGGCGAATATGGCCGATGATGCTAGCGGCGATTTCGTGGTTGGTGCTATTGCGCCACGCGGTTTTGAGTTTGGTCTCGCTATAACCGTTGGTATCGAGCAGTAATTTAATTTCTTTAAGTTGCGCGCGGGTGAGGTCTTTGGGTTTATTGACCACCACCATTAACGCCGCCGATTGGTTGATATTATTTTTAATAAAATCGTTAAAGCTCAGTAAATAATCGGCGGGTTTTTCATTAATGCCAAAACTTTGCTGGCGGCTTAAAAATTCATCGTGGCCTTCATAAATGAGCGGTTTATGTGTGCTACCTACCATTATTTTTATTTCATTGACATGGTTTATCAGCCCGCCCATTTTTGCCATAAATTGCACCGATTGTTGCGGGCCAAGGTCGTGTAAATGCTGGTGTAAGGTTGCGGGCGCCACGCCCCATAGACTCTCTAATTCATCCAACTTTTGTTGTAGCGCGGGTTTGCTTTGGGCCACTTTGGCGGCTTTGCGCATCACGCGCATTATTTTTTGGCTGAGCTCGGCCAGCACATCATCGGCGTGGCTGGTGCCGTCTATTTGCCCAGCCGTATTTAAACTTTGCTGCAAGGCGACGGGGTCGGTTAATTCGTCCATTAATTGTTCGAGCGTGATATTCGGGTCGCGCACTAATGGCTTCATGGTATTTACGTCTTGCAAGGCAGCGTAAATATCTACGGGGTCGTAAATTTTAAACACAGTCTTGCCGATTTCATCGCTGCGGCGGGTAGCGCGGCCAATCATTTGCTCGTACAAAATGCGCGATTTAACCCGGCGCATAAAAACAATATGGCAAATTTTAGGGACATCAATACCGGTGGTTAATAAATCTACGGTAATGGCGATATTGGGATAACTTTCGTTTTTAAAGCGGGCAATGAGTTCTTCGACTTTATCGCTTTTACCGGTAATTTTACGCACCGCCGCTGCGTTGTAGTCGCCGTTATACAGCTCTTTAAAGGCCTCATCGGGGGGGGGAAAAAAAAAAAAAAAAAAGAAAAAGGAAAAAAGAGAGGGAGGAAAAGGAAAAAAAAAGGGAAAAAAAAAAAGGAGGAAAAGAGAAAAGAAGAAAAAGGAAAAAAGAAAAAGAAAAAAAGAGGGGAAAAAAAAAGAAGAAAAAAAGGGAAAAAAGAGGGAGGAAAAAAAGAAAAAGAAGAAGAAAAAAAAAAAAAAAAAAAAAGGGGGGAAAAAAAAAAAGAAGAAAAAAAAAAAAAAAAAAAATAATAAGCGTTTTACCATATCGGCGTGTAAATCGGTGGCGCAAAATATCAGTGTTTTTTCTTCGCCAAAGGGGTCTAGCTCTTGCGCTAATTGCGCGCAAATAACTTGATTAAAACCCTCGGTAATCACGGTGCGGTTAAAGGCTTCTACGTCGTAATTAACCTCGTCTTCTAATTCCGATAATTCAACTTCGCCGGTGTGGGTATTAATCACACTAACGGTGGCGCCTTTTTCAAAGGTGATACCGTTTTTACTTAACAGGGTTTGGTAACGAATGGGCGGCTCGTGGTCAATTAACCAATCATCTACTACGGCCTCGCGGTAGGAATAGGTGTACACGGGCTTGCCAAAAATATCGGCGGTGTGTTTTGCGGGTGTGGCGGTTAAGCCTATTTTTACCGCATCAAAATAATCCAATACACGGCGGTAACTGGATAAATATTGCGCGTGGTCGCGGTTGTGTAATTCGCCTTCGGTCATTTCTTGATCAAGCGTATAACCACGGTGCGCTTCATCCACAATAATGCAATCAAAGGTGTCGATAGTCGGCGGATTAGCGCTGGCAAATAGGCGCTTAACCATGGCTTGCACGGTCGCCACTTGCACACGCGTTTCGGCCTCGGCGGCCATATCGCCAAATTCATTAATATTATAAATAGCCGACAGGGTTTTATTTTCTTCTAATTTAGCCTCTTTAAAAGCATCCAAGGCTTGCGTGCCCAAAGCACTGCGATCGACCAAAAATAAAATGCGTTTAAATCGCTCAGCTTTTAAAAAACGGTACATCAAACCAATAATGGTGCGCGTTTTACCGGTGCCGGTGGCCATGGCTATTAGGCAGTTTTGTTGATTGTTGGCTAACGCCAGCTCTACCGCGCCAATGGCTTTTTGTTGGTAGTCGCGCAGTTTTAAATAAGCAAAAGTTTCGCTTTTGAGTTTTTTCTCGGCGGCTTCGCGGTTGCGTTTTAATTTATCCAGCAAGCCCAGTGGCGAGTGAAATTTTTCGTGCGGCTCGGCAATATTACTGGGCTCGCGCACATCGCGAAACCACGTACCGGAATACTTTTTTAATTGTTTACTAAAAGGCCGGCCATTGCAGGAATACACAAAGGGAATGTGAAAATGGCCTTCTTCGGCATCGGGCCATGCAATGGTTCTGCCCTGCTCTCCCCACGCGGACTGCAAAGACGCGAGCATTTTAAAACCGCGCGAATAACGCTCGGCTTGGAGTATATGGCCCGCCACATTGGCATTGGCTTTTTTGGCCTCCACCACGGCGATAGGCGTTAAGCCTGCAAATAATACGTAATCGGCGCGGCCTTTTTGGCCGTTATGCTCGGTGGGCCACTCAGCAATCGCGATGTTTTTAGCTTTTTCGGGACGGGCGCCATTTTTATAGCTCAGCGCTTCGCTATCGGCTTGCCAGCCAGCGGCGGTTAATTGTTTATCAATCAACAACCGCGTGAGCGCTTCATCCAACCCAATATGCTGGGCGGCGGCGTGGGCCTTTTTATTGAGTGTTTTAAGATTGGCCAACTGCGTTTTTTCATCTTGTGTGGCCAGCTGTATTTGTAGAGTTTTTATTTTGTTTTCGTATTCGCGCTGTTGCTGGAGCAAGGTATTTTGATGCTGGCTAGCCTGTTGCGCAAAAGCGAGGGATTCGGCTTCCATATCGAGCGCTAAGGTTTCGTACACTGCTTTTTCTTCGGCAATTAACGCATTGAGCTGCTGGCTAGAATCCAGCGCCACACTGGCGTGCTGTAAATCGGTTTTGAGTTTGGCAATTTCTAATTGCAATTGCCGCGAGTGCTCGCTGGGGTCCTGCGGCGCCACAAAAGGGCCAGCCTTAAAGTGTGTTCCCGCTTTGCCAAACGCTTGATGGAACCAAATGGCTAATTCGCGCGCCATGCGCAAACCATTTAAGGCTTCTTTGTGTTGGGTTCTAAATTGATGGTTGGCCTTATTGCCCTCGGCACGCAAGGTGTGGAATAAATCACTCACCGTGGCCTCTAGTTTTAATTCCCGCGCGAGCTGATGCAATAACGCCAACTGCGTGGTTTGCGCGTTAAAACTAATGCCCGCCAACGCCGCCATGTGCTGCGCCATCGCCTCACCCAATTGCCGCAATTTAAGCAGCGTAGTGTTAGGCTCGCCCGCAAACGCGCGCTCGGCCGCACTGGCCAACTCGACAAATAACGGGTCGTGCTCGGCTAAAAAACTAAAGTTGGACTGGCTGGATGTTATTCCCTGTAGGCTCATAAAACCCCAATTGTGTACTGTGGCCGCTGCCGAATTTTTTGTTATCCGAAAAATCTAACATACTTTCGGGGAAGCCTTCGCCATCGTCGGCGACACTAAAGCATAAAATTTTATCTTGCATGGTGGCATTAAGCTGCAATTGGCTTTTGGTGTATCGGCATCCATTCACAAAAACATTTTGAATAATATTACCAATTAAATCAGCATCAAAATAAGCTTCTAAATTGTCATCGCAGTTTACTGTTAATTCAACGCCACGGCTTTTAATCAGTGGAAAATTACGTGCAACTTGATCTTCCAACACATCAATCACGTTATGCTGATCAATAGTTAAGGGTAAATGTTTTTACTGCAAGCGGTAGATTGATAATAGCTGAACCAATTCGTTATTAATACGCGATGCCTCGTAGTGCAGGCTATTACTTTGTTCGGCCTGCAACCCTAAACAGGGGACAGGCACCCATAAAAAAGAAAAACCTAAAAAACAAAATTGTTGGTTATCGTGAACAAAAACAAGGGCAGGCACTCATAACCAAAGCGAGTGCCTGTCCTCGTAGCGCCATTATTATCGCTAATCATCATCCCCGTTATTTATGCCGCCATGCGTAAATAAGAGGTCGTAAATAAGAGGTCGTAAATAAGAGGTCGTAAATAAGAGGATGTAAACAAGCGTTGAACGTATTTTTTATGGCAAGTATTTTTTATCAACACAAAAAAATGCCCCAATTTTGGGGTATTTTTCTTTTTGGTGAGTGCACAATTAACGCGGCACAAAATCCAATACCGTCGCGTTAATGCAATAACGCGGTTTGCCTTTAGGGCCATCATCAAAAACGTGACCTAAATGTATACCCGATACCTTGGCGCGAATTTCGGTGCGTTTCATGCCGTAACGATTATCGGGAATTTCGATCACCGCCCCATCTACGGTTTTGGTAAACGAAAGCCAACCAGTGCCCGAATCAAAACGATCGCGAGTATCAAACAAAGGCAAGCCGCTTAATTTATCGACAAAAACACCGTCGGGCGTATTTTTAAAAATAGCGTATTGTTTGCAAAAACGCTGATCGGTGCCCTCTTCAAACGCCACATTAAACGCTTCAGTTTTACCCAATTTAAATTGCCCTAATAAATGATAAAAAGTTTTTGCATCGATATAACCTTGGCGACCAAATACTTCCTTGCCGTTTTGCAAAAATAATGTTGTGGGCGTGGCCCAAGTGGCGGTTTTTAGGGTTAAGCCCTGTAATTGACTAGCAAAACGAAAGTGCAACGCAATATCGCCTTTGTAGTTGTTTAACACATCGGCTTTATATTTTTCGCAGTAAGGGCAATAGTCTTCGGCATCTAGTACAACTATATGCAGGCCTTTTAATAAGGCAGCGTTATCCATTGCTGCGCTATTCATTTCTGCGTTATCCATTGTTACAGCAGGCGCTGAAGTTTTATCGTCAAAACGCACACCTGTAGAATGATCGGGGCAATAACCGTTTGGATTTTTAGCTAAATAATCTTGGTGATATTTTTCGGCAGGGTAAAATTTTTCTAGGGGTTTAATAACAGTCGTTATCGCACCCTTGCCCGCTTTTGTTAGCAATGCTTGATACGCCAGCAACACTTGTTGCGCGGCGTCGGCCTGCGCCTTATTAGTGGTTAAAATAATTGATCGGTATTGTGTGCCCACATCATTACCTTGGCGGTTTAGTTGTGTTGGGTCGTGCATTTCAAAATACTTTTTCAGCAGCGCAGTCGCACTCAGCAGTTTAGGGTTGTAGGTGATTTGCACAACCTCGGCAAAGTTATTGGGATTATTTTTATTTTTTGCTTGGGTAATGGCTTTGTAATTGGGCGCAACGCCCTTGCCATCGGCATAACCCGCTACCGCATCAATTACACCTTCAATCGCTTCAAAGCGTTTTTCTACCCCCCAAAAACAACCCGCGCCCAGCACAATAGCGTCTCTATTTTGGGTTGCGGGCATATCCTCAGCATGCGCCTGCCCGCAAGCCCCCAGCCAAAAAGCGCAGGGTAATAACAGCCTAAATATTTTCGATTTCAACATAATAACCTCGTGGGCATAGCTTATAAATTGAACGGAAATTTAACACACCAACGCATCGAATAAACGCATGACTTATGGATATGCTTAATTAAACCTAAAAACCTCAGCTGAATCACCAAGCCTAGCAAACGTTAAAAATGTGAACAACCAATAAGGTTGCCCTGCATTGTTAACATTCACTATTCGCATTAAGGGCTTACACATCTTTTTGGCGATCAACTGAGGTTTTTAGGTTAAACACCTCCATAAAATCCAACATACCTTGATTGCGAATCACCTTCCTATGCTTAGCCCAAAGGTTTTTGATTTGTTCGGTATTGCAGGTTTTACGGTCAACAAATACGCGGGTTTTTAATTCGCCTACGGGTTGCAGTGTGGGGCATTTGGCGAAGACAAATTGGCTGCTAATTAAATCGAGGAACGGGCCGGACTTGCTGGTGGGCATAATGAAAATTAATTGCAAGCCAAGCGCATCGGTTAAATAGCTAATCACTTCGCGCGAGCGGCCTTCGTCCATTTTGGAAAATGCTTCGTCCACCATCACCATACGTAAATGCGCTTTGCCTTCGTTAAAACGAAAGGCCGAGGTGACCGCTGCCGAGCGAATAATATAGGCCGGTGTTTCTAATTGGCCGCCCGAGCCGGTGCCGTATTCACTGAGTGGAATGGGCGCTTTATTTTCGGGTTGCTTGTAAATTTCGTAACGACGGTAATTGCGATAATCGCTAATACGTAGCAATTCGCGGTGCGCGGTTTGTTCGTCTTCGTCCAACAACATGCTTAATAATTCATCGCGGATGCGGGCGTGTTTTTTATCTAACTCCATTTCGAATAAGGTGGTGCCATCGCCCAATTGAGGGTTAGCAATCACCGTTTTAAAAAACTGCCAATATTCTTTATATTCCGGCACCCACTGGGTGGCGAACGAATAACGCTCGCGATCGGCACCAAAACGGTGGTGTTCTAACTCGGCATTTAAATCGTTAAGAATCGATTCGCCTTCGTTAATGGCTTGATAAATCGAGTGACAAAGATTAGTCACAAACGCCGTGTTAAAGGTGTCTTTTAAGGACGATAAGGCCTTGTGCTTGGCGACTAATATGTTGTTTTTATAGCTGCTGTGCAGTGCTTCAATACTTATTTGCAATAACACTAAATGTTTAAAAAATTCAAAACTGTGCATTTGCATGGTGCCGCTGTCGTATAACAACGCATCGCCCGAGCTTGCATCAATATTGTAAGCCTGTACGAGATTAAATAATTCACGCTCTAAACGGCTAAGCTGCTCTTGATCACTTTTTAATTGTTCGGCAAGGGTTATTTCCGGCGCTTTTTCGGCGTTGGCACTCGCATCGGCTAAGGCTTTTTCAAGATCAAAACGCGGGTTTACTTTGGCAATATCTTGCACGGCATCTTCTAAAATATCGCGTTGGCGCTCGGCTAAATCTTGCTCGTCCAATAGCTGCGTAACTTTTTTATCGAGCGCCGCAATTTGCGCTTGGTGGCGGCCGATATCTTGAATAAAGTTTTTTTCTTGCGCTTCTTGCTCTAAATAGCTGTTTTGTACAACGGTTAATTCTTGCTCTAACTCACTGCCCTCGCCCACATCAATTTTAGCGAGCTGTTCTTCGGCTTGGTTAATTTGGCGGGCAAAGCTTAATAATTGCTCCAATACTTCGGCAATATTGCAGGGTTTAGCGGCGGCCATTAATTGCACCACGCGCGCCAATTGCTCGGTATTTTTTTGGGCTTCTTGTAAGCGCGCCTGCACTTTATTTAATTCGTCTTCTTTGGCAATTAAAGCTCTTGCCCTTGCACCTTGGCCAAAGACTAATTCGGCATCGGGTAAATCGCAGCGCCATAAACTGTAATTGCCCGAGCCTAAACCTTCGGGCGTAATGCCGCGCGGCGTGTGTTTTAATTCGGTGGTGGAATGGACACGCACTACATTGCCATAAGACGCTTTAATGTAGGCCTCGGCGGTGGAGTGGCTAAAGGCCATTACATCCAAAATAGACTGTGGTAAGGGGCGCAATTTATCGGCATCACGCAGTGCTTTTTCACCTTGAATAACACGCGCGCTGTTGCGTTTATGGCCGCGCATATTGCGCACTGCAGCGATGGATTCGGCTTCGTAATTGGCATCCACCAAAATACTAAAACGCGCACCACCCAGATAACCTTCAATCGCCATTTGCCATTCGGGCTCTAGTACTTCTACGTAATCGCACAATACGCGCGGCTCGGCTTTGGGGCAGGCTTCTTCAATCGCTTTTAAGGCTTGCGCCACTGCAGGCGGATATGTGACTTGGCTGGACGATAATAATTGCACTTCGTTTAATAAATTGGCGCATTCATTTTTTAAGCGCTCAACTTGTTGTTTGCGATCCATTAATAAAGATTCAACAAGCTGTAAGCGAGTACGATCACCGCTGCTAATATGCAATTCACCTAACCAATTATTTTGCTCGGCTTCCCAGGCCAAACTTTTATCCATTAATTGCTCAAGCAGGGTATTGCCTAACCAATCATTATTGAGCACTTTGGGCGCATCTAAATTGCGCAGTTCAACATTATTGCTAAGCTGGCGGCACATTTTAGAAAAGCCCGACTCTTGCAAAAATTTAAGCTCTACCGCAAGGCTGCTTTGTTGTGCCGCCTGCAATAAATATTCGGCGCAACCGGCGTTTTGCTGTGCATTTGAAATTTCATTTAAAAATGGCTGAATTAATTGGCTAATATTTTTTTGCGTTTTGTCAATTTGCTGTTGTAGCTCGTCTTTATCACGCAAGGCATTAATGCCTTGGCGCTTAGCTTCTAGTTGAACAATTTTTTGGTGCCATTGGCGTTTGCGCTCGCGCGCTAAATCGCTGCGCTCGGTGGCTTGAGTTAAACCGGTTTCGGCGTGTTTTTTCTCGCGGCGCAAGGCTAAATAATTATTTTGCGTCTGCAACACTTGGCGTGAAGCTTCGGTATAACGCGCCAAGGCTAAATCCACCCAGGTATCAATATATAAACGACTCGTATCGGCGGCGCGCGTTAATAGAGAAATCGCATTTTTAATACTGCTAGCCGAGGCTTCCATTTGATGAATGGTCTTCATTAAATCAGACACATTGCGAATGGCATCGCCTAAATCTTTGGCCTCCAGAATTTCGCCAGCCACAAATTCGTGAATACTTTTTACCGGTTTGTAGGCCATAAAGTTGGCGAGTGTACGCGCGGCATGTTTGGCTTCGCGGTCACTGACAGCATCGGTACGGCCACGCAAAGCGCCATATAAACGGCGTAAATAAGCGCCTTTTTTATCGTAAACTTCAACACTACTGCTAGGGAATTTATGTTTTAAAAAATCGGCAATTTCGGGCGTAGGTTTAATATGTTTGCCATCGTTAAAATCGCGTACAAAACAATCGAGCGAGACTTGCTCGCCGGGAATAATCATAAAAAATAAGTTATCTAAACGCGCTTGTTTTTGGCTGCCACCCGTATCGATATGGCCACGCATGGCCATAATGGCCGAAAAAGGCTCGGCAACTTCGCCTTCGGTAGGGTGAAATACCGCCGCCACATAGCCATCGGTGGCGTAAGGTCGCGCGTAGCTACCATCGTCGCAACCCAATAAATAGGAAGCCAATGTGCGCACTTGTTTGCCGCCCCGCCCTTTTTGAGTGGTTTCATCTTGACCTGGGTTAAAGGAATATAAATTATCGTGCGCGGCCGTCATCAGTGCTTGCAAGGCATCGGCTGCCGTGGTTTTACCCGAGCCATTACCGCCCGAAAATAAATTAACTGGGCCAAATTCAAATTCTAATTTTGGAAATACGTAACT
>JAXHOG010000113.1:0-35005 GCA_034519605.1 Marinagarivorans sp.
TAGAAAAGGTTCAGCAGTTAATGCAGGTTATCCAACTCTACTTTGTGGACAATCTTTCTAACGTGAGCGTTATCGATATGCGCTATAAACAAGGTTTTGCAGTAGGTTGGAAAACATCGCCGCAGAGCGATTAGCATTTGATCAAAAGAGTGAACATTTAAAGTCTTAAACGGCTATTGATTTATCGGGGCAAGGGCATGGCACAGTCCACTGGCAACAAAATGATCGTCGGACTAGATATTGGAACATCAAAGGTGGTAGCCATTGTTGGGCGATGTTTCGCCTGAAGGAATCTTGTCAGTAATGGGGATTGGCTCGCATCCGTCAAGCGGGTTAAAAAAAGGTGTAGTTGTCAATATCGATTCAACGGTGCAATCGATTCAACGTGCTATTGAAGAAGCTGAGTTAATGGCGGGCTGCCAAATACATTCTGTTTATGCAGGTATTGCGGGTAGCCATATTCGCAGTCTCAACTCTCATGGGATTGTCGCAATCAAAGATCGTGAAGTTTTTGCGCAAGATATTGAGCGGGTCATTGACGCGGCTCAAGCAGTGGCTATTCCTGCCGACCAAAGAATTTTGCATATTTTGCCGCAAGAGTATCGAATTGATGATCAAGATGGCGTGAAAGAGCCACTGGGCATGTCGGGCGTTCGCTTAGAGGCCAAAGTGCATCTGGTGACCTGTGCTGTTAATGCCGCGCAAAATATTGAAAAATGTATACGTCGCTGTGGCTTAGGTGTTGATGATATTATTCTCGAGCAGTTGGCATCCAGCTATGCAGTTTTAACCGAAGACGAAAAAGAGCTGGGCGTGTGCATGGTAGATATTGGTGGCGGTACTACTGATATTGCCATTTTCACTGAGGGTTCCATTCGCCACACTGGCGTTATTCCCATTGCGGGGGACCAAGTGACAAATGATATTGCAATGGCTTTGCGCACACCAACTCAGCACGCCGAAGAAATTAAAATTAAATATGCCTGCGCTTTAGCTAAATTGGCGGGCGCTGACGAAACTATAAAAGTTCCCAGTGTTGGAGAGCGACCGCCGAGAAATTTATCTCGTCAGGCGCTGGCTGAAGTGGTTGAACCTCGATACGAAGAATTATTTACGCTCGTTTTAGCAGAGCTAAGGCGCAGTGGCTTTGAAGATATGTTGCCTGCTGGCATTGTACTTACCGGTGGTACATCCAAAATGGAAGGCGTCGTTGAGCTGGCAGAAGAAATATTTCATATGCCAGTAAGGTTAGGCTCCCCACAAAATATCTCGGGTCTAAGAGATATTGTGAATAACCCCATTTATTCGACAGGCGTGGGCTTATTGCAGTACGGCTTAAAGCAACAGGCGGGTAACGCCTATGTGCATGAAATTCAGGGCGGCGCTTGGTTAAAGCTTAAAAGTTGGTTTCAAAGAAATTTATAAATTATTGGTTGGTTATAGTAGTGTGTGACGGATTGCTTTTTTTGATCACACATTTTGTTGATATTCTGTAGGGGAATTAAGGGGAAAAACATGTTTGAGTTAGTTGATAATATTCCGCAAAACGCGGTGATTAAAGTCATTGGTATTGGTGGCGGTGGCGGCAATGCTGTTCGTCATATGATTAATCAAAATGTAGAGGGCGTAGATTTTATTTGCGCTAACACTGATGCGCAGGCGCTAAAAGACGTATCGGCAAAAACGGTACTGCAGTTAGGTGGTCATCTCACCAAGGGGCTCGGCGCTGGCGCAAACCCTAATGTGGGGCGTGAAGCGGCGCTGGAAGATCGGGAGCGTATCGCAGAAATTCTGCAGGGTGCCGATATGGTGTTTATAACGGCGGGCATGGGTGGCGGTACTGGTACAGGCGCTGCGCCAGTTGTTGCTGAAGTTGCTCGCGAATTGGGTATTTTAACGGTTGCTGTTGTTACACGTCCGTTTCCATTCGAAGGCCGTAAACGTATGGCAATCGCGGATGAAGGGATTAAGCAATTAAAGGACCGAGTCGATTCTTTAATAACTATCCCAAACGAAAAATTACTCAGCGTATTAGGTAAGTCCACCAGTCTTATTGATGCCTTTAAAGCGGCTAACGATGTTTTGTTGGGTGCAGTTCAAGGTATTGCTGATCTTATTATTCGTCCGGGTATGATTAACGTTGACTTCGCTGATGTGCGCACTGTTATGAGTGAGATGGGCATGGCAATGATGGGTAGCGGTGTTGGCACCGGCGAACATCGTGCGCGTGAAGCCGCAGAAGCTGCAATTCGCAGCCCTCTTCTTGAAGATGTAAATCTGAGCGGCGCACGCGGTATTCTAGTGAATATTACCGCAGGTATTGATTTAACCTTTGGGGGAATTCAATGAGGTGGGTAGCACCATTGAAGAGTTTGCCTCAAGTGATGCAACAGTTGTTGTTGGAACCGTTATTGACCCGGAAATGAAGGATCAATTAAAAGTCACTGTGGTGGCAACCGGTTTGGGTGGGCATACAGCTGCCGCAGAAACTGCACCCGCTAAACCTGAAAAAGTGGTTGATAATACTCGCCATGCTAACGGCGGGCTTAATTATGCGGTACTCGATAAGCCGACCATTATGCGCAATCAAAATACCAGTGCAGCGACACGTTTAGACGCTAAAACTCGCGATATGGAATATTTAGACATTCCTGCTTTTTTGCGTCGTCAAGCGGATTAAGTGCGCTATTTATGGTGGATGTAAAATCTTTTCAACATTGGCAAACTCGCTAAATTGCATGGAGGCAATCCCCTAAAATAGGCAAGGCTTGTTGATGTTAAATCGATTAATGACAAAAGGTCGCAAGCATTGCTTTGCGGCCTTTTGTCATTGGTGAACAAGTAATGAACGCATATTCAGTTTTAATTCATGGCTCAAATGATAGCTTGAGGAGCTACTAGGTAGATCTAAATTTGATGTTTTCTACTTTAAGTTGTGAATGAATGTAATAAAAAGATGAGATCTAATTATGATCAAACAACGCACTTTGAAAAACGAAATCCGTGCGACTGGTGTGGGTTTACATACAGGTCAAAAAAATTTATTTAACCTTGCGCCCAGGCCCTATTGATAGTGGCATTGTTTTTCGCAGGGTAGATCTTGATCCCGCTGTGGAAATTGAAGCCAAAGCACTTAACGTTGGTGACACAACCTTGTCGACTAGCTTGATGAATGGTGACGTGAGGGTTTCGACCGTGGAACATCTGTTGTCTGCCATGGCGGGTCTCGGTATTGATAACGCGATTGTTGATGTGAGTGCTGATGAAGTCCCAATTATGGATGGCAGTGCTGGGCCTTTTGTATTCTTAATTCAATCGGCGGGTATTCAAGAACAGTCGGCGGCTAAAAAGTTTATTCGCATTAAAAAAGAAGTCATGGTTAAAGAGGGCGATAAATACGCTATTTTAAAGCCATTTAATGGTTTTAAAGTCTCATTCACTATCGATTTTGATCATCCAGTTTTTAAGGGGCAAAAACTGGATGCTGTCGTTGATTTTTCTAGCACATCCTTCGTAAAAGAGATTTCTCGTGCTCGAACCTTTGGTTTTATGCATGAGATTGAATATCTGCGCTCTAAAGGTTTGGTGAAGGGTGGGAGTGTTGATAATGCCATCGTGGTCGACAAATATCGCATTTTAAATGAAGACGGTCTTCGCTACGAAGACGAGTTTGTTAAACATAAAATTCTCGATGCTATTGGTGATTTGTATTTGTTAGGCAATACCTTAATTGGGGAGTACTGTGCTTACAAATCGGGACATGGCCTCAATAATCAATCATTGCGAGAGCTACTCCGCCAGCCCGATGCTTGGGAGGTTGTTACCTTTGAAGAAGATGAAGCATTGTCACCAATTACTTATCAGCAGCCATTAGCGGCTGCTTGATAGTTCGTCATTTCCTGTATGAGTCATACAAGCCCTACAGCCAGCGTCTGGTTGGCTTTTAGTTTTATATATGCGATATTCACCGCCACATTTTTTTACCATCATCTCAATGATAAAGGCGCGTAGTGGTGCATAAGTTTTAATCTTTGTGGGTGTTTTTTAATCGGATTGAGTTTGGTAGCGCGACATCTATTTGTGAAAATCATATTTATCGACAGCCGCCATGGCGGCACCAAGACTATCACTTTAGGCCTTTGGTCTAAGGCGCTTTGTGTCGTATGTATGTTACTACTGCCTATTGCGGCGGCAACCTTGATGGCACTGCAATGGAGTGTAAAAGGTGGACATAGCATCCTAACTATGGATGTGTCTAAAAGCTGGCAAAAAACGCTATCTAGTCAGCAAGACGAAATTGAAACAACCCGCAAAGAAGCGCAAAGCAAGCTCGAAGCGCTCACTATTCGAGTGGCAGAGTTGCAAGCCCGTTTAGTGCGCTTAGATGCTTTGGGTGAGCGCCTCACTGTGGCCTCAAATCTTGACGCGGGCGAATTTGATTTTAGTCAGCCGCCCGCTGTGGGCGGCCCGTCCCATGACCTCGAAAACCGCGATTTTGAAGTCACCACTTTTATGGATATGATCGATGATCTTGCTTTTAAGATTGATGATCGCCAGCATCAGTTGCAAACGCTCGAAGCTTTAATGGCTAACGAAAAAATTCAAGAGTCAGTTTTTGTCGCGGGTCGACCTGTTGAAAAAGGCTATTTATCATCGCGTTTTGGTCGACGTGCCGACCCCATAACAGGCCGAGTCTCCTTGCATTCTGGGATTGATTTTGCGGGCAAAGAGGGCGCTGATATTGTTGCCGTTGCGGCGGGAGTTGTCACTTGGGCCGCAGAACGTTACGGCTACGGTAACTTGGTTGAAATTAACCATGGCAACGGTTTTAAAACGCGTTATGCACACTGCAAAGAAACTCTCATCAAGCCCGGCGATGTTGTTAAAAAAGGCCAAGTCATTGCGTTGCTTGGCTCAACGGGCCGTTCAACCGGCCCTCATGTTCACTTTGAGGTGTATAAGCACGGTCGCGCTGTTGACCCAGCTTCCTATATTCATCGCGTTAGCCGCTGATGCCCCTGATTACTTAAAAAAACTCCTCTATTTCTTGATAATCCTCGTGGTTTCCATTGCCCTTTGCGGGCCACAATAAAAAGTTGCTGTTATGACGCTTAATCCTTTTAAAGTTTTATTTGGTTCTAAAAACGAGCGCGAGCTAAAGCGCATGCACAAGTTAGTAAAGAAAGTTAATGCGCTAGAAGAGACGGTTAAAGCACTCACTGATAGCGAGCTTAAAGAAAAAAACAGCCAATTTTCGTTCTCGCCACCATAGTGGCGAGTCGTTGGATGCCTTATTGCCCGAAGCATTTGCCGTGTGTCGTGAAGCAAGCCGTAGAATTATGGGCGGCATGCGCCATTACGATGTCCAGTTGATTGGTGGCATTACGCTGCACGAAGGTCGTATTGCCGAAATGCGTACCGGTGAGGGTAAAACCCTTATGGCGACACTGGCAATTTATTTGAATGCGATCCCAGGTAAAGGCACACACATTGTTACGGTGAACGATTACTTGGCGCGTCGCGATGCCGAGTGGATGAGGCCGCTGTATGAATTTTTGGGTTTAACCGTAGGTGTTATTTCATCTATGCAGCCGCAAGATGAGAAACGTGAAGCTTATAACGCCGATATTACCTACGGCACCAATAACGAATTTGGTTTTGATTATCTGCGCGACAACATGGTTTTACGCAAGAAGACCGTATGCAGCGTCCTTTAGTCTTTGCTGTAATCGACGAAGTTGACTCGATTCTTATTGATGAGGCGCGTACACCTTTAATTATTTCGGGTGCTGCAGAAGATAGTTCTGCGCTTTATCGGGTGATGAATTCATTAACGCCTATGTTACGTCCCGTGGCGGATTCTGATGGCGAGCGCAACGAAAAAATTCAATTTACCAAAGTGCAAATTGAAGGCGAAGATAAGCCTTGCAGCATCAGCGCTGCGCTCGATAAAGCTGAGCAAACCGATAAAGATTTGGTAATTGTAGATTCCAAAGCGAAGCCGCCCTTGTGTCGCTTGGCCACCAAAGGCCATTTTATGATCGACGAAAAAGGGCGCCAAGTTGAGCTGACCGAGGATGGTCACGACTTAGTTGAGAAGTGGCTGGTCAAAAACCAATTGATGAACGAAAACGACAGCCTCTATTCGGCCGCCAATTTAAATCTTTTGCACCATGTGCACACATCGTTGCGCGCGCATAAGCTTTATCAAAATAACGTTGAATATATTGTTCAGGATGATCAGGTTATTTTGATCGATGAGCATACGGGCCGAACCATGCAGGGTCGTCGTTTATCCGAAGGTTTACATCAAGCCATTGAGGCCAAAGAAGGCGTATCGATTCAACACGAAAGCCAGACTTTGGCCTCTACCACCTTCCAAAACTATTTCCGTTTGTATCAAAAACTATCGGGCATGACGGGTACTGCCGATACCGAATCGGTTGAATTTCGCCAAATTTACAATTTAGACGTTGTGGTAATTCCTACCAATAAACCCATTTCACGGAAGGATCTTAATGATTTAATTTTCTTGAGCATGGAAGAGAAGTACGACGCGATTGTTAAACAAGTGAAAGAGTTACAAGCTGAAAATGTACCTGTTTTAGTGGGTACGGCTTCTGTCGAAAGCTCGGAAGAAGTGTCGCGCCGCTTTCATAAAGCGGGCATTAAGCACGAAGTACTCAACGCCAAACAGCATGAGCGCGAGGCCGATATTATTGCTCTGGCGGGTCGCCCTGGAGCGATTACGGTTGCCACCAACATGGCAGGTCGAGGCACCGATATTGTGCTCGGCGGTAACTGGGAAGTCGAAATCTCAAAAATCGAAAACCCTACGCAAGCGCAAATAGACACCATCAAAGCAGACTGGAAACAGCGCAATCAGCAAGTGAAAGATAACGGCGGTTTACACATAATTGGTACCGAACGCCATGAGTCGCGGCGTATTGACAACCAATTACGCGGTCGTGCAGGACGCCAAGGTGATCCAGGGGTTTCACGCTTTTATCTGTCGTTAGAAGATAATCTGATGCGCATTTTTGCCTCCGATCGCGTGCGCAATATGATGACCGCTTTTGGTATGGAAAAAGGCGAAGCGATTGAAGCCAAAATGGTCACCAA
Organism: Marinagarivorans sp.; assembly: GCA_034519605.1. Lineage (GTDB taxonomy): Bacteria > Pseudomonadota > Gammaproteobacteria > Pseudomonadales > Cellvibrionaceae > Marinagarivorans. Next base: position 7,123 of record JAXHOG010000113.1, read on the forward strand.
TGCCATTGCCAAAGCACAGCGCAAAGTCGAAGGTCGCAACTTCGATTACCGTAAGCAGCTATTAGAATACGATGATGTGGCCAACGATCAGCGCCAGGTTATTTATAGCCAGCGTAACGATCTTCTGGAAATGGAAACGATTGAGCATGCTATTACCGGTATTCGAGAAGAAGTTATTAACGAGCTTATCTCTCATCATATTCCACCGCAGTCACTGTTAGAGCAGTGGGATGTTCCGGGCTTAGAGCAGCTATTAAACGTCGATTTCGGTGTCGATTTACCGATTGCTAAGTGGCTTGAGGACGATAAAAAACTCTATGAAGAACCCTTGCGTGCAAAAATCATTGCGCAAATGAATGCTGTCTACGAGGACAAATGCTCGCGCTTAGGTGTGGTGATGCGGGGCCTCGAAAAACAAATCATGCTGCATATTTTAGATACCCTCTGGAAAGAGCATTTACAGGGTATGGATCAGTTGCGTCAAGGCATTGGCTTGCGTGCCTATGCGCAAAAAAATCCCAAACAAGAATACAAGCGCGAAGCGTTTGAGTTGTTTAATGAATTGTTGGGCCGTCATAAGCATGACGTCACGCGGGTGTTATTTAAAGTTGAGCCGATGACCGAAGAGCAAATGCATATGCTCGAAGCTCGGCGACGGATGGAAGCCGAAGTGGCAATGCGCAACCAGCGCTTGCAGCACGATGAGGTCTCGGCCTTAGGGCTCGAACCTGTGGCCGTGCCCGAATCTAAACCCGCGCAACCAGCTACCCGTACAGCCCCCAAAATTGGCCGCAACGATCCTTGTCCTTGTGGTTCCGGCAAAAAATTCAAAGCTTGCCACGGCAAGCTCGACTAGAGATTATAAATTATGGCGGTAGGTGAAAGTGTTTGGCCCACAATGCACGCTGTTGCAGGTTTTGCTTTGGGTACTGCCAGTGCGGGCATTAAGCGTGTTGGCCGTACCGATATTTTAGTGATGGGTATTGCCGATGGTGCTTCGGTGGCCGGTGTATTTACCCAAAATGCCTTTTGTGCAGCCCCAGTGATTGTGGGGCGTGAGCATGTGGCGGCGGGCAGTATTCGCTATTTTTTGATTAACTCGGGTAATGCCAATGCCTGCACTGGCGACAAAGGCATAGCCGACGCTAAAGCATGCTGTGATGCCATTGCCGAGCAAACCGAGGTATTGGCGCGGCAGGTAGTGCCTTTTTCTACCGGTGTTATTGGTGAGTATTTGCCCGTCGAGAAAATTTTGGGTGCTATACCCACGGCGCTGCAAAACCTCTCGATTGATAACTGGGACATCGCGGCTAAAGCGATTATGACCACCGACACTCGCCCCAAAGGCGCGAGCGTTCAGTTCGAGCATGATGGCGAAATTATTACCGTCACTGGTATTGCCAAGGGTGCAGGTATGATCCGCCCGAATATGGCGACCATGTTGGCGTATATCGCCACCGACGCGGTAGTGGCGCAATCTGTCTTGGATAAAGTGGTAAAACTTGCCGCCGATAAATCCTTTAATCGCATCAGTATTGATGGTGATACCTCCACCAATGATTCGTGCATGCTGGTGGCTACCGGTCAAGCGGGTTTAGGCATGATTACCGAATCTGTTGGCGAGCTGTATGACAAGTTTGTCGCGGCAGTCACGCAAGTGCAGCAGCAGTTAGCTTTAGCGATAGTGTGCGATGGCGAAGGCGCGACTAAATGCGTCACCGTTACCGTGACCGAAGGCACCAACAGCGCCGAATGTTTAAAAGTGGCTTACGCAATTGCCCACTCACCTTTAGTTAAAACCGCATTGTTTGCGTCAGACCCTAACTGGGGCCGCATTGTATGTGCCGTAGGTTATGCGGGCGTACCGGCGTTGGATACTGGCAAAGTGAATGTGTGGCTGGATGATGTGTGTATTGTTAAAGCGGGTATGCGCGCCAGTGATTACACCGAAGAGCGCGGCAAAGCCATCGTCAGCAAAACGACCTTTACCGTGAGGGTTGATTTAGGTCGCGGCAATGTGACCGACACTGTTTGGACTACCGATCTCTCGCACGATTACGTCACCATTAATGCCGAATACCGCAGCTAAAACGGTCGTCCACGTTGCCGTGGGCGCCATCCTTCAGCGCAGTCATACACAGCAAAAAAGCGCGCTTAGACATCAAGTACTACTCGCCAAGCGCGCAAACCATCAACACCAAGGTGGTTTGTGGGAGTTCCCTGGCGGTAAAGTCGAAGCTGGCGAGCATGTCGCCCAGGCGCTAATACGCGAGCTGCAAGAAGAGCTCGCGATTTACCCCAACTGCCTTCCAGCCCCTTATCCAGATTCGCCACGATTACGGCGACAAATGCGTGCTTTTAGATGTTTGGATCGTCACCGCTTTCGACGGCTTACCAGCCGGACAAGAAAGTCAGCCGTTAGAGTGGGTGCCTTTAAATCAGCTACACAACTACGCTTTTCCTGCTGCCAATCGCCCCATAGTGCAAGCCTTGTGTTTACCCATTCGCGTGGCGATTACGCCCGACCTTAATGATGCTAACGCGCTCTTTGATTATTGCCTCAACGCCATTGCGCTTGGCGCAACGGGAATACAGTTGCGAGCACCGCAGTTATCGCTGGTGGATGTGCAAGCGTTATATCTACGCATCGCGCAGATCGCGGGCGTGCAAAAATTATGGCTCAATAGTCGGCATTTACTGGATGCAGAGGGCTCTGTTGCAAGCACCGACTTTAGCCTCGAATTTATAGCAGTAATAACAGGCGTTCATTTTTGCTCTCACCATCTTGCAGCGGCCAAGTCTTTAATTGCCAGCGGCCTATTGGCGCATTGCTCAACTACCGCCGCCTGCCACAACGCCAATGAAATCGCCTTGGCTGAAATGGCCGATATTGATGCGATTGTGTTATCGCCCATTTTGCCCACGGCATCGCATCCTAATACACCCGCGCTGGGTTGGGTGGACACTGCGTCACTAATTCAAGGGGCTAAACAACCAATCTATTTATTGGGTGGTATGAAGGAGGCTGATCTGGCTATGGCGCAGCAAATCTATGCGCAGGGAATTGCAGGTATTTCTCTTTTTTTGTAGCTATTTAGAGCCTAATCCAACGCTGATTTTGCAGTTAGTCTGCCTGGGAGGGAGTAGCTCCCTCAAGGCATCCTGCCTTGAAGGGTTTTGGATCATAAATCGGCACTCACTTGAGTGGTTGGCCTTTCGTGCAAAGCGCTCATATTTTATAAACAGACTTTTTAACCGCTGTGTTAAACCCTTAATTAAAGAATACAAATTATGCTAGAAGCCCATACACTAACTACCGATAAATCAACAGCAGCCACTTTAACCTTGGCATTAACGTTTGATGATCGCCAAAAAAGTCGCCACAAAGCACAAACAACCTGCGGGCAAACCTTGGGTTGGTTTATTGAGCGTGGCCGTGTTTTAAAAGATGGCGATATTTTGCAATGCACCGACGGCACCTTAGTTAAAATTGTGGCCAGTGACGAAAGCGTCAGTACCGTTTATGCCAAAACTGCATTGGATTTATTGCGTGCGGCTTACCATTTAGGTAATCGCCATGTGCCTTTGCAAATTACGTCGGACTTTGTGCGTTTCCAGCACGACCATGTGCTGGACGATATGGTGTGTGGTTTAGGCAGCGGGGTCAGGCCTTACATTTCACAAAATGTCAATTATAAGGTCTGACCCCAACTGCGAGGACAGGCGCCCTAGGCCATTCTTCTTTAGCCCCTGTAGGTCGGGCTTTAGCCCGAAAAGCATTTAAAAAGATGGGCTAAAGCCCAACCTACAAAAGCTTAAACCAACTCCTTGGCTTCCAGCATCACCACTTGCCGTTGGCTTTTGCTAAATTCCACGCCAATGCCAAAAATCTTCCAGCCGTCTTTACTATATTTTTGCGCGTAATTGTTGGTTTCGATTTGTGCAATGGCTTGACCGGTGGGTTTGTCTTTCACGACTTTAAATTCAAAAATAAACGTGGTCTTATTAAATTGAATGGCCATATCCACTTTGCCATTCACGCTCGCCTCTTCCACCGCCACATGCAAACCCAGCGCGGCAAAGTGGCTGTAAAAAATACTCGCGTAGTGGCCTTCGTAATTATTGAGTGGATTATTGCGGTACCAATCGTGCGGAATGCTGGCGTACAAGGTTTTTAGGTGTTGTTCTAATAATGTAAAATCGCAGGTTTTAAGCGCTTTTAACACGGTGGGATATTCTTTGGCGAGGCTGGAGGCGTTAACGCCCATTGCCGGTAAGAGCGCGCGGTTGAGGCTGGATTCTACCTCGGCATTGGGATAGGTTAATTCGTAATGCCAAATACCGGGAATTAATTCTTCGGTTTTTCCAAGGGTTAAATAACCGGTTTGAAATAACAACGCCTCTGTGCCAATGGCATCCACATCAAACTCGCCCAGCAATTGCTGATCGGTGCTCATTTTATTTAAATCGGGCGTAAAGCAGCTGCGTTGTTTTAATAATTTTATTAAAAATGTGGGCGTCGCACTTTCAAACCAATAGGGCTTAAATTCGCGCTTTTCCAGCAACAATAAAACATCAAACGGATTATAAACAGAGGTGCCTAACCAATTGTAACCGTTATACCACTCACGAATTTTTTCGCGATCAAGCCCCTGCAATTCCAGCGCAAATACCTCATCAATATCGTCATCGGTATAACCACAAATGGCGGAATATTTTGCGTCTAAGGTAATGTCGTTAAGATTATTCAAACCGCTGAATAAACTCACTTTGCTGAATTTACTCACGCCCGTGAGCAAGACAAATTTTAAAAACGGATCGGCATCTTTGATGACGCTGTAGAGATTTTTTAAGCCTTCGCGGTTTTGGGTGGCGATGTCGCTGTTTTCGATATTATCTAAAATGGGTTTATCGTATTCGTCGATTAACAACGCGACATTTTGGCCGTATTTTTTGGGCGGCCATTAACAGGGTGCGAAACTGGCCCGGAATATCATCGGTTGCGAGTATTTTTACCCCTAAGCGCTCGGCATTGCTGCGCAGTTGGTAGCCAATGCGGTCGTCCAATGCCGCGCGGCTCTGCACGACACCATCGCCAAAACCAAAGCGCACGACGGGATAGGTAATTTGCCAGTCCCATTTATCTTCTATAAATAACCCCGCAAATAAATCGCGCTTGCCTTCAAACAATTGTTGCAGGGTGTCTAGAAATAAACTTTTACCAAAACGGCGTGGGCGGGAGAGGAAATAATAATTACCTTGCTCAATCAATTGATGCATATACGGCGTTTTATCGACGTAATAACAACCTTCATTGCGTAGTTTTACGAATGATTGAATGCCTGTGGGTAATTTGCGTTTGGTGGCCATGGGATACCTTGGTGCGGGTGAGTGCGGGCGGAGTATAGCATTTTGAGTTTTGGATTTTATTCCTGCAGCACCAGCATCTGGGATAGGCACTCGTTTTACTATCCAGCCACAGCGGTGCCCGTAATCGGTATTTGTGGCTGAATCAAAACCACACAAAAACTCCGCCGCACACAGCGGCAAGCTACGTGGTAATAGGGCGTATCGCTAAGGAATGCAAGCTGACGGCGGGGTTGGGGTATTGTGTTTTCGGTGTTGGCTATTTTCTTTAGGTATACAACTACTCATTATCCAGACATATATTTTCGGAATTTTTAGTTTTTTTGTTCTGGATATTGAGGTTAATAGGTGCGTCGAGTATAAGGTTTTTATTTTTGAAGAGTTCCTGTTCTTGGTATTTCTGGCGTCGCGGCGTCGAATTAAATCAGGCGAATCACACGTAAAAATGCAGTTGGGTGGTTATTTTCAGGGCATTTAAGCGCCGGCCCCAGCATGGATGCGTGGGGTTAGACTTTTTGCAGGAGCACAAAGTCCAGAGTGCTTGTATAGCGCCCGTGGATGGCCTGAGCGGCCCAGAAAATAACCACCCAACTGCATTTAGGCTCGGTGCTGAATAGGTACATATTTTTTTAATATTTTTTTTATTTTTTTGGAGATTTTATGCTTTTACCCTATGTAGAAAAAACAACCCATCCAACGCCCACCGCTACCATTATTTGGTTGCACGGTTTAGGGGCTGACGGTCACGATTTTGCGTCTGTGATTCCCGAGTTACATTTACCGAGTGATTTAGCACTGCGTTTTATTTTTCCGCATGCGCCAGCGATGCCTGTCACTATTAATGGCGGTTACGTAATGCCTGCTTGGTACGACATTTTGGCGATGGATATTGACCGCGAGGTGGACGAAGTGCAGTTGCGTCAATCGGCAGCCGAAATTGTGAAGTTTATTGAGCATGAAAAAACGCGAGGTATTGCGAGCAATCGCATTCTGGTGGTGGGGTTTTCGCAAGGTGGTGCGGTGGCTTACGAAGTCGCTTTGTCTTATTCGCAACCCTTAGCGGGGCTGTTGGCCTTATCGACTTATTTTGCGACTAAAAATAGCGTTGTATTACACGAGGCCAATCAAAATCTGCCGATTGAAATTCACCACGGTGCTTATGATGGTGTAGTGCCCAATGTTTTGGGGCAGCAAGCTTTGGCGCTATTGCAGCAAAAAAAATACACCGTTAAATACCGCGAGTATGCCATGGAGCATTCTGTATCGGCGGAGCAACTCACCGATATTGGTCAATTTATTCAGCAGATTTTGGCTTGATTTTATTAGGTGTGCATTTTTACACAATAAAAAGGGGGCCTAAGCCCCCTTTTTATTGTGTTGATTGCATCACGAATAATTAGTCAATTTGCCGCCACGACAGTCGGCCAGTATTTTTATCATTTTTTGTAATTTTTCGTGGGTCAATGACTGACGAGCCATCGTTATCGGTAAGTTTGATAAATATTTGCCCGTCAAAGAGCGAGGTGTCAGAAAGAATACCATCGCTGATAAATCCAAGTGCTTTGTCGCCCGCATTAATAACACCATCGTTATTGATATCCATAAAGGGCGAGCTGACTAAACCCGTTAGAGGTTCAAATGACATGGTGGCTCCTTTGAATTGGGGTGTGCAGCTTGTACCACTTGAAAAAATACTATTCACCGATGCAAAACCTGCACGCAAAACCATATTACGGATTGCGCGTTCACCGGTGTAGGTCGGTGTTGATGGTGTTGTTGTGATATCAACAAGGTCAATCACCCAGCCTATGTTGACATCGGTTGTTGTGCCCTCGTGTTCTATAACACTGCGAATTTTAGTGGTCGTATTGTCTTGAATGCTTCGGCGTGCCAATACAGATCTTGCAGGCGCGCGGAAAGCGACATCTTTAGGCGCATCAACAATGCCGTAGATTGACTGCAGATCGGTGTTGTTCACATCATCAATATTTAACCAGCTACCCGTCGTAATAATCACTCGGTATTTGTCTGCGCCAGCCTCTTTAACGACTAAGGGTTGAGTGGTGATTGGTTGTACTTTACCGTTCCTGTCGACGGCAGCAAATATTTTGGTGGCACTGTAAGGTGTAGCGGTTAAATCAAAACGCCAGAGATTACCTTTTAGGTCGCCGGCGTAAACATAATCTACGGCACCATCACTATTGGTATCTATAGCTCGCGGGGTACTGAGTCCGTTGAGGGTGTCGGTTGTTGATGCAGCTGGAGCCGAATTGGTACGAATGATTGTATATTCAGCCGTGCTCCAGCCATCGTAACCATTATCTACATTCAGTAAAAACAAGCTGGCATCACCCTTGGGGCTGTTATAGCCGTTACCAAAAATCGCCTTCCATTTTTTACCTTTGGTGGCATCACTCGCGTCGATGCTTTCGTTCACCATAGCCAAGGTTGGTGTGTTAAACGACAGGCCCAATTCGTTTTGATCGTTAGCGGCGAGATCTTTGGTGGTGAATTCCCACATGGCGGTTGCTTTGGCGGTGTTTTCGTTGGTAATTGCTTGGCTGAGGTCGAGGGCGAAATAACCTTTACCGCCTGATCTATAACCTCCAATGGCAACCGTATGCCAATCAAAAGCGCCATTACGATTGCTGATAAAGACATCGTTAATGGCGGGCGTGAGGTCGGCATAGTACTTGTGCTTATAGTTTTCGCTAGTGAGTTGCGCCAAGCCGTTATGCTCTGTGGAGCCCTCCAAAAGATGGCCGGGCACATAGCCCATAAGCTCTTTCCCGGTTGTCGCATTAAAAATCTGCAGCATGCCACCGTTAGTGCCTGTTGCCAGTAAAGGCGTTCGAGCTTGATTGTCTTTAACAAACTCTGCGTAGGTTTTGGTGCTAGGGTAAGCACTGCCCGAGCGGTTTTCAAAGGAAGGGCTACCAATAAAAATCGCGCGAGAATTCACTATGTCGCCAATGAGTCCGGCAGTTCGAGTACGAAGGTTTGCGCCGCAGTCCGCGCCCGTGCCCTCTACAATATTTTTCCCTAATAGCCAGTCTTTTTGATTGGGACTGAGGGTTGAGGCGCTATCCGACAAGGTTACTCCAGCATTGTTTGAAAAACTGATGATGTTTCGGTTGCTCACTTGGCTACAGCTGGCCGTATCGGCGGCCTCGATCTGAGCGTTGAGTTTTGTGCTGGCCGACCATAAAGGCGTTGTCAAGTTAAAGCTTAAGTCGCCATTAGCGTTGGTTCTTGTGCCATAAGCGACGATATCGCCAGAGTCTGTGGTCATGTTGTAGCTGGTGGAATAAACCAAGCTGCCGCTTTCGAGTTTATCGCCATTAAAACTCACTGCGCCGACGCCGCCTTTTCCCTTGGGCAAATCTTTGAAGGCCGCGGCGAGTTTATCGGCGAGGCTTTGCGCATTGGAGGCACTGTAAAATTTGCCGCGTCCATTGAGGGCAGCGTGTTTTAAATCGTCAACTTTTTCTTGGGCGGAGCGAGAGTCTATGTCAAATGGAGTCCATGGCGGGGTAGCATTTAAGAGAGGGAGCGTTTCATCTGTACTCACACCAAAACCAAATGTGTAGGTTTTCATGTGTTGATGCATAGTTTTACCGGCTGTCCCGGCTGTCGTAGAGTTATCGTAAGCCTTGTCTTGGGCTGTCATCTCAACCTTGTCGGCCAAGGATTCATCTAAATCGTTTTTGTAATAGTGCATCGCCACATCGGCTAAGGTGACCTGTTGCTGGTTGTTAAATGCAAACACATCGCCAGCATAATCACCTTGCGTGTCTTGATTGTAGCTCGCTGATACGGGCTCTTTACCCTTATCGACTTCCCAAAATCCGTCGGTCATCAATAGTGTGTAGTTGGTTTGGCATTCTTGGCGCTCTCCACGGCGAGGGCAAGTTGACGTGCCCTTTGTCCCAAAAATATCCGCTTGGTCACATTGGTAATATTTTCCTGCTTCATCGAGTGAATTCAGTAAGCGGGTTCCACCACCGCCGGCTTTGGTCGAGTAGATATTGCTGATGATCTTCTCTTTAACCTGGGTATAGGGGGCAATTTGGGTTGACACACTATCGGTGTAGCCTGCGTCGTTGCGTCTTTTCGCATTGATGGTGGTGTAACCCAAGCGCACATCGCTTAGGTTGTTGACGGCTGTCGCATAAGCGAATTTTGCTGAGAACTCTCGACGGCGATAATAGCTAAACCAGTTAGCAAAGTTTTGCAGTTCTTGCGCTGCGCTACAGACACCATTAGAACAGTCCGTTCGTGTCGCGGCTCGGTTGATAGTGGCATTTGTCGAATGGGTTGTGCGGCCATCGCAGCTTTTTTCGACAATTCCAGATGTTGTAATTTCAAAGAGCCGTCCGCAGAGCAATGGATATGTGTTATCTGCTTGGTAGTACATGGGAATGTAAGACGCTGTTGTTGCATTGCCAGTGCTGCTGCCGTTTACATCTACGCGTTTTTCATGGAAACGAGCATTTGCATTATTGTGGTTAAGATTCTGAAAGAAAAAAACAATATCTTGAGGCCGAGTAAGGTTAATCGCTCCCGTTGGCGTGTTTTGGCACTGAGTGAGCTTAGGGCTTACCCATGAGCAAGTCGGTAAACTGTTGGTGTAGCCGAGCCAAGGTTTGTAGGTGGTCGACGGGTTGTAGTAGAGCGAATTGTATTGATGATTTCTCATGCGCCACAAGCTTTTCAGTTTGTCATGATCCGTTTGATATTGGGTTCCTGTCTTGTCTATAAACGCCTGCACAGCCGCTACGGTGGGCACCGCATAACCATCGTAACTATCATAGCCATGATGATTACCAAATAATGTTGAATTGGCATTGGCATACAGATAGGCGTAGGCAAAGGTTGTATTAAGTCGAGGGCGTCGTGTGTTTGGGTTGGATTGAGCGTATATCTCAAGCGACTCGGGTTGCCCTTCTGCAATAATTTCCCAGTCCATTGAGCCTGAATCATCCATCACCAAAAGTACGTTGGGCTCGGCGGCGGGTAGGCTTTCGATAGGGGATTCTGCTAGCGCCACTTTTTCGGCAGCATGCACGGCACTAGACGCCCACAAACAATAAGGTACAGCTAAACAAGAGAGCATCGCTAAAACGGCGGGTGATTTTATGCCCAGTGTATGATTGCTTCGGTTAGGTATTTTCATCATTTTTCCCCATAACCCATTCGTGTGATGGCTATTGTCCATAGTTTGAGTGCGGCTATTTTTTGTCGAGATTGGCATGGCTATTCTTTGGCGTAGGTGGTTTGCAGCAAAACACGGGCGTCTTCGGTAGCGCCGTAACCTCGCGCAGTAATACGGTAATACTTGAGCGGATTTTCGGTCACGTTTTCGCCGTAATTAGTCATCATGATGTTGTTGCCGCCCACCGACTTTAAGTGTTCGATGATGTATTGAGGTTGTTTGGCAACAGTGGTGATGATGTTAGCGCTGGTGAAGGTAGTCGCATTAGTCCATGCGATAGCGCGCTCCCAGTTGGCTAATCCTGTTTGTGCTGGGATGCATAAACCCTTGGTGCAATCCGCTTTAAAATCGGCGTCATTCGGGGTGGCGAGCGCCAGTTGTGCTTCGGCGGCCGCAAGGGCGGCTTCAGCGGCCTGAAACGCAATATCTTTATTGCGTGTCGCGGCGGCCATTTTCTCCTCTATGGTGCCGGTTTGTATGAGCGATGTACCTATGGTGGTGATGATTAATAAGATCACCAAGCTAAAAATAAGTACGAAGCCTTTTTGGTTTTTAACGGTGTTTGGGGTTGGCATATCAAAGCCCTCCAATCATTCGATTACGCAAGGTTACGGAGGTGGTGAATTCCCGTGTCAGTAAACCGCCACCGTTGATGTTATCTAGGCTGGACAACCCCAGCTTAAAACGCACAACGGTGGCTTTATCGAAGGCAAGCGTATTGCTGGCCACAAAAAATTGATCGGGCGCTAAGCTGTTGGCATTGTTAATTCCGTAAAGCACTTGTAGATCATTGACGCCTAGCGCCACGATTTTTGGGCCTGATCCGTTAGTTTTAGCCCAAAGCGCGTTGATAGCTACCCCCGCATTGTTGACATAGGTCGTTGGCGCTACGTAGTAGGTTTTGGTTTCTATTTTGAGTACTAATGCGCCTTTATCGAAGGTGTTGTTTGCTGTGCCTGTGGTATTAGCCAACGTCAGTGTTTTATTGCTTGCATCTGTTGCTGTGACCTTTGCCACCACCCCTTTATCACAGTCGCCAATAAAAACGATGTCGTTAATAGCAAAGTTGCTGGTGTCATTCAGGGTGGCGGTGATAGCCGTGCTATTACTGGGTAGGTTGGCGGTTAAATAGGCCGAAGCATCGACCATTTGGGTAGCTTTTATAACATCCGTATTAGTTATCGCGGTGGCCGCCAGTGTAGATGGCGAGACATTCTCTTCGCCCTTGAGTGTGACGGCTAGGTTGTAATCAGCAAGGCCTGTTAAATTTAAAACCTTATTGTTTTCGACCAACGCATCGCAGCCTTTAAAGCCCGTCATGCGGATGTCTCGTGTTAACTCGTTGCTTGCAAAACGCGCACTTTCTTGCATGCGAGCGAGTCCCGCATTGGTGTTGAAAGTTTGCATGTTGCTTAATAATGCCTGGATTACGGCACCAATCAGTATTATGCCTAACAACAGCGCAATCATTAATTCGATTAAACCAATGCCCATTTGCCGAGCCTTGGTTGTGAGAGCGAATACTGTAAGCGGGTATTTTTTCATCGGTACGCGCCTTAAAGGGTGGTTTCGAGCACAAAGCTTTGGCGTGCGGTGGGATTACTGCTGCGTTCTTCGCTCCACTCAATGGCGATAGTGACCTTGCCATTGCTGGCACTAATCGTGCCTTTTCCGTTAGGGAGTTCGCTGGTAGTGCTAATCAGGTTATTGTTAACCGAATCCTTGCAAAAAATGCTGTTTATTGTGCATTTCCACGAAAGTACATCAAACGCCGCTAATTGGTCTGTAGTGCAGCTTGTAGTGAGGCAGTTGGTTGCCTCTGTGATCCCGTTTTTACCTGCGTAGGCGGCAGCGGTGTTAGCTGTAGGGTTACCGCGCATTTTTTCGAGAATGTCGTAGCTTAAAAATGCGGCTTGGGTGCGTAGTACCGAGTTTTGGCTGGACTGTAGGCTTCTTGCTTGCAGGCCTGTCATGCCTAAAAAACCGACAGCTAACACCACCACTGACACTAATACTTCAATCAGTGAATAACCTTGTTGGCGCTTTAATGTGTGCATAGTGGGTTTACCTTGCGATGTTTTTAGAATGCTCATTCTGCGAGTCTCTGTTAGTTGCACACATTGCTGCTGCAGGTGCAGTCTTGGACGAGGGCTTGGCCTAGGTCGAGTATTTCAATTTTTTTACCCAGCGTGCTGCTGGCGCTACAGATTGAGAATGTGTTTGCGGTAATGCTGTTATTGCGATGCCCCAGACTGTTAAATTCCAGTGGCTTGCTGGCGCTGGCTGCACCAGCTGTGGTAACCGAGCCTATAAGACTAATACCGCGCGGGCCGTCGAATTCTCTTATAAGTGTGGTGCCCGCAACACCGCAGCCGCTGCTGAGTGTTGATACACACCAGCCATTGGCCCATGCCGCTGTGTTATTGATTGTTTTTGGGTGCACGTAGAGTGTGGTTGCACGGGTGACGGCTTCACTGCGGGCATGTGCAACGGCGACAATTAAATCGGCTGTAGTGCTACGCATTTTGTTGCGCTGGATTTGGGCCGTGAAGGAGGGTACTGCCATGCTAATAAGAATTGCCAGTACCGCAACGGCCACCATGAGTTCAATCAAGGTAAAGCCGCGCGCGCGCCCGTGAAAGGTATTGGTGCGAAAGTACATAGTTAGTCCTCCCAATTGGTAATAGCGGTGGCAGTGCCGCGTTTGTAGGTTTTGGTGCCAGCGCTTGTGAGTGTGTAAACCCACGCATCCGAGCAGGCGCCTGCTGTTTTGGTGGCGGTCAAGGTGAAGGAGGTGGCGTTGGAGGCGCTAGTGACGAGTGTAAAGCGCTTATTGGCGGCAGCGCCGTCACTGGGGGAGTGCGCAGGAAAAACGTTGCTGGCGCCGACATAACTAAAATTGTTGGTGGTATAAAACCGCTCTAGCGCTTGGGCGTAAAGGGTTAGATCGGACTTGGCTTGGTTGCGCTCTACTTTGCAAATATGGCTGCGATAAGATGGCATGGCGATAGCGGCCAGAATCGCGATGATCACCACCACAATCATGACTTCTATTAATGTGTAACCACTGTGGTTTGCTCTACTCATGGGTTTGCTCTGCTCGCGCGTTACCTAGGTTCTTGGTTATATCAAAGATCATTTTATGCTGACGATCATGGGTGTTTTGGTAATGCCAAAAATAGGCCTATAGATTACCGTTTGGTTGGCTTTTTAGCTTAGCGGTGATATTACCTCGAATGCAATTTTTGATCAAAAAGTCTGCCTGACCATAACCTTTTGGCGGAAAAATCCACATGAATTACCGATTTCATGCTTTTTAATGATTTTTTTGCCAGTTTCTTGGTTTTTTTGAGATGAATGGTTTTATGGCGGGACGGGAGGGTTTTTGGTGTGCAATAAGGCTCCGATAAGTCTTTTTATGGCAGACCGCCAACCAATTAGGGTGACCAGTTAGGGTTTTTATATCGTTTTGGCCTGACCAATAATCTAATCCAATGCGTTTAATGATGAGCTTTATGGTTAGTTGATTCTGGTGCTTTGGTATTGATTTGTGTGTGTGTGAGGCTATAAGTTTAGGTTTTTTTGTTTTTATCTACCGCTTGGCGGGTTTTTTAACCGATTGTCGGCATTATTTACTTTTGAGCTTTGCTTATTTCGCGTGGGAGTAATGCAGGGGGTTTGGGTGTGTTTTTTTGACTTTTGGTTATATGCGCAGATGGTTGTTGACGACAATAACCCCGTTATTGGCTCGCAAAGGTATCGCAATCAGCGAATCTTCCGCTCGTAAAACCGCGCTTAAACCATTTTACGCGTTCGGCTGAGCTGCCGTGCGTGAAGCTTTCCGGTACAACATAACCTTGCCCTTGCTGTTGTAAACGGTCATCGCCAATGGCAGCGGCGGCAATTAATGCTTCTTCTATATCGTCGGGGTCGAGCAGTTGCCGCTGACTATTGGCGGCATGGCCCCAAAGCCCTGCAAAACAATCGGCCTGTAGCTCTTGTTTGACCGACAATGCATTCGCTTGCACCATGCTGGCTTTGGCTTGTGCTGTACGTACTTGGTTAGAAATCCCCAAAAGCGTTTGCACGTGATGGCCCACTTCGTGAGCAATCACATAGGCTTGGGCAAAATCGCCCGGTGCGTTGTGGCGGTTTTTGAGGTCGTTATAAAAAGACAGGTCGATATAGACTTTTTGGTCGGCAGGGCAATAAAACGGCCCCATCGCCGATAGCGCATTGCCGCATGCCGATTGCACGCTGCCGGTAAACATCACTAGCTTTGGTTCTTGATAGGTTTTGCCCAGTTGTTGGAAGATGCCTTGCCAGGTTTGTTCGGTATCGGCGAGCACTACCGCAACAAAATCGGCCAATTCTTGCTCTTGTGCGGTAAATTCTCTACCTACTTTGGGTGTTGTATTTGTGCTGCTGGGTGTACTCATTAAGAGTGGCAGTATGTCTATGCCTAAAAATTTGGCGCCTATGATAGTCAGCACACCAAAACCTAAAAGATAGCGGCCCGCTTTATAGCGCAATAACCACGGGATAACGCGCAACAGCAGTAAGATGCCGCCGCCCCCACTGGCGTAAGAAGGGCTGCCGAGGCCGCGTTTATCTTCGATGTTGTTGCTACGGCGTCCGTCTTTCCAGCGCATGTTGTTACCTTTTTAGGTTTAAAAGCCTGTGTTTTAGGCTTGTGGGCGGGTGGCGATAAAAGTGGCTTCGTGCTCACAGTTTTTAATGAGTGTTTGTAGGTTGGTGTGGCCGTCCACTGTAAAACGATTGCGAAACAGCGCCCAAATTAAAAAACACTGCAGCCGCACAACCACGTCGTGATCGTAAGTGTTGGCGCAAATGTTTAATTGGTTGAGGTGCTCAAGGCCTTCCAAAATCCGTTTTTGCTGGCGCTCGATATAGGTCACACCGTCAAAACTCACACCGCTGCGCTCTAATAAAAACAGGTTAATAGTGCTATCCATCAGGGTGTTGATAAGGCAATAGGCATCGAGGTCTTGCACGGTGGCCAAAAACGGTTGCCCTGCTTGTTCGCGGATATGACGCAAAATCGAAGTGGAGTCGCTGAGTAATAATTTGCCATCCTGTAAAAAAGGGACTTTTTTGGTGGGCGATAACTTGGCCGAAATATCGCCATCGACGGTATTAAAGGTGTAAGGCAGTTGAGTTTCGGCCAGGGCAATGCACACGTGGCGCACAAAAGGGGAGTTGATGTATCCGAACAGTTCCATAGACGCTCCAAAAAAGCCCCGCTAATGCGGGGCTTAGGGGTAATAAAGGTGCTTACTCTACCCCGATGAATGCGACCAAACAACGTTACCTGGGGTGATTATTTAGCGCCTAAAGAGGCGTAGTAGGCGGCGACGTTGTCGATGTCGGTATCGTTAAGGGTTGCTGCCATGGCCGCCATAATCGCGGCTTGGCCGCCTGTGCGTTCGCCTTTTTTGTAGGCGTGCAGTGCGAGCTTTAAATAGGCTTCGTGTTGGCCGGCCAAATTGGGGTAGGTGGGCATAATGCCGATTCCATCGAGGCCGTGGCAGGCGGCACACATGGCGGCTTTGGTTTTACCGGCGGCAATGTCACCGGCCAATGCGGAGTGGCTTAATGCTAGGTGGCTTAAACCTAAAGTGAGGGCTGTGCTGAGGATGAGCTTCATGGTTTTCTCCAGAAAAGTGAAATACGGTCATTGTACGTAGGTGCGTAGCTTTGGGGATATTGGGTTTTACTTTAAAACAACAATCATTAAAGCAGCGTAACTATTCAGCTGTTCGATAATTACGCTCGGGAACGCGTGACTGTATTTGAACTCGGTGCGAGTAGTGACGCATATTGGATTGGCTAGATACTTTTTTAGATATAGCGGCCAGCCTGCAATGGTGTGACGTATGTTGGGGTTTGGCCTGATACCCTTGCCCTTTCTTATTTTTCAGTTATCCCCCTCTCATTTTCACGATTGCTTCTCAATTCGAATAAAGTGATTCTGTTAAAGTCAATCGAAGGTTAGATATTTACATGTAATAATCAAAACCTGGCGCGTAATTTCTACTCACTGATTGAATAAAAACAATAAATATTGGCGATAGATATATCCACGCTTGCGTTGAGACTGCGGTGCCCCGCTCGATATTTTCTGTTTCCCCTCGGAGCTCATAAAATGAAGAAGACCCCTTTAAAAAGACGCACATTCCTGCGAGGTATTGCCTACGGTGCACCCACTGCCGTGGCACTGCCTATCCTCGATTGCATGCTGAATGAAAATGGAACCGCCCTTGCCCAAGAGGGGGCAATACCTCGTCGGTTGGGTGTTTTTTATTGGGGTAGTGGCGTTCACACCAACAGATTTTTTCCAACAACGACGGGAGCCAATTGGGAGCTTACCCCACAACTCCAACCATTCGCTGGAGTCCGTGAGCATATTAATGTTTTGAGGGGCTACGATATTAAATCCAATGGTATTGTTCATCACGTGGGAACCTGCGTCATGAAAACCGGTGCCAATTACATTAAAAATGCTGCCCAATTCGATACCGATGTTGCAAAAGAGTCTTTTGATGTGACGGCTGGGCGCACGCTTGCAAAAGGCCGTCCTTTTGAGCACCTGGCTATTGGCCTTTACGTCGACGGTAGAAATGCCGAAGGTTTAAATACTCGAGCTTTATCACACCGAGGCAGGAATCAACCCAATTTTGCAGAGATCAATCCACAAACGCTGTTTGATCGCTTGTTTGGTGTGTCGCGAATTAACCCAGTTAATGGTGCTGGGGTAGGCATACTGGCTAGGCAAAGTGTTCTGGATTCGGTACTCGGGGATATTCAAGCACTGATGCCTCGTCTTGGGGCCGCCGATAAAATGAAGGCCGAGCAGCACCTTGAAGCCATTCGCTCTATTGAGGAGCGCTTAGTTCCACCAGAGGGTGCGGCATGTCAGCATCCCGCTCGGCCAAGCGTAGGAAGCCCTAATGTTTCCAACCCCAATATCAATTTACACCATGGCTTGATGGTCGATTTATTAACTTATGCACTAGCCTGCGACCTGACAAGCGTATTTACCTTTAGGCATAACGGCTGGACTGACGAGTGGGTATTCCGAGATCAGGGTGCGAGTGCTCGACACCATTCGTTGACGCATACCGAGGGCGGCACCCAGCCTGTTGTCGATAAGTCGATTCGCTACATTATGGGAAATTTTGCTGCCCTAATTAAGCGCCTTGCCGAGACCAGCGAAGGCGCGGGGTCGCTTCTCGATAACTGCGCCATTATGGGGTATTCCGAAATTGCCCAAGGCAGTAATCACAGCCGTCTAGATATTCCGCTGATTACGGCTGGTCGTGCCGGTGGTGCACTACGCACTGGGCTTTATCACAACGGTTCAAGAGAAAGCGCAACTAAATTGCACCTAACAATGGCGCGAGCAGTCGGTTTGAATTGGGAGAGTTTTGGTGAGGCCGAAAATAAAGTGGATTCCACCATATCCCAAATTGAGGCTTAGATGAACGCGTGGCTAGCCACTCAGCACAACTATTACCTTAGGCGGCCCAATTTTTCTTTGAATAAGAGCCAGCCATAGCCCAGAACAGTAAAAGCATTACTAATAAGATTGCTTTATGCGGAGAAAAATTATGCTTACACAATCCATGTTATGCCACCGAGTCATTGGCCATTTGTTGTTGGCTGGGTCAGTGGTTGTCTTTACCGCTTGCACTGGCGATACCGGGTCATCAAGCGCTGCCAGTGTCACCAGTAGTTCATCCCCTGTAATTACGGCAAGTTCAGCACAAGTACCGAGCAATTCGTCATTACGGAGCTCCATACAGAGTAGCAGAGCTCCATACAGAGTTCCAGTGCGGCAGCCGTCAGTAGCTCGTCTATTGCGCCGACCCCCACAAGCGCGCTAGTACCTCCCCAAGCCGGCTTGCGACGTCTTACAAAATCTCAATATCGCAATTCAATTGTCGATATTCTTAACATCGAACCTATCGGTGTCGAGGAGCTTAGTTCGGATAAATCACTGTCTCTGGGTGGGTTTGTATCAATCGGTGCGCGTCGTCTTGGGGTTTCGCCATCAGACGTAGAAAAGCTCGAGCAAGCCTCTTACGATACGGCTAAAAAAGCGTTAATCGATAACCCAGCTCGGGCCAGTTTAATTAACTGCACGCCACAACAAGCCAGCGATTCCTGTGTTCAAGGATTCGTAAAAAAATATGCGCGGCTTTTTTATCGCAGGGCGGCCACAGCAACTGAGACGGCAAGGTTGACATCGACTATTCAATCAGTTGCCAATATTTCTGATATCTGGACAGGTTTGTCTTACGGTTTAGCGGCCATGCTTCAATCTCCACATTTTCTTTATCGTGTAGAGCTGGGCGAGGCGCAGGATAATTCACAATGGTTGCGCTACACCGGCTACGAACGCGCCACTCGGCTATCGTTTTTATTCACCAACTCAACACCTGATAGCGAACTTTTAGATGCGGCCGAATCTGGTGCATTGAATACCCGTCAAGGTTTACTAGATCACGCAAACCGGTTAGCGAAATCGCCCCGCTTTGAGGACACTCTAACTACTTTCTTCTCAGAGCAATTGCATTTAGACGACGTGCGCACCATGGTGAAATCCGCATCGGTTCTCGACCCTAAACTGCCGGAGCTTATGCATCAAGAAGTTGAGCTGCTGGTTCGAGATTGGATATGGAATAAACAACGCCCCATTTCCGAGCTAATGCTAAGCGAGCAAACATTTGTTAATAAAGAGCTCGCCAAGTTTTATGGTATGCCGGCCCCCCAGGGTGATGGCTTTGTTGCTCAAAATCGTAATAGCAATGACCCGCGTGTAGGACTATTGGGTACTGCGGGTATATTGGCTGTCCACTCTGGCTTTGCAGATACCTCCGCGACTATGCGCGGCAGGTATATTGTTCAGCAATTACTTTGCCAGCAAATTCCAGAGCCGCCACCGGGGGTCGAAGTTACCTTGGCGCCACTGCCAGAGGGCGTAGTCTTGACTCTGCGCGAAAGGGTAAATTTGCATTTAACAGAGCCCTCTTGCGCAGGTTGCCACCGAGCGATGGACCCCGTAGGTTTGCCGCTTGAGCATTTTGATGCTGGTGGGCGCTATCGCGAAAATGATCATGGTTTAGCAATCGACGTTAGCGGTAGTCTTGGCGGCATAAACTTTGATGGCTTACGGGGTCTCGCTGCTACTCTAGCCAGCAACCCGCGTGTGGATGCCTGTATGGTAGAGCAGTTTTACAGTTATGCTCTCGGCCACGAGTTAGGCTATAGCGATGACGACGACAAAGCCATTTACGATCTTCAACAAGCCTACAACGGCGACTTTTCTGATCTTGTTAAGACGTTAATTCAACATGATGCTTTCTTGCTGGCATCGGGTACGGCATCACCTGCAGTTGCGTCAAGCTCTTCCTCTTCGTCATCACCTGCAGTTGCGTCAAGCTCTCCCACTATCGAGGCTGAAAAGTTTGATGGCGCATCACCTGCCAGCCCTTTTGCCGTACAAGCTGATGGTAATCGCACGATTGTTGTTTGGCCGGGCCAAGGTGCCACCAATGCTGCACCAGCAGACAATGTGGCCGGTCAACTTTTTTATACCCTTATTCCCTCCACGGCTAATCTCACCTTGTATGCCACCGTGAATTTTGCGTCTGGTGATGACGACAGTATCCACTATAAGTTGGATGGCGCTGGCAATTGGGCCACCATTAATAATGCGGGCACAGTCGGTTACAAGGAAATCCTAGTGGGCACGTGGAATAATTTAACGCCAGGTAAGGCCTACACCTTAAAAATCCAACGCCGCGAAGATGGCGCTAAGCTAGATTCATTTCGTGTAGACGGCGGTAACTTTACGTTTTAAATGGTATTAATTAACGGATGTAGTTAGCGAAGTGCTGAATACCGACTAAAGCAATAACATCCGTCACCCATCCAAAAACCTCGCACTGCGAGGTTTTTTTATGAGCCCCTAAAAAGGTTGAAACTACCGACTTTAGTCGGTGCTTTAGTTGGTGCTTTAGTCGGTGATTGTTGAAATTGAGGAATCGCTAAGCTCTTCGCGGATTATTCATCCTATAAGAATAACGATTAAGCGAACCCACAGCCGTAGGATCCTGAGTGATCGGATACGCCTGAAAAAAATCGTCCAATGCCGAATGGTCGCATCATTAAAACGAGCACCTGTTCCAGCTGCCGGAGCGAGAATAAAATCCAAAACTCAAAATGCTATACTCCGCCCGCATTCACCCACTCTCAGGTATCCCATGGCCGCCAAACGCAAATTGCCCACAGGTATTCAATCCCTAAGCGAAATTATTAACGGCGGTTATTATTACGTGGATAAAACCCCTTACGCCCACGCCTTAATCGAACAAGGAAAATTCTACTTCCTCTCCCGCCCACGCCGTTTTGGTAAAAGTTTATTTCTAGACACCCTGCAACAATTGTTTGAAGGCAAGCGCGATTTATTTGCGGGGTTATTTATAGAAGATAAATGGGACTGGCAAATTACCTACCCCGTAGTGCGGTTTAGTTTTGGCGATGGTGTCGTGCAGAGCCGCGCGGCATTAGACAACCGCATTAACCAACAGCTAAGCGACAATCGCGAACGATTAGGGCTCCCAGCCAATACAGCCTTAGATATTCCCGGCAATTTTCGCAGCTTATTAATGGCTGCCCAAAAAAAATACGGCCAAAATGTCGCGTTATTAATCGACGAATACGATAAACCCATTTTAGATAATATCGAAAACAGCGACATCGCCACCCAAAACCGCGAAGGCTTAAAAAATCTTTATAGTGTCATTAAAGATGCCGATCCGTTTTTAAAATTTGTCTTGTTAACGGGCGTGAGTAAATTTAGCAAAGTGAGTTTATTCAGCGGCTTGAATAATCTTAACGACATCACCTTAGATGCTAAATATTCGGCCATTTGTGGTTATACCGATGACGATATTGATGACGTATTTGAACTTGAATTGCAGGGGCTTGATCGCGAAAAAATTCGTGAGTGGTATAACGGTTACAATTGGTTAGGCACCTCTGTTTATAATCCGTTTGATGTTTTATTGTTGCTGGAAAAACGCGAATTTAAACCCTATTGGTTTGAAAGTGCGACGCCCACATTTTTAATAAAAGAATTAGGCCAGCGACAAATCAATACCCTCGAATTAGCGGCGCTGCATTCCGATCAAGATTTACTCGGCCATTTTGAGATTGATGCCATAGGCACAGAGGCGCTGCTTTTTCAAACTGGCTATTTAACCATTGCCGCCGTAGACGAGCCCATCCCCGGTATTTGGGAATACACGCTAAGCTACCCCAATGTAGAAGTCGAAGTCAGCCTTAACAAAGCCCTTTTACCGACCCAAGGTTTTAGCATTAGCGCCGTCACTAAAACGCGCTCCACACTGTTAAAAGCGCTTAAAACCTGCGATTTTACATTATTAGAACAACACCTAAAAACCTTGTACGCCAGCATTCCGCACGATTGGTACCGCAATAATCCGCTGAATAATTACGAAGGCCACTACGCGAGTATTTTTTACAGCCACTTTGCCGCGCTGGGTTTGCACGTAGCGGTGGAAGAGGCGAGCGTGAATGGCAAAGTGGATATGGCCATTCAATTTAATAACACCACCTTTATTTTTGAATTTAAAGTCGTGAAAGACAAACCCACCGGCCAAGCCATTGCACAAATCGAAACCAATAATTACGCGCAAAAATATAGGCGAGACGGCTGGAAGATTTTTGGCATTGGCGTGGAATTTAGCAAAAGCCAACGGCAAGTGGTGATGCTGGAAGCGAGGGAGTTGGTTTAGGCTTTTGTAGGTTGGGCTTTAGCCCATCTTTTTAAATGCTTTACGGGCTAAAGCTCGACCTACAGGGGCTAAAGAAGAATGGCCTAGGGCGCCTGTCCTCGCAGTTATTATTCGTGACGACAAAAAAGGCCACATAAATCACAACCTCCCGCCAATATTAAAATGTAGTGGTCAACAAAACCGGCGTTTTATGGCGGATAATTTTTGGCGCGTTTGTTGTTGGTTGATGATGTTGCGTTTTCAGGGCTATAGGTGGAGCGCGTTGTGTTTGGTAGGCGTGGGCGTTGTAATAATAATCAATATGTGGTTCACTCCGCTCGGCGTCCTCAAACGTTTCTGCCTAAACGTGGCATCGCTCGGTTTTAAACGATCTAAAAAATCGTTCCATGGGTGCATTTCCCAACAATTCCTCGGCGGCTATGCTTTGTTGAACCGATTATTTTTAGCGTGTCCGAAAAATTGGCTCGTTTGGCCCCTGGTCTGAATGAAAAACAAATTTTGTGGTTTTCCGCGCCCTCAAAAGCACGATTAAAAGCTTTAAGCGTTGCGCTGCGGGGTTCGAGAGCGCGTGCCCACTTTCGACGCGACATTAAATCCTCACAACGCTAAATAACCCGCGCGGTCAAAATCGTACTCGCCCCCCGGATTTTGGTGTCCATTGAATGGGTGTAATAAATTGGGGTCTTGATTCTTTCCTCCCTTGGGGTGTGTGTAGGGGTTGCTTGATTGTATTCTTCTTCTTGCATAATTTTACGGACTAAATTCGGGTGCTTGTTCTTGTCATTTTTAGCTGTGCATATGTTCGCTGCCCGCAGAGCTCCTTTCAATAAATGGTTTAATTTTTTCTCGTATCGGGGTTTTTCGCGGGTTTTTTTTTTGCTGCTGTCGTATGGTGTGGGGATTCCATCATGAAATAATTTAGTTCGGGTTTGCTTTTTACGTGTGCTCTGTTTTTCTTCGCTCGATGCGAAAAGGTGTGGCCTTTTAGGTTCTTGCCTTTCAGGTAATTGGTTTAGCTGCTGAATTTCTCGCTGTTCTTCGGTGTGGGGGCGCCGCGGCGTAACGGCATCGCCGCCGCCCGCGACGCAAAGCGCGCTATCCGTGCCGCGGTGGGGTGTGTGTCTGAGGCTGATCGCTCGGGGCTTCGTGAACCGGGGTAAAGTGGGTCGGTCAGGTACTCTATGGGGTAGAATACCACCTATCAATTTGTCCGAGATTAGTAGACCACAACAAAAACGCCTCAACCTCGACATTAAAGATTGGCTACTGCGCACCCAACACTTTGAGCAACAATACCAAGTCCTCTTTGCCAAAAAGCGGCGCAAGCCAGCGGCCTAATATTAAAAATTAACGCCAAAAAATAAAAAAATCCTCGCACGGCGAGGTTTTTGGCTGGGTGATGTTATTGCTTTTAAGATAAGTGGTGGCAGGTTTTTAAGCCTACGAGAAACTCAAAAATCTGCCACCATTACTTTGTAATCATGAGGGATATTCTGAAATCTTGTGAAATCGAAAAATTACTTAAACCATTGATTTACACATTAAATGTTAATTACTGAAATCACATAAAATGCTATTCGATATTCTGCACCTGCTCCCGCATCTGCTCAATCAACACTTTTAATTCCACTGCTATTTGCGTCACGCCATTGGCGATGGCTTTGCTGCCTAAAGTGTTGGCTTCGCGATTAAATTCTTGCATTAAAAAATCTAAACGGCGGCCAATGGGTTCGGCTTGACTGAGGGTTCTTTGCGTTTCTTCGATATGATTATCGAGACGATCTAACTCTTCGGCAACATCGGTTTTTTGCGCAATAATCACAAGCTCTTGCGCTAGCCGGTCTTGGTCAATATCTACCTGTAATGCCACGAGCTTTTGCTGTAAACGCTCTTGCTGAGTCGCGATTAATTCCGGCAATTGCGCCCGCAAAGTCGCTAGGTGCTGAGCAATAGTATGTAACCGCTCACGAATAGATTCGGCCAAGCCCGCGCCTTCGCGCGCGCGGCTTTGTTGCAGCCTATTTAAAGTTTTTTGCAGCAACGCAAACGCGGCGACCGTCAGTGCCTCATTATCGAGGGTTTGCTCTTGTACTATGCCAGGCCAACGCAAAATTTCAAAACTATTCACCGCTGCCACATTAGGCACTTGTGCATTGATTCCCGCCAGTAATTGCATTAAGTCCTGAAGCGCTTGCGGGTTAATTTCACAACCTGCGCCCTGCTCTTGTTTTAAATACAGGCTGACTTCGACCTTGCCACGGCTGAGCGTATTTTTAATTAAATCGCGAAAATTTAATTCGGCCGCGCGCAAACTTTCGGGCAAGCGAATAGACGATTCTAAATAACGGTGATTAACACTTCGAATTTCGCAGCTTAAACGCCCCCATAAATACTCTTCTTCGATGCGCGCAAAACCAGTCATGCTGTGTGTCATAGTCTTTCTCTTGTTGATTCGATGTTGAATAAAACCAAGACGTAAAAACCGCTATTACGTTAATTAAAGGCGCGAATCTTAGCACAGGCTTGGGCTAACCCCGTGAGACTGGCATAATGCCGCGCACATAAATTCACTTTAGGATACGAAGATGCAACGACCCAGTGGCCGCCAACCCGATCAATTACGCCCCATTAAAATTACACGCAACTACACCAAGCACGCCGAAGGCTCTGTATTGGTGGAATTTGGCGATACTCACGTACTGTGCAATGCCAGCGTGACCGAAGGCGTGCCGCGTTTTTTAAAAGGAAGCGGTAAAGGTTGGTTAACGGCGGAATACGGCATGCTGCCGCGCTCGACAAATTCACGCATGGATCGCGAAGCCGCGCGTGGCAAACAAGGCGGGCGCACGGTAGAAATTCAGCGTTTGATTGGCCGATCACTGCGTGCCGCTGTCGATTTAGATGCATTAGGTGAATTTACAATTGTGGTCGACTGCGATGTTATTCAAGCCGATGGCGGCACGCGCACAGCCTCAATTACGGGTGCGTGTGTGGCAGTTGTTGATGCGCTTAATCACTTACAACGCAATGGCAAACTAAAGAAAGATCCATTGCTCGCCATGCTGGCATCGGTCAGCGTGGGTATTTATCAAGGTGTGCCAGTATTGGATTTGGATTATCCCGAAGATTCTGCCGCCGATACCGATATGAATTTAGTCATGACCGAAAATGGCGGCATTATTGAGATTCAAGGCACCGCCGAAAAAGCACCCTTTACCGAGTGTGAATTCCAAGCCATGTTAGCGCTGG
The DNA here is from genome assembly GCA_034519605.1 of Marinagarivorans sp. Lineage (GTDB taxonomy): Bacteria > Pseudomonadota > Gammaproteobacteria > Pseudomonadales > Cellvibrionaceae > Marinagarivorans. Next base: position 32,800 of record JAXHOG010000113.1, read on the forward strand.
GTAAAAAAGGCATTGCCGAATTAATCACTCTGCAAAAAGAAGCTTTAGCGGGATAAATCGCGGCGCGATTTTCAGCAAAAAAAAGGCGTAACCCAAACAGGTTACGCCTTTTTTATTTTTTTTGTTCTGTGATATTAAGAAGTCTAACCCCTTGATCTTTTGGCGCTCAACTGAGGCTTTTTAGGTTTACGCGCAAAAATATATTAAAGACGGCTGGAAGATTTTTGGCATTGGCGTGGAATTTAGCAAAAGCCAACGGCAAGTGGTGATGCTGGAAGCGAGGGAGTTGGTTTAGGCTTTTGTAGGTTGGGCTTTAGCCCATCTTTTTGTGTTTTGGAAATTGACGAGGGTAGGCACTCGCTTTGGAAATCAACAAGGGTAGGCACTCGATTTAGTTATGAGTGCCTGCCCTTGTTTTTTCTGTTTTTTTCCATACAGTCGCGTTGATGCAATAATCGCAATTGGATGCGCTCTGAGTCCGTAGCGCTGAACCCAGAAAATACTGACCACTGATTACAGTTTTTTATGACAACTAGCTTGAAAGATTCCGGTGCCTGTCCTGCTTTGTTGCTAAAAATCAATGACTCTGACCCCATTGATTATGCCATTGATTCATTTTCGTGTTTAAAACCGATTAACCAAGTTTGGTTATAAACCATCAATTTTAAGTATTACTAAAAAACGGTATTAATCAATACATTATGGCTTTTTATTTTTGAAGAAATACCCTTTATTTCACGGGGTAAATATCAATTTCAAATTAAACGCAATGTATTCCTGTCAGCCAACCAAGTAGTAAAAGCAATAACATCACCCAGCCAAAAACCTCGCCGTGCGAGGTTTTTTATTTTTTGCGTTAATTTTTAAAATTAGGCGGCGGGCTTACGCCGCTTTTTGGCAAAGAGGGCTTGGTGTTGTTGCTCGAAGTTTTGGGTGCGCAGTAGCCAATCTTTAATGTCGAGATTTAGGCGTTTTAATATTGGCGGGAGGTTGGATTAGCGCACAGTAAACTATTGGCCTAATTCGGCTCGCGGTCCAGCGCACGCTGTAAGCAGGTTTTTAACATCCGCAGTGTCGTGTAGCGCGTGTACTCGTAAAAATCTCGCGGGTTGAAATAGCTGTACGCACCGCCACTGGCCTCAACCATACCGGAGGTAACATCGTAAACGTTGCCAATTGCGATCGAAGGCTGCCGGTGTCGTAATAGTGGGGGTTGTTGGTGTCTTCAAAAACGCTGTTCTCAAGCACCATGTGGGGTACCGCTGCGAGCGTGGTTGCCGTAAGAGGTAGCGCGCTGCAGCCAGTTATTGTACAAGTGTGCGTGCAACACATTGTCAACGGCGGGGTTGCGTTGATGCGTATCGCGCAGCCAATTGTGGTGAATGGTCATTTCTGCGGTAACGTTTTCCGTCCAGCCTATACCAAACGTTTTATTGTGAGCACTTAACACATTCCACGACACGGTTAAAAACGTGGTGTCTTTGCGGCTGTCAATTAAGCCGTCACCCATCCGCGTAAAATGATTGTGGTCAATCCAAATATGGTGCGCTGTGTCCATTTGCACGCCGTCATAGTCATTGGTTTTACCGTCCCAATCGCCCTCCACAAAACTGTCGCGGATGGTGAGGTTGCGAATAATCACGTTGTGCACACCCGCACCGAGAAAGAACCCACCCTTCACTATTTCCCCACCGGTGCCGACGCCGATGATGGTTTTATCTGACGCCACACGAATTTCTTCGCCTTTATTGGGATAGGTTATTGCGCCGTCAACGCGAATCACATAGGGCTTAACGGCCGAGGCGTAGCGTTTAAGGTCGGCAAAGTTGGTGACAGTCACCGTCTCGCCACCGGCACCACCGTAGGTGCCGTTTTGCTCTAGGGCGGTAACGCTAGCAAAGCCCTCTAAGTTCAACGGGCAGTTCACCGCATTGCCAGAACTGCTAGAGCTAGAGCTAGAGCTAGAGCTAGAGCTAGAGCTAGAGCTAGAGCTAGAGCTAGAGCTAGAGCTAGAGCTAGAGCTAGATGATGAACTTGAAGAACTGCTTGAAGTGGGGCCGTTGGCGCCCTCGCCGCCACAGGCGGCTAGTAAGCTTGCAACAACGCCTAGCATCATCAGTTGAGTTTTCATTGCGTGTACCTATATTTTTATTCGTAAAACGCTAAAGGGGTTGTATAAATTAAGCGCCAAGCGGGGGTAACCGCA
>JAXHOG010000106.1:0-29518 GCA_034519605.1 Marinagarivorans sp.
AGCTATTCCCAATGCAGTACTAAAAGAAATTACCCCCGATTTATTGAATATTTCTGAAATTGCCGATTTCCTCAGCCCTCGGCTGCAAAAGGTTTCGCGCCAAGCCATGCGCAAATATGCTTTTGGTCAAGTGGCTAAAATAAAAACCCGCTTTCCTGCCGCTGCCGTGACTTCTAGTTCACCGCTGTGGCATTTGGACGAAGTGGTAAGTTGGCTGGTTGAAAATAATAAAGCCGATAAATCAAAGGCTCAAAAACTTTTAGAGACCTCTAAAACCGCAAAAGCGCTGAATGTTCGCTTGCAAGCGCAATCACTGCAAAAAGAAATGGCGCGTCTTGAGGTGATTTTTCTTTAAGGGTTGCGGTTTTATCAGTAACTGCAAGGTTGATCGTTAGCGTTATAAATCGAATTTATTAAGGCCGTCGCGGAGTGGCAATAATAGTTACTTAGCCAATGTTTCTATTCGTACAAAGCGACCTTGTCGTTTGTCTTCTTCGCTTAATGCAATCAGTCGATTATTTTTTAAAGCGGCCACAAAATGTTTTTTTGCTTTTGTAATATGCTCAAAATTTTCGACCGCACTAAACCAGCTATCCATCAAAACATACTGGAATTTAAGCTGATTTTTAACGCAGGTGGTGATCATCTCACGCATTAATTCGTTTTTGGTTATGTCGCTTGCGCGTTTAAGTTGCTGTGTTTTGATATCGCAAAATTGTACCGATTTACGGATCACTTCAAACGCAACTGGTATGGCAGTATCGCCACTGTAATACAGCGCGTTGAGTAAATTAATTCCGCGCACATTGCGCCCACTCACGTGATCAAAATGCCAGCACATAATGTCGTTTTCATCGGTCCATGCTTTTTCTTGGATAGTGTCATCAAAAATTAAAACCCCGTCGGTTTGTTCGATTTGGCGCACCGTGGATTTCACCTGCCGCCATAAATCTTGTGAGCTGTATTCTCGCTCGGATAAAAAACGTGTGACACGATCATGGCTAACATCGCCATCGACCATGGCAGAAAGCCCAGTCGCGGTGGCTTGCCCAAAGGTGCTGAGTAAATAATCGGTGTAGAGTTCTAGGTCGGCTTTTTTCATGCGTGCAGGGTAGCAAAATTGGCTGCGGGGTGCGTAACATCAGTTACTTAAATAAAATGTTAACGCCCTCCGTGGTGGGGTTGGATGATGAAGGTGATGTGATTGTGGGCGAGACCGCTAAATTGCACTCGGCTATTTTTATTGGCACTTTGTATTTAATGTCGAGCGCGGTAAATGCTGTAGTAACCGAAGAAATTACTTACATCCATACCGATGTCACAGGCAGTGTAAAAGCGGCGACCAATAGCAGCGGCAAATTGTTATGGCGGCAGGTTTACCATCCTTATGGCGAAGAACGTATTGATACGGGTCAACGCGTAGGGATGAACCAACGCGAGCGCGATGCTGATTCTGGTTTGGTCTACATGGGCGCACGTTATTACGATCCATTAATTGGCCGCTTTTTAAGCCCAGATCCTGTGAGTGTTTTAGCGTCGGCGGAAAATAATCCAATGATGATAAATCGCTATGCCTACGGCAATAATAACCCGCTGACGTTTCATGATCCGGATGGGCGTAGTCCACTCGCTATGCAGGGCGTTATTCAAGACAACAATCAAAACTATCTTCGCAATAGTGATCCAGCGGGTTATGCTCAAGCGGAAAGAGTTGTTGGCGATGTTCTTTCAATATTTGTAGGGCCTCCAGCTTTTGGGGTAGCGGTTAAGGGAGGCGTTGCTGCTTTTAAGTCGTTTAAAGCTACAAGTAATGTAGCAAAAGAAATAGGCATCTTGCGTGAAGCGGCTAAAGGTAAAGGGAATTTTGGCTTGGGTTCCGGTACTAGGTCAGAAGCAGATGAACTAGGCAAAGCTTGGGTTGGTGATGGGCACACAAATGAATAGTTACACTTTTAGTTTAAAATAACCCCGTTTTCAAAATAACAATAACGTAACCAAGAGGATCGATGCCATGCAATTAGCACCTTTAGATATCGCCATTTTTGCAGCCTATGTAGTGGGCTTGCTTTTATTGGCGCTGTATATTTCCCGCGAAGAAAAACAAGGAGGTAAAAATACCGAAGATTATTTTTTAGCCAGTAAATCACTGCCTTGGTGGGCGATTGGTGCTTCTTTAATTGCCTCTAATATATCGGCTGAGCAAATCATTGGTATGTCTGGCTCGGGTTATGCGATTGGTTTGGCGATTGCGTCTTACGAATGGATGGCGGCAATTACGCTGATTATTGTTGGTAAATATATGCTGCCAATATTCTTAGAGAATAAAATTTTCACCATGCCGCAATATTTAGAGCAGCGCTTTGATAGCCGAGTAAAAACAACCTTGGCGGTGTTTTGGTTGGCGGTATATGTATTTGTTAATTTAACCGCTGTGTTGTGGTTGGGTGGCTTGGCAATAGAAACCGTAGCGGGCGTTAATTGGCTGTACGGCATGATCTTTTTAGCGGTTTTCTCGGTGGCCTATTCACTTTATGGCGGTTTAAAAGCTGTGGCCTATACCGATATTGTGCAGGTGGTTTTGTTGGTGTTTGGTGGCTTATTTTTAAGTTATTTAGCGCTGGTAGAAGTCTCGGATGGCGAAGGATTTTTGGCGGGTTTTGGTGTTTTAACCACCCAAGCGGCCGATCACTTCGATATGATTTTAGCGCCCGATAGCCCTCATTACATGAGCTTGCCCGGTCTTTCGGTTTTGGTGGGTGGCATGTGGGTGATGAACTTTAGTTATTGGGGCTTTAACCAATATATTATCCAGCGCGCGCTAGCGGCAAAAAGTGTAAAAGAAGCGCAAAAGGGGATTGCTTTTGCGGCTTATTTAAAATTATTAATGCCCATTATTGTGGTATTGCCTGGCATTGCGGCGGTAGTGCTTTACCCGCAATTAACCAAGCCCGATCAAGCTTATCCCTCGATGATGGCGTTAATGCCGGTGGGTATTAAAGGTTTGGTTTTTGCGGCCTTGGTAGCGGCAATTGTGTCGTCGTTAGCATCTATGACTAACAGTATTTCTACCATTTTTACCATGGATCTTTACAGCCGCTTTAAACCCAAAGAATCACAACAACATTATGTATTTGTAGGCCGTTTGGTAGCGTTGGTTTCGTTAATTATTGCGCTGGTTGTGGCTAAACCTTTATTGGGTAATTTTGATCAAGCGTTCCAATACATTCAAGAATTTACCGGTTTCTTTACGCCCGGCATTGTGGTGATTTTTGTGATGGGTATGTTCTGGAAAAAAGCCAGTGCGAGCGGTGCTTTAGCCGCCGCGCTGGGTTCGGCGGTATTTTCGTTAGTCTTTAAATTTGCATGGCCAGAGCTACCCTTTATGGATCGTGTGGGCGTGGTGTTTTTAGTGTGTTTGGTGCTGTGCGTTGTATTTTCTTTATTGCTACCATCCCAAAAAGATGGCGATAAAAGCGTTAGCCTCGACAAAATTAGCTTCCATACCGATGGCAGTTTTAATGTGGCCGCTATGGGTGTGATTATTATTTTGGTCGCGCTTTACGCGACTTGGTGGTAAGTGCTTCACATTTTAAGCGCAGACTGAAAAAAGAGATAAATTTTACGCGAACGCAAAGTCCCTTGGCCTTTGCGTTTTTATTTGGCTCTTTAAACTAGTCACCATCCACCAAGCCTAAATGCAGTCGTGTAGTTATTTTCTGGGCCGCTAGGTCTGCATGGATGCAGGTCATACAATCGCTGCATGAGCACCCGCTACGACTGCTGTACGCTAAGTGTATTTGAGTCTAGCTAGACACTCTGTGCTTACCTAAAATGTTTAAGCTTGGTTCAGGTCTTGTGGTTATACTCCAGCCTCTAATAAGCACCCTCTGGTGGTTACGCGCTATTGGCATGCGTGGGCGGGTAGATAGTTTCTTTTGCGCTAATCTGAGTAATGCGGGTTGAATTCATCGGCTCTGTGATGGTTGAGCAATTGTGATGGTTGAACAATATTATTGCTGGAGCGATACGCGCGGCGGCTAAAGATATGAATGGGTTTAATATGACACTGACGAAAATTTTTCACACGGCGATAATGGTCGTCATGATGCTGTTTACTCTGGCGCATGGTGTTGTCGCGTTGGCGCAAAATACCAATGTCATTGATAAAAGCCGCGCTGCCGAAATAGCCCAGCAAAAATTTGGCGGCGAGTTGTTTGGTAAAATTAAAAAAATAGATATGCCCGATGGCAGTATTCTGTATGAGGTTCGCTTAGATGCTGGTGGCCGCATGACGATTGTCTATGTTGATGGCCAAGGTAATATCCAACAAAAAAGATAAGGTAAATCACTATGCGTTTATTGATTGTTGAGGACGAAGCGGCTATTCGCCAGCCGTTAGCCGAATTTTTAGGCGGTTTAGGTTTTGCTGTAGATGTTGCAGCCGATGGCCGCGACGGATTATTTATGGCCATAGAATACGATTACGATCTAGCGATTATTGATATTGGTTTGCCCGTTATGGATGGCATTGAATTGATTACCAAAATGCGCGCTGAAGGTAAAAGTTACCCCGCATTAATTTTAACGGCACGCGGTAATTGGCAAGATAAAGTGAAAGGCCTTGAGGCGGGAGCCGACGATTATTTGGTTAAGCCTTTCCATAACGAAGAATTACGTGCAAGGGTTAATGCATTGATTCGACGTGCTTCTGGCCATGCTAAACCACAATTAGATTTTGGCCCGCTGATGATTGATACCACCGCCAAGCAAGTTTTTTTGGATGGTGTAGATGTTGAATTGACCAGTTACGAATACAACACCTTGGAATATCTTGCCCATCACGCTGGGGAGGCCATTTCTAAAACCGTTTTAACCGAGCATTTATACCAACAGGATTTTGAGCGCGACAGTAACGTGATTGAAGTTTTTATTGGCCGTTTGCGCAAAAAGCTCGACCCTCAAGGTGAGCTGCAATTAATTACCACAATGCGCGGTCAGGGTTATCGCTTTAATCCCAATCCAGAGCACGCTTCTTCTAACGACGCCGATTAATGCGTTGGCCACTACAAGGTCGATTTAAATTATCGGCCTCTTCACTTACCGCCCGTTTATTTTTTGCTTCGGTTGTATTGTTGCCTTTTTTATTGGGCTTTAGCGCTACCATGCTGAATTACGCCTTTAAATTGAGCTTAGAAACCGCCGAGCGCGATGCTTTACGTAGCCAAATTTATTTATTGTTGGGCGTGGCCGAAATTGGCGCTAATCAATTAGAAATGCCGCCAGCATTAACCGAACCGCGCTTTGGCGAATTAAACTCGGGCTTGTACGGCTGGATTTTAGATGGCGATGGCAATGTTATTTGGCGCTCGCGCTCGACAGATTTAATTCCCGCCGATTATTTTCCTGTAATAGATAATCCCTTTGATGCCGGCGAAAAATATTTTATCAGCAGCCAATTAAATACCGACGATTATTATGTACTGGGTTACGACACTCTTTGGCCTATTCACGAACAAGACAAGCCTTTTCGTTTTATGGTGGCCCACAGTCAGGTTGATTTAAAAGCCGTAGCCTCGACTTACCGTGAGCGTTTATTAATTTGGGTTGTTGGCTTGGCAGTATTATTAATCTTGGTGCAAACCTTAATTGCGCGCTGGGGTTTACAGCCTTTGCGCAAATTAGCACTTGATTTAGAATTGGTAGAAGCTGGACAAAGCCATTCGTTATCGGGCCAATACCCTGCCGATATTCGCCCCGTCACCGAAAACCTCAATAAAGTATTATTAGCCGAACAAACCCAGCGCGAGCGTTACCACAATACTTTAAGCGATTTAGCGCACAGCCTTAAAACGCCATTGTCGGTTGTGCGAGGTCAATTAGAGCAGGGCACTGCAACTGATTTAAATTCCTTGTTGCCCATTATCGATGAACAGATTAATCGTATGTCGAGCATTATTGACCATCAATTGCGCAGAGCCAGCGCGCAGGTTAACCAAAATGCTGTGTACGCCCGTGTATTGGTGCAGCCGTTATTGACTCGCTTAGCCAATGCGATTCAAAAAGTTTATCGTCATAAAAACATCACAACAACCTTAGTCATGGACGACAACTTATCGTTTTTAGGTGACGAAGGTGACTTGATGGAAGTGGCGGGTAACTTGATCGAAAACGCCTGTAAATACGGTGTTTCGCAGGTAAAAATATCGGCCGCAATTAAGGGTTCTGAATTGGGTATTAGGGTCGAAGATGATGGCCCTGGTGTGGCCGAAGACTTGCGCCGTATTATTTTAGAGCGCGGCGCGCGCGCCGATACTGCAACCTCAGGCCAAGGCATTGGTCTTTGTGTTGCGGTCGATATTTTAAGTAGTTATGGTGGCAGCCTTACGATTTCTCGCTCCGATCTTGGTGGTGCGAGTTTTCATATATCGTTACCGGCTCGGGGAGAGTTGTAAGATTGTCTCGTTTAAATCACTTTATGGCCAAAACGCGGCCATTGCGTCTGTTGCAGTTTTTTGTAGCGATTATTATTTTTTGTTACGCCGCATTAACGCCTTCGCCACAACAAATTTTGGGTCAGCATGCCGATAGTTATATGCATTTTTTGGGTAATTTTTTATTGTACTTATCGGCGTGGTTAGCTTTGTGGCGTCGTATTTCTATTTTTAAATTATTATTGTGTTTAATTCCCTTTAGTGCCGCCGTAGAAGTTGCACAATATTTCTCCCCTCCGCGCACTGTCGATCCCCACGATTTTTTAGCCAATTTAGCAGGCCTTGCCGCCGCCGCATTAGTTTGCGCGTTTTTTCAGTGGGTCTTGCGTCGGATTTAAAGTTGATACGCAATATTGGCGGCACGGTGCAAATCGACCACGCCCAAGCCAACGCTACCGCCGCACTGCAAGCGGGTGTACGCAGTTATTTTTACAAAGATCACTTAGGTTCGATTAGTGCGATCACTGGCGAAAACGGGATGGTTAAAGATATTCTCGCCTTCGACCCCTGGGGCGCGCGCCGCACGGTAAATCGCAGTGCCATTGTCGCTAATGCAAACCGAACCGGTGTTTGGGCCAACAGCAGTATGAGTTCACCAAGTGCCATCGCCGACTATGGCCGCGCCAATAAAGCCGCCGTCACCCAGCGTGGTTTTACAGGCCACGACAAAAATGCCGGGAGCATTTTTGAACGCCGAAGGCGGCCCGCAGGGTGAGTCTCAGGATGAGACGAATAAATGGTGGACGAGGCGGGCATTATTCATATGAATGGCCGTATTTATGATGCGACCATTGGCCGGTTTTTGCAGGCCGATCCGACTATAGATGGCGCCACCAGCGTGGGCGGATTTAATCGTTATGCCTATGTTAAAAATAATCCGCTGAATGCGGTGGATCCTACGGGGTATTGGTCGTTATCTAAATCGTTAAAGCGCATGTGGAATGATATTCGGCCTTATGTGGCGGCGATTGTGGCGATAGTGGCGACGGTTACGATTTGTGGCGGTAATGCTGTCTGCGGCTGGGAAATCTATGCCTTAATTGGTGGTGTATCGGCGGCGGCAGGGGCTGCTGCAAATGGCGCCAATTTACGACAAACACTTAAGGCCGCCGCTATAGGCGCGTTAAGTGCGGCTGCTTTTTATGGTGTATCAAAGCTTATTCCCAGCTCCCCCACTGCTTCGGCCAACGCTATACGCGTGGGCAAAGGTATGTGGATGTCGACCACAAACTTCGCCAAGCTGGTGGTGGCGCAGGGCATGGTGGGCGGTGCTATGTCGGTATTGCAGGGTGGTAAATTTGGGCATGGTTTTGTGAGTGCCGGATTCTCGAAGTTAACAACCCCGCTTGTTTTGGATATGGGCAATCCCTTTGCCGAAGGTTTTGCCAGTGCTATGGTAGGCGGCACGGTTTCGGAGATGACGGGGGGTAAGTTTGCTAATGGGGCGACTACGGCGGCGTTTTTGTATGCGTTTAGTACGGCGGCTTCGGCTGTGGCGGATGCACATGAGGGTGGAAATATTATCTCTGATGCGCCCGATGGTACTAAAACCACTATTGAGTTGAGGCATAATCGAATTGTCAAGTGGTTAGGGCCGTTAAGTCCGAAACATGCGTATGTGATCGTAACTGACCATGAAGCTGGAACCCAATGGGTTTACAGAGGTGGGCCGGCGAAGAATCTCATAAGAGATGGTACGTTTGGAAATATTGAGGGTGTTGCAGAACAATATGTTCCTGGAGCTGCGGATTGGTCGACGTCACCTGCTGGAAATAGTATTGTTTTGCAGACAGATGTTTCGGCAAGTTTTTATACCCAGCAGCTAACAAGCTATACGAATCAGGTTACATCTGCGGGGCTAGCCTATAGGGTTTTATCGCAAAATAGTAACTCGTTTGCTTACCAAGCGCTGGAGCACATAGGTTTGGCAAGGCCGGAACGTCAAGGCTTTACTCCTGCTTCTCAGGCTGTGCTTTCGTATTAGGACATCAACATATGAACAAAATTATTTTACTTGTTTCAATTTTGAGTGTGGTTTTAATGCAGCAAGCTAATGCTGGTGATGAAAAACGGATTAAACCCTCCGATGTGAATATCCGTAACTATGAAGACTTCGTGTCCCAAGTGCGTGAAGATTTGCCTGTTGGGACGTCTGTTCAACAAGTGAAAAATTACTTGTCAAATAGAGATCTTGAATATGGTTATGCGGACGTTGAAGGCTGTATAAAGTTTATGATTAAAAAAGTCGACAGCGCTTTTTTTGTTTTCAAAACAGACCTTCAGGTCAAGATATTTGTGACTGACGAAAAATGGCGTTTCGGAAGTTAAATCTAAGCTTCTTGAGACTGCTTTTTAAAAAAGCCCTTCACAACGACCAGAATGAAAGCGGCAAGGCTTCGGCTTTAGCCGCTTTCTTTTTGCCTGTGGCCTTCACGATGGTTGCGAAGGTTGGCCCCAAAAAAGGTAACGGGGTCAGGCCTTACATTTCACAAAATGTCGATTATAAGGTCTGACCCCAAAGGGCAACGTTCGATCAAAGGCAACGGGAAAAAGAAAAGAAGCAAAACCAAAAACCGGATAAACCCAATATCCCAATTCGGGAATGTAATAAATAAAAGGGGGGCTAGAGGTAATAACAATAAAAGCGAGACCAGGGGTAAATAGAGACGGAATCAAAAGGTAAAGCGCCCGGGAAATCGAGACCCCAAACAGCAGGACAGGCACTCATCAAAAGTAGTAAAACAGCAGTCAGTACGGTTTTACGAATATGCCAAGGGCAACCATGCCGTTAGCAAAGCGGGCAGCTGCACCTTTGTGTACGACGCCAACGGCAAAAAAAAAAAAAAAAAAGGTGCGTATTTTTGCCTACCGTGAACACCTATTTTTGCGAAGCGTGAACACCTAAATTTTCTCAACCGTGAACACTGAATTTTCTCGAAGCGTGAACACTGAATTTTCTCGAAGCGTGAACACTTTTGCCGTTAGGCAAAATTTGGTGTTCACGCTTCGCAAAATTTAAGCGTCGCTGTAAATCCCGCCCCACTCCTTCTTGCAGGCACCGGCAATGTCCGTAACCTGCGCTCCCTTTGTCTAGCCATTAGTCTCGGGAGCGACCATGCCTATCAAGAGGGTCTCTATGATCAAGTTAAAAGAAATTCTGCGCCTTAAATATGAGGCGCAGCTGTCACTGCGGCAAATCGGCGCGTGTCTTAGTTTGTCCATCGGCGTTATTTCCAAATACGTGCAGCGGGCGGATGCGGCGGGGCTGAGCTGGCCACTGCCTGATGACGTATCCGACTTAACGCTGAAGGCTCGCTTGCAGCCGGCACAGAAAACAGAGGACAGGCGCTCATCAAAAAGAAAAACCTAACAATTAACCAGGACAGGCACTCGCTTTAACGTTACACGCGCCAAACTTACGATGCCATTGGCCGAGAGCAATACAGTTTTGATAGCGCCCGCTTAGGCCCGCAATTTGGCTATAACCGCACCCTCAACCAATACAATAGCAAAAGCTAGGACAGGCACCCTCATCAACCTAAAAACCTCAGTTGAGCGCCAAAAAGATGTGTAAACCCTTGATGTGAGTAGTGAATGTTAAAAGTGCAGGGCAACCTTATGGGGGTTCAAATTATTGGGTGTCTGCCGAGATTTATTACAGTGCGCTACGCTATTTTGTGTTTTTTGCCATTATTGGCCTTACCAATTTTGTAGTTTGTTGTTTTGTATGATTTATATTTTATTTTCTATGGTTGGTTTAGTTTTTGCTGTGTAGGTGCTGAAAGCGCTTTAGGCTGTTTGGTTACAGCGTTGATAAAGGCTACCCTTATCCACTATTGATTAATGAGATATAACTATGAAAAAAATATTTTTCGCGATGCTGCTGAGCCTGCCTTTTTTTGCGTTAGATGTTGCGGCTAGCCAAGAGGAAGCCAAACAAAAAGTAGTTGCTGCACAACAAAAAGCAGCTGCTGTAAAACTAGCTGCACAACAAAAAGCAGCTGCTGTAAAACTAGCTGCACAACAAAAAGCAGCTGCTGTAAAACTAGCTGCACAAAATAAGCAAGCGGCCAAGAAAACTCCTGTGTCTGATGTGCCCGAAATCAACGGTGCTGGCGCGGCTTTAGCCTTAGGTTTGTTAGGTGGCCTAGTGGCTATTCGTCGCGAACGCAAAAAACTTAACGCTAACGCGTAATTTTTATCACAAGCCCTTGTTATTGGGCTGCTTAGCGCGGTTAATGTTGAGGTTAAACAAAAAGCCCTTGGGGAAACTCAAGGGCTTTTTGTTGTTTGCGGCCAAATAAAAAAGGTAATGAGCTAATGGAACGATGGACGCGATCGGTGGTAATGGCCGTTTGGGGCGGCGTGTTGTTGCTGCAGGTGCTCTTGATTAGCCAATCGGTAGACGCTTACGGTTTGATTTTACAGGGCCAAATCACGGGTGGTTTGGCGGTGTTTGGTTATATGGGGTCGGTCGCTAAGTGGGCTGTACTCTGGGGTGTTATCGCTGTGGTTTTGTTGGGCCGGCGCTTGCCAGCCTACCTGCGCCGCTTGGGTTGGGCATTGCGTGCTGGGCGTTTATTGGCGTATTTAGCGCTAGAGTGCTTGGCGTTTGGACTGTTTTGGTATTTTTCCCGGGTTATTTTTGCTCACCCAGAAACCCTAGATCGCCTGAGTCTTTGGCCTTTTGTTTTTTGGTGGTTGTCGGGTTTTTTTACACTGCTTTGTTGGTTGCTGGCCGCTGCACACGTCAAACAATGGTTGCAGTTGGTGCGGCGCGAAGGCGCCTTGCTGGCGGTAGCCGCCGTGGTGGCGTTGGCGGTACTGCTATTGACCATGGCCAGCGCAACCCTGTGGAGCGCGATGGCCGATCAAACGTTTAATGTAGCGAGTTTTTGGTTGCAGTTATTCAGCGCCGACCCTGTGTACATGGATGCGAGCACCAAAGTGCTGGGCTTGGGCGATTTCCATGTGCGTGTGGCCGATGCTTGCTCGGGCTATGAGGGCATTGGTTTGGTATTGGCGTTTACAGGTGTGTATTTGTGGGCTTTTCGGCAGGATTTTCGATTCCCTGTCGCGTTGTGGTTGTTTCCTGTGGGCGCGTTATTGATTTGGCTGCTCAATACACTGCGTATTGCGGTGCTGGTGTTGATTGGCGCTTATGGTTCGCCGGAGGTGGCGGTAGGTGGTTTTCACTCGCAAGCGGGATGGATCACTTTTATTGCCACCTCGGTATTGATGTTGTGGTTGGCGGGCAAGAGTACATTTTTAGCGTGTAAGACGGGGCGACCTGATCGGGGACAGGCACTCAAAACATTCCTCAATACATCCAGTGATAAAACTACAACCGAGAACAGGCCCGCACCGGTGCACATGAATCAAGCAATAGCGACGCTGCTGCCGATGGTGGCTTTGCTGGCCGTTATGCTGGTCACCTCGGCATTCAATGCCGGTTGGGATCACCTCTACCCCTTGCGGGTGATTGCCGTTTTGGCGGCTTTGGCTTGGGGTTGGTCGTTGCTGGTAGGGCCAGAGCTTAAAGCCAGTTTGGGCGATAAAAAGCTGTGGTTGGAATCTTTATGTATGGGTGTTTTGGTGGCCGTTGTGTGGGTGCTGTTGTTAGGTGCAACGCCTGAGGCCGATGCGACTTTTAGCGCTGGTCTTGCCGAGCTTAGCCCTGTCTGGGCCGTGGTCTGGTTGGTATTCCGTTATCTGGGCGCGATAGTAACGGTGCCCATTGCCGAAGAGCTTGCCTTTCGCGGTTATTTACTCTGCCAGTTGAGTCGTAGTGAAGCCTATATCACGGGAAAATTACCCTTTGTTTGGCTGGCGGCGGTGATATCGGCTGTTGCTTTTGGCGCCTTGCACGGTGCCTGGATTGCGGGTGCGGTAGCGGGTGGTGCCTATGTTTTAGTGCGCTTGCGTCACCCTTCTATTATTGCCCCGATTATTGCCCATGCGACGACAAATGGATTGCTCGCTATTTATGCGGCGATAACGGGCTGCTGGGGGGTGATGTGAGTTGATCCTAAAAACCCCAGTTGATCCTAAAAACCCCAGTTGAATCACCAACGTCTGCGCAAGCCCTTGACGCGCCTAGTCAAGGTTAAAAGCGTGAACAACCCATAAGGTCGCCCTGCATTTTTAGCATTCACTATTTACATCAAGGGGTTACACATTTTTTTGCGCTCTACTGAGATTTTTAGGATCAATCCCAAATAATTCCGTCGTTGCTTTCGGCCAATACAGTTAAAGCTCGATTATTCATTAAATCATTGAAGTGGTGGGTGATCTGCTGGCGAAGCAAAGCGCCATCGGTAGTGTTGTTGGCGGCAAGGCCAATGTAACGATTACGGCCGGAATGTTTGGCTGCATAGAGGGCTCGGTCGGCAATATCTATCACTTGCTCCCAGGATAATGCGGTGGGTTGTGCGCACAAAAAAGGAAAACACGCAAAACCAATTGAGCAGGTTTTTTTAAGTAGGCGGCCATCCGGTAAATGGAAATCGTATTGCTCGATACTCGCTCGTATGCGCTCGGCCATTATGGGCGCTTGATCGCGGTGGCTAAAACGGCTAACCACCAAAAACTCTTCGCCACCCCAACGCACAATGCAATCGGATTCGCGGCATACGGCGGTGAGCAACTCGGATATTTGCACTAAGAGTTGATCGCCTGCGGTGTGGCCATAAAGATCATTCACCGATTTAAAAAAGTCCACATCTAGTAGGAAAAACGTGAGGTCTGGGTGCGTCGGAGCCATCGGCTGATTGATGTTCTTGCTCGCATAGGTACGCTGAACTTCAGCCACATCCATGGGCATAATTTTTTGCAAATAGCGGCGGTTACTCAATCCCGTCAGTGGGTCCGACAAACTAATCGCCTCAAGATTGACATAAGCTTGCTCAAGCTCCACATTTTTTAGCCGTAGCTCAGTGGTGCGTTCGGCGATTTTGTTTTCGAGTTCGTGACTAATTTGGCGAGCCTTTACCACTTTTTGGTGCTCGTGGCGCACAAACAAAAGCAATAATCCCAAAAATGTGGCGATATAAAAACTGTAGGCCCACCAGGTTTTCCACGGTGGTGGCAAGATGGTCAGGGTAAGGGTTTGTCCATGATGATTCCAAACCCTGTCGTTATTACTCGCTTTTACCCGAAACTGGTAAGTACCCGCCGATAGGTTGGTGTATAGCGCGCTGCGGTGATTGCCCACGTTACGCCATTGATCATCAAAACCTTCTAGCTTGTAGGCGTATTCATTTTTTTCGGGATCGCGATAATTAAGTGCCGCAAAACTCAGCGACAACATGGTTTTGGTGTAATCCAGCGTAATGGCTTTGGTTTGGTTGATTGATGCGGAGAGAATATTATCGGCACCGCCAATAGGCACCTTTTGGGTAAATAGCCGGAAGTCCGTTAGCACCACATCCGGTGCGTTATTGTTCATTAATATGTCGTCAACATTAATGATGTACAGCCCACTGATTGCCCCAATAGCAATGTCGCCATTGTGCAAGGTAAGAGCGGCGCCAGTGGCAATGCCACCGATAAGTTGACCACCATAGCGGCTGTGATTTTTAACCTGCAAGGTATCGGGGTTGAACATCACAATGCCATTGTTGGTGCCCAGCCAAAGGTTGCCGTGTTGATCTTCTGTAATAGCCCGTATGCCTTGGTCGGCAAAACCCTCATTAAGGCCATACACCGTAAAATCGTCGCTTTCTGGGTGGTAGAGGTGCAAGCCTGCATCGGAGCCAAACCAAAGACGACCTTTGTGATCTTCGGCAATAGCGAGTATGGAGTTATTGCGCAGGCTGCGGGGATTGTTGGCGTCGGGTAAATAGCGCTTGAAGCCATGGGTGGTTCGATCCATCAGGTTCAAACCCGAGGCGCTACCCACCCACAAACGCTTGTGTGAATCCTCAAAAACACACCAAGTCACCGGGCCTGCAATGGTCAATGGATCGTCGGAATTGGGGGGGTAAAAGCTATACAGCCCCGTTTTTTTATCGAATTTTGTAAGGCCATTAAAGTGAGTGGCAATCCACAGCACTTTGTCGCTATCTTCGTAGATGCTCCAAATCATCTGGTCGTTGAGCAAATTGCTGGTGCGCACCCCTTGCCGCGTTAGGGTGGTATCAGTAGGAACTTCGTCAAAGCTATCGGTTATTGGGTTGTAGAGCAAAATTCCATGCCCCCACGAACCAAAACGTATCTCGCCATCAGAATCTATTTGCCCGTTTAATACCGAGCTTGAGTTGATTTTTGGCGTGTTGCCCGCTACGGAGTATTGGGTAATGGTATCGGTGGCAAGATTTAACCGATTGACGCCACCGGCACCAATCCATAGGTCGCCATTACGATCCTGTTCTATGGCTTCAACATTGTTATCGAGCAAGCCATTGTTTTTTGTGTAATAACGGATCGCGGCAGTGGAGCGATCATAGATATTCACCCCCGAGGGATAGGTGCCCACCCAAATATCACCCACCTTGTCCTCATAAATACGCCGCACACTGTTAAAACTTAAATAGCCGGGCTTATCATCGTTGCGCGTAAAACGTAAAAATTGATCATGCTCGGCGTCGTACAAGCTAATGCCGCCTACATCGCTACCCGTCCACACCCACCCTTGTCGATCAACATAAATATCGCGGGTAATGTTGTTGCCCAAACTGTTGGGGTCGCTGGGGTTGTGCTGATAATGTTTGATAACGTCGGTAGTTGGGTTAAAGCGGTAGATGCCGTCATCACCACCCGCCCAAATATTACCGTCATGCCCCATTGCCAGTAGGGTAATTCGGTTATCCACCAGCGATGACGGCTTGCTTGGCGCAGGCACAATCAGTGTCGATTGCCGTGTACGCCAATCAATGCGCATAAAACCTTCGTCGATACCCACCCAAATATCTCCTTGGGGGTCAACTAATATATCGTGAATAACTCGCTCGGCTAAACGCTTGGGCTGATCAATCTGCTCACCAAGGTTTTGCATCTCAAAGGTTTGCGTATCGAGTAAGGCTAGGCTCTGGTTGTGCCCCACCAATAATTGACCGTCGATGCTCTCGGCTAACGCATAAATAGCACCACGTAAAATAAGCTCCCCTTGCGCGTTACGGACAGGCAACAGTTTTTCGAGCTGTCGACTGTAGCGATATAAACCCGAACGGGTCGCAACCCACAAGTTGTGGTGCCGGTCTTCAAGCAATTCCAGTACTTGCGTCATGGGCGCTGCACTGCCGGTATCCTCAGCGATGGCAATGCCAAGGAATTCGTAACCGTCATACCGCAAAAGCACATTGCGGCCACCAAGCCACATAAAACCTTCGCTGTCTTGCAAAATCGCTTGAACCTCGCCGAGAGCGATATCGACATTTTGCATAACATTGCGAAATTGAATTTTTTGCGGGTAATGCAACTTTTTAGCCGCGCCCTTAGGCGGGGTCGCCGCCCAACCTTCAGTACATATAACGCCGAGAAAAACGCTAACAAGCAGGCTAATCGATGCCCACAAGCCCAGGCGATACTGCACTGTTGTGCGTAATCTGGGCAAAATATTCGGGGCATTCACATTCAGCATAATAAAGAGACTTCCCATCACTCACCGACATGTGACGATTCGTTTGGTAGCGTTATTAATTTATTGAGACTATCCCCTTATAGGGGGCATCCGATGGCTGGAATCATCCGGTTATCGGGGCTATTTATTGGTTATGGGGCTCATGCGTTCACGGCGGATTAACCAATACACATTAGTTATAGCACCAATGTAAAGAAGGGAAGCCACAAGGATAAAGCTCACCCATGCAACTACCGATTTAGTGACTGAAAACGATGGCGAGGTGATGGGGTATTAGGTTTTTTAGACGCCCGCCACTGGCTTTACGCTAGGTGTAAGGCGATTACGTTTGAGTGGTTACAACGTCATGCTTACAACGTCATAAAATGTTCTAACGCCAAGCGCTGTAGCGCGGCCACGCTGATGGCATCGGTTATTTCACCGTTCAACACTTTTAAAATGGCTTCTTTGAGCGGTAGTTTAATGACCGTAATATCTTCGGTGGCTTCGTGCGCGCATTCGGCTTGGGTTAATTTTTTGGCCACATAAATATCGGCGCGCTCATCGGTGACGGAATTTGAGGTGTGGATCGTCATTAAATATTGAATATCCCCCGCGATTAAACCCACCTCTTCCAATAATTCGCGCTTAGCACATTCGAGTGTGCTTTCACCTTCTGGCGCACCGCCTTCAGGAATTTCTAAGGTTTCTATGCCCAAGGTATAACGGGTTTGTTTAACCAACCACGTATTGCCTTCGTCATCAATCGGCACAACACCCACTGCTGTGCCTTTAAAATGCACAACGCCATAAATACCTTTTGTTTTACCGGGAGTAATGACATTTTCGTGATTAATGCGAATCCACGGGTTTTCGTACACTATTTGTGTATCTAAACGCTGCCATGGGCCAATGTTTTTGAGTGTCATTTTTTTACCTATTCAATAATTTACGGTTTACAGCATCGCACTACAGATTCATCAACTCCGCACCCTCGCGGTTATTTTTAGGAATTTTGTCCCAGGTCGAATAATGGGTTTTGCCTTTATCATCAAACCATTTGTACATCACGTCTTGCTTATCGCCACTGTTATTAACACCAATGTTATTAACGCCAATAGCACCCTCAAAAGGTAAAACATTTTGAACGGCATTCATGGCTTCCGTCGAATAATCGGTTTGGCTGTCGGTTTGATTATCGGTAAAACGCGCTCCGGTATTTTTGCTCATGGTCGACATAATCGCATTAAGCATGGGCTGCATTTTGGGGTGGCGTATTAAAGCCATGTTGTCGCCTTTTTTCATTAACGCTTGAACCTCGGGATCGGCCAGCGCTGCTTGCACCTCGGGCGAATGTTTCACCTCGGCCACTTTTTGCCAGACCGTCAACAGGGTATCGGCCAGTGCCGCCTCGGGTGCCTGTCCTGCGAGTTTAGGCAGTAGCGCCATCACATCTTGCATGCCCGGTTGCTGAGCAAACGCTTGGAATTCGGCATTTTGCCGCAGTGCGCGTGAATTGCCACTGGCAAGCAAGTCGTTAAAGCTGGCACTGTTAATTAGCTCGCGGGTCGAGGGCGACTGCGCCACTTGCTGCAACTGCGCAACCGATTGCGCGGGCGCATGGCTGAGTTTGGCGGCGGTAAAGGCTTGCTTGTCATCGGCGCCCACCATTTTTAAGCCCCAATAAACACCGTGCGCTACCAAGCCATGGCTGGCAACCACCAAAGGATGAACAGCGCTATAACCCACACGCGCCAAAGCGCTGGTTAAACGCGGGCTTTGCGTGGTGCCTGCCAACAAACCCAGCGACCAAATGGCGGCCAATAACATCATCATACTGATGCCGCCGTTAAGCGCCGCGCCCAGTAAACGCACCGATGTTGCCTCTTGATACCAGCGAGCGAACGGCCACGCCAGTAATTTACACACCACCGCCGCCGCAATAAAAATAATGAGCGTAGCCAGCGGCCACTGCCACACGGGCGCCACCACACCCGTCAGTTTTTGCGCCAGCGGCCAGCCCCACACAAAACACCCCACGTAACCGGCGAGCACGGCCAACAGGCTAGCGAATACCTTGATTGCGCCTTGTTTGTAGCCGCGCCAAAGTCCAAATAGCAGCCAAACAAGGCCGATCACCCACAGTATATTCATCGCTTTTTTGTCACCGTTTAAACCCGTTCAATCATCGGCTTAGCCTGCGCAAGATTGCCTGAGTAAGGGCGGATTGTTATCATGCGCGCCCTCACCGTGCCACAGCCTCTGTACTTTTTGCGCGCTCATTGATAAGCCGCCCATCGCTGTTTAATCACTCTCTTTTGTCGCTTTTAAATCCTTGTTTTTAATCATTCTTTTATAGGTAGTTGTCCATGACCGATCCCTTGTCGCTATTAGTGGAATTAGAAAACCCCACCGAATTTATCGGCCGCCACATTGGCCCAGATTTAGCGCAAACTCAAGCCATGCTCCAAAAGCTCGGCAAGCACACCCTCAGCGACCTTATCCAAGCAACTGTACCGGCCGCCATTCGCGCCGAAACCACCGCCACGCTCGCGCCCGCCATCACCGAGCAGCAAGCCTTGGCCGAATTAAAAGCCATTGCCAGCAAAAACAAAATCTTCAAAAGCTACATTGGCGCGGGCTACCACGACACTTACACACCTAACGTTATTTTGCGCAATGTGCTGGAAAACCCCGGCTGGTACACCGCCTACACGCCCTACCAGCCGGAAATCGCCCAAGGCCGCCTAGAAGGTTTGCTTAACTTCCAGCAAATGATTCTCGACTTAACCGGCATGGATTTGGCCAACGCCAGCATGCTCGACGAAGCCACCGCCGCCGCCGAAGCCATGGCCATGTGCAAACGCGTGAATAAAAAGAGCAAAAGCGACGCCTTTTTTGTGGCCAGCGACGCCCACCCGCAAACCATCGCGGTAGTCCAAACTCGCGCCGAACATTTTGGTTTTGAGGTGATTGTCGACGACGTCGCCAAGCTCGGCCAATACGACTATTTTGGCGCCCTTATCCAATACCCCGGCACTACCGGCCAAATTCATAACATCGCCGAACTTGCCGCCACCATTCACGCCAAAAACGCGCTAGTGACTGTGGCTGCCGACATTTTGAGTTTGGTGAGCCTAGAAGCGCCCGGCAAACAAGGCGCCGATATTGTGGTGGGCTGCAACCAACGCTTTGGTATTCCCATGGGCTTTGGCGGCCCACACGCGGGCTTTTTTGCCTTCCGTGATGACTACAAGCGCTCGTCGCCGGGCCGCATTATTGGTGTCTCGATTGATGCCCGTGGCAAACAAGCGCTGCGCATGGCCATGCAAACCCGCGAGCAACATATCCGCCGCGAAAAAGCCAACTCCAACATTTGTACGTCGCAAGTTTTGCTCGCGCTGCTGAGCGTGTTTTACGGCATGTACCACGGCCCCAAAGGCCTCAAGCGCATTGCCGACCGCGTGCATTTACTCACTAAAACCTTAGCGGCAGGCATCGATAAAATCGGCCTCGAATTAATCAATACGGCTTATTTCGACACCCTGCACATTCGCACGCCCCACGCCGCCTCGATGATTCAAGCCGCCGAAGCGCGCGAGATCAACCTGCGTTTAATCGACTATAACAACCTGTGCGTGAGCTTGAACGAAACCACCACATTGGCCGACGTTGATGCACTTTTAGCGATTTTTAGCAGCACCGCCAATTGCACCTCTGTCAGTGCCGAGAGTCTCCTTGCCAGCGCGCAAGCCGCCATTGCGATTACCGCCGAACAAGCGCGCCAAGGCGCCATTCTTAGCCATCCGGTGTTTAACACCTACCACAGCGAAACCGAAATGCTGCGCTACTTAAAGCGCCTAGAGTCCAAAGATATCGCGCTTAACCACGCCATGATTCCGCTCGGCTCTTGCACCATGAAGTTAAACGCCACCGCCGAAATGATCCCCGTCACTTGGCCCGAATTTGGCCGCATGCACCCATTCGCCCCCATGAGCCAAGCCCAAGGCTACCGCGAACTCTTCGAGCAATTGCAAACCATGCTCAAAGCCTGTACCGGTTACGACGCCATTAGTTTGCAGCCCAACGCCGGTTCGCAAGGCGAGTACGCGGGCCTTGTGGCCATCAAAAAATACTTTGAAGCCAAAGGCGATTTTAACCGCACGGTGTGTTTGATTCCTGCATCTGCACACGGCACCAACCCCGCCAGCGCCCAGATGGTGAGCATGCAAGTGGTGGTAGTTAAGTGCGATGCCGAAGGCAATGTGGACATGGCCGACTTAACTGCCAAAGTGGAGCAATACGGCACACAAATCGCCGCGCTGATGGTCACTTACCCCTCGACCCACGGCGTGTTTGAAGAAAATATCCGCGACATTAGCGAGCTAATCCACAGCATCGGCGCGCAGGTTTATATCGACGGCGCCAACATGAACGCGCTGGTGGGCCTTGCCGCACCCGGTGAGTTTGGCGGCGATGTGTCACACCTTAATTTGCACAAAACCTTTTGTATTCCGCACGGCGGCGGCGGCCCCGGCATGGGCCCGATTGGCGTAAAAGCGCACCTTGCGCCCTTTTTAGCCGGTCACCCCACCCAACCCGTGCCCAATACCAACCCCGCCAACGGTACTATTTCCGCCGCACCTTGGGGCAGCGCCAGCATTCTGCCAATCAGCTGGATGTACATCCGCATGATGGGCAATGTGGGTATGAAACAAGCCACCGAATACGCAATTTTGAACGCCAACTATGTCGCCGCAAGACTGCAAGATCACTTCCCGATTTTATACAGCGGCCGCAACGGTTTTGTCGCGCACGAATGTTTGCTCGACTTACGCCCTTTAAAAGCCGCCAGCGGTATTAGTGAAGAAGACATTGCCAAGCGTTTGATGGACTACGGCTTCCACGCCCCGACTATGTCCTTCCCCGTGGCGGGCACGCTGATGATCGAGCCAACCGAAAGTGAATCGCAAATGGAGCTCGACCGTTTTTGCGACGCCATGCTGCAGATTCGCCAAGAGATCGCCAAAGTCGAAAGCGGTGAGTGGCCACAAGACAACAACCCACTCGTTAACGCGCCACACACTTTGGACGATGTAATGGACGCAAGCTGGAACCGCCCCTACACCCGCGACCAAGCCGCCCGCCCATTGCCCTATTTACACAACCACAAAGTCTGGCCCACGGTTAACCGCATAGACAACGTCTACGGCGACCGCAATTTAGTGTGTTCATGCCCGAGTGTGGCGGAGTATGTGGATTAGGTTTTTTTGAGGCCTTTGCACAAATCGGTGCTCGCTTGGTGAGTTTATCTTTCGTGCAAAACTCTCTTTTTTTATTTTTTTAAAAATTGAAAAACAAAAAAGGGGTTGATCATGAAAGTGATCAACCCCTTTTTTTGAATGGATATTTTTTCATTAAGACTTTTTAAAAATTGTACTAAAAAATATTCGGGCATTGTGATAAGAACCACACGAGGTATCTTTTAGTATATTTTTCATCAAAATTTTATGATTTAACTGTATCAAGCTATTATATCTAAGATGCTAAGTAAGGAATAATTTATGCTAGCAAAGCTCCATGACGTGCTTGAGCCTACTGCATCAAAGAATAATGGTTGTAATCCTTTTTAAATATTGATTTAGGAGTTCCTATGGAAGCTGCACCTCACCATATCATTAATTATTTTGATGGAGCCAAACAAAGCGTTATTCCTCTTTTTCAGCGTCCATATTCATGGACAAAGCAAAATTGGGGGGAGTTTTGGAGTGATTTGATGGATCAATATGAGGAAGAGGATAGATCTTCTCACTTCATGGGGGCTATTGTTACTGTACCCGTTAGATCTACACCAGTTGGTGTAAATAAACATCTAGTTATCGATGGGCAGCAGCGACTAACAACGCTTTCAATTCTTTTATGTGCGATACGCGATATTGCTACATTAAGCGACGATGGGACTACGGCAGGGGATAATTAGTGATTTACTTATTAATCGCCATTATCAAACACCAGATGACTTAAAGTTGGTGCCAACGCAAACAGATCGTGAAGCGTATAAGTCGTAACCGTCTAACTAACCACACCTAGCTTAACCATCCAAGGCAATAAATCCTTCACATCCTCGCCCACTTTTCGCTTCGGCAATTCCGTTAATAAATACTCAATATAGTGGCGCGGCTCCAGGCCATTAACTTTTGCGCTTTCAATGATCGAATATAAATTAGCGCTCGCATTAGCACCGCTGGTGGTGGCGCTAAATAACCAATTTTTACGGCCAATCACAAACGGCTTAATGGCGCGCTCGGCGCGATTATTATCGATTGATAGCTGTCCATCTTGTGTGTATGCGATTAATTTAGACCACTGATTGAGCGTATAATTTACTGCTTTACCAATGGCTGAATTGGGCACGACGTGGCTGACCGTTTTATCGAGCCACTGTTTAAATTCATTGAGTAACGGCACCGATAGGTTTTGTCTTATTTCAAAACGCTCAGTATTTGTTTTTGTTTTTAATTGCGACTCAATTCTGTACAGCTTTTGAATGTGCGAAACAGCCCAGTCTGCTCGACCCGATTTGCCTTTTAATTGCGCTTTTTGCGCATCCACAAATTTTCGGCGTGCGTGCGCCATGCAACCTACGAGCGTTGCTTTCGTGCTTTCGTAACCTACGTAACCGTCGACCTGTAAAAAGCCTTTATAGCCACCCAAGTAATTATTCGGGCAGCTCGCCGCGCGACTCGGTTGGTAGTCGTAAAGTACGATGTTTTTATTCGCTTGAGTGTCGCCTGGGGAATCCGCGCCCGAGCAATACACCCACATGTAGCATTTTTCGCGATCTTCTTGAATGACTTTTACCGGTGTTTCGTCGGCATGAATCGCACCCTGCACTAGGAGGGTGTCTTTTAAGGCTTTTATGACAGGCTCGAATACAGTTGCGCTGCGAATCATCCAATTCGCGAGGGTTTTTCGATTTAATTCAATATCAATTTGTTTGAAAAGAGCTTCTTGACGATAGAGCGGAATCGCGAATTGATATTTATTGCAAATCACTTGCGACAATAAGCTAGGTGTCGCAATACTTTTTGGAATTGGGCTGGCGGGAACCGGTGCAATCACAATCGGCGTGTGGGTATTATTTTTTTCACACTGGCGGCAGCTGTATTTTGGGCGAACAGTGACAATCACGGTCATTTTTGCAGGAATGTATTTCAGTTGCTCGCTGGTTTCTTCGCCGAATTTATGCAGTTCGCCACTGCAGCATGTGCAGACTTTATCGGCGTCATCAATATCAACAATGCGTGTTTCGCGTGGCAACTCTTTAGGTAAAGGTTTGCGGCCGCGCGGTTTTTCTGACTTTTGAGTTTCTATTTTTTCGGGTATTTCAACGGATTCGGTGGCAACGGTGTGATCATCGATCACTTCAGCCTCGTTCATTAATAAGTCGAGTTGCTGCGGGGATTTTTCTGACGAGGCGCCAAAGCGCTTAGCTTGCGCCAATTTAAATTGCTCGCGGTAAAACGCCAGCTCTTGTTCGAGCTGGAGATTACGCTCTTTTAAAAGCACAATTTCGGCAAGTAATTCGGGGTGATTTATCATGGCCGTATTTTACCACGGCCTTATTTTTAATTAATGTGAATTTTCAAAAAATACCGGCTGATGACCAATAATATCGTAACCACTTAGCAGCCAATGCAATTGTTGTTCGTCGAGGATTAATGAGGCGCTGCTGATTTTTTCTGGCCATTTAAATTTGGCTTTCTCCAAGCGTTTATACCACAGCGCAAAACCGGTGTTATCCCAATACAGTATTTTGAGTTTGTCGCGTGCGCGATTGCAAAAAATATACAGCGCGGGATCAAAGGCCGAACGCTCAAGCCCTTGCTCAATAATCATCACTAAGCCATTAATGGATTTACGAAAATCAATCGCATCTTTGTATAAATAAATTGCGGGTGGATCAACAAAGCAGCGCATCATCGAATCGCCTTGATGATATCGGCCAACCACTGCGCGGGAACGCTCGAGGGAATACGCAAAGTGGTGGCGCCTGTTGTGATCTCAATAATATGCGTGGCTGGCGGCGGTGTTTGGACACGAACAAAAGCCGATGATACTGATGTAGCCAGCTGATTTTTCCGCAAACTGAAATATTTAGGGTTAATTCCGCGTGCTGCACAAAATGCGGTGGCGGTCAGTGATGATTGGGCTTGCTCGGCGATGAGTTCGCGCCATTGTGTTTGAGTTAATCTGGCCATTTTTACGCTCCACGTGAAAACGGCTAGATTAGGGTTTGATTAGAT
Organism: Marinagarivorans sp.; assembly: GCA_034519605.1. Taxonomy (GTDB): domain Bacteria; phylum Pseudomonadota; class Gammaproteobacteria; order Pseudomonadales; family Cellvibrionaceae; genus Marinagarivorans. The sequence continues at coordinate 24,357 of JAXHOG010000106.1, forward strand.
GGGGCGGTAGGTGTGGTTTATTGGACGGTTACCTTACAAATAACGAACTTGCCATCACAAACAATGTATCCATTATAAATGCCTGCTTGGTTAGACCCCCCATCATTATTTTTTTGATTTTTATTGTCTTTATTTTGATTGCTACCAGAATTATCCGATTCACCAGGGCCGCCAGATAACAAATATGAAGTTGGATCGATATATTCGGCGGCAGTAGCAACCTTGTCTAATGCATCAGCTGTAGCAATGGCGACTACTGATAAAATACTCCAAAAGGTATGACCATGTTTCCCCTCAGTTTGAAAATGTGGCTTCCCAGTAGTGCCATCGCCAAGATCATGCCCCTTATGTTGCATTTGAGCTTCCTTACCAAAGGCTTTTGTTTCAATTTGATTTGCAACTTGCTTACGATCGCCGAGAACATTTAATCCTTCTTGTCTCGCTTTAACCGCCTGTTCCATGGTACTAAAAAAACGGTATTAATCAATACATTATGGTTTTTTATTTTTGAAGAAATACCCTTTATTTTACGGGGTAAATATCAATTTCAAATTAAACGCAATGTATTCCTGTCAGCCAACCAAGTAGTAATGACGACCAACAATTTTCATCCCCCCAGCGGTCAAACGGACAAAACTTGCAACAACCCCAGCCCCACCCGTCGGATCCACCATATTCACCGGATCATTTCCCACATACGCATACAAATTCATATTGTCTTTGTACCCAATCGGATCCGTTTGCATAAACCTACCCAGCTTTGGATGATAAAACCGCGCCTTGTAATAATTCAACCCAAGTGCTGGAAAATACACCTGCCCGGTATAACCAAAAGCGCCTACCACCGAATTATTTTTTGTCGCCGCAATACCATAATTGTCGTAAGCCAGAGTACCGTTAGTTGAGAACACGCTTCCCGATGAATCGCTATGCGCAATAATGCTGCCTTGATGATCTTTATGTAAATAGCGGCGGTAGCTTGCGCCAATTACAATCAATGGGGTCAGACTCCATCAGACAAAGCAGGACAGGCACCCTTAGCCATTCTTCTTTAGCCCCTGTAGGTCGGGCTTTAGCCCGATAAAGCATTTAAAATGACGGGCTAAAGCCCGACCTACAAAAAAACAGAGGACACAGCAAACTACGGCAACAGTAGGGACAGGCACCCATCAAAGGGAAAAACCTAAAAAAACAAAATTGTTGGTTATCGTAGTTAATGAGTTTTCGCATTTAAAACCGATTAACCGAGTTTGGTTACGCGGTGCTAAAAATTGAAGTGCGGCACGGCTCTCGGTGACTAAACCTGTTTTGTTGTAGTCTGCTACGCCAGCAAAATAATGCGGAAACTTATAATGGTTGGGGCGATATCTATGAAGGCTGTGTGTTTTTTGGTGGTCTGCTGGGTGGTGCTTAATGGCGCTTCGACGTTTTTTTTACAGCTACGCCAGACTCTTTGTTGATAAATGATGCGTAGCTGTTAGTGATTGACATGCCACAACAAGCGCTTGTAAATAAAGCCCAAAAACACCGGGCCGTTCAAGACTAAACCCCAAAAAATTTTCTTTGCAGCGCGTTACGCCAACTTACGCGCTGTAAAAATATCGAGTTCTGAGTGCGGCATGGTGCAAGGTGCTGGGTTTGGCAGCCAAGTTTCGCGTGGCGAGGTTGACAAGGGGGCGGCTTTGGCGGCGTGGGCTAGGCATTGCTCTAATAAATGCAGCGAGGGATCGGCGTCCACTTCGTTGGGCGTGATAAAAATTCCGGCTTTAGCGGCCCGCTCGCCCAGCGTTAAGCTGCTGGAATAACGCACTAACACGGGCGCCAAACAGAGCCCAAAGACAATCGGCAATATCCATAAAAAAAACGCTGGCGCGTAGTGCCACACTACCGCGCCCCAAATGGCCGCGACAACGGCCATACGGCCAGTGCGCGATAACACTTCGCCCCACGGCAATAATCGGCCCTCGCGCTCTTGCGCATCCCAACTCACTTTAAAGCCCAGCAATACCGCCAGCACAAAGGTGGCGTGGAAGAGCATCATGATGGGCGCGATTAAGACCGCAAATAAACCTTCGGCTATAGCGCCTTTAAGCAGTGCCCAGGTGCCGCCAAAAGCGCGGCGTTTATGGCATAACGCGACGATCAAGCCCATCACTTTTGGACCCAGTAATAACACCAGAGTCAGGCTGATCACGGCGGTAATTAAGCCGGTTTTGGCGATGGGCCAATCGGGAAAGAGCTGATATTGCGTGGTGAAATACACGTTGGCATGGAGTGCGCGAATAACCGCATCGAGCGTGCTGAGTGCCAGCATCACCAGCCACACCAAGGACGAAATATAGGCCAGCGCGCCAGAGATAAAATGCACGCGGCTGACGCGGTGTAATTGCGCGGTGCCGAGTAGGCCTAAGTGCTGAATATTGCCCTGCACCCAGCGGCGGTCGCGTTTGGCAAAGTCGATCATATTGCAGGGTACTTCTTCGTAGCTGTCCTTGCAGTTGCGGCAGTAATAACACGTCCCAACCGGCGCGGCGCAAGAGCGCGGCTTCAACAAAATCGTGGCTTAAAATATCGCCGCCAAACGGCGCTTTACCTTCTAGCGTGGGCAGGCCGCAGTGGTCGATAAACGCTTGCAGACGAATAATGGCGTTGTGGCCCCAGTAGTTGCAGGTATCGGTTTGCCAGTAGGTAATGCCAGTGGCGACAGGTCGCCCAACAGGTTGGCAGGGTCGGCCTGCACGTAGGTGTTGATGAGGTGGCGCATGTCGGCCTCGAAGGGCTTGATGTCCAGCTCCTCGCCCGAGTGCTTCTTGATGGCGGCACGGATCTCCGCATAGAACTCGACGTCCTTGCTGCGAAGCGCCGCGATCTTCGGCGTCGGTGTAGCCCGCCTCGCTCCAGGTCCTGGGTGCGAGATCGGCAATAGGCCCGCACGAAGATCGCCACCGCTTTGTAGAAGGAGACCCGCAGCGCCTCGGTGTCGTTCAGGGCGTTGGCGTTGGCCGCATCGCCGCAGAAGTAATGGAGGTACTGCTCCATCTCCCGGGGGCAGCCGGCACCGGCTCGCACAGGTAGCAGCAGGGCCTCGCGGGCCGCATCGAGCTGGCTTCTTGCCTTCCTCGCAGCCAGTCCTTGACGATGGACGTTGCCCTCGTCACCGCAGCGTCGTCGATGTCCAGCTCGTCGGAGCTGTAGACCGCGATGGCCTCCTGCACGTCGCCGAACAGTTTCTTGAAGTCGACGATGTGGCCGTAGTCCTTGTCGTCGCCGTCGAGCCGGTTGGTGCGGCAGATGGCCTGGAACAGGTTGTGGTCGCGCAGTTCGTTGTCGAGGTAGATGTAGGTGCAGCTCGGCGCGTCGAAGCCGGTCAGCAGCTTGCTCACCACGATCAGCAGCTTCAGGTTGGCCGGCTCCTCGATGAAGCGGCGCTTCATCTCGTTCTCGTACTGTTTCGTGGTCTGGCCGCCCTTTCCGAGGACGTGCTTGGTGTAGGTGTCGAACTTGTAGCGCTCGTCGCTGTTGCTCGGCTCGCGGGAGATCGCGTTGTGGTTCGGCTCGTAGGAGGTGATGACGCCGCAGAATTGGCCGAAGGGCGTGTTCTGGAAGATGCGGAAGTAGTGGCAGGCATCGTAGATGCTCGCCGCCACCAAAATGGCGGTGCCCCGGTCGTTGTTCAGTCGCGGCTTCGTGCCGAAGTCATGGATGATGCTCGGCGATGATGCGCTGCTTGCGCTCGCCCGGCGCTCATCAGCTCCTCCATCGTCGCCCAGCGCTTGCGGAGAATGGCCTTCTGGAAATTGTTCAGGATTTTCGTCTTCTGGGCGAACCAGTCGTCGATGGCCTTCGGCGAGGTCAGCCGCTGCGGCACGTCGCGGGCCTCGTATTTCAGATCGAGCACCACCTTGTCCGCCACCGCCTCGTGGAACTTGTAGGTGTGGATGTAGGTGCCGAAGACGTCGCGCGTCATCCGCTTGTCCTTGCGCAGGAGCGGCGTGCCGGTGAAGCCGATGAAGATCGCGCCCGCCAGCCAGCGCTTCATCTGCTTGTTCATGTCGCCGCCCTGGGTGCGGTGGCACTCATCCACGAACACGTAGAAGCGCCCGTGCACCGTGGGCGGCGGCGCCCTTCAGGTCCGCGGCGTCGAACTTGTGGAGCAGCGCGCAAAGCAGGCGCGGCGTGGCCGCCCCGAGCTTCTCCACAGACTCCGCCCGCGAGGTGATGCGCGGCGAGGGCGACTCGGCGCCGATCACCCCGGCGTTCCGCATCACGCCCTCGATCTGCTTGTCCAGCTCGTCGCGGTCGGTGATGACCAGGATGCGGGCGTCGGGATCGTGCTCCAGCAGCCACTTGGCGAGCAGCACCATCAGGATGCTCTTGCCGCTGCCCTGGGTGTGCCAGATGACGCCGCCCTCGCGCTTGCGGATGCGCTCCTGCGCCGCCTTCACGCCGGCGAACTGATGCGGGCGCGGCACCTTCTTGATGCCGCCGTCGAAGATGATGAAGTTGCGGATCAGGTCCAGCAGCCGGGCCTTCTCGCACATCTGCGCGCGAGCGGCCGGTCCAGCAGCGCACCGCCGCCGGGCTTCCGTCGGCCTGGGCCACCTCGGTCCTTCCACTCCACGAAGAACTTCTCCGGCGTGCCGGTGGTGCCGTAGCGCAGCCCCTGCGAATCGCTGCCCGCGAAGACGAATTGCACCGTGCTGAAGAAGCCCTGGTTGAAGATCTCCTCCTGATTGGTGATGAGCTGGCGCACGCCATCGGCCACTTCCACCGAGCTGCGCTTCAGCTCGATCACCCCGATGGCGATGCCGTTGAGATAAAGCACGAGGTCCGGCCGGCGCTCGTGGCCGCCCTTTCAGCGTCACCTCCTCGGCGAGGGCGAAGTCGTTCTTCTCCGGGTGCTCCCAGTCCACCAGATGCACCGTCTCGTGCGGCTGCCCCGGCGGCAATCTGCACCGGCACGCCGTAGCGCAGCAGTTGGTAGGTGCGCAGGTTGGCCTGATAGAGCGTGATGCCGGTGGCGTCGGCTGCGGTCATCAGCTTTTGCAGCGGCGGCGGAGATGTGCGCCGGCGGAATAGCCGCGCGTGCTGCAGGTTGGCGCGCAGCAGGTCGGCCTCGATGCACCGATTGTTCTCCCGCTTGTGCCACTCGCCGAGGTTGG
>JAXHOG010000111.1:0-3384 GCA_034519605.1 Marinagarivorans sp.
CCACCCAACACTTTGAGCAACAATACCAAATCCTCTTTGCCAAAAAGCGGCGCAAGCCTGCGACCTAATATTAAAAAAACTAACGCAAAAAATAAAAAAACCTCGCACGGCGAGGTTTTTGGCTGGGTGATGTTATTGCTTTTAATGCTTAAAATTGATGGTTTATAACCAAACTTGGCTATTCGGTTTTAAATACGGAAAATCATTAACTACAAGAACCAACAATTTTTTTAGGTTTTTCTTTTTAATGGGTGCCTGTCCTCTGTTTTGTTTAGGTTTTTCTTTTTAATGGGTGCCTGTCCTCTGTTTTATTTCCGGTCTACGCCGAGCAGTTTGTAGACCGGATTATCGAGACTGTCGATTTGCTCCACGAGCAACCGCTGTTGGGGCGTGAAGTGCCGGAAGCTGAACGCGACGATGTGCGGGAACTGATTTTTCAGAACTACCGCATTATGTATTTGGTGAAGACCGACTACCTGTATATCGTGGCGGTGATACACGGCAGTCGGGATTTGACGAGAATGGACAATAAGCCTTGGGAGGTGGTTTAAGGTTTAAACACTTGGTTCATTTTTCAATGAACCTGACCCCATTGATTGGGGCCTGTTCCCGATTGTTCTGAACATTCTTTCTGATCAACGCTGAACGAAATACCCTCAGAATCGATCCTCCAGACAGAATACCCTTTATGTTGTTTTTCCTTTTTTAAATAATCTGCCAAAGCAGCCCTATCCAAATCGTGCAACACCACACCATTTTTGCGAACAATTACTCGCTTTACTTCAGCATCTTTTTTGCCAATAAAAGCTGTGTGACATGGCGGCCAATATGACTCTTGTTTATTGGCGTTTTCGTACTCTATTTCAATCAGTATTTCCTGGTCAAAACCGTTTTGGATACTAGGGCCATAAAACCGGTCATAGCACCCTGAAAGCAGAATAACGACTAATGCAACAAATAACGCTTTTACCATGGCCACCAACTCCCCGGCCACTGCCGTAGTCTTGTGCAGATTGTTCAAAAGAATTGCCGCCGGGTCCAGCGAACCCGCCATTTAGCAAGTAGATTGGTCCATATAGAGGCCCTAAAACTTGGTACTGCAAAGTATGGGCTTTCTCATGCAAACCTATATTTACACCTTGCTCGCCGTAAGCGCCTCCTTTCCAAGGCGGGGAGTTTTGGCCGTAAATGATCGTATTGCCAAAAGTTATGGCTCCATGACCAACCATCAATGGATTATTAATAAACTCGATAGCATTATTGGCAAAACGAATCTGAGGATTAGTACCCATGACTAGTCCTGCCACATGACCTACACCACCATACGCCAAACCAATTAAAGTGTTAGGTAGAGTCCAAATTTTTCCAACAATGTTCCCGACAAAGCCCAACGCTGAACGTAAAGGCCCTCTCGACGACTCAGAATTGTTGGTGCCTAATGAATTCTGCCCCTTTTGTGCATCCACAACAGCCGAAGTCGCCGCATTAAACGCATACAAAAACGCCGCCGTAGTCGCCCCATTGGCAAACTTACCCCCAGTCATCTCCGAAACCGTGCCGCCTACCATAGCACTGGCAAAACCTTCGGCAAAGGTATTGCCCATATCCAAAACAAGCGGGGTTGTTAACTTCGAGAATCCGGCACTCACAAAACCATGCCCAAACTTACCACCCTGCAATACCGACATAGCACCGCCCACCATGCCTTGTGCCACCACCAGCTTGGCGAAGTTTGTGGTCGACATCCACATACCTTTGCCCACGCGTATAGCGTTGGCCGAAGCAGTGGGGGAGCTGGGAATAAGCTTTGATACACCATAAAAAGCAGCCGCACTTAATGCGCCTATAGCGGCGGCCTTAAGTGTTTGTCGTAAATTGGCGCCATTTGCAGCAGCCCCTGCCGCCGCCGATACACCACCAATTAAGGCATAGATTTCCCAGCCGCAGACAGCATTACCGCCACAAATCGTAACCGTCGCCACTATCGCCACAATCGCCGCCACATAAGGCCGAATATCATTCCACATGCGCTTTAACGATTTAGATAACGACCAATACCCCGTAGGATCCACCGCATTCAGCGGATTATTTTTAACATAGGCATAACGATTAAATCCGCCCACGCTGGTGGCGCCATCTATAGTCGGATCGGCCTGCAAAAACCGGCCAATGGTCGCATCATAAATACGGCCATTCATATGGATAATGCCGACTTCGTCCAGCATCTCGTGCCCGGTAAAACCTCGGTTGGTAATGGGTTTTGCGGTTTTGGCAAAGGTGGCTAATACGCTGGTTTGGGGTAACAGCTTAGCGCTGACTTTGTTATTGCTAATTTCGCGCCGCGCGCCCCAAGGGTCAAACGCCATACGCTGGAACACTTGGCCTTTTTGCGTGCCGCTCCCATAAGTAATGGCGGTAATAGAGCCTAAGTGATCTTTATGGACAACAGTGTCCGGCCAACCTCAAATATACTTAAGATACAATGGCCGCAGCTGGCGCTCATACAGCGATTTTGAGGGCGTTTTCATCAAACAGCTCCTCAAAAAGCGAAGTATTTGACGCGTCACTTTGGAGGCAGAGCGGAAGAAATCACGATACCACGGAATGCGGTGGCCTTTTTCACGTGCATTTTTATTCTGTAAATCATCTTGCTTTTTTAAACTTGCCTCATCCTCAATACCCAACGCATTTTTATGATGATTCGAAAATAATTGCACCAGCAACGACGTCATCACCGCCAATAATGCTTGCTGAAAAATACCATTATTACTTTTACTCCACGCCTTTTTGCAAGAGAAATCATTTTTCCACGTATCGAAACATTTCTCTTCATCCCAGCGACGCAAATATAAAAAAGCAATAAGTCCTGGCTCAATCGTTAACTCATTCGATAAAAAAACGAGCTCTTTTCCTTCCGGTGTTTTGTAGCGAATACAACGCCACTCCTCAGCGCTTGCGTTCAGCGAAACACTGTCGTCAGACACAACACCTTCGTTCATCGCACACAGATTTACTGTGCGAGCAACGCTCGATTTTACGATAAGATTATCTTTCCATCGCGTAATACTGGTTTGCGCATAGGTCTTTTTTTGGGCATCCCAGAATGGCATATTAACAAAGGCTCTATCGACCACAAAAATAGCATTGCGCTTGCGCAAACAACCCTCGGGTGAATTAAAATTATTTTTCAGCACGAGCGTTTCATGGGTATTTTTTGTTTCAATGGCAACATCAATCGGCACGCCCATACGCACATCAAATAACGTTAGCATCATATGGCCTTTGTGATTATCGTCGCCGCCCTCTTTTGGCGTTAATCGTTGATAATGCGTGCTCTCTTTTTGATAGCTTCCGTCAACAGCAAAAAATAGAGTAATACGTAAT
>JAXHOG010000007.1:0-40934 GCA_034519605.1 Marinagarivorans sp.
GGCGGTTACATCAATGGAGGTCAGAGCCGTTGATTAAACCTAGAAACCGCCGTTGAATCACCAAAGTCTGCGCAATCCCTTGACGCGCCTAGCAAAGGTTAAAAATTTGAACAACCCATAAGGTTGCCCGGCATCTTTAAATTCACTATTCACATCAAGGGCTTACGCATCTTTTTGGCGCTCAACTGAGGTTTCTAGGTTTAATCACAGGCCAATTTGGTCGTATTGGCCTGTGCTAACAAGGTACAGCAGCTTGAGTTGATCAAACCATAAGACCATACCGACAATAATCCATGCATGGTTAGCGGGCGTGAACTTTTCGTTTTCTTTACCGAAGGGGTCGGCGCAGGCGTGGTTGGCGACAAGCTGGAATTGGTAGGTCAGATAGTATTGAATCACCAACACAGGCATCTGTAACCACACCCAGCCCAAGCTAATGCTTTTATTGACTAAGGCAAAACTTAACGGCAGCGACAGCATTACCAAGCCAATGTAACCCAATACAAAAACGGCGGGTTTCCAGTGATATGTGCGTTGGCTTTGTTGCTGGTAGGTGGTGAGCTCTTTACTTAATTGCGGAACAAAAAAGATGCTAAACGCGGCGCGCAAAATGGGGTAGGTGTTGCGATCTTGATATTTACCAATCTGCGACCAGTTTTTATAGAACCAATAAATGCTGTAGTAGCCCAAGGTTGCCAAAAAAAGCACCGTGAACTTGCCCATAGAGACAACGTAAAAAGGCTCAGGCAACGGGGTCAGGCCTTACATTTCACAAAATGTCAATTATAAGGTCTGACCCCGACCTCTCGCATGACCCCGACCTCTCGCATGACCCCGACCTCTCGCATGACCCCGACCTCTCGCATGATGAGTGCCTGTCCCCGCATTTCCCGTTTCTCCCCTGTGACCCCGACACCCCCTGACCCCGACACCCCTCAAGCACTTCGTCTGCAGTCCAAGCATCCGCTTCGCTGGGGTTGAGTTTTAAGATAATCGATAGCAATAACATCACCTAGGCTACTTTCAAAATCCGCCACCCACTTTAAAAAGCAGGCTTTAAAAGCTTCGGGATTTAGGCGTGAAATAACACGTTGAAATGTATTTTTTGAAGGTATTCCGTTAGTTAATGGAATGTGTTTTTTCAAAAATTCTAACTTGCATTGAGCAAATGCTACAAAGTCCTCCCAGCTTTCAATGCCGCAAATAGACCCGCAAAATACAATAAAAAGAATGTCGGGTAATGCGTGTAGTTTTTGACGATCAATACGAGGATCTTCAATGCTTGAAAAGTATTTAACGAGGTCGATGGGGTGGTCTTTAGTCGGCATTTTTAGGCGTTTTTGTGGTTAATTCGGTGCCGATTATAACTGCATGTCGTTAACTTCTTCTATCGTGCCTCTAAAATCATCGATTTAAGTGGGATTACACTGCACTATGAGGCGGCTTTGGAGTTGATTCTTTTTGCGTTAGCGTGAACACCAACAAGGTGTGGTTAATTAGACGCCCATAAACCTAGAAACCGCCGTTGAATCACCAAGGTCTGCGCAATCCCTTGACGCGCCTAGCCAAGGTTAAAAACTTGAACAACCCATAAGGTTGCTCGGCATTTTTAATATTCACTATTCACATCAAGGGCTTACACATCTTTTTGGCGCTCAACTGAGGTTTCTAGGATAAAAAAACCCGCGACAAGCGCGGGTTTTTATTTTGCAATTAACGCGACAATTAATCGTCTGCGCTTTCGTTTTGGACTTCTTTAGGCTCGGGCGCGGGCATGGTTTCTTTAATCGAAAGTTTGATGCGGCCACGGTTATCAACGTCTAAACATTTCACTTTAACCATTTGACCTTCGGTCAAGTAGTCAGCAACCGCGTTCACACGCTCGTGAGCGATTTGCGAAATGTGTACCAAGCCATCTTTGCCCGGTAAGAAGTTAATGAAGGCACCGAAATCTACGATGCGAACCACTTTACCTTCGTAGATTGCACCAATTTCGGCTTCGGCAGTAATGGCTTGAATGCGCTCGATGGCGGCATTAAGGCCTTCGCTGTCTGATGCGTAGATTTTTACGGTGCCGTCGTCTTCGATATCAATGCTTGCGCCAGTTTCTTCGGTTAATGCGCGGATAGTGGCGCCGCCTTTGCCGATAATGTCACGGATTTTATCGGGATCAACTTTTAACGAGTGATATTGCGGTGCCGAGTCAGACAGACCATCGCGAGGTTTAGCGATAATTTTGTTCATCTCGGCAAGAATATGTAAACGCGCGTTTAGAGCTTGCTCTAAGGCGATATCCATAATCTCTTCGGTGATACCTTCGATTTTGATGTCCATTTGCAGTGCGGTAATACCGTTAGCAGTACCTGCGACTTTAAAGTCCATATCGCCGAGGTGATCTTCATCGCCGAGGATGTCGGTAAGAATGGCGAATTTATCACCTTCTTTTACCAAGCCCATCGCTATACCCGCAACGGGTGCTTTTAAGGGTACGCCCGCATCCATTAATGCCAAGCTCGCACCACAAACAGAGGCCATAGAACTAGAACCGTTAGATTCAGTAATCTCGCTCACTACGCGGATGCTGTAGGGGAATTGCTCGGGCGTTGGCAGCATGGCGGCAACACCGCGACGCGCTAAACGACCATGACCAATCTCGCGACGGCCAGTGGCACCCATACGACCACACTCGCCCACCGAGTAGGGAGGGAAGTTGTAATGAAGCATAAAATTATCGCGGCGCTCGCCTTCGAGGGCATCGATAATTTGCGAATCACGCGCCGAACCTAAAGTCGCTACAACCAGCGCCTGAGTTTCGCCACGAGTAAACAATGCAGAACCGTGTGCTCTTGGCAGTACGCCGACTTCAATTTGTAAACCGCGAACGGTTTTGTTGTCGCGACCATCAATACGGGGCTGGCCAGCAACAACAGCGGTGCGTACCGTAGTTTTTTCGAGCTTGGCAAATAAATCGCTTACGTCATCCGCTTTAATATCGCTGCCTTCGAGGGCTAATTCGCTAACAGCCTGAGCACGCAACTCACCTAAACGATCATAGCGCTTGGCCTTGTCGGTAATTTGGTAAGCCATTGCAACAGATGCACCAAAGGCTTCGGTGATTTTGCTGTAAAGCGCGGTATTAATGGCTGCAGGAACCCAAACCCAACGTGGCTTGGCGGTTTCTTTGGCCAATTCATTAATCGCTTGAACTACGGCTTGTAACTCTTGGTGTGCAAACAAAACTGCACCCAACATGATGTCTTCTGGTAGCTCATTCGCTTCAGATTCCACCATTAATACCGCGTCTTTTGTACCGGCAACCACCATGTCTAATTCAGAGTTTTTAAGCGCTGAGTAGCTAGGGTTTAACGAGTAACCACCCGCTTGGGTATAACCCACGCGCGCAGCACCGATAGGGCCATTAAAAGGAATGCCAGAAATCGTCAATGCGGCCGAGGTGCCGATCATGGCGCACATATCGGGGTCGATGTCTTTTTCGGCCGATACCACGGTACAAACCACTTGAACTTCGTTCAAAAAACCTTTGGGGAATAATGGACGAATAGGACGGTCGATTAAGCGTGAGGTTAAGGTTTCTTTTTCGCTTGGGCGACCTTCACGCTTAAAGAAGCCACCGGGAATTTTACCGGCGGCATAAGCTTTCTCTTGGTAATGAACAGAAAGCGGGAAAAAATCTTGGCCACTCTTGGCTTCTTTAGCGCCAACAACCGTACACAAAACACTGGTATTGCCCATGCTAACTAATACTGCACCCGTTGCTTGGCGTGCGATGCGGCCCGTTTCTAAAGTGACCGTGGTGTTACCGTATTGAAATTGTTTAATTACAGGATTCACGTTTTTATCCTTTTATATTCTTTTCAAACTGACGTTTAATTGATTGTCTTATACACGCTGAAGGAGCCACATAGCCCCTTCAACAAAAAATTACCGGGCTAAACCTGTTTGCTCAATACCACTGCCGTTTTGGCGCTGTCTTTTGAAAGCGAACTTCACGAAAGTAATAGGCACCTTGGTTTTTGACTCGCCGGTATACAAACAAAAAGTGCCCGCATTTGCGGGCACTTTTTTTAGCGGCGCAGACCCAGTTTTTGGATCAGAGCTACGTAACGGCTGCTGTCTTTAGACTTGAGGTAGTCCAACAGCTTACGGCGTTGGTTTACCATGCGGATCAAACCACGACGAGAGTGGTGATCGTGTTTATTGCCTTCAAAGTGACCTTGCAGCTTGTTGATATTCGCTGTAAGCAGGGCAACTTGCACTTCTGGTGAACCGGTGTCGCCTTCGGCTTGTTGGTTGTCTTTTACAATTGCAGCTTTTTCTTGTGCACTGAGTGCCATGGGGTATTCCTCTTAATTTAACGTTGAATATGCACCCGCCAAAGACGGGAAGTTTCGGCCTAACCGTGCATATTGACAGTTAGGTCGCTTACGCCACTAAGACCAAAGCCTAGGCGGTGTAATCAGTAAACCTACCCATCCCATAATCACAATAGGTGGGTAAGCTATTAATCTTCGGCGCCAAAAACGACCAGCCTCTTGGGGGCTAAACAGCCGTCATCGGAGACTTCGGCAACCCCTAAAAATTGACCATTTTCTGAGCGAACGCGCACTTTATCACCTTGCCCAGCTAGCGCATAGACTTTGTTCGCCATCACCGATTGACCTCGGCAAAAGTAGTGTTGTGAGTCTTTATCAAGGGTAATTTCAGGTAAATCGGCAATGGTGGAATCGATGGGACCTAATAAAGCCTCTACCGCCGCATAAGCATTAGCGGTACCTTCTTCGCCTCGCAAGGCCACCAATTGCTCCAGCGTGACCATGTCTTTTTCAAAAAACGGCCCAGCTTGGGTGCGATGCAAAACCGAGACATGGCCACCAACACCCAAAACCTCACCTATATCCTGCGCAAGACTACGGATATAAGTACCTTTGGAGCAGCGCACATGGACATCCACCTCAACCACTTCACCCAATCGAATCGCCAATACATCAATACCATAAAGGGTAATGGGACGAGCTTGTCGCTCTATCTCAATACCTTCACGCGCCAGCTTATAAAGCGGCTGACCTTGATGCTTGAGCGCCGAAACCATGGGGGGCACTTGCAGAATATCGCCCACAAACCCAGCAACAGCGGCACGCACTTGAGATTCAGTAACAGCGCTGGCGTTGCGGACTTCAAGCACTTCGCCTTCGGCATCCAAGGTTGAGGTATTAATACCTAAACGAAAGGTGCTTTTATAGGCTTTGTCGGCCTCTAAAAGATGCTGGGAGAATTTAGTCGCTTCGCCAAAACACAAAGGTAAAACACCGGTCGCTAAAGGATCTAAAGCGCCGGTGTGACCCGCGCGGTTGGCATTAAAAGCATGCCGCGCGCGCTGTAAAGCTTGGTTAGAAGTTAAGCCTTGCGGCTTATACAGAACAAGAACACCGTCAACCGCACGGCCAGATTTACGTCGTCGCCCCAAGCCCTAGTCCCCATCGGAAGAAGGTTGAGAATCATCCGCTTGCTTGGCTTTATCGGCGGCAATGGCTTTATCAATCAAACCGCTAAGATGCTGCCCTTTGTGCGCGGTCACATCGTAATAAAACTGCAGTTTTGGCGATGAGCGCATGGTGAGCTCTTTGCCAATTAAGGTGCGCAAAAAACCTGCTGCGTTATTCAATATTCCAGCCGCTTGCTCACACGCTTCTGGCTCGGCGCCCACAACGGTGATGTAAACTTTTGCAATCGCAAGATCGCGAGCCACATCAACGGCATTGATGTTAACCATGCCAACGCGAGGATCGCGAATTTCTGCAGGGATCAACTGTGCCAGTAGGCGTTGCACCGCGTCAGCGACGCGGTCGGAACGAGTAAATTCTCTAGCCATAAGTCATCGCGCTTAGAGTGTGCGCGCGATCTCCTTCACATCAAACACTTCGATCTGGTCACCGACTTTAACGTCATAGTTCTTAACGCCGATACCACATTCCACACCGTTACGCACCTCGCTCACGTCATCTTTAAAGCGGCGTAAAGATTCTAACTCGCCTTCAAAAATAACCACGTTGTTACGCAATACACGGATAGGTTTGTTGCGATGCACGGTGCCCTCAATAACCATACAACCCGCCACTTGACCAAACTTGGGCGAACGGAACACTTCGCGCACATTGGCAATACCCAAAATTTCTTCGATGCGCTCTGGCGACAACATACCGCCCAAGGCGGCTTTAATTTCGTCGATTAATTGGTAAATAATGCTGTAGTAACGTAGATCGATACCTTCGCGTTCGGCCAATTTGCGCGCACTAGCGTCGGCTCGAACGTTAAAGCCCAAGACAATCGCACCAGAGGTTAGCGCTAAGTTCATATCGTTTTCGGTAATACCGCCCACGCCATCGCCAACAATGTTGACTTCAACTTCACCGTTACCCATTTCTATTAAAGCGGCCGAAATCGCTTCTAAGGATCCACGCACGTCGGTTTTTATAACGACAGGTAATACTTTGCGCTCGCCGCCGGTCATGCCCGCAAACATGTTTTCAAGCTTATAGGCTTGCTGACGCACCAAACGCTCTTGATGCTCTTTTTCAGCACGGAATTCAGCAATTTCACGCGCTTTACGCTCGTCTGGCACTACGCCAAATTCATCGCCCGCTAAAGGCGCAGTATCTAAACCTAAAATCTCAACAGGTGTTGACGGACCAGCATCTTTAACCGTCTCGCCACGCTCGTTATTCATAGCACGAACACGACCGAAACTTTGACCCGCAAGAATAATATCGCCCACTTTTAAGGTGCCGCTTTGCACTAACAAAGTGGCAACTACACCGCGCCCCTTATCCATGCGCGATTCAATCACAACACCGCGCGCAGGCACGCCCACCTCAGCTTGTAACTCGAGCATTTCAGCTTGAATTGCAACCGCTTCAAGCAGTTGATCGATACCCATACCTGTGCGTGCAGAGACTTGAATGAATTGCGTATCGCCACCCCAATCGTCTGGCACAACATCTTTAGCAACCAGCTCGTGTCGAACACGATCAATATCAATCGCTTCTTTATCACACTTGTTCATCGCGACAACAATGGGAACACCCGCCGCTTTAGCATGCTGAATGGCTTCGATAGTTTGTGGCATTACGCCATCATCGGCTGCCACCACTAAAATCACCACGTCGGTACACTTTGCACCACGGGCACGCATAGCGGTAAATGCCGCGTGGCCTGGAGTATCTAGGAAAGTCAGCTCGCCATGGCTGGTACCTACGCGGTAAGCACCAATGTGCTGAGTAATGCCGCCAGCTTCGCCAGAGGCAACTTTAGCCTTACGAATGTAATCGAGCAGCGAGGTTTTACCGTGGTCAACGTGGCCCATCACTGTAATAATTGCCGAGCGATGCGCCAACTCGCCATTAGTTGCCTGCATAATTTGCGCTTGGAAAGCTTCTTCCACCGCATCAGAGCTTACCAATACGGGCGTGTGGCCCATATCCTCAACTAATAACTGCGCAACATCTTGCTCGATGGTTTGATTCAAGGTCGCCATCACACCCATTTTGATCAACTGACGAACCACTTCGCCGCCTTTCACATTCATGCGTGCGGCCAGCTCAGAAACAACGATAAATTCTGGGATTTTTACTTCATGCACCGATTTGCCTACTGGCTTTTTGAAGCCGTGTTTATTGGTGATTTTGATCGTTTTACGATCGCGGCGACCACCACGAGATTTGCCATCAGCATCGCCGTCCGAATCATCGAGATAACTAAGCACCGCTGAGCCTTTTTTGGGCGCGGGGACGTCGGTTTTTTTAAGCGCTTTACCGGCTTTTTTGTTGTGCTTTTTACCGCTGAGATCTTCAACTTCTTCTTCAACAACTTTGGCGACTTTCTTTTTACCGTGCTTGTGCTTCTCGGCTTCTACTTTAGCGGCAAGCTCTTCGGCGGTAGCCACAACAGCCACCTCAACCTTAGGTGCTGGCTTAGCTTTTTTCACTTTATCAGCGGCAGCTTTAGCCACTTCCGCTTCTTGACGATCACGCTTGCGTTCGACTTCGATGCGCACTTCTTCGGCTTCGGCTTTGCGGCGCGCCAATGCGCGCTGGCGTAAAATTTCGGCATCATCCACAAAGCTAGTGCGAATAATGGGCCTTGCTTCGGCTTTTACTTCGACAGCGACCACAACCTCGGGAGCCACTTTGGGCTCAGGTTCTGCAGCCACAACAGCCGCCACCTCTACAATTACAATCGGCTCAGGCTCCACAGCAATCGGAGCTTGTGCTACGGCTTCTTGAATTTCTTCTGTGTCGAGTGCGCTATTTTGCTCGGCAACATCACCAAGGTCTTCGTCATCGCGTTTAACGTAAGTGCGCTTTTTACGCACCTCAACGTTAACGGTCTTACGACTACTGCCAGTCCCTGTTTTAAGGGTGGTAGTGGTTTTGCGCTTTAAGGTGATCTTTTGAGGTTCACCTTTTTCTTCGCCGCCGTGAGCCGTTTTAAGAAAGGCCAAGAGCTTTTGTTTTTCTTCGTCAGAGACAACATCATTTGCTGTTGCATGAGACAAGCCAGCCTGCCCCATTTGCGTTAGCAAACGCTCGACGGAGGTGCCGACGGACTTGGCGAGTTCACTTACGATTACTTCTGCCATTTTAATTCCTCAGTCGTTACTTATTCATCATCCTGGGCGAACCAGGGCTCACGCGCTTTCATAATCAATGAGGCGGCGCGCGTTTCATCCATACCTTCAATTTCTAGCAATTCATCAACCGACTGCTCGGCCAAATCTTCCATACAAACAACACCACGGCCAGCCAGCGTAAAGGCCAAGGCTCTGTCCATACCTTCCATTGCTAATAAATCATCGGCAGGCTCTGATTTATCAATTTGTTCTTCGGCGGCAAGGGCTTTGGTTAAGAGCGCGTCTTTAGCGCGGCTACGCAGCTCTTCGGCAATATCTTCGTCAAAACCATCAATGGCCAAAAACTCCTCAAAGGGAACGTAGGCAATCTCCTCCAAAGTGGTAAAACCTTCTTCAACCAAAATCTCAGCCACTTCTTGCTCGATATCCAAGGCTTCCATGAAGACCTCGATAACATTGCCAGTTTCCGATTTTTGTTTTTCGTTCCACTTAGCAACGCTCATCACGTTGATTTCCCAGCCCGTCAACTCAGACGCTAAACGCACGTTTTGGCCACCACGACCAATCGCTTGCGCTAAGCCCTCCTCAACTACCGCCACATCCATACTGTTGGTGTCTTCGTCGATCACGATAGATTCAATCTCGGCGGGCGCCATGCTGTTAATCACAAACTGTGCGGGGTTTTCATTCCACAAAATAATGTCGATACGCTCGCTGGCCAGTTCGTTAGAAACCGCTTGCACACGCGAACCGCGCATTCCCACACACGCACCCACAGGGTCGATACGACCATCGTTGGTATAAACTGCGATTTTGGCGCGAGAGCCTGGATCACGTGCAGCACCGCGTAATTCAATCACTTCTTCAGCAATTTCGGGCACTTCTATTTTGAATAACTCAATCAACATCTGCGAGCATGAACGGCTCAAGAACAACTGCGGGCCACGGGTTTCGCTACGAATTTCTAGCAAAATGGCGCGCACACGGTCATTCATACGGAAAATTTCGCGGCCAACCAATTGATCGCGCGGCAACAAACCTTCGGCATTGCCACCCAAATCCACCACAATGTTGTCGCGAGTCACTTTTTTAACCGTGCCCGAAACTAGCTCGCCGACGCGATCACGGTACTGGTCAACAATTTGTGCGCGTTCGGCTTCGCGAACTTTTTGCACAATGACTTGCTTCGCGGTTTGGGCCGCGATACGACCAAACTCAGCATTTTCAACCACTTCAGAACAGGTATCGCCCACTTTTAAGCTGGGGTCTTTTTCGCGTGCTTCTTCGGTCGTTAACTGCGTGCCCAGCTCAGCCATTACATCATCGGCCATCACTAACCAGTGACGGGTGGTAATGTAATCGCCTGTTTTGCGGTCGATAGAAACGGTAATTTCTGATTCTTCATCAAAACGTTTTTTAGCCGCCGACGCTAAAGCCATTTCGATGGCATGAAAGATGACTTCGCGGTCGACGCCTTTCTCGTTAGATACCGCATCTGCAACCAATAAAATTTCTTTATTTTTCATGGATGGCCTCTGCATCAATCCCTAAAAGCGGGGGATAATATTTGCCTTATCAATTAGTTCAAAAGGCAAGAGAAATTCCTCACCCTCAATTTCCAGTACCACTTCGTCGCCTTCAACGCCTTTTAATAGGCCTTTAAAATTGCGGCGACCTTCAAAAGCAACACGCAGGCGCACTTGTGCGATTTCCCCTACGCTGATTTCAAATTGTTTGAGCTTATACAGGGGGCGGTCCATGCCGGGCGACGACACTTCAAGCGTGTATTCACTTTTAATGGGGTCTTCAACATCGAGCACACTGCTCGCCTGCCGGCTCACTGCTTCGCAATCTTCAACCGCCACACCTTCGGGCTTATCAATATAAAGGCGTAAAACAGCGCCATCTTTTCCCTGTGGGGAATAATCCAACCCCCAAAGCTCACACCCGAGCGAAGCCACAACAGGGCTAAGCAGGCCTTCTAAACGTTCATGAATTGACGCCATAAAATCAACAAGACTCTTTTTAAACCGGCCTTATCAACCGATAAAAGTGATGTAACAGAAATAAAAAATGGGCCTAAAGCCCATATAACTGCCCAAATCCAAACCGCAACATCAGTACTTGAGCGGCAAAAAATTGAGGTAATAAAAAAGTTCAGATAATAAAAAACCCCATAAAGGGGCTTAGAAATACAATCTTAACCAAGTGATGACTCAATACGCTGGCTAGATCGTGAACTGTGAAATCGGCGCGGATTATAAGAACAAAGCCCACAAATTGCAAGCAAGATTAAGCGACTCAGGATAAAGAACAGCAGCATCAAGGAAGCTTATGCCCTAGCTGATTAGGACTTAGCATTAAACGGGCATGCTGACGCCAAGCTTGCGCGTTGCTTAACCACCTCGGCGCTCGCCATACTCCAGCCCACCATATTTTCTTCGAGCATCTTCGCCAGCGCAGCAATGTGTACGGGTGAGCTATTTAAAGCGGGAATATATTCGAACTTTTGGCCGCCAGCATGCATAAAATACTCGCGATTTTCTTCGCCAATTTCTTCGATAGTCTCCAAACAATCGGCCGCAAAACCCGGGCACACCACCTGCACATGGGTCACACCCTGCGCTGGCAAAGCCTTAAGTGTGTGGTCGGTATAAGGTTTGAGCCACTCCTGCTTGCCAAACCGCGATTGAAACGTGGTGAGATATTCATCACCCGACAACCCCAAAGCCTCGGCGACTAAGCGTGATGTTTTTAAACACTGACAATGATACGGATCGCCCTTGTGTAAATAATTGAGCGGCACCCCGTGATAGGAAAAAATCAATTTTTGCGGGCGTCCATGCTGCTGCCAATAAGCATGAATACTTTGTGCAACCGCCGCGATATAGGCTGGATGGCTGGCGTATTCATTCACAAAGCGCAACTCCGGCAACCAGCGACGCCGGGTAAAATCAGCCGCAATCGCATCAAAGGTAGAGCCCGTGGTACTACCGGAATATTGAGGATAAAGCGGCAAAACAACCAATTTGCGCACGCCTTTTTGCAGCAGCCTATCAAGCTCACTAGCAATTGACGGTGCGCCATAACGCATTGCAAAAGCCACTTCAATATTGGCGTTATTGGCAAAATGCGCCGCTAAAGCCTCGGCCTGCGCCTGGGTATGCCACATCAATGGCGAGCCCTGCTCTGTCCACACACTTTGATAAGATTTAGCCGAGCGCGCTGGGCGGATACGTAAAATTACGCCATGCAAAATGCACTTCCATAATAAACGGGGGAATTCGACAACTCGTGGGTCACTTAAAAATTGCGCCAAATAACGACGCAAAGCCTTAGGGGTTGGAGCTTCGGGCGTGCCCAAATTGGTAATAAGCAAACCGATTTTATCGGCTTGGTCATGGCTAAAGCCGGTAGGTTGTTGGTAGTTCACACAAGCGCCTTAATAAAGTCTGATTAATTAACAAAATAAAACAACACAAAATAAAACATAGGCGGAGCTGGGCGTTATTACGGCAACCCATCCAAAAGAGATCAAAGAATCGCAAAGGTACACCCAAGAAACGCGAAAACCAAGCGTGAGTGCACCAAAACACCCGCTCGGCCCGATCAAAAAAATCATTAGAACCACACCAAACAGATTCACCGACCATCAAAGTAATGCCGCCCCCAAAAAAAACATCGCAAAAGAGCTGCAAGCCAGCCCACAAAAACCCTCACCTAGCCAGCCTCCATCCAAGTAAATTGCCACCAAAAATACCGTGACCACACAATCAAAAATGGCACCCTTATCTCTTTTCAGACCTCCATTAGATATTCAATATCACTTGAATGCTTTAACAAAAAGCATAGTTAGGCAAGTTATTGGCGAGCTCAAAAAATTCGCAATTTAAACAGTTAAAACGCCAATTATTTACATACAAAAAAAGCATTAAAAATAATCTTCTATAACGTAATGTAATTTTTTTGATTATTTAAGACTTAATTATTACAAATCCAGATTATGTTTTTATATGGAGCAATTTAGGTCTTTTAGCGATGCACTCCTGGACTAATGTTTTATTACTGAGCCAAACATAACTACACCTATCACAACAAGAGCATCACCATAAAATTTATTAGCTTTAAACAACCGCCAATAAAAATATTCAGTAGTGATGGATTAAAAACAAGGAGTCATCGTGCACTTAAATAATTCACTTAAAAATACGGTTCAATTCTGCATAGCGTCGGCGCTTTGCGTGGCCATACCCAGCCATGCCACCAACAGCAATTTACTCAACCATGCCACCGGCCTTACTACTGGCCAGTCGTCGAACCAACTCAGCTTATTTAGCGGCATTTACAATCCCGCCATGGGCAATGTGATGATTGATGACGACGAACACTTTCGCATGAATTACTTTTTTAGTTTTACTGACAGCACCGAATACGGCCAAGTTGATAATTTTATTGATGATCTCGATGAGCTTATTGATATTTTAGATGACCCTTCACTCAATACCGATCCCGTAAATGTCACGCTTGATAAATTTAATGTAATTATTGAATCTGCGGGCAAAGAAGGTTACCTAAAAACCTCCAACGGATTTTATATCCCATTTTCCCCTTTGTTCTGGAAACCCGATTTTTTACCCGGCACACTCGCGTTTGAAGCCAACATCGAAACTCAAATAAAAGTGAGCGTGTTAGCCGACAGGCTCATTTACGACTCTGCCAAAGAAACCTTTACCACCGCCACATCCGCCTATTTAAAAAGTGGATTACAAAAAAAGTTTTCGGTGGGTTACAGCCAAGAATATGCACCCCAAAAAATAGCCAATTGGGGCGGAACTTTGATCTTCGGTGCTCGCATTAATATTTACAACATGGAGCTCAGCAAGCAGGTTTACCAACTGCAATTACTGGAAGGCGAAAATATTGAAGACGTTATTGAAAATCAGTACAAAAAGCATCGTGTGCGCTCAACCAATATGGGCATTGATTTAGGCTTGGTATGGTTAGCTCCCAGTTATCGTCTTGGCGCCTCTATCGTCAACCTCAACGCACCCTCTTTTAATTACGGTGAAATAGGAACGCAATGCGACAGCCATATCGAGGGCAGCAACCAGCAAAGTAATTGCTATATATCGGATTATTTCATCAATACACGCGGCATGATTAAAGGCCACGAAAAACACAAAAAGAATCCAGTCATTACCCTTGATGGCAGCTATTTTTTGCTGGACAACTGGTTAATTTCCGGTGCGGCAGAACTCGCCAGCTACGACGACGCCATCGGCACCGAAAACCAATGGCTGAGCGCCTCAACAAGCTACCACCCCACCACCACTTGGCTGCCCGATTGGCGCTTTGGCTACAGCAAAAATCTCGTAGGCTCAAAACTCAGCTACGCCAACCTCGGCCTCACCCTATTCAATACATTTAATCTTGATTTATCCATGGCACTAGAAGATGCCGTGATTGAAGAAGAAAAACATCCACGGGGACTCAGCTTCGCAATCAGTTTTGAAGAGCATTTTTAATTCATTGCATAAACCAGCGACCGCAAAAAAATAGTTTTAATTAACCGTAAAAAATTGGTTTTAAAGAGGTAAAAAAATGCGCGCATATTCCGTCACCAAAATTAACAAGGCTAATGCAACCCAATCGGCGCCTAGCTTTAAGCGCCACAGTTTAATGCTGGCTGTGGGCTTGGCAACCTTAATGCTGGCCAGTTGTGGCAGCGGTAGTGGCAAGCAAGACCAAGGCTCCGCCGCAACGTTTAATCAGGAATTTAGCGGCGTCGCGGTAGATGGCCACATCGCCCGCGCCACTGTATTTATTGACAGCAACAATAATGGTACCCGCGACCCTTGGGAGCCCTACGCTTTTACCGATAACGAAGGCTATTTTGGCCGCAATCCCAATACTGGCGTTAACTACTGTGCCGGCGATGCCAACGCCGAAGACACGCAATACTGCCTTAACAGCAGCTCGCGCCATAACCATATTGTGCTGCGCATTGATGGTGGTTACGACCGTTTAACTGGCGAACCTTTTTTAGCACAACTGAGCCGCCGCATTAATGCCGACAATCCAGCCGATACGGTAAATACCGTTATATCGCCAATCACCACGCTAGTGACCGCAATGGAAAATAACAAGGATCAACAAGCGGTATTAACCGCACTCGGCATGAATGCTGCCGATTTAGATGTGGATTATTTAAATGCGCAAGGCAATACCGAAATTAATTCATGGCTCTTTAATAACGCACTAAAAATTCATAAAACCATCACCGTATTAAGTGACCGCATTGATGATAATTACCCCGACATTAATAGCGAAACCAGCATGCCAAACGGCACCAGTTTGTGGGTTTATCGCAGTCTTGCCGAGCAATTAACTAAACCGGCGCAGCAGCTCGATAGCGTGCTTACCGATTCAACGCAACTGGTTAGTATTTTAGATAACGCCGAAGAAAAAGTACGCGCGCTCTACCAGCACCACAATTTTGAAATTCCAGCCGATATGGGCAGCAGCAGTAACCCCGACCGTTTTGCCCGAGTTGCCGCCATCGCCACCGATATTCCAAAAATCATAGATCGCCTGATAAATATGTCGGATATTGCCATGGACCAAGGGCAAATATTGGGCAATGTGCGCGCACTTGAGGCCCTTGTAATTAAAACCACTCAAGAAAGCCCGCAAATCGATAACACCCTTGATAATGCTTTTCGCTTTTTCCTCAACAACAATAATGACTCATTATTAGAAGCCTTGCGTTTAGCGCTCAGCGACGACAATGCCAACGTCAGCAATCTTGCACTCAGCAATTTTAACGACAGTGATTTCAGCAGCACTCAAGCTATAGATGCCATTGCCCGACTCACCAGCAATGCCACACCCTTTGGTAATCTAGGGGGGAAAATGCTAAAAGTCTCGGATTTAGATTTAGGTTTTTCACCCGACGGACTTAAAGATATCGAAATTGAATTAAATTTTTTAGGCGATAAAAACGCCGTGAATGGTGGTTTTATCGCCTGTGCAAAATACATTGAAGACGCCAGCAAACAAGATCTAGGTGAGGGTAATTTCAACGGTGAATTAATCAATGGCTATTGGAGTTTACTGGGTGCCAATAGCGAAAAAGCCAGCGCCTACAGCCTATTATTAACCTTTGAATTTTTAGGTGCGAAATATCAAGCCATTATGAAACCCGCCGGAGAAGAAACTATTAATGGTATTAAATACCAGCAAATTCGTTTTGATAACAATGGTGATATTCGTGTATGGCACAGCGCCAATGGCTTTACCACGCAAGCTGAGCTACCAACCAACAGTGCCGATTGTAAAACTCGCCTGCCGTCACGCGTAGGGCTTTAATGACTGGTTTTAATGACTATTGTTTTAACAACCAAAGATTTTAATAACCTATATTGATTAATGATTATAGGACTCTATCGATACCGGAATTTTAAATTTTTACACCTAATGTTAAATTACCCCGACTAGCGCCATTTTGCGCACCGCCTACCCTGGTAGGCGTTTTTTTAATTTTAATTGCTATACGGTATATTCGCACTATTGAAGCCTTACCCCATTCTCGACAGGGTGAACGGAGATTTAATGAATGCTTTAGTCGCTACATTTTTATTGTTTTTTCAGCTTATACTGAGCATGCCCGCACTGAGCTGTAAGCTAGAAGGTCAATGGAAATCGCATAAAACCAAAACCTTGGCCGAACTTTACGGCACACCCAATAGCAATAAAGAAAAACTCAAACTCGCCAAAATCTATGGCAAAGCCATAGTGCACTATTCCAACTGCAATAAAGCCACGGTAAATATCGATAGATACATTGAGGAATACAGTTTTAAAATAATTGAAGAAAAAAACAATTTTGTAACCATAAAATACATACCCAGCGGCGACATGGCAATACTAATGTTTGAAGGTAATTGCTTTAAATCACCGGTAAAAGGCATGGCTTTTTATGAGCATTTTTGCCGTTTCTAGCGCACGCTAAATCCTATCCCGCTGGCCGTCAAAACTCGACCTATCGCGTTTGCGACTGGCGTTAGCAGCATCAAAATTTGCGTTTTTTACCCGCCTAATTTATTTGAATGGCCTATAGCACCTGATACTATCAGCCACCATCAAACCAGCACGCCGGTAACCTTTAAGCCGCTGGCTTACGCTACCCCAATAATCATCCAAGAATAGGAACACCTGTGTGAAACATTCATTTGAAGAAGCCCGAGCTTGGGCCATCAATCTCGTCCAACAAATGACCTTGACCGAAAAATGCCAATACGTCGGCGGCACCCATGGTTTTTATACGCACGCCATTGCACGCCTTAATCTACCGAGTGTTTTATTTTCAGATGCGACTGCAGGCCTAGTCCTTAATGAGCGTTTCCAGCAGTACACTTACCAGCACACACTTAAAAAAACCACGGCGTTTCCTGCGCCTATATTGCTGGCCTCTACATGGAATACCGAATTATCCGAAGCTTATGCCACCTGTATTGGCGAGCAGTGTAATGGCAATGGCGTGGGCGTTTTACTGGGGCCAGGATTTAATCTTTATCGCATTTCGCAGTGTGGTCGAAATTTTGAATATTTTGGTGAAGATCCGTTTTTAATCTCTCGCATGGTAGAGCGCTACGTAGCTGGCGTGCAAAGCACTGGTACTATTGCGACACTCAAACATTTTGTAGCAAACAATACCGATTATTTTCGCCGCAAAAGTAATTCGATAGTTGACGAACGAACTCTGCACGAAATTTACACCCCCGCCTTTAAAGCCGGTATTGATGCTGGCGCGCTCGCTATCATGACCGCCTATAACTTAGTGAATGGTGAATGGGCCAGCCAAAGCAAAACCTTAATTGATCATTGGTTGCGGGGTGCTTTTGGGTTTAAGGGTTTAGTGATGACCGATTGGTGGGCGGTATACGACAGCAACGAACTTATTCACTCAGGTCAAGATATCGAAATGCCCGCCGCCGATGCCATGCGGCCACTGCAAGCAAAAATAGAATGTGGCGAAGTGGCAGAGTCGGTGGTAGATCGCATGGTCACCGGTATTTTAACCACCTTAAAAAGAATGGATTTATTCGACAAAAAACCCACGCCGTTTAGCGAAGAGCAATATACCGCACACGAAGCCGTTGCTTTACAAACCGCGCGCGAAGGCATTGTCTTATTGCGCAACCAAGACAATATTTTACCGCTAAATCCCGAACAGAAAATTCTGGCCTTAGGCGACGGCATGGTACAAAAAGCTCTTGGCGGTGGCTCTGCTTTTGTCAAAGGTTACGATCAAATTACGCAGCTTGATGCTTTAAAACAGCAGTTCGCTAATATTCACTACGACCCCGTACCCACCGATGACATTATTCGCAACGCCAGCTGTATTTTGTTAAGCATCAATACCAAAGACCGCGAAGCCTACGACCACAGCTTTGCGCTTGATCGTGGCGATGATTTATATATTCAGCGAATTTTAAATCTTAATAACAACGTGATTGTATTAATGAATTGCGGCGGCGGAAAAAAAATGAGCCACTGGATAGAGCAAACCAAAGCCGTGGTTTATTGTTGGTATAACGGACAAAACGGCAGCCTCGCACTGGCCGAAATTCTCAGCGGAAAAACTAACCCCTCCGGTAAATTACCCATCACCATCGAACGCGAATTTAGCGACGGCCCCGGTGCTAATTACATCCCCGAAGGCGAAGTGATTTACAGTGGCGAAAACGACGCCTGGGAAAAAGCCCGAGCCATTTACGATGTAAATTATGACGAAGGTGTTTTTGTCGGTTATCGCTGGTATGAAAAACAAGATATCAAACCTTTATTCCCGTTTGGCTTTGGGCTTTCATACAGTCAATTTATTTTTTCGAATTTACGCTTAAGCACACAAACGCTCGCACAAGATCAAAGCCTCGAATTAACCCTTACGGTGACAAATAACAGTGCCATTAACGGTGCCGAGGTTGTGCAGGTGTATATTAAAAATGCGCCCGCGAGCGAGCCGCGCCCACTTAAAGAATTAAAAGGATTCCGCAAGGTGGCACTAAAAGCTCATGAAAGCCGTGAAGTAACGCTGCGTTTAAAAACCGACAATTTTGCGTATTGGTCAAACACAAAAAAAGATTGGTGGGCCGAGGCTGGAGACTACGAGGTTTTAGTGGGTAATTCGAGCGAAGCCATTTTATTAAGTGCGGATATTCACGTGTTAAATTAAGCATTGTTGCATTAGCGACTGGAATCCACGCATCAATATACATACCAAACATCACAAAACGATAACGGACTTAAAATAATCGACAGTCATCAACTGACCAGTTTTTGCGTAAATTGATTTTCGCCAGAATAGGTCACCAATAAACATTGCTGCGCGCGCGTCATGCCCACATACAGCAACCGCGCGTTGGCCACTTGTTTTGCATCGCTGTCTTCTATTTGCCCTAAGCCCACAATAATCACGCGATTAAATTCCAAGCCTTTACTGGAGTGGATGGTTAATAAATTCACTTTTTCTAAGCTCGGGTCGTAGGCCATTTTGTAGCTTTTTTGCGCCAACCATGCATAGGGAATATCCGATTTTTTAAGCAGCGTATTGATTTTGCGGCCCTGTAAACCTTGAGCATATAAAATGGCCATGTCGTTATAGGGCACACCATTGGCGTGCCAACTCTGGATACATTTAATGGCGTAAGCGACTTCGGCCTCAAAACTTGCAAAACGGCGCACAGCGGGTTTTTCGCCGTGCAAACCCGCACTTTGTGGCTCGATTAAAGGAATGCGCTCGTCACCCACTTTTGCGATTTTTTTAGCATCATCGGGCTGTAAATAGGCTTTAACAAAATTAAACGCAAAGGCCAAAATCTCGCGACTATTGCGATAATTTAAACGCAAAATAGTGGTGCGGCCTTGGGCTTTAATGCCTACGCTGGCGAGCGAAAAATCAAGGTCTTTTTTCTTTTTATAAATCGATTGTGCATCGTCATATAACATTAATAATGCGTTGGTTTCGGGATCGACCATGCCTACCACCAAGCTTAACCATGCGGCCTCAAAGTCGTGACCCTCATCAATTAATAAAGCCCCATATTGCCCGCGCGGAATAAAGCCATCGTCCACGGCTTTAATGACCGACTCCACCGCGCGAATATAATAGGCTTTTTCATTTTTTATCACGCTCACGCTATAGGTTTTTAATTGCGCCGCGCACCAATCGTGAAAATGATAAATATGCACCTGCTCAATTAAGCCTTTAGCATAAATAAACCTGCGTAATTTAGCCGCCAGCGTGGCGTTAAAACACAAAACTAAAATGGGCTTGGTCGTCGCCTGCGCTAAATATACGCAGCGGTAACCTAAAATCATGGTTTTACCCGACCCTGCCACTCCGTGAATAACTCGATGCCCTTCCCCCAAAGAGCGTGCTAGCTGCTCTTGCTGGATGTCCATAATTTTTATAATGTCGGGGATTTGCACTGGCGCAGCAGGTTCGTCCGGCGCGGCAAATAAATCCACCTGTTCGGCAACATCAATGCGCACCTCGGGAAATAAATGCCAGCGTATGCGATCAATTTGCGGCAGGCTCAGGGGTTTATCAAAACGGTAATGGAACATACCCCAGAGTTTTTCTTGAAAATTCTCGGCATTCTGGCTGTCGCTAATATCTTCTTTGTACAGCACCAAATGATCGGGCAATAAAATATCGCGCTCGGCCTCGGCCATGGCGTGCTCAATTTTTACCCGCGTAATCTGGCTAAATATCGCACCCCAACCATAAGGCACTGCAAATTTACCGCTAAATTTGCCTTCGCCTTGCTGTAAATACGGGTCTTTTTGTAATTGATTAACAACATTTAACGCATATTGCCGCGCTTGCTCTAAGGGGTGCGCTTGGGTGACTTTGCCCGCGGCGGTTAATAAGGTAGCCGTTGTTTTAGTCAGCCCTTTTAAAGTTTCGGGCTTCCAATCTTTTACCTCTAAAAACAACAAACCACGGCTGGGATGCAAAATAATAAAATCGGGATAACGCCGATGGCGCCCCACGGGAATGTCGTACCACACCCAATAATCGTCTTCTAACAGCGCCTCTAATTGCCGCGCCACTCTTTTTTCACCCGCCGTCATACGGCTAAGCGAGTGTTGATTTAACGCGGGAATAATCTGCGCCATGGGGATCCCTTTATTTGCAACATTTAAACACCCTAAAAATACACTGCACAATGGCCGCAGCGCAAAACTTAATCGGATTATTTTAGGCCAAAAAATCATCGGCGCCCATGCGCGGCGGGTAGGTATCATCAAGGCTAGGTGTTATATTGCGGCCCCTAAATTGTCAGTAAATGGGTACAAAACATGGGGTTATGCCTAACACGCATCGGCCTTAGCGGTGCCCTCTTTAGCGACTCATAAATACAACGGATAAAGCGTTATGGACAAAAAACACCTAACCGAAACCGACATAATCACCAAGTTCATTCTTCCCGCTATTGAAACAGCCGGTTGGGATTCTATGACGCAGTTGCGTCAAGAAGTGAAGCTGCGCGATGGTAAGGTTATTGTGCGCGGCAACATGGGCGTTCGTAAAACGGTTAAATCTGCTGATATTGTTCTTTACCACAAACCAAATCTGCCTCTAGCGGTAATTGAAGCCAAAGCCAATAAACATGAAATTGGCAAAGGTATTCAACAAGGTTTGGATTACGCTCGTTTGCTTGATGTCCCTTTTGTATTTGCCTCTAATGGCGATGGTTTTATTTTTCACGATAAAACCAGCACTGGTCTCATCGAATCTGAAATTAACCTCACAGAGTTTCCTACACCGGCACAGCTTTGGCAGAAGTTCTGTATATGGAAAGGCTACACCCAAGCGCAATTGCCAATTATTACGCAAGATTATTATTCCGATGGCAGCGACAAAGCGCCACGCTATTACCAACTACAAGCGGTAAACAAAACTATTGCCGTGTGTTTATTGAAGCGTTCCCCACGTCCGTGGGGATGAACCGTCGAGGCTCCAGGAGGAAAAATTTCATGCGATGCGTTCCCCGCGTCCGTGGGGATGAACCGTTCTGAATAGGTACACTTTTTTTCTCTTTAATTCGTGTGGTTTTTCTTAAAATTTTCGGCTTGCTCAATAATATCTTTGTAGGCGTCATCATTGGCTACTGGCGGGTAGCCGTATTTGTGCAGCAGCAAAATTAAATCCACTTTTAAACTGGCTTTAATATCCGCACGCGCGCTCCAGTCGGTAAAGCGCGCTTTATCATCCACGATTAATTTTACCGCTTTGGCAAGCTCTACTAGCTTATCGTCTGGGTAGGTGAAATCGTATTTAACGGTGAGCGATTTTAAAATATCGTAAAAGGCTTTTTCTTCAAAGTCGATTCCCATACCTTCAAAGGCGCTGAATTCGGCGCGTAGGTCGTGGTATAAATCCACAAATTCATCAAAAAACGTGCTGGTAATTTCTTCGGCAAGATCATCTAACACACTACTCACTAACACATCATCTTCTTTGCGTTCGTTGTATTTGTCCACCAGTGCTTGAAATTTTTGCGAGAAGTTAATGCCTTGCATTTTGTTGGTTTTTTTAAGCTCGCCGATGGCTTGCGCCAAAAGTTTTTGCAGCAGTTTAATTTTGGTATTGGGCAGTTTTATTTTGTCGATTTTGGCGAGGTAGTCGTCATTAAAAATATCAATGGCGGTTTCTTCGCTGTCGCCCAATTTAAAAATTTCTTCTACACCATCACTTTTAAGTGCCTCGGCAATCATGTCGCGCACTTTGGCATTCATTTGTGCGCTGTCTGGCGCTTCGCCTTTGGTGAGTTTGTAGATGATGGAGCGAATAGCTAAATAAAAATGAATATGGTCGCGTTCAGTTTGATTAAGACTTTCGCTGCCGCAGCACACATCGTAAGCCGCTTTCATGCGCTTGGCTAAATCCATAAAACGCTGTTCGGTTTTCTCAGTGCTCATGGCGTAATCAGCCGCCAACTTTAAACAGCTGAGTTGTTGCAGCGGGTTGCCAGAAAAATAGGGCTTGGCGTCAAACTTGTAGAACATGCGCCGCAATAGATCCAAATGATTTTTTACTTCGGTTACTGAGAGCGCTACGTCTTCAAAATTGGTTTCATCGGTTTTGGAATATTTTGCCAGCGCCAAATTCATTTGCTTTTTAATGCCCACGTAATCCACCACTAGGCCTTTGCTTTTACCCTCAAAGTTGCGGTTCACGCGTGAGATAGTTTGAATCAGATTGTGGCGCGCGAGAGGTTTGTCGATATACATGGTATCCAAAAACGGCACATCAAAACCGGTGAGCCACATATCCACCACTATCGCAATTTTGAAATTGGATTTTTCTTGTTTAAATTGACGATCTAACTCGCTGCGATATTCTTTACTGCCGAGCAAATCCCAAAGCTCTTTGGGGTCATCTTTGCCGCGTGTCATCACCATGTTTACGCGCGCACTGGGTTTTAAATTTTTGCGCTCGGCATCGGTTAATGCTTCGCCGTGGGCGCACTCTAAAATTTCAAACCATTGCGGGCGAATGGCTTTTACATAGCTATAAAACTGGTAGGCGATATGGCGCGAGCTGCACACAAACATGGCTTTGCCCGCTACGGTTGAACCTTCATCAACTCGCGCTTCGTAGTGCTGCACAAAATCTGCTGCCAAGGTTTGCAAGCGCGTTGGGTCGCCCAAAATTTCGCTCATGCTCGCCATGGCTTTTTTGCTGTCGTCGATTTGGTATTCGCTGGTGCCGTCGTCTGCGCACTGGTTGTAATAGTCTTCTATTTCTTGCAGCTTTTGATTTTCTAAAATCACTTTGGCGGCGCGGCCTTCGTACACAATGCGCACGGTAATTTCATCGTTTACCGATTCTGCCATGGTGTAGGAGTCCAGCACCGCACCGAATACATCCATGGTGGCGTCTATAGGAGTGCCGGTGAAACCCACGTAAGTGGCATTGGGCAAAGAGTCGTGTAGATATTTAGCGAAGCCGTAGGTTTTGCTCACGCCTTGCTCGGTGATTTTTATTTTTTGGTCGAGATTAATTTGGCTGCGGTGCGCTTCATCGCTAATGCAAATCACATTGCAGCGGTCGGTAAGCAGCTCGGCGTCTTCGGTAAATTTATGAATAGTGGTTAGAAACACGCCGCCGCTTTTACGGCCTTGCAGTTTTGCGCGTAAATCCGCGCGGCTTTCTACGCTCTCTACCATTTGGTCGCCAATATAGGTTTTGGCGTTGGTAAATTGTTTGCTGAGTTGATCGTCTAAATCCGTGCGGTCGGTAATCACAATAATGGTGGGGCTTTCAAAATTCACGCTTTTCATTAGCAAGCGCGCGAGAAATTGCATGGTGTAACTTTTGCCGCAACCAGTTGCGCCAAAGTAGGTGCCGCCTTTGCCATCACCCCCAGTATTTTCACCTGTTATTGGGTTAATTTTTTTCTGGTGGAGCTTAATGTTTTCGTAGAGTTTGGTCGCCGCGTAATACTGCGGGTAGCGGCACACCACTTTTATTTCGTGGCGAGATGACGTATCAGGGAAGAAAATAAAATGACGAATCACTTCTCGCAGGCGGCGTTTATCAAATAAGCCTTGCAGCATGGTATGCAATGAATCTATGCCATTTTTCTCTGCCGTTTCTTCACCGCTTATTTTGCGCCAGCCGTAAAAGAAATCGTAGGATGAAAATAGATTGCCCATTTTGTTATTCACGCCATCGCTAATCACGCAGAGCGCGTTGAATACAAATAATTGCGGAATAGCGCGGCGGTAGCGCGTGGTTAATTGCACAAAGGCTTCGTGAATAGTGGCTTCTTCGCGTATCGCGCTTTTAAATTCAAATACGACTAAGGGCAAACCGTTGATGTACAAAATGCCATCGGGAATGCGTTTTTCGGAACCGTCGGTTAGGTAACCTTCAATTTCTAATTGATTGACGATTTTGTAGATGTTGTGGGTGCTGTCATTTTTTCCGTATAAAACTTTAGGTTCTGCGATTGCAGAAATTACATCCACTTCGCGTGCAGTCGGCACACGCATTTGCGCTAAATCGCTGTAGTCGATGAGTTGAATGTAAATATCTTTCTTTTTTGCATCTTCGCGTTTTAGCAAAAAGCCATCGCTCAGCCATTTGCAAAAGGTTTTGTTACTCTCGTACAAATCGCTCGCCGGTAAATTTTCGAGTTGGCGGATGATGCCGTTAATTTCGTTTGAGGTGATGCCTTCTGCCGCGTAGTGTTTGGCTAAAAATGCGCGCAGGTCTTCTTTGATTAATACCTCGCTAGCACTGCGGCTAATGCTCGCGCCCAACACATGCGGGTAACCTTGCTGTTTGAGCAGACCGATAATGGCGGCTTCGAGTTGGGCTTCGGTGAATTTCATTTGGAGTCCTTATTTTTATCCTGCTTTATCAGCTTTTTAATCTCACGATCAAAATCAGATTCAATTTTTTGCAAGCGATTAAATTTTTCATATTCTGCAAAGGCCTTATCTTCTGCTTGCTTTCGTGTAACAGCACCAAAGCCTTCAAGCACTTTATATTCATTAAATGCCAAAAATTTATTTACACTTTCTGCAAAACTTTCCATGCTGAAGCTTGTGCGGCGCTCAATAATTCCTTCTATATAATCAAAAAATGCAACAACCGTGCGCTCTAACTGTTTAATTTCCTTTTCGTTTAAATAATTTTTACCTATTGCTGCATCTGATTTTACTACTCGCCCAGTGGGTGCGTTTTTATATGAACTCATACCCATCAAGGGTTGGTTTGCATCGGCTTTATTAAAAATAATTTCGCTGGCGGTTTGGCCGGTAATGGCAAAGTGAAACTTATCTTGTACGTTTGCATAGAAAAGCCGAGTGGTTTCTGATTTTGGATCGTAATCCATGCTGCACTCGGCAAAAATATCGGTTATTTGCTGGTAAATGCGCCGCTCGCTGGCGCGAATGGAGCGAACACGTTCCAGTAATTCTTTAAAATAATCCTTACCAAAGTAGCGGCCATTTTTTAAGCGCTCATCATCCATGGCGAAGCCTTTAATGATGTATTCCTTTATAAACGCGGTTGCCCAAATTCTAAACTGGGTAGCTTGGCTGGAATTGACTCTGTAACCCACCGAGATAACGGCATCCAAATTGTAGTATTTGGTGAGTGTTGTCTGCGTTTTACCAGCTATAGCGCCGTGTTGAGTGGTGTTTTCCAAAATGGAAACAACCACTTCTTCCACCAATTCGCCGCTTTCAAAGATGTTTTTCAAATGCTTGGATATAGCTGGAACCCCAACCCCAAACAACTCTGCCATGCGCTTTTGTGTAAGCCACAGGGTTTCATTGTGCAAAATCACTTCTACCTTTACCTGCCCATTGGGGGCGGTATAGAGCAGAAACTCGGTGGTTTCATCTTGCAGGCTTAGGTGTTGGGCTTCGGTGAATTTCATTTGGCGTCCTTATTCTTCTAGCGGGCAGCCTTAAGCCGCAACCAACTGTTTTACCTGTAGCTCGCTGCGGCGCTGCTCTGCTTGCCAGAGATCGTACTGGGTTTGTTGGTTGAGCCAGCTTGCGGATGAGGTATTGAACGCAATCGACAGGCGAACCGCCATTTCGGGGCTAATACCCGCTTTGCCGTTAACAATGCTGGATAATGTTTTGCGGCTTATACCCAGCGCCTCAGCGGCTTCGGTAACGCTTAATCCTAGCGGCTCAAGGCAGAGTTCTTTAATGACTTCACCTGGGTGTGGTGGGTTGTGCATCAACATGGTGGCACCTCATTTCAATGGTAGTCTTCGTAGTTCACAATTTCGGCGTTGTCACCGGTAAAGCGGAAAGTCACCCGCCAATTCCCATTAACCCGCACCGACCAAATATCACTCCTATCGCCCACTAATGGGTGCAAAAACAAGCCCGGTAAGTTCATATCCTGCGGATTAGTGGCCGCCTGTAACCGGCCTAATATCAGCTTTAACCGGTTGGCGTGCTTGGTTTGTATGCCAGAGGTATTGCCTGAGGTAAAAAACCGTTCAAGGCCTTTGTGTTTGAAGGAGAGAATCATAAAACAACTGTAACCCGACACGACTCGGGTGTCAAAGAAATGAAGGGCGTAGAAATAGATTTGGGCGTAGAAATAAAGGGCGCAGCAAGCAGCGCCTCGGAGATGGTTTTCCTGTTGGGCCGCTGACTGTTGGGGCGCTGTTGCTGCGCCCTTGCTCTTGCCTTTATTTAATCTCACCCCAACACCCCCTCAACCAACCCTTGCGCCTCGGGAATACGCAGCTCGCCGGAGATGAGTTTGGGGAGGAGGGTGTCGCGGAGGTTGGTCAGCGACTCAATTTCATTTTTACACGATGTCATTTTCACAAAGTTTGGCAAAGTGAAGCTTGTAAAAAGATTTAATATTTCTTTGCACTCAGGGATCGCTATGAAATATGAATCAAAACACGCATTTTGAACTCTCTGCCGTCCAGATGAACCAACCATACTTTGCATGCAATGTTTTCGAAAATTATCGTCTCTGGATAAACAAGCGATAAACGGATATTTAATAGGATTTTTTTCACGCAAAACAATAAATTCTGTGGAGCCAAATCCCGCCTCATTTTCCGATAGAAAATCTACTAATCCAGTTTTACCATTTTCTAAGCACGGAGTTATTCGAGCTAGCAGTACATCATTTTGTTGGAATTTTGCACCACCAGAAAATTCTTTTTCTATCACTTCAGTAATTGCAAATCCAGATGTTGGCAACGCTTTCATGTCTGCAAATTTAGCTAATTTGCCTTTGGGTAAACTTACTCTTGGATTTACCGAAATAGCCGAAGCTATTGAGGTAGATACCCACCCCCTCGGCACCCACCCCAAACTTTCCGTCAACTCAAACTCACTTGGAAATAATTTACGAATATTTTCCGGCAGCGGTTTGTGATCGGCTTTTGCTAGTTGCAGCTGACGGCGCTCGGCGCGGTCTTGCAGTTCTTCGGGTATAGCATTGCCTGCGGCCAAGGCGTTGTCGATCACGGGGTCAAAATCTACAAACCAGCTTTTGAATAAGGCTTGCGCCATTTGTTCTAGGGTTTGGTTTAGTTGGCGGTTTAGGTGGATTTTGGAGTCGATTATAGAAAGTATTTTTGATATTTCTTTTTGGATTTTAATGCTTGGTAATTTTATTTTAATGTTATCAATTGTTGCGAACTGTCATTGCTTGGCACAGCAGAACTCTTCATTAAGCCGATTAAAATCAATCAATTTAAGTTGATAGTATATGAACTTAGTATCAGCATAAATTTTTATCCACAATCGACCAAAACAATGTATCGACAGTCCAAAAAGGTTCGTCAATATGAAAAATATTAGTTGCCCAGACCTTTGAGCTAATGTTCCTTTTCTTGGAATCAAAATTGATTCTTGATCGTATAGGCACTCATCAACATAGCGCATGATGCCGCCGGAACCGTAGCAAGGAATTTTTCCATCTTTTAATTTTTTGTGATCTTGTGTCCGTATCTTGATCTGCAATTCAACTTCGCCTAAATTTACTATCTCGCCACTCACTCCCCATAACCCAATCCCTCTAAATTTTGGTGAATAAAAACAGATGAGGTTTGCGTTACATCTGTAGGGGCGCTGCTTGCTGCGCCCTGCTCTGCAAACAAGGGCGCAGCAAGCGGCGCCCCTACGAATTTATTCATCATTCGCCTCCTGTTGTATTTTATGGGCTAATTGCTGCTGCACGCGCTCGCGCTCTTTTTGTAGTTCTTGTTGCAACTCTTCTTCAGTGGGCAAATAAGGCAAATACTTGGCGGCAAATAATTGTTTTTGCTCGGTAAGTACCGAGTATTTCACTACGGCTTCGCTTTTTTCGCTGCACAGCACCAAGCCTATGGTGGGGTTGTCGTCGGTGCCTTTGCGCTGTTCGTCGTAATAGCGAATGTAGGTATCCATTTGCCCTACATCTTGATGTTTAAGCTTGCCGATTTTTAAATCCACCAGCAAAAAACATTTTAATTTGAAGTTGTAGAACACCAAGTCGATATAAAAATCTTCATCATCAAACCGCAGGCGTTGTTGGCGCTCTACAAACGCGAAGCCTTTACCCAGCTCCAGCAGAAATTGTTGCAGGTTATTGATAATGCCTTGCTCTAAATCTGTTTCTTGGTAGCTTTTATTTTGCAGGTTTAAAAAATCCAGAATGTAGGGGTCGCGCAGGTAATCTTTGGGGTTGTCCGCTAGGGGCAAGGTGTTTTGCTGGGCTTCTTGTTCTACGGGCGCTTTGTCTTTGCTGGATAATAAACGCTCGTAATAGAGGGTGCCTATTTGGCGCTCTAGGGCGCGAACACTCCACGCTTGGCTAATGACCTCGCGTTGATACCAAGCCCTTGCGTTGGGGTTACCTATTCTTGCCAGCAGGTTGTAATGCGACCAGCTTAATTCGAGAGACACTGTCTCTCGTTTTTCAAATGCCAAATAAAATCGGCGCATATTGCGCAGGTTGGTTACATCAAAACCCTTGCCAAAGGTGATGGTGAGCTTTTCCGCCAGTTGGCTCAGCTGAGCTTTGCCATATTCAGCACGCGCTTGGCCTTGCTGTTCATCCTCCACAATTAAGCGCCCCACTTGCCAATAGGCTTGCACCATGGCGCTATTAACGCTCTGGCGTACTTGGGTTTGCGCCTGTTGCAGTATGTGGGCAATGGCGGCGTAAAGTGAATCCATTGTGCGCAATTCACTCCCCATAACCCAACACCTCTAAATTTTTACGAATCACTTTATCCAGCACTTCCACTTCTTTCATTTGCATCACTTGTGCGCTCATTGCAGCACCTCCCAATAGCCATCTTTTTTAGCGCCTTGGCGTTTGATGTAGTTATGGTCTTTTAGCCATTTGAGGTGGCGCTCGATGGTGGCTTCACTTTGCCCTAGTTGGGCGGCCAGTTGCGGCACGGTGCTGCTGGGCTGTTGTTTTAATTGTGTATAGAGTTCTGGGTATTTGAGCGGAAGGGGTTTTATCCCCTCATTTATCCCCTCATTTATCCCCTCATTTATCCCCTCATTTATCCCCTCATCTGGCGATAACACTCTGGATAAGCTCCAATCCAAAAAATCGCCCTGCTCGCGCAATACTGCCCCCAACCCTTGTTCGCTAAGTATTTGCTGGATGCGTGCCACGCCGCTACCCCATTGTTCAACCAACCCAAGCGCTTTAAAAACACGGGCTACTACACGGTTGCGAATTTCTGAGCGGCCTTGGTGTAAATCGTCCAGCGTGAGGCCATTGGGTAGGGCACCGGGGGAAATAATGTTGATGCGGTCGTCGTAGATGGCGACTTTTATATCGCGGCCAAAGTTGCTGTAGTCGCGGTGAATGTAGGCGTTTACTAACGCCTCGCGGATGGCAGCAATGGGGATTTCGTAAGTTTCCGTGCGCTGCAGGCCGTTTATTTCTACCTTGAGGTGCAAATGGTTTTTAATGAATAACTCGGCTTGTTCAAGCTGAGAGATTAAGTCACCTGTGTATTCTTT
This sequence comes from Marinagarivorans sp., assembly GCA_034519605.1. GTDB lineage: Bacteria > Pseudomonadota > Gammaproteobacteria > Pseudomonadales > Cellvibrionaceae > Marinagarivorans. The sequence continues at coordinate 30,191 of JAXHOG010000007.1, forward strand.
TTTATCTAAAAAAACCGTCATATCCACGCCTTTAAAGCGCGCGCACTTGGTTTCCGCATGTTCGTAATATCCCAATAGAATGAGCAAACCATGGGTGGGATAAAATCGGTCATTGTATTTTTGAATCAGTTTTAAATTCAGCAGTTTTTGCTGATCCAACACTTTGCCATGTTGAGTAAAGCGCTGCACAAGCGGGGTTAAATCCAACTCCTGCAAATTCACATTAGAGTTTATTTGTTCATCAAAACACTGGTTTAGGCGCTGAAGCTCCAACTGTGTAATGTAGTTGGCATCCGCGAGGCGATTGCTGGCATTTAAGCGAATGTAAGTGCCTTGCTCTTTGCCTTTGGATTTTAAAAAATAGGGCAAAAGTGCGCCGCGAGTGACTTCAACAACCAGCAGTTCGATGCCATTAATGTTTTCAATGTAGGTATGTGGCAGCAAGTTAGGTGTGCAGGCATCGTGTGCAATGCTGCTTATTTTGTCTTGCAGGTTAAAAAACTCGTCGCTGTTGATGCCCTTGAGTGTGCGGTCGTCATTCACTCCAATGACCAATTTGCCGCCACTGGTATTGGCAAAGGCAATCATGGTTTTGGTGATTTGGTCGTTTTGCGGTAACTGGGCTTTCAACTCCAATGTCTTGGATTCGCCTTGTTGGATTTGCGCAAGTAATGGCTGGTTATTCCCCATAACCCAACACCTCTAAATTCTTACGAATCACCTTATCCAACACCTCTGCCTCTTTCATTTGCGCAAACAGGGTTTGGCTTAGCTCGGCCATTTTGGTTTCAAAGGCGATGCCGTCGTCTTCAATATCGGCAGCGCCTACATAGCGGCCGGGGGTGAGTACGTAGTCGTTGGCTTTTATCTCCGCGAGCGAGGCGGACTTACAATAACCGGCTTGGTCGCTGTAATTTTCTGAACCCTGCTTCCAGTCGTGATAGGTATCGGCAATTTTGGCTATGTCATCCACGGTAAATTCTTTGTTGGTACGGCTAATCATGGTGCCCATTTGGCGGGCGTCGATAAACAGGGTTTTACCTTTGCGATTGGCGCTTTTGTTCTTAGTCAAAAACCACAAACACACCGGAATTTGCGTTGTATAAAAAAGCTGGCCGGGTAAGGCGATCATGCAGTCCACATGGTCGTTTTCAATCAGCTGTTTGCGTATGTCACCTTCGCCGCTGGTGTTGGTGCTCATGCTGCCGTTGGCGAGCACAAAACCGGCGGTGCCGGACTCAGACAACTTGCTCAGCATGTGCAATATCCACGCATAGTTGGCGTTGCCGGTGGGCGGTACGGGGTAGCCTGCCCAGCGCGAGTCGTCTACTAATTCGCTGTCGGCGCGCCACTGTTTTTGGTTAAACGGCGGGTTGGCCATAATGAAATCGGCTTTTAAATCGGGGTGCTGGTCTTTAAAGAAAGTATCGCCCGCTACATCGCCCAAGTTGCCGGCAATGCCGCGAATGGCCAAGTTCATTTTGGCGAGCTTGTAAGTGGTGCTGGTGTATTCCTGCCCGTAAATGGAAATGTCTTTTTGGTTGCCGTTGTGGCTGTTAATAAATTTTATGGATTGCACAAACATGCCGCCGGAGCCGCAGCAGGGGTCGTAAATTTTGCCTTTGTAGGGTTCGAGCATTTCGGCGAGCAAAGCGACCACTGACTTGGGCGTATAAAATTCGCCCCCGCCTTTGCCTTCGGTGGCGGCGAACTTGCCGAGGAAATATTCATACACGCGCCCCACCAAATCCTCTTCGCTCATGTGGCATTCGTTGGCGAGGGTGTTGATGTTGTTGACGGTGTCTAGCAGCGCCGCGAGTTTGCTGGGCTCTAAACCCAAGCGTGAGAAATAGTTGTCGGGCAATGCGCCCGCGAGGGATTTATTGTTCTTTTCGACGGTGTGCAATGCGGTATCGATTTTTAACGCAATATCGTCTTGCTTGGCGTGTTTTAGCACCCAATCCCAACGGGCTTGCTCGGGCAAATAGAACACGTTGTCTTGCGTATAAAATTCCACCATGTCGATAAACGGCGTTTTGCCATCGTCAATTAACGCTTGGCGGCGCGCTTCAAATTTATCGCTAATGAATTTTAAGAAGATAAGGCTGAGTACTATGTGTTTGTACTCAGAGGATTCCACGCTGCCGCGCAGTTTATTGGCGCTGTCCCACAGGGTTTCTTCAAAGTTGGTGTTGGTTTTGGCAGCTGCGTTTTTTTTAGTGCTGGGCTTCTCGGCCATGAGTAATCCTGTTGATGAATAAGGGTAAAAATAGAAAGAGGGCGTGATTTTGCACCATCGGGTGGAGCTTGTCGCGGGCTTGTCATCGCCATAAAAAAACCCCAGCAAGTGGGGTTTTTGTTTTTTAGCAACTACTTTTTTTGTTTTTTAGCCACTACGGGTGAGGGGCAGAAATTAGTCGTTACCGTAACTCATTAAGCGGCTATAGCGGTTGGCGAGAAGGGTGTCGGTATCGACACGGCAAAGCTCGTCGAGTTGTTCGCCAAGGCGATTTTTGAGCACGGCGGCCATGGCTTTGGGGTCGCGGTGGGCGCCGCCGAAAGGTTCGGGGATGGTTTCGTCCACAATGCCTAAGGCTTCTAATTTGCTGGAGGTTACGCCCATGGCCTCGGCCGCTAGCGGCGCTTTTTCGACGGTTTTCCAGATGATGTTGGCGCAACCTTCGGGCGAAATTACAAAGTAGGTGGAGTATTGCAGCATATTCAAACGGTCGCCCACGCCAATGGCGAGCGCACCACCCGATGAGCCTTCGCCGATGACGGTGCAAATAATGGGGGTGCGCAGGCGGCTCATTACGGCGAGGTTTTGGGCGATGGCTTCGCTGATGCCGCGTTCTTCGGAGTCGATGCCGGGGTAGGCGCCGGGGGTATCAATTAAGGTCACAATCGGCAATTTAAAACGCTCGGCCATTTCCATTAAGCGCAAAGCTTTGCGGTAGCCTTCGGGGCGCGGCATGCCAAAGTTACGGGCGACTTTTTCGCGTACGGTGCGGCCTTTTTCTTCGCCAATAATCATTACGCTGCGGCCATTTAAGCGGCCAACGCCCGCAATAATGGCTTGGTCGTCGCCAAAGTGGCGGTCGCCGTGCAGCTCGTCCCAGTCTTCTACCATGTTGGTGATGTAATCACTGGTGTAGGGGCGCTGAGGGTGACGGGCTACCTGTACAACCTGCCAAGGGGTGAGGTTGTTGTAGATGCTTTCGGTGCTTTTTTTCAGCTTCAAACGCAAGCTGGTGATTTCGTCGGTAATGTCCATGTTCTGGTCGTTGCTGGCCAGTTGTAGCTCGGCAATTTGGCTTTCCAATTTGGCGATTTCTTGTTCGAAGCTGAGGTAATTCAAATTCATGATGCAGGACTACCGCGTTGGTTACTAAGCGCCGCGCAGGCGCTTAAGGGCTAAAGAATTAGGGTTTTGAGTGTGCTGGCGGCGTACTTTATGGGCTTATCGAGTGTTCTTTAATAAGCTGCGTGCGCCAAAAAATGGGCGCAAGTGTACCATCAAGTCATTCAAGGCTGAACCTTTGGGGCCAAATGAGTGGATGCCCTCAATAATTGCTCGAGAATTGTAATTGTGCTGGCGGCCACCTTAGTCATTTGGCGTAGAATCTTGCCCCTTTGCTAACCCCTTTACTAATAACGCCTTGCCTATGGAGTGCCGATGATTACCCACGAGCCCAACCCTTTATATATCGCCAACCCCGAGCGCTACACCCAAATGAAATACCAGCGCTGCGGCAATAGCGGCGTGCGCTTATCGCGTTTGTCGCTGGGTTTGTGGCAAAACTTTGGTGCTGTTGATGCGCCCGAAAATGCCCGCGCCATGCTGCGCACCGCCTTTGATTTAGGTATTAACCATTTTGATCTAGCCAATAATTACGGCCCGCCGTTTGGCTCGGCCGAAAGCACCTTTGGGCAAATTTTTAAACAGGATTTTTTGCCCTACCGCGACGAGTTAATGATCTCCAGCAAAGCCGGTTACGACATGTGGCCCGGCCCGTTTGGCATTGGTGGCTCGCGCAAATACTTGGTGGCCAGTTGCGACCAAAGCTTAAAGCGCACGGGCCTCGATTATTTTGATGTGTTTTATCACCACTGCATGGACGCCGAAACGCCGCTGGAAGAAACCCTGCAAGCGCTGGATTACATCGTGCGCTCGGGCCGTGCCTTGTATGTGGGCTTGTCCAATTATCAGCCTGCGCAAACCTTGGCGGCGGCGCGCATTTTAAAGTCGCTGGGCACGCCGTTATTGATTCACCAGCCGCGCTACAACTTGTTCGATCGCTGGATAGAAGACGGCTTGACCGAGGTACTCAAAAGCGAAGGCGTGGGTTCGATTGTTTTTTCGCCCTTGGCACAGGGTGTCTTAACCAATAAATATTTAAACGGCATTCCGGAAAATTCCCGCGCGGCGCGCAGCGAGCAAATATATTTGGGTGATAAAGACATTACGCCTGCCAAAATTGCCAAGGTGCGGGCGCTTAATGATCTGGCCCAAAGCCGTGGCCAAAGTTTGGCGCAAATGGCCATTGCATGGACACTCAATAATGATGCAGTGACCAGTTGTTTAATCGGCGCCAGCCGCCCCGCGCAAATCGAGGACTCGGTAGTCGCGTTAAATAATCTCGATTTTAGTGCGCAAGAACTGGCCCGTATTGAGGCGATTTTGGTGTAGCCGTTGCCGACCCATGATAAATTGGCGCGCCGATCCATGATAAAATTGCCGCGCCAAACCCGCCCAGCACTCACCCCAACACTCACCCTAATACGCACCCCAAAATACCCCCCTATTTTTAGGTTCACAATGTTCGATAAGGACGTAAGGAGATTTTTATGCCTATTTTATTCAGTAAAAATACACGCTCAAAAAACGTGCTCGCTCGCTCGTTTAAACCCAACCAGAAGCCAATGTTCCCCGCCAAATATCTTGCTGCCTCTGCGGTAGTCGGTGGTTTGTTGGCAAGTGCATCAACTTATGCACAGGAAGCAACGGCGCAACGGCAGGTGAACGAGCCTAAATCGGGCCGCGTGACTTTTCCGGTACAAATTACAGCTAACCCTAACCCTAATGCGGATGTGAATTGGGATGATGTTGCGTCTTGTACGGTGTACGGCTCTATTGTGGCTATAAGCACGATTAATGCTTCTGTGGCGGCGGGGCATGGCGCTATAGCGGCGACGGGTGATGACTCAGCAAGCCCAGACGAAGACTTTGTGCTAAGTAAGAACAATTACTCCATTACGGTGAAACCCTCTCGCAATGCCCAGGAGCAACTCGTTTTTGATGTCACTTCCGACGAAGTGATTTTTGAGATTCTTGCTGATGACGAAGTTGAGATGTCTGAATCGGTTCGTTATACACAAACATCCTATGGCGTTACTTGCAGCGGTTCGGCTTCATCCGAATCCAGTAATGTTGGTATGGACTACAGTCATTTTGGTGTTACCGGCACTTATGGCAGCTTTATCATCAACGATGCTGTGGAATCGCAAATTCCCAGCACGGCCATTCCTGTTCGTCAAAAAAGCTTATCGGCACAATTAAATAGTTTAAGAAACCTATCGCTGCATAACTCGATAACGCGCGACCGGAGCATTGCCAAAGAGATCGAGCGTGCCCGCCGTAGCTCAGGGCTCCGTATGGATAACCTGCGCGTCAGCTTGCATGGGCAGAACCTGCCAGCCGGTGGCGTTTTGGGTGGCGCCGCAGGCGATGCGAGCGATGATTCTGATCGCTGGGGCGTTTTTGTTACTGGCAATATCGATATGGGTGAGCAGGAAAAAAACACCGAGTTTGAGTCTGATTTTCGCTCCAGTATGTTGATATCGGGCGTTGACTATAAGCTTTCGAACAGTGTTGTTGTGGGTGCCGCCTTAACCTATTCCGATACCGATGCGGGTGACGACGAAACCGCCAATACCGATTTCAAGCGCTCCAGCCTTTCGCTTTTTGGTAGCGTTTATTCCAGCGAGACTTTGTATCTGAATCTGATGATGACCTATGGCGCCAGTGCCTATGACTTGGATCGTCGCATAGCGAGGGATGATGGCGGTGAAGATGTTGGTCGTGCAACAACAGACGGTGACGAGCTCTCTGGATCCATCGCGACGGGTTATAACTGGCACCATCAAAATATCAATGTGCGATTTTTCTCGTTCCTTAACTATGTGGATTCCGGCATTGATGGCTATAGCGAGTCGGTCGTTGGTGCTTCATCGGCGGCACAGGTAGATGATATCGACCTGCAGTCGCTTATTGGCAATTTGGGGGTTGAGCTATCTTGGAATATGAATACCCGGATGGGGGTATTTGTACCCATGCTATCGATCGCCCAAGAGCGTCAGTTTGAAAATGATCCCGTTGCTATAACCGGACGTTTTATGGAGGGGCAAGACGTGGGCGAATTTGGCTATAGCACCTCCAACCGAGATAACGATTATTTAAATGCGCAGCTAGGGTTAAGTGCGGTATTAAAAAATAGCGTATCGGCTTTTGTGTCCTATGACACTTATGTTAACCGAGAAGATTTAGCCTCTAGTCAATGGTCAATTGGTGCGCGCTGGGAATACTAAAAAAGTGCCAGATGGGCCGCTAAATAATTAGCGGCCCATTTTTTCAGCGGCCCATTTTTTTATTCTGTGATGGTGAATCATTAAATGCCTAAAATTGTTGTAGTGTGGGAAATGGGTGCCGACCTAGGTCACGTTACCCGTTTAGACACATTGGCAAAATACTTAGTTGGGCGTGGTCACGAAGTCGTTTGTATTTTTAGCGATGTCAGCGAAATACAGCGACTTTATCCTCATCCCAAAACACCGCCTTACCGATTATTATCGGGGCCACGCTGGCCCGACAAGCGTTTAAAGTTATCCCGCCCGCCTGCGAATTTAGTCGAAGTTCTCCTTTCTGTTGGTTATTACAAAGCGGCAATAATCGCGGCAAAACTGGCCGATTGGCGCGCCATATTCGCCCCATTGCAACCCGATATTATTATTTACGATTATGCCCCTACGGCACTTCTGGCCACGCGCGATCGAAATTGCCAAAAAATAAGTCTTGATGATCCTTTTTCAAAACCGCCGGCTATTTTTCCGTTACCTTCTTTTGATGTAAATGCCAAAGTCAGTAGCGCCAACTTGCGAGTGTCCGAGACAAGATTGGTGGATATTGTGAATAGTGTGTTAGCTGAGTTTAAGCTTGGAAAAATTGCTCAGGCTTGCGATTTATTTGCAACTGACAAAAGTTTTTTGCTGAGTATTCCAGAGTTGGACCCCTTTGCGCATGTGCGCACGTTGGAAAATTATGTGGGTTTGATGAATGCGGGTTTGATGAATGACGGTCGCTCGCAAGAAAAAATCGCGCCGAATTGGAATTCACTATCCGATGCGAAAAAAGTGTTTGGCTACCTAAAGCCTACTTATCCAAAAATTAAAGTGTTTCTTGCTTGTCTCGTAGAGTTTGATATTCAAGGCCGCTTTTTTATTCCTCACGCCAGCCAAGAAGTTTTAAATATATGCCGCAATAGCTGTGTAGAAATTTCTAGCCGACCTTATGACCTTACTCAAAATATGGAACAGTGCGATTTAATAGTTTGCCACGGCGGCCATTCCACGCTTTTGCACGCTACTCTCGGTGGCGTTCCCGCGCTCATTATTCCACTGCAGCAAGAACAACTCAGCAGTGCGCAAAAATGTGTTGATAGTGGCCTAGCGCTGGGTCTTGGTGGCGGGGTGGAAAATACAGAAACAATAAAATCGATGATTCATGCCATGCTTTACGATAAAAGCTTTAAGCCGCGCGCGCAATTTATTGCGGATATTTACCGCAATAAATTCACTCGTCCCGCGCTGGAAATAATCACTGAATACATAGAATCTTGCTTATGAAAGTTGCTGTGATTACGCCATACCACAATCCAGACAGCGTTTACCTGCAGCAATGTATTAACAGTGTGCAGGCGCAAACACATAAAGATGTAATACACGTAATGATTGGCGATGGCTGTAGTCTTGATGCGACATCCAATTATTTTGATTATCAAAAACTTCACAATATTGCCTTGCCAAAAAACCTTAATAATTACGGCGATTCCCCGCGTTCCATCGGCGTTATTTATGCTTTTTCCTTGGGTGTTGATGCGGTGTTGTTTCTCGACTCCGACAATTGGTATGCGCCAACACATGTGGAATCTATGGTGAAGGTTTGCCTCTCGTCACAATGCGATGTGGTGACATCGCAACGCTATTTGAATCATCTTGATGGCTCAGTTTTAGGTGTCTGTACCGAAAGTGACGGCATTATTTTTTGCAATACCAATTGTCTTATGGTTACCAAAAAATTAGCCGAGGAAGCGGGAGTCTGGTGGCTTATTCCCGATGATATGCACGTTATTGATGACCGCGTTATATGGGACACTCTAATTCACGCTACCGACAAAATCGCCTCAACTCAAAGCGCCAGTGTATTTTATCGCACAGCGTTCGAATTTCATTACCGCATACACAATGTTATTCCACCGCAAGGCACAAAATTAGGTGCCGAAATCAGCGCGCTGGGCCCGACCATTAATGCCCTGCAAGAGCGTGCAAAATTACGCGCCCAGCAGCGAGTGCAATGTGCTTAACTCGCTCATTGATAAAAAAGGTCATTAATTTTCTCATTGATTTTTCCTTTATGGAAAGCCAATCCCACAGTAGAGGACGAGCAAGAATGGTAATCGCCCCAATAACGCCTCGTTTTTTAACCTTGCCGCTAGTTTAATCACGGCGGCATTTAAGCGCGTAACTTGGATTAGACGAGTGTAGGTTGGAAAAGCGCAGCGACTTCCGACATGATTTTAAAATTGAGATTGGTGGTTGTTGTCGGAATGCAGGACGACGAAGTGCGTAAAGACTTCAATGCGGAAATGAGCCGCTTCATTCCTCAACACATCAAAGAGCGCACCCTTGATAACCCCGAGTAATGGGCTTATGTGGAGACTGAGGTCAGCGCTGTTGCGTCAGTTTTAATCAATGGTAGCGCGCCTAAAAAAACAGTTTGATATGGGCTTTGAGGGCGACGACAGAAACCCTCTAATAAGCCCGATTCCAAAGCCTTCGCCAAATACGATTTCTGCCGTTTAGCGGAGGTTTTTAGGGTTAACTGAGGTTTTTAGGATTAAGGTGCCAAGCGCGCAATCGTCCAACCCCTATCCGTTTTATTGTATTCAAAACGATCATGTAAACGGTTTGCGCCCCCCTGCCAAAACTCGAAACGATAAGGCTCTATGCGAAAACCGCCCCAAAAGTCGGGCAATGGAACTTTACCTTGCTGAAATTTTTCTTTCATGCGGGCAAATTGTGTTTCCAGCAATCGCCGCGAGCTCACTTTGTGGCTTTGCTCGCTCGCCCACGCGGACAATTGACTGTCATGCGGGCGCGATAAAAAATACGCTAAAGATTCTGACGCCGGCACTTTGCGCGCGATGCCATTAACCTTGACCTGACGCTCCATGAAATGCCATGGAAAGTGCAAACTGACTTTGCCATTCTGGCCAATATCTTGCGCTTTATGGCTACCGTAATTGGTGTAAAAAACAAAGCCTCTTTCATCCGCTTGTTTTAGCAATACAATGCGCTGACTAGGCTCGCCATCGGCATTAACCGTGGCAAGCGTCATGGCTGTGGGATCGGGAATTTTTGCTGCGATGGCATGTGATAGCCACAATTCAAATTGTGGCAATGGGTTTTCGTTCAAATCATTGCGGCGCAAACCACCCAATAAATAGTCTCGCCGTATTGCATCAAGATCCATAAAAGCCACCTGTTTAAAATACTTATTACTCTATTGAGGCGTCGATGATCAGCGTAAATACACACCCATCGAATCCATCTATTCATCACAAAGTACGCTGCACCGCAGGCCTTGTTTTGGCGGGCGGGCAAAGTACGCGCATGCAAGGTCAAAATAAAGCGCTCTACCAACTGCATGGCCAAAATTTGCTGCAACACAGCATCGACAATCTGCGCAAAAATCTTGCACCCAATAGCCCAATGGCTATTGCGTGCGGGCAACACGATTACCGCGAATTATGCAGGCTACCGCAGCTTGGCGATAAGGGCCGTTCGGGCCCAATAGCGGGCATTATCGCGGGTTTGCGCTGGCTGCAATCACTTGCTGACATTCATTTTTTGGCCGCTATCCCTTGTGATGCGCCTTTCACGCCAGCCCATTGGATTGAACGATTGCACTACGCTATTGATCGCCATCAAAATTGCCAAGCTGCCTACGTCTCGGTTGAAGGACGACCACACTTTGCGCATAGCGTGTGGTCAATTGATGCGCTCGATGCGCTCGAGCAAGCTTATAACTCTGGGCAATTTGCCCTAAAAACAACACTCGCTAAAGATCAACGCCATGCCCGTTGATTTCCCGAGCGATAACGCGTCGCTCGATTTTTTTAATATTAATACGCCCGAACAGGCACTGCAGGCATCGAAGATCATAGGTTGAAACCCAAATCACGCACGAAACAGCCGCTTACTTAAGGATTAATTAGTGGTGATGTCCACCCGCACCATGGGCATGGCCGTGGGCAGTTTCTTCTGCACTGGCAGCACGTACATCTTGAATAGTCACATCGAACACTAAGGTTTTACCGGCAAAAGGATGATTGGTATCGATATCAACCATAAATTTACCCGCTTTAATGATGCGCGCATCGCGCGGGCCTTGCGCGGTATTGACCCT
>JAXHOG010000044.1:0-6807 GCA_034519605.1 Marinagarivorans sp.
GTGACAGCATCAGCAAGCTATCACTCCCTTACAACGATAACTTTTGCTTTCATGACACCCAGGTATTATTAAATGAGGAAAGTACGGTATCGATTTTTTGAGATGGCGGTGGCGCTGCGCGATGAGTGTAGAGCACTAACAGTGATCACCGCGCTTACTGCACTGTGGCGTCAGATGGGAGCTGCATGCTTGTTCGAGCGCGATGGCGCGATCACAACAGTGTTGGCATTGACCTCCACCAGGCGTGTTCGTGCAGTGGCAGGTCATCACCCTCCTCTTGCATCCACGAACCCCACATAGCTGATCAGGGGGTTGAGTTCAGCAGCCTGGCATTGGCGTGCGAGTGTTGGCGCATGTCTGGCAATAGGGCGGCGGACGTAGACGGGCCGGGGTGTCCCGCTGTTCGATGATTGTAGATCAAATTTGAGCACTTCACGTGAATGCCCAGGACGGAAGCACGCACGAGTTCAGCAGACGTTCTCAGCGATGTTGAATTTGTTCGGCAGCGTCAGGCTGCCGCAGTCGGGGGTCTCAATGGTGCAGATGGGGCCGGTGTTGATGGGGTGTCTTGTTTCGTCATTGTGTGTTATCAATTTGGTTTTAAAGAATGCGATGCAGTTTAAGGAACGGGTTGAGCCGGCTGTTGGTAGGGACAAACTCCCTTGATGGACGGAGATTCGACCTGAATGGCATCTCAGGATGAACGCCATGCCGTCTTGGCTTAGCTGCTGACCTGACTGACGGACAAAGAGATCACTGGAAGCTTGTTCATTATTCTTTGGTGGCGAAAAGAAAACGAACCAAACGCACCCGGACAGATGCGTTCCTGCGGTTCGTTCACGTTCGCACCGTCTCTTCCATGGCGGGAACGCCGGGTGTCCCGGTCTGCGCCTGGATCCCCCGTACCACCCCTCCGGTTCACCTTCACAGGGCTCAGAGGCTGCGCCGGGCCAAGCGAGTGAGGCCCATAAATTTACCATGGTGTGGCATTGGTTTTTACTTGGGTGTACTATTCAGCTCTTTGACCCAATTATAGAGTCTTACGTAATGCGGCGAGAATCTGCGGCGGGAAGGCGCTTTTATGCCATTGCTCCCCCCGTGAGAACACTATTTTTATTTCCAAGTACAAACCATATGGGGCAGTAGTTAGTGTCGGGAACGGAAGAAAAGTATTGGGCCATCTTTCGGCACACGCCAGTGAGACACACAGAATGGACAATGAAACAGAAAGCACAAGGATACCATCACACTCATATTGTCCGGTTCTCTATACCTTCTGAAATTAAAAATTTAAACTTCATGATCCAATACAAATTCGTTTTGAGTGCATAACGGTCAACGGCGAGCGTCTGCGTCTCGACGACGCAAAGTTGATTTGCTTTTGTTGAGTGCCTTTTTCATTTTCTGTTGGTGCCAAACTCTAAAAGGCGGGGGCACATCTTCGTTGATGCCCCATATACAGATCACGAATTTTTTTCTGGATCGCTGGCTTTTTGGTAGTCATGTCACCCTTCCGGGACAATCGCATAGGATTTTAATTTTCAATGAATTAACTATGATGACATTCTGGCGAGAACTTTGAGCTCATTTCCGGCTTAGCTGTACTCAAGAATTGCCAGAGCCATCATCCCTTCACTAGATTTCACTCTTGTCGATTGGAGTGCACGATGGCACAGCTCAGAGCGCTAGCGATTGCCTAGCAAGAAATCCTTTAATCGCCTGGATTAATAAGACAATTTTTAATTTATCCAAAGTTTATCCTTTCAGCAGCCTGGATATTAGATAAGCCATAAACACACCTGCACCGCACTAAGATGTAATACAAATCACTACAAGTGCAGGTGTGTTTTATGAGCATCACAAGTATCAGGCTTAACGAGGATGTCGATAAAGCCGTTGGAATTCTTGGCAAAAAAGCTGGATCGAAGTAAAATTATCTTATTTAATCAAGCGATTAAAGAAGTTTCTTGCTAAGCAATCGCTAGAAGACTCGCGCTGGCAAGAAAACGCTCGAAGCGCTGAAATCGACAGAGGCAGGGAAATCCTAGATGAAAGAGGATGTCAATGCATGGCTGAATTCTTGGGGTACGGGAAATCGGAAATCTAAGCCGGAAATATGAAAAATAAAGTTCTCGCCAGAATCTATTGACGATCTTCATCGCGTAGTTGAATTCATTGAGAATTCAAAAATCCCTATGCAGCACGTAGAATTGCGGTGTTGATTCCGCAGGAGGGCGTGGACCGGCTTAAAAAATTTCCGGGAATTGGCTTGCCTGTTCTAAAAGCCAACGATCCAGAAAAAATTCGTGATCTGTATATAAGAGACTACACCGTTCGCTACCTTATCAACGAAGATATTCTTTATATTTTAAGAGTTTGGCACAACAAGGAAAATGAAAAAATTTATAACAAAGCAAATCAACTGCACGTCGTCGGACTCGCTGACGCTCGCCGTTGTTTGCGACGTTATGCACTCAAAGCGAATTTGTGATGGATCATGAAGTTTAAATTTACTAATTTCAGAAGATATAGGGGAACCGGACAACTATTATGAGGGTATTGATAGTATCCTTGTGCTTCTATTCATTATTATTCTGTGTGTCTCACTGGCATTCATTGCCGAAGATGGCCCAATATACTTTCTTTTCGTTCCGGCTCTTGCTTGCTTATATGGTTTGTACTTGGAGCTAAAGTAGTGTTCTCTCACTACGAGGGAAACAATGAAAAATAGCATAAAAATGCATAACAAACGCCACTAATTCGCCGCATTGCGGCTGGACTCGAAATAATTGGGGTCAAAAACGAATGGTACTTACTTAAGCGGTAAAGCCAATGCACACGAGAAATTACATTAGATATTCATAGTAAATTATGGGCAGCATAAAACCTAAGAAGCAGCTACGCAGCCGCGCTCTTGGGGCCCCTGTGGAGCGGTGAACGGAGGGTGAATTTTGGGGGTCAAATGGGCAGGACGCCCATTTGAGCGGCGTTCCGCCATGGAGGGCGGGTCGCCGGCGACCTCCAAAATTCGCCCGGAGTGAACGAACCCGTAGGGCGCGTATCCGGGGTGCGTTTCTTTTGGTTCGTTTTCTTTTCGCATAAAAAGAATAATGAACAAAGCTCCAGCGAAGTGATATAGATTTGTCAGAGTAGTCAGGAGTCAGCGGAGAACAGAGCCTAAAGCCAGCATAAATACTGAGTTCATGCTCTTAAGTAAGTGCCATTCGGGTCAGATACACTTTTCGGAGTCTAAATCAAAGGGGTTTGTGGTGTCCCTGCAGATTTTCAACAGCGAGAATAGCAGCCGTTCCTTAAACTGCATCGCATTTCTTTAAAAACCTAAAATTTGAAGTAACTTTAATGGCAAACAAAGATTTTTTACATCAACGCATTTGCATCTACGCCGGCAAAGTTTTTGACCCTATGATCGACAGCCAGGTCAACGAAGTTTTGCGGACTAAATTCAACGTCAACTTACCGCAAAGGACGTCTATGAATGATGCGTTAAAAGCATCCATAAGCGACCATGAAATTATAAATTTGATCCTACAATATCGAACGATGCCTTAGAAGATTATTGATTATGAGTTTTCTTTTGGCCGGTCATACGTCCGCCGCCCCTATTGCGCCAGATAAGCCCATGCTTGCTTCACGCCGAATAGATACGCCAAACCTATCACCAAACAAATGCCTGAACTCCACAGCCAAAATGTAACCCCCTGTTCAGCTATGTAAGGGTTATTGGATGCAAAAGGAATGACTAAACCTGCCACGCCACGCAGGCAAAAAACACAGGTGATCAATACCAATACTAATTGTATGAGCGGTAAGCGCATAATCACTCCAGCACCGGACAAAGCGTACAGCCCCATCACAGCCAAGCACAATGCAATAAGCGCGGTGATCACTGTTGGATACAAGTGCCCTGCTTCAGCCATCTGCGCCATACCCTCACCGGCACCAAAAAATCGATACCAGGGTGCGCCGCCGACAATAATACCTAGGTGAGCTAAAGCTGCCAGAAAGCTAAAAAGTTGCCGCCATTAATAAGGGGTAATTGCTTACTTGCATGATAAATTCCTTAAACGTTTTGACCAGCTACATATCACCGTTAACCAACGACCTTCGGTGGCAGATAAATTGTGAACTCATTCAGCGGTTCACAGCACACTATACGGCTTTGATTGTTCTGCGAAGGGCACAATACCTAAATCGTCGAGCAAATTGAATTTTGCGGAGTTTAGCGTCGCAGGTTTAACCGCCAACTCCTTATGCCAAACTCGATAAGTACCCAACTTGCCATCGCGCCTGAAATAGAAGCCGGCAAGCGGATGGGTTATAAGACTAAGGCGCTTTCTGTATCAGGGAAACCTGGAAAGCTAAACTCATCCAATGCAGATTGAGTCAATGTTACTGATGCACCCGCCCACGAGGATTGGGTTTGCATTTCATAATGACGATAGCGCTCTGTAGACTCATCATAATCGCAATTAAAGTGCACCTCACCCGAGTGCCAGGGTAGGTCCCAAAGATGCCCTTGGCACCATAAGCGTCCAAGAATCTAAGGGATTGTACCTAAAAACCAAACGCAACGCTCGCCGGTATCTTGATCGATGATGTAAATACGGTAATTGGTTTGCCCCATCGTGAACTTTGGAAACGGAAAACGGCCGAGGTAAAGTCCACATCAATGAAGGGCACAACGGAGATTAAACCCATCGCCTTGCCCGCCAATTCGATGGTATCCAACTTAAATCTTTTCTGGAAAAAGCCCTTCGAAGCGACTAGCAGGCACGGCGTAGGTAATGATAGCAAAGTGTTTAAGTCCACATAGCACATCAATACCTGAAGGTTTAGGTCGCTCGTGTAAATAATCACTAAAGCTTCTAGCTAGTGCCCATCCATAAATAGCCATTTTTCAAAATGTCGCTGCATTTTAGTTTGGGTAATTTCAGATTTTTACTGCCGACCCTTTGGCGAGGCTTAACATTAATCTATTTGGTTGTTATGTAGGCAAAATCACATTCCTGCGCTCAGTCGCGACCCCCGCAGGGCGAATTCCTACGGTATTTTTAGTGCCATGCACGCTGGTTTTATGTCACGTCGTATTTTGGCGAGCCAATCGAACCAAGTTGTAACTCAGCACCGCAGACCAGACAAATGCCCAAAAACCATCAATATTTTTCCATCTCGCTTTGTTCGCACCAAACACCCTTTTCAATTCAGAAATATTCCCCTCTACACCTGCACGGAAATTGCGTAGTTGTTTAAAGGTTTTTTCTTTTACGCCCATCGCCTGCAGTGAAATACCCACTCGCTTGTGAAATACGACGCGCTTGATCCCGCGCTGACGGCCTTCATGTACATTGTTTTGGCTTGCATACCCACCGTCAGCAACGGTTGCGTGCGGGAGCACCCCAAATAGCGATTGATGGTAATCCAGCACGGGAAGAAACAATTCTTTGTCCGATGGATTGCCTTTTTCAATCGAAACACAGGTGATAAATCCCGAGGTATCACTGCTTAAATTTACCTTGTGTCCGTACTGCGTATCGCGTTTTCCTTTAACGATAATATCGGTGTGGTGCTCGAACAAACTGACAATTTTTTCACTGGAAGGAACAGATTCTTTGTGAATCACTCGACGCTCTGTTTGATCGATGACTTTCACAAGCAAATGACTATAGTGTTCTATATTTTTTACCCACGTGTCGACCTTTTTGGCTGCCGTTGCCTTGAGTTTTACCTTTTGAATGCTTCGCGAAACCTGCGCTAATACTGTGCGAGCGCATTGAATCAATTCTGGGTAAAGTGCTTCTTTCTCAGTGTTTTTTGCATTAAAAATACGAAATGATAAAGACTTTGCTTCCTTGCGCTTGTCAGTAAATCTCAGTTTCACATTCGTGCTTGATTGGCTTTTTGACATCAACCGACTTAATACGCGAACACCATCGTTTAAGAGTTGGCTATCGCTGGGTGTGGCGATATTGCTTTCAACCACGGTGCTATCAATACGTATTTTATCCAGAGAAATAATCTTCGTGTTGAACCAGGCCGAGGCCAGTAGTTCATGTACCTTACTGAGGGTTTCCGGTTTGATTTTTCGGATGCCAGCCTGCAGCGCTGAGCGTCCGGGCGAAAACGTGTGTGGTAAACGTACAAAGGTGCGGTAAGTCATCGAATCCGATAAATGAAAAGCCAGTGTTTCGTAATCAATTTGTAATTGCTGCTTTAGCAGCATGGCACGAAGGAGGTTTTCAACCGTCAGTCCTCGACGACCAACTGGAGCCAACGATTTGCCAATCAGATCCTCCCCAACGAGGGTAAGGATTTCCGAGTGTTGATCGAGTATGGCGGAAAGCGCTTTTAAGCGCACACCGAGTTCGTGTTCGGAATAGTTTTCAAATATACTGGCTTGGGCATTGCGTATTGCGCGCATTTGTCTAAACCCTCTTGGGATGTGTTTTTTTTCGCAAATTAAAACTAACATGCTTTTGAGGGTTTTTTCATTACTATTTGAAAAATACCTAAATCTTTCAATGTGTTATGAATTTATGGATGGGCACTAGCTAACTGCATCTGACCACCTATATAGAGTTTCAAGCTCAGTAATAATGTAAATCCTTCGATTTCCCCCAAAACACGCGGTAGGAAAATGCGGTGTAAGCAATGATCACGGGCAGTACAATGGCGACACCGACCAGAATAAATTCTAGCGACGCCTTCGCGCTGGCGGCTTCTGTCGCCAAGAGATGACCTGGCACCACATAGGGAAAGTAGCAGCAATACGTAACTTCGAACGAAGTA
>JAXHOG010000020.1:0-4546 GCA_034519605.1 Marinagarivorans sp.
TTACGTATTGCTTGTCATTAATGGCACCTCGGCCAGTTTACATGGCGAGCTGCCGCCGGTTCCCGCCAGTATTTTGCCGCAGGCCCAGCACGACTGGCGCCTACGATATGGTTTACGGCAAAGAGCGCACGCCCTTTTGCTCTGGGCAGAAGCCAATAAAGTGCCATTATTGTGTGATGGTTTAGGCGATGCTCGTCGGCCAAGCGGCCGAAGCGTTTAAGTTGTGGCGAGGGGTGATGCCCGAGGTGCAGTCCGTAATTACAAAATTACGCAAAGCTTAATTTTTCTTCAAGCAGTGCCGACACCCAAACCGCATTAGCGGTTTTTTTATGCCTGCAATTTAGCGTATTCCGGATATATAGTGGAATGAAAAGGTAGGGTAATCCCCCTATTAAATTGCCTCAATATTGATATTAAAGATTGGCTACTGCGCGCACAGTACTTTGAGCATCAATACCAAACCCTCTTTGCCAAAAGGCGGCGTAAGCCAGCCGCCTAATTTTAAAAAGTAACGCAAAAAATAAAAAACCTCTCACTGCGAGGTTTTTAGCTGGGTGATGCTATTGCTTTGAATGCTTAAAATTGATGATTTATAACCCTATTAGGTTTTAAATGCGAAAACTCATTAACTACGATAACCAACAATTTTGTTTTTTAGGTTTTTCCCTTTGATGGGTGCCTGTCGCTGCTTTTCTGTTCTTTTTTGTTTTGGCTGAATGTCAAATGTAAGGCCTGACCCCAATTTATGGTACACAAGGGTCTATAAACTCTGATTGGGATTGGAAAAATGTGAGTGGCCAAGACTGGCACCGTTATTTTGACCCCAAATACACCTTCTCGGCCGTTAAATACAAGCTGGGTAATGCAAACAATACGTTTGGCAATACTACCTCGTTTAGCTTAAGCGCTTATGACTCGGTTACCGCAAAGGACGGCATTTATAAAACGGTGGGTTTTTCGCTATCGGATATCGACTTTAATGGCACGCCAGACTTAGCCGTCTCTCGGCGCATTATTGATGCTTGGACGTATGAACAAGAACAAGCTTTATACACATGGGATTTTAAGCTCACCAATCAGGCACCTACAAACAGTGCGATTTTCAGTACGTGGCCATCTTTAGAACAAAAAAGACTGGAACTAAAACCGAGACCTATTCCGATATTAATGCCGACGGTGACGAGCCGATAACTATTTCCTTTTATATTGAAAATAACGAGGTGTAGTGGTCAACAAAAACCGGACAATTTTATAGGCGGATAATTATCTTAGGCCGCGTTATGTTGTTGGTTGATGATAGCTTGCCGTTTTTCAGCGGCTATAGGTGGCAAGCCGTTGTTGTGTTTGTGGGGGCGTCGGGCGTTGTAATAATAATCAATATAGTGGTTCACATCCGCCTCGGCATCCTCAAACGTTTCATAGCCTAAACGTGGCATACGCTCGGTTTTAAACGATCTAAAAAATCGTTCCATGGGTGCATTATCCCAACAATTACCTCGGCGGCTCATGCTTTGTTGAACACGATTATTTTTTAGCGTGTCACGAAAAATATGGCTACTGTATTGGCACCCCTGGTCTGAATGAAAAACCAAATTTTGTGGTTTTCCGCGCGCCTCAAAAGCACGATTAAAAGCTTTAAGCGTTAATTCGCTGTCGGGGTTTTTCGAGAGCGCGTGACCCACTATTCGACGCGACATTAAATCCATCACAACCGCTAAATAACACCAGCCCAGCTGTGTCCAAATATACGTAACATCGCCACACCACCAGCGATTTATGGCTGTCACATTGAATCGGCGCTGTAATAAATTGGGGCATACTAATGATTCTTTACCTCCCTTGGGGTAGCTGTGTTTAGGCGGTTGCCTTGATTGTAATTCTTCTTCTTGCATAATTTTACGGACTAAATATCGGGTGCTATGTATCTTGTCATTTTTAAGCATGCTGCATAATGTTCGCTGCCCCGCAGAGCCTTCACTTTCAATAAATAGCGCTTTAATTTTTTCTCGTAATACGGGGTATTTATCGACCGGCGTTATTATTTTTTGCTGACTGTCGTAATAGGTGCTGGCGGCAATTCCATACAATCGAAATAATTTAGTTAACGGGTATTGCTCTTTTAACGTCGTGACTACTTGTTTTTTTCTTCGACATCGATGCGAAAAGAGCTGTGGCCTTTTTTAGGATTTCATTGTCCTCTTCAAGGTCGAGAATTTTGGCTTTAAGCTGCTGAATTTCTCGCTGTTCTTCGGTGATGGCGCGGGCGCCGACCGGCGTAATACCGGCCAATTCGCCTTCCAGCTGCTTGACCCAGCGACGCAAAGCGCTTTCGCTAATACCGCGTGCTTCGCAGGCTTTGGGGTAGCTGTAGTCTTTGAGGCTGATCAGCTCGGCGGCTTCTCGTTTGAACTCGGGGCTAAATGTAGGTCTGGTCATGTGATACTCCTATGGGGGTAGAATACCACCTATCAATTTGTCCGAGATTAGTAGACCACGGCGAGCGTTATTCGCCAGAAAATCTGCGCTGCTATAGCGATTTTTAATATCCTGCGGTGTTTGCCACTCCGCATGTGCCACCTCATCAAACCATACGTCCAAAGCTTTCTTGGAATCGGCATGTTTACGGCTACATTTGTCTAATTTATCTCTTCCTAAGACCCGCATGGGCACCTCTATACCTTTTTGGGAAGTATATATGTACTTCCCAAAAAGGGAACAATCTTTACACTTCTAGGCTATTCCACAGTAACCGATTTCGCTAAATTCCTCGGCTGATCCACATCCGTACCTTTAATAATCGCCACGTAGTAACTCAATAATTGCAGTGGCAAGGTGTAGAGAATTGGCGCTAGCCAAGGGTGAATATGCGGAATATTGATAACGCGCATGGTTTCGTCGGATTCAAATTTTGCATCTACATCGGCGAACACATACAAGATACCGCCGCGTGCGCGAACTTCTTCTACGTTAGATTTTAATTTCTCTAACAAATCGTTATTTGGCGCAACAACAATGATGGGCATGTGCGCGTCGATCAACGCGAGTGGGCCGTGTTTTAATTCGCCTGCGGCGTAAGCTTCGGCGTGAATGTAGGAAATTTCTTTTAGCTTCAGTGCGCCTTCCATTGCAATCGGATATTGATCGCCGCGGCCTAAAAAGAGGGCGTTGTGTTTATCTGCAAATTCTTCTGCGAGTGCTTCAATACCATCCGCTAACTTTAGGGATTCTTCTAGTTTTGCGGGCAGATTTTTTAACGCGGCAACCATGTCTTTTTGATCGGCAGCAGAAAGGCCGTTGTATTTTCCAATCGCTAATACCAACATCGCCAAGCCAACTAATTGCGTAGTAAATGCTTTGGTGGATGCCACACCAATTTCTGCACCGGCGCGTGTCATAAAGGCTAAATCAGATTCGCGCACCAGTGATGAACCCGCAACATTACAAATAGAAAGGCTGCCTAAATAGCCGAGTTCTTTTGCCAAACGCAACGCAGCAAGTGTATCTGCCGTTTCACCCGACTGGCTGATGGTAACCACCATGCTGTTGGGTTGTACGAAAGATTTGCGATAGCGGAATTCGCTGGCGATTTCTACGTTGCAGGAAATGCCGGAGAAAGTTTCCAACCAATAACGCGCAACCATGGCTGAATGATAACTGGTGCCGCAGGCGACGATTTGAATGTGTTTAACTTTTTTAAATAATTCTGCCGCACCGTTGCCGAAAGTTTCGTCCATTACCGATTCATTGCTCAAACGGCCTTCTAATGTGTTTAACACTGCGTTGGGCTGTTCGTAAATTTCTTTCAGCATAAAGTGACGGTATTGGCCTTTATCGCCTGCGTCATAACTGGCGGTGGATTCGTGAACTTGGCGTTCAACGGCATTGCCATCTTTATCAAATATTTTTATCGCGGTGCGCGTAATTTCGGCAACATCACCTTCTTCTAAGAAAATAAAACGGCGCGTTACCGGCAACAATGCCAGTTGGTCAGAGGCGATAAAATTTTCGCCAATGCCTAAACCAATCACCAGTGGTGAGCCAGAGCGCGCAACAACTAAGCGCGATGCATCATTTTTATCCATCAGCACAGTGCCGTAAGCACCGTGTAATTGTTTTACCGATTTTTGTACGGCGGCTAATAAATTGCCGGTGACTTTTAATTCTTTTTCAACCAAGTGCGCGATGACTTCGGTGTCGGTATCCGAGGTAAAAACATAACCTTCGCTTTGCAATTGCGCGCGCAGATTTACGTGGTTTTCGATAATGCCGTTGTGCACTACGGCGATGTGTTCGTTAGAAACATGTGGATGCGCGTTGCGCTCACTCGGCTCGCCGTGCGTTGCCCAACGCGTGTGTGCTATGCCAGTGCCGCCGGGTGTTGGTTCGCTTTTTACGGCATCGGCCAATTCTTTTACTTTGCCTAAGCGGCGCAAGCGTTGTAATTCGCCGCTGCTATTGACCACTGCCACACCGGCAGAGTCATAGCCGCGATATTCAAGACGACGTAAGCCTTCTACCAAAATTTCTACTACATCACGTTGCGCTA
>JAXHOG010000026.1:0-11334 GCA_034519605.1 Marinagarivorans sp.
CCGCGCCAACAATTCCACACATAGTTATTTCCTTTCTCTGTTGGGCACTGTAATCACAGTCACCCCTTGGGTTTCAATTTTAAGTTTGTCTTGGCGGTTAATTTGGTCGTCGGTCACTAAGGTGGACACCGCCGACCAAGGCAGTTCGAGATTATGAATTTTGCGGCCGATTTTGGCTGACTCCGCCAGCACAATCACTTCGCGCGCGACCTCTGCCATTACGCGGCTGAGGTTAAAAAGCTCATTAAAAGTGGTGGTGCCACGGCTAGGGTCGAGGCCATCGGCGCCAATAAAGAGTTGATCAAAATTAAACGCGCGCAAAGTTTGTTCGGCTAGCTGCCCTTGAAAAGACTCCGAGCGCGTATCCCAGGTGCCTCCAGTCATTAATAAAGTGGGTTCGTTTTCCAGTTCGCGCAGGCAATTGGCCACCGCCAGCGAATTGGTCATTACCACCAAACCTTGCTTGTGCGCCAACTGGGGCAGCAGTGCCGAGGTTGTAGTCCCGCTATCAATAATGATGCGGTTGTGGTCGCGAATTAATTCGGCAGCGGCGTGGGCGATGTTTTGCTTTTGAATCGAAACTTGTGGCTCGGCGGGGTCAATGATGAGCTCTTTCGGTAGCGCAATGGCGCCGCCGTAACGGCGCAACAATAAGCCGGTGCTTTCGAGTGCGCTAAGGTCTTTGCGGATGGTAACTTCGCTGGTATTAAAACGCTCGGCAAGGGCATCAACGCTGAGTTCGCCAGTCTCTTGCAGCAGCTCGACAATGGTGCGACGGCGCTGTTGGGTATTTCGTTTATTCATTCGTTTTTTCTGAAAAGTGATGATTAAGCTTTGCTAAGTTTCGATGTGAAAGAATTTTAATCGTTAAAGCTTAAAGCGCAAGGTTTGATTGCTACTGGAGAAGGTTTTTTGTGGCGCAAAGAGGGTTTGTGTGACAAAGGTTTGAGGTTTCTATGCTTTTGTCTCAGGGCGGAGAAAAGCAAGCCAGTAACCGCTGGCTGATATGGCGGTTACTGGTGTGGGCCGTTTTAGCGTCTAGTTTTTGGTGGCGGCAGCTTCGCGCGTATGGCTACGCGAAGGCGTTGCCATTGGCGCTGGATAAAGTCCTGCAGGCGATAGCCACCCAAATAACAGCAGGGCACTAAAAAGAGCGTAATCACGGTTGAGAACAACACGCCAAAAGAGAGCGAGATCACCATCGGGATTAAAAATTGTGCTTGAACGGAGCGCTCGAACAGGATTGGCAATAAACCCACGAAGGTGGTGATTGAGGTTAATAAAATAGGCCTAAATCTATCAATGCCCGCTTGCGTGACGGCCGTTAGGGTGTCCTCGCCGTTGGCTCTTAATTGATTAATACGCTCGAGCAATACCAAATTGTCGTTTACAACTACGCCCGCGCAGGCCAAAAATCCAAAAAAGGACATCATGCTAATATTTTGGCCTAATAATAAATGGCCAAAAACAGCGCCCACAAAACCAAACGGTACGGCCAGCATAATTAAAAAAGGCTGAAAAACTGAACGAAAAGCAATCGCAAAAAAGCACAGCACCACAATAAAAATCTTTATAAAGTTAGTCTGAAAACTTTCGCCAAAACGCGCTTGTGCTCGCAAGCTACCATCCAGCGTTAAACTAAAACCGGTGTAACTACGCTTCCAGCTATCGCTATAATTTTTTTGCATTTCTTGAATAATGGCATTGGCGTCGATGCCATCTTCGACTTCGGCGGTAATACTAATATTGCGTTTGCGATCGGCGCGGCGAATGGTGCTGGCGCCACCCACTAATTTAACGTCGGCAACAGTGTGCAGCGGGATTTCTCGGCCATCTTGTGTGCGTACCCGTAAATTATCGAGAGTGTCCAAGGTTTGGCGCGCAGCGGCGGGGTAGCGCAACATAACTTTGACATCTTCCTTTCCGCGTGGGATACGCTGAATTTCTTCGCCATAAAAACTTTGCCGCACTTGTTTGGCGATATCACTTAATCGAAGGCCTAAATGGTGTGCGTTAGGTTTTAGGGCTAATTCTATTTCGGTGCGTTCGCCTTCTAAATTATTGCGCAGGTTAATCACGCCGGGGTAGGCGGCTAATACTTTAGTGACATCATCCACGGCGGCTTTTTGTATGTCGGTTTTGTTGTTCAGTATCGAAAGATTTAATGCAATATCGGCCCCGCCGCCATTCATGTTGGAATTTAGCGAGTAACTTTGTGCCTCGGGTAAGGGCCCAATTAATTTACGCAACGCCTCGGCAACATCATCGGACGATATCGTGCGTAATTCCGGCGGCGTTAAACCCACAAAAATAGTAGCCGAGGTGCCATTTAAATTTTGGTTAAATTCATTCACAAATTCGGCGCCGTTATTTTTGGCCAATAAAGGTGGGTAGCGGCGTAGCTCTTCGATTTTTTGTTGTATGTATTGTGCGGTGGTTTGGGTTTGGCTAAAAGGCGTGCCCTCGGGAAAGGTGAGATTAATCATTACAAACGGTTGCGGCACATTGGGCATAAAAGAGCTTTTAATCCAGCCCGCCGTCACTAAGGTGGCGGCAACCGCAAAGGTAAAAAAGAATACCAAGTAGGTGCTGCCTTTATTCTGCAGGGTGCGCTTGAGGGCAGGTAAATAATAGTGTTTAGCGAAGTTTTCCATGTGCTGGGAAAACCATCCACGTACAGCCGTTAAGCGCTGCAATAGATAAAAGCGGCTCGGTTGCTCGGGTTTCATGTGGGATAAATGTGAAGGTAAAATCAATAAAGATTCAATCAGTGAAAAGGTTAAACATAAAAACACGACATAAAAAATCGAGCGGGTATAGGGCAGTATTTCTTCGGGCACATCAATCATCGGTAGGAAAAAAGCAATGGTGCTGGCTACCGCTAAAAAGACCGGATTTAACATGGCTCGGGTGCCGGTAAAGGCTGAGTGCTTACCTCGATCTCCGTGCTGTTGCTGCAAATAAATGCTTTCGCCAATAATAATAGCGTCGTCTACCACAATGCCGAGCACCATTAAAAAGGCAAACATCGATAGCATATTTAACGAAACATCAAAATAGGGCAGTAGCCAAATGGCGCCCGCAAAGGTGGTGGCAATTCCTGCGACCACCCAAAAGGCTAAGAGCGGCCGTAAAAAAAGCATCAAAATAATAAACACCAGCAATAAACCGCTGAGGGCGTTATTTTTTAATAAATTAAAGCGGCTATCAAATAAACTGCGCATTTCGAAATTAATTTTGATGTCGAGGCCTGGGGGTAAAAATGTGCGCAGGTTGTCTATGTAGGCGCGTGCATTGTTGGTGCCCTCAATTAATTTAGGCTCGTCGCTGAGTTTTATTTCTAGGTTAAGCCCAGGCTTACCATTCATATTAAAAATAATATCTTGCTCGGTAAAACCGTCGTTAATGTCGGCAATATCACCCAACAATAATTGGCCTCCATCGCGCTGGCTGCGCACTACAATTTTGGCAAAATCGCCCTCATTAAATGCTTGGGCGCGGGTTTGAATTTGAATATCACCTTCGCTTGCTTTAATTGTACCGGCGGGAATATTTAAAGATGATTGGCGAATAGCGGTGGCGATTTCATCAAAGCTGAGGTTGTAGCGACGTAAGTTTTCTTCAGAGATTTCAATGCTTAATTCGTCATTTTTTAGTCCCGAAATCACCACTTCCGAAATGCCTTCCAGTAGCGGCATTTCATCGCGTATTTGGTAGGCAATTTTTTTGAGTGTCTGGCGATCGACATCACCATAAAGTGCGGCCCACATTAAAATTTGGCGCTGGGTGAATTGTCGAATAATGGGCCGCTCGGCTGAAGTTGGGAATGTATTAATGGCGTCAACGCGACCTTTAATATCGTTCAGCAGTTCGCGTAGGTCGTAACCATCCACTACGGCAATATTGACTACGCCATAGTCTTGGCGGGATTGTGAGGTAATCTGGAAAATACCTGGTAGATCGGCAATGGCTTCTTCGATGCGCACGACTATTTGCTGCTCGACTTCGCTGGAGGCGGCGCCGGGGTAGCTCATGGTGATATCAATTCGATTTGCCGCAAACGAGGGGAATACTTCTTTTTCAATAGTTTTAGCGCCCATGGCGCCACCGATTAATAAAAACAACATTAATAAATTGGCGGCGATAGGGTTATCAATAAACCAGCGAATTAAGGCATTCATTTATGGTGCCTCGTTAATTGTGGTGCTGGCAGGATTATTTTTTGCGTCGGGCGCGGTAGAAATTGTAGGTTCGCTAGCGGTAAAAGGGATGGGTTCAACTTGCGTATTGGCGGGCGTTAAGCTTTGTTTATCCAGCGTAATTAAAGTGTCGGCGGCGATAGTGCTTTGCACCCAAATGTGAGTGGCCGTTTTTTTAAGGACGGTCACTGTCTGCAGAATTATTTTATTGTCTGTATCTAAGGTCAGTAACTTATTGTTTTCAAATAATGCTTGGCGCGGCAGTATTAAAACGTGATCGAATGTTTTGCCGGTGATTTTTGCTTCTACAAATAGCCCAGGTAACAAGGGTAGTTGATCGATGTTAAAGGGATTATTAATTTCTACAATTGCGTAATAATAACGAGAGTTTGAATCTACAAAGGCATCGGTACGAGTTATTAAGCCTTGCCATTGTTGTTTTTGTCCCGCTACCGTTGCGGTAATCGTGACAGCAGGCGATGTGTGTTTTTGTTCTGCGATAAGCGGTAAATGAATAAGCCCAGCTTGGTGTTCGGTGAGGGGTAAACGGATTTCTACTGCGCCGGAATCGTAGAGGGTGGCAAGGCGCGTACCTTGGCTAACGTATTGACCAAGGTTGGCGTGGGTTTGTTTTATTCGGCCATTAAAAGGCGCGATAATCTGGGTACGCTCAACATTTAATTCGGCGATGGCGAGATCGGCTTGTGCAAAAGCTCGGTTGGCTTCGGCGGCGGCTAATTGTGGTTTTCGAATAAATAAATCGTTGGCATTAGTATCGCCAAGGTCGCGCCATTCACGTTTGGCTTGACGGCTAAGGCCTTTTTCTTCGGCTAATTTACGCTCGGCTTCGGCTAAGCGCGCTTTGGCGCTGAGTACGGCGGCATCGTAAGTGCGCGCATCTACGGTTAATAATTTTTGATGTCGATTAAAAAAACCACCGTTAACAAAATCTGGGTCGACAGACATAATTTGGCCACTCACTTCGGCCACAATATCAATTTCCCGTTTTGGGGTGACGGTGCCTTGGCTTTCAATACTTAATTCTAGGGTTTGTGGTGCAGCTTTTACGACAGTCACTTTAATGTGACTCAGTGCTAGCGTATCGGTGTGAGGTTTGGGGGCAGGTTTGGCGAGTACTAATAACGCAATGGCGACAATGCCCACCAATAAAATACTACTGGGCAGAATTATTTTTTTACCCATGGGTAACTCCTTTTGGGATGGATTTTTGAGGATGAATTTATGTATCGAGTGACTGGCCGCTAACTAGGGGAGAGCGCTGAGTAAAAGTTCTTGGCAGGTTAGCATTTTTTCTGAGCGTCAAAAATTACAAAATCATCATCAATAAGAACGGCAAGCCCACAAACGCCATTACCGTAGAGGTTACCACCATCGCGGCAACTTCTTGTGGGTTGTGGTTGTAGCGTAATGCCAATAAATAATTTAATACTGCGATGGGCATGGCGGACTGTATTAAAACGATATTGCGTGGTAATCCGGTAATACCTAATAAATGACAGGCTAATAATCCGATCAACAAACCTCCACCAATGCGCAAGCTGCTAAACAAAAGACTGCGTCGCCACGATTGGATTTTTAAGGTCGCTAGGGAAACACCCAATGCAATGGTCATTAACGGAATGGCAATGCCACCCAATAAATCAACCGTATTGCCAAGCCATTGGGGTAAGGGAGTTTTGGTTGTTAATAACACGACCGAAATAATCATGGCGTAAATCACAGGTTGTTGCGCTATTGCACTGACACGTTTGCTAAATCCGCCATGGCTGGGCGTTACTATCATTATCCCCACGGTAAAGGTCGCAATCATCATCACCATAAATGAGCCCATCGCTAAAGCGAGCCCCGTTGGGCCAAAGGCAAATAAGCACAGCGGCAGGCCCATGTTGCCGTTGTTGGGGAATATGAGCGGCGGTAAATAAGTGGCGATGTCGAGTTTTTGCCAGCGTAAAAATAGCCAGCTTAATAAACCCATTAGTGTCATGGCTAAAGCGGTAGCTAAAGCGACATCACTCATTACGGAAGGCGCCACATCGACTTTGGCCATAGCACTCAGAATCAAACACGGCGTGCCGATATTCATCACTAAACGTGAGACAAACTCGGAGGGGAAATCACTATGGATTTTGCCCCAAATATAACCCGTGCCCACGGCAATTATAATGGGGGCGAGAATGGTGAGCAGTTGGTTTAGCATGGCGGGGTCGCTGTTGAGGTGTTTTGGCGATTTTATTGGGGCGCCATCATAGATTATGCAGCGGGGCGTGTTTTAATTTTATATGTGTTTAACGTTTAATGATGAGCTGTTAACACGGAAGCGTTTTGACTGAGGGGTAAGTTATGCAGGCCAATGATTTACGGGTTTTTATTCCTAGCAAAAATTTTGAGCAATCCCAAGTGTTTTATCAGGCTATGGGCTTTTCTGTGATGGTAATTAATGACGATTTGCGGTTTTTGAGTCTGGGGTCGTGCAGTTTTTTTCTGCAAAATTATTACAATCAAGAATTCGCCAATAATCTAATGCTGCAATTAATCGTGCCGGATATTAACGACGCTTTTAAAACAGTAGCGGCGATTAAAGACCCTGACTTTCGTTTTGAACCTATTAAACAAGAGCATTGGGGCAAGGTTGTGTATATGTGGGGCCCTGCGGGCGAGCTTTGGCATATTACGGAATTGGCGGAGATGTAGGCGTGTTGTATGGATTTTTTTAAAGGCGAAAAAAAACCCTGAGCTAAGTTCAGGGTTTTTAATGTTTGGTACCAGTGGCCGGACTCGAACCGGCACGGGGATGAGCCCGGCGGATTTTGAATCCGCTGCGTCTACCAATTTCGCCACACTGGCATGTCGAAGGCGCGCATTCTACCTAGTGAATATCCTGTGTCAATGAGTTTTTAGGCTATTTAGGCTATGTTTGCTTATATCAATGGGCTCACATTAATGTGTGTTGTGCGTACTCTGGTCAATTTTGGGCATTAACTTCCGTAATTTGTTTGGGATGCTGTGCTCCGCCGAAAGGTTTTGCTACACTCGACCAGCTTTATCAGCCTGTGGTGGCGCTTATCAGTAGTAGTTGGCGTCGTTACGGTTATATATAAAGGGGCTAGCGACGGATAACGCGCTACGCTTATCAGACAAAACCTACGACGCAGAGTTTTTTCGGTTGGTAATAGGGTGTTGCTCGGTCCATTTTTGTCGTCGCCCACAAATATACGGGCCAATAACCATACCAATAACCATAAATATAAGCGCTATATGCAGATAACCAGTAAACAGGAATTTAGTGTGAATAAGGCAGACTCAGTAAATGTTCAGTCTCTGTCGATAGTTCGTGGCGAACTGCTTGCTACGATTGAGCAAGCGGGCAGAGATTTAGAAAGCTTCGTTATCGAAAAAGTAGATGGCAAGCCATTGCAGGCTTGTTTGGATGGCATCAAGCAAATTGTGGGGATTTTTCGTTTGCTTGAGTTGCGCGGTGCAAGCTTGTTGGCGGAAGAGTTATATCTTACGACCGCCACCCTTAAGCCCGACGACGAAACGACGCTAGTGCCTAAAAAACTCGATCAAATGAGCACCTCTTTTTTTGTGATGGCCGCTTATGTTGAATATGTTTTGCGCGCACAAAAAAAATTACCCGTTCTATTAATTCCTCAAATTAATGAATTGCGAAAAATCCGTAAAGAAGCGGTACTGCCCGAGAGTCATTTTTTTCATGTGACTTTTCGTCAGGCGCCGGTAATTCCACCGGTTGAGCCGATTGTTGTTAGTGAAAATGAGTTTAAACCTCTGGTAGCGCGCTTGAGGCAAATGTATCAGATGGGCTTGATTGGTGTTTTGCGTAATAAACAATCGCTTCCTGCGCTCGGCTTAATGCGTCGTGCTTTGATTCGATTACAGCGTTTAGGCGGCAGCGATAAACCGCTCACGCTTTTGTGGTGGTTGGGCAATTTGGCAATTGTTGCGGTTGTTAAGCAAAATATGGAGCTGCTCGAATCGCGCAAGATGTTGTTTAGTCGCCTTGATCGTGTGATTAGACAGGTGCAGCAAAATGGCAGCGCAACGTATCAAGCTTTGCCACCTAAAGGTTTGGTTAAAGAACTTTTATATCTGTTAATGCTTTCGGGTGTTAATACTGAAGTCTTTAAAAAATTACGTGCGCTTTATGCTATCCCTGATCTTGGTTACAACGATGAAGAATTAGCCCGAGAGCGCCAATCGCTGCAAGGGCCTAGTGCGGGTGCGGTTGCATCGCTGGTTGTTGCGCTCAGATTTGAAATTGACAATATCAAAAAAGTTTTAGAGACCGCATCGCAAGGCGCTTACATTATTGATGACGTGCCTGGGCTTGCTGATTCACTGAATCGAATTTCAGAAATTCTGAATATGGTTGGCCTAAAAGGCCCGGCTTTGGTGCTAAAACAAGAAATTGAGCGCATTAAATTGTGGGAGCAAAAGGGCGGTGAAGTTGACGATGCTGACTTAAGCGAAGCGGCTAAAACTTTGCTATTTATCGAGAGCGCAGCGATTAGTTTGGAGTATGCCAAACTTTCTGGTCATAGATTATCGATGACTAACGATGCGGACCAACAAGAAATTGTTGCAATGAGCGAATTGGCACAGGCTGAAAAAATAGTCCTTAAAGAGTCGGAGGCTGCATTAAGTTTGACCAAGCGGGCTTTAAATTCTTATACCGAATCCGATTATGAGTCTGGCCATATCCGCAATATCTCTAAGATTCTTTCGGGCGTGCGTGGCGGTATGGTATTGCTTATGCACGCCCGAGCGGCCGCAGTATTATCTTGCTGTGAGCGTTTTGTGGACGATGTTTTAATTCAGCCAGATTTGCCTGTAGCGGTTAAAGAGTTATTGGAGACTTTCGCCGATGCAATTATCAGTATTGAGTATTACATTGATACTGCTTCGCATGGTGGTCGTGCCGATGAGGCAGTGCTTCAGTTGGCTGAAGACAGCATGGCAGCACTGGGTTTTCCGTCAACTTTTAAAAAGAAAGCGAATTAAGCTAATAGTGATATGACTAATGCAAATACGACTGTTTGGTTGTGGATGACACGCAAGCAAATAGTATTAACCAATGGCAATTATCGCCATGCCGAACAGCCGCCTAGTGCGGCTGTTTTTTTGCCTGTGGGTAAATTACTGGGCGCCGAATGGCGCATGGCGTTACTTGAGGATGATGCTTTGCATGACAATCCATTGTCAGCTTGCCTAGAATCGACGACCTTGCGTAGTTTTTTGGGGCAGGTTGCCGAAGATGAGTTTGCATTGTTGTCGCGTGCAAGCCAGCTTCAGCATTGGTGGCTACATCATCAATTTTGTGGGCAGTGCGGTACAAAAAATATCCTGCATGATGCTGAGCTGGCGCTGTCTTGCCGGGCGTGTTCGGTACTTTATTATCCGCGCATCTCCCCCTGTGTGATTATGTTGGTGACGCGAGGTAAGCAATGTTTATTGGCTAAACATACGCGCTCGAGTCGCCAGCGCTATAGCTGTTTGGCTGGTTTTATCGAAGTGGGTGAATCCGCCGAGGCAACCGTAGTGCGTGAAGTTGCCGAGGAGGTTGGTTTACGTGTGAATAACCTACGTTATATCACTAGTCAAAATTGGCCTTTTCCTTCGCAGCTCATGTTAGGTTTTTTGGTTGATTACAGTGCTGGGGATATTGCTATCGATGGTGTGGAAATAGAAGATGCTGCTTGGTTTAATGTTGATAACTTGCCTGAGATCCCCCCCGAAGGCACAATATCGCGTTTTTTGATTGATCATTTTTGCGCGAACCAAGCTTAGCTCGCGTATCTTTTTTTGTAGTGTGACGGCTACATCCTTCGCGGTTTTTTTGCCGCTTCGCATTGTTAGGAGAATTCTTTGGAATTTTTGTATGAGTACGGTTTGTTTTTAGCCAAAGTGATTACGTTTGTCGTGGCTGTTGTTGTGATTGTGGCGTTTGTGGTGGCGGCAAGCATTAAACCAAAAGTGTCGAATAAAGGCCAAATTAGCATCGAGCCTTTAAATGAGCGTTTTGACGATATGAAAGATGCGCTATTACAGGCGGTTTTATCTGAAAAAGAGCTGAAAGATTTCGATAAAGAAGAGAAAAAAAGCGCCAAGAAAAAAGCCAAAGAAGATAAGAAAAAAACCGATGACGAGCGTCGTAAGCGTGTATTCGTACTCGATTTTGATGGTGATATTAAAGCGTCGGCGGTTGATGAGTTACGCGAAACCATCACCGCAGTGCTCACTGTTGCGCAGCCTAGTGATGAGGTTGTTATTAAGCTAGAAAGTGGTGGAGGTATGGTACACAGCTATGGATTGGCCTCTAGTCAGTTGGCGCGTATTACACAAAAATCCATTCCGCTGACGGTGTGTGTTGATAAAGTGGCCGCGAGCGGCGGCTATATGATGGCTTGTGTGGCCAACAAAATTTTAGCGGCGCCTTTTGCGGTTATAGGCTCTATTGGTGTGGTTGCGCAATTGCCTAACTTTAATAAAATCCTTAAGAAGCACGATATCGACTACGAAATGCTGACCGCTGGAAAATATAAGCGCACCTTGACCATGTTGGGCGAAAACACAGATGAAGGTCGTCAAAAATTCCTCTTGAGATCGACGTACGAACCGGTGCTGGCCTCGGTTGCCCCCGGCGCGCGGGTTCGGCGAGGGACCGTGCTGGGTTCGTTGACATCGGGGCACGAGAGCTGCTCGTCGACATGCCTTCATTGGGGCATCAGACGTGGCCGCGACTATCTCGATCCCACGGCGTTGGTGCGCGCGAGTCCCATCAGGTTGAAACCCCTCGACGACGAGGGCAGATGATCGTCAGCGCTGCGGGCCGGAGTGTCTGCCGGACGCCGCGGGAAAGTCGTCGGCCACCATGGCGGCGAGTTCGACGAACGCGCTTCGAGTCTGGGGGCGCAACTGGTCGAGATCGACCACGGCACCCTCGGCGAGGTGCTCGTCGAACGGAACCACCAGTACGCGCGGCAGCGCCTCGAGGAAGTGCTGTTGCAGCAAGTTCATGTCCACCGCCGACGAACCCGGGCGAACCGAGCTGATCACCACCACGGTCCGCTCGACCAGATGGCCGTAGCCGTGCAGC
>JAXHOG010000013.1:0-4295 GCA_034519605.1 Marinagarivorans sp.
CCAATTACAGTGCCGTTGTATTGCACCAAAGGCTCATCCACCTCAGGGTAATCCCACTTAAATTTAAATTCGCTTACACAGAATTGAGAGTAATGAATCATCACTCCAGCCTGCTGATTTTCTCAGGCCTTTTAAACTGACTTTACGAGGGCGGTCAGCTTGCGCAATCCTTAATTTATTCATCACAATATGTTTAATTATCGCCATATTTTCTGCAGCATTTTTCGTGCGAATTCGGCTATCGTCTTCATTAAAAACAACATCCAAAACCCAATGCAGACTATTTTCAATAGCCCAATGCGCGCGAATAATTTTATTGTGCTCTTCCGCGTTAGCCGCGCGACTACTTATGTAATATCGAAACTCTGTGGACTGCTTGCCATTTATTGTTCGCTGAGACTTCACGGCAACACATGACTTAATCCCTGGCCATTGATCTTTCATTGCCAGCCAATCAAGTTGATCTGTCGCTAGACACTCTCTTTTCTCGAGTCGATTTCTATTCATTTCTTCTGCGACAAAAACATCAACAAGCTTATTATTTTTCATGTCGGAAAAATGATTAAAATGTTTTGTTAAGGCCTCAAATAAAGCGTTTTGATTGCCTTTTACTGCAATAACGTAGTGTCCGCCGGCATTTATTATTTTCTCGGCTATCGCTTTTTGGCAACCCATAGCATCTAGCGTAACCGTAGCGCCTTTTAAATTAAGCATGTCAATAAGTTTGGGAATCGCAGTAATTTCATTCGATTTTTCAGCGACTTTTTCTTGCGCCAAAACTAGCCTCGCCTCAGCGGCATAAGCGCTCACCATGTGTATAGCCGATTGCTGATTGGCTTTATCGAAACTGCGGCGAATAACTTTCCCATCGATAGCAATAACATCACCTAGGCTACTTTCAAAATCCGCCACCCACTTTAAAAAGCAGGCTTTAAAAGCTTCGGGATTTAGGCGTGAAATAACACGTTGAAATGTATTTTTTGAGGGTATTCCGTTAGTTAATGGAATGTGTTTTTTCAAAAACTCTAACTTGCATTGAGCAAATGCTACAAAGTCCTCCCAACTTTCAATGCCGCAAATAGACCCGCAAAATACAATAAAAAGAATGTCGGGTAATGCGTGTAGTTTTTGACGATCAATACGAGGATCTTCAATGCTTGAAAAGTATTTAACGAGGTCGATGGGGTGGTCTTTAGTCGGCATTTTTAGGCGTTTTTGTGGTTAATTCGGTGCCGATTATAACTGCATGTCGTTAACTTCTTCTATCGTGCCTCTAAAATCATCGATTTAAGTGGGATTACCCTGACATCCACCTCGACTAATAAATGCTCTTTTATCTTTTTGGCTAGGATACCTCGAACGATATTTTCCACATTTGAAAAATCAAAAAAAGCCATGTCGTTACGCGCTGAGGCTGTCAGAGAAAATATATTTATGGCGTTACTGCGCGATAAAACCTCTTCTGTTCTAACTCCTATTCTGCTCAACTCAGAAACAACAAAAATTGAATACAATTGCATAAATAAACCTACTGACCAATAACCAATTTCGGCATACCAATTATACCCACTAGACCACCCAAAAAAATCCGTAACATGATAAAGAAAAACTGAAAATATATAGCAATAAAATGAAGCATAAAAAACAAATAAAGCCTCTTTGCATTTATTGTGAACAAATGGCACATCTAATGTTCGCGAGAGTATTTTATTTATTTCTCCAAAATAGGCAGAGCCGATTAGATACACAGCACCTGAAACAATAAACTTCCACTGATCAAAACCTAGTGAAATATCACCGCCAAAAATATTCTCACCATTAAAGCCGAAATAAAACAATACTAAGGATAGAGCTACAAAAACAATTCTATGCACCCTCACCACACTAAATACATTCAAAGAAAAATGTGTCAGCCAACCCAGCGCAATTGGCGGGCCTGAAACTGCAAAAAAAGCAACGCCAAATATTAACTGAACAATTATTAAACATAGCTTTAATAACTTACCCGCTAGCGCAATTAAAATAACAACGAGCAGAATACCTAATATCAACTGAATCACTTTGCAATCCTTACTTTGAATTTTTATTTTGTATAGTAACTGGCGTCACTATATTCTCTTATGTTTTTGTAACTATTCAGCCCTACAAAAAATCTCGATCAAACAAGACGTTGAGTGATTGTTTTCAGGGCATTTAAGCGCTGGGAGCGCTTGTATAGCGCCCATGGATGGCTTGAGCGGCCCAGAAAATAATTGCACAACGGCTTGTGGGCTACATGGCTGAATAGTTACCTATTTTTTAGCCCTTCAAAACCCCCATCAAAGAATCCAACAACGTCGCCTTACCCACCTCCAAATCGCCCTTACATTCCGGGCAATATTTGTAAAACTCACCGGGCATTAAGGCGTCGCCGCGTGGGTGGGTGGTTTTTTTCCAACCGCATTTGGGGCAGCTAAAGGTTGTAGGGCCGAGGGGGATTGGCATTTTTTTATTTCCTGTAAAAATGACTTTTTAGCCTAGACCAAAAAATCAAAATTAATCCGTTAAGTGGCTTGGTGGTTTTGGGGTTTTGGGGTTTTTGTTAAACTGCGGTAAAGATATACAGCCATCATGCACATGTCTACACTGGCTACGCGCACATGTCGCATTTTCACGCATACCGGAGAGTCGCTATGAGCAAATGGCCATTACGCTGGGATTTATTAACGCGCTACCGCCTTATCGAGATTGTGGCGCAATGGGAGGGGCGCCTAACCACTAATCATTTAATGAGTAGCTTTGGCATTGGCAGGCAACAGGCCAGTAAAGATATTAATAGCTACTTGCAAGATATCGCACCCGGCAATCTTGTGTACGACAAATACCTCAAGGGCTATAAGCCGAGCGATACCTTTAAGCCCAAGGTGACCAAGGGCGAGGCTGATGAATATTTGCATTTGTTAGGGCGAAATAAAGATATTGTCCATACTTTTGCAGGCTTAAATCTTGGTTTTGCCAATACCGAGATTTTGCAGGTCAAGCTGCGCCAACTTGACCCCATTATTTTGCGGGCGCTGGTGCAAGCGGCGCGCGAGCAAAAACGTGTTGAGTTAGGCTACATATCCATGAGTTCGGCCATCGAGGAGGAGCGCATTATTGCGCCGCATACCTTGGTGTGTACGCCGTTGCGCTGGCATGTGCGCGCCTATTGCGAGAAGCATCAAGCGTATCGCGATTTTGTATTAAGCCGCTTTCGGGGCACGCCCGACTTTAATGGCAATAGCGCGCATACCGCCGAGCAAGACGAGGCGTGGAATACGCAAGTGACCTTGGAATTTAAACCCGACGACAGGCTGAGCCCGGCACAGCAAGAGATTATTGCGCGCGATTACGGCATGGTTGAGCAGCGGTTAGCGATAACCACGCGCGCGCCACTCATTAATTACACGCTGCAAGCGTTTAATATTGATAGCGCTAAATTGGAGGTCTCGCCTACGGCGCAACAAATTGTTATTGCCAATTACGAGACCATAAAGCCCTATTTGTTTTAAGTTTTCGGCAGGGAAGCTGGTGGCGCAGCCACTCAACAAAACCAACCAACAAAACGGACAGTCACTCAAAAACGCCTCGTCATCCCCGAGCGCTTTTGTCGGGGATCCAGTTTTTTATTCGCGTTAATAAATTCTACCGCCGCGCACAAAATAAGCTAACAATACTGGCTTCCCGCCTGCGCGGGAAGCGACGTAATGGCTGATGCGGGAATGGCTGCGTAATTTTATGATTTGACGCGAGCTTGTAGATAACTAAACCTCATCGTTTCAGAAAATGTTTGTTTTGCCTGTTTAGAAAATGAAATTTCTTTATTTCAATCGTTTTTTGCCAATGAAGAATTTGTTTTTGTTATTCCATTTACATTGGAAAGAAATCTGAAAATTTTACTGGAAAACAAACATTGTTGAAAACTATATTATTATTAATAATGATATCGTAACCAATGAATTCGCACATTTTTCGGTACCTGTTTTCTTTTTTAATGAATACTTTTTTATTCCTAACAAAGTTGATAATGAGTACAATATAAGATTTTACAATGAAGTTTTAAATAATTTAAATTGATTTTTAATAGTTTTAATTAACAAATTTTTGAAATGATTAATTATTGGGCTTAAGACGAATACTTTTTGCTAAATTTCCAACAAATTTTTTTTTGTGCAACCTGCAAAATATAAAACATCCTTCTCCGCCTTCTCCATAATCGTAGTCTTCCTGGCGCTGATGATTATCGGAACTGCGTTTATCCCAAGCAATACGTAACT
>JAXHOG010000051.1:0-7505 GCA_034519605.1 Marinagarivorans sp.
CTAGTTACGATGAGTCAGTAACATGCGCGTAGCGTTTGTGGCCAGATAATATCGATAATAATAGCGAGCCCAGTACATCGGTTTTACTGGGTGCATTATTGCTGGCGTAGGTTAATGGACAGCTATTTACCCAATCATCAAAACGTGAACTTATTTTTAAAAATTGAATAAAAAAAGGAAGCTGCCCCATTGGGGTCACGGGTGAATCCGGCGCCCATTCGATATGAATTTTACCGTCGTAAGTGTCTACGCTGGTGGGCTGCAGGCTGGCCGTTGTGGGCGTCGATGATGGCTCACCTTTTGGGTGACTGGAAACTTGTGGGGTTTTCATGGCAACCTGCTGTTTTTGTTGGGGTTTTAGTGTATCAGAGGTTTTTAACTGCGGTATTTAGGGTTAAGCGCTCAAGGAAAGCATGTCAAGCTTTACACTTTTGGCGCACCTAAGCCCGGCTTGGATTTTTTCGCAAGCCGATTAACCACTAGGTTGGGTGCTGAAAATATTTACAGGGTTTACCATTCCACCGATGTTGTGCCTATGGTGCCGGTATATCCTTTTACACATTCACCCATAACCCACTGTGGCTATCAATTACCGAGTAATTCATTTATTTCTTTAGCGGCCCATAAGATGGTGAATTATAGTAAATCGGTTAAAGATAAATCGTGGAAATTCTTAAAAAATACCGGCGAACACACCGACTACTCTAATTCTATCGAGCATTGGTTAAAGTCAGATAAACCTTTAAATCCCGCCGACCCAAAAACGTGGGACTGGATTAATGCTGGGTTGACTTGGGTATTGCGTAAAGTGATCGGTGGCGCAGCTGTTTATTTACAATCACCTATTGTTTCGGCTCTTTCTCTGGCCGATAAAATTGCTTGGGTATTGCGTAAGGGAATTGATCTTTCTATCGATGCGAGTGGCTGGGTATTAAGTTTGATGCGTAAAATTATGCAGGCTTTGGGGATGAAGCTTGCCAAAGTTGCGACCGAATTAACGCAGCAATTTATGCGTATGATCCTTAAGCGCCTTATCGAAAAAATGAGCGCCGAAGCGATGCGTGCAATACGCGGTTTGATGACAAAATCTTGATGCATAGCGCGATAATAATGGCGTAATCATAAAGATGATTAAAAATATTCGTAACTATTCAGTATTCTGTCAGTTTCACACAGAAAATGCCGTTGGGTGGTTGTTTTCAGGGCATTTAAGCGTCGGCCCCAGCATGGATGCGTGGGGGTTAGACTTTGCAGGAGCACAAAGCCGAGATGGCTTGTAGGTAATTGCTCCTGCATTACCTTAATGATTTACATCCATGTAAACCTAGCGGCCCAGAAAATAACCGCGCGACTGCATTTGGGCTCGGTGCTGAATAGTTACGTATTAATTTAAAAAATAAGGGCGCCATAAAATCTTAAATTAGGTTTTATGGCGCCATTTTTTATGCTTATCGGCGGCCATTAGCTTACAAAAAAATCACTTATTATTTTTTTCCATCTGCGCTTTTAAATCGGCAAAGGGATTAAAGGTTGCAGGTGCTATATCGCCTGATTTACGACTGCCGTAAATAATTTGATTTGAGAATTTTGTGTGCTCTTCATCGTGACAATAAACACATAATAATTCCCAGTTGCTGCCATCCGAGGGGTTATTGTCGTGATTGTGATCACGATGGTGAACAGTAAGTTCGCGTAAATTTTTGTGGTTAAATTCACGCGTGCAGCGCCCACAAATCCACGGATAAAGTTTTAAGGCGCGCTCGCGATAACCTTTTTCACGGGTTGCAATATATTCTTTTTGCTCGGCAAGAATACGGTCGAGCTTACTGGTTGGTGGCGTTGACATGGCGAAATCCTAAAGCGGTTAATCGGCTAATGCCGTATTTTTTTGATGATAACAAAAAACCTGCACCATTTTCCCTCCTTTTTAAGCGCATGATTCTGCCATGCAATCCTTTTGCGGGCCGACCATTTGGCTGTGCGCTTATTCTTGTTGTTTCTTTTTTGCGCTAACGCAAAACCCTCACAATTTATAGCGAGTACTATTCAAAAAGCTCAGCAGTGCTATTTATAGGTGTTGCTAGGTGAGCAATACGCGGTGTTCAGTATTCTGCGGTTTATGGGTGTTGAGCGGCGCGCTGGCTTGGACAAGCGCTTGACCTTAACGGATTGTGTTCAAGATAAAAAGCCCCGCACATGCATCACAGTGCCGGATGCTTGAGCGCCTTTAGTATTTGCGGTAACTTGTTGGCTTTTTTGAGGTGACCCGCATGTTCGTTGGCTCCCAAACTCGCATACATCAGCTGGCTATTAATATGGCGTGCGGTGATGTTATCGCTTATCCCACCGAGGCCGTTTGGGGCTTGGGTTGCGATCCTTTTAATGGCGATGCCGTTGCAAAAATACTGCGGCTTAAAAAACGCGCGGTTAAAAAAGGCGTTATTTTAATTGCCGGTAATATTCAGCAGCTTGCATTTTTATTGCACGATTTACCTGCCGAGCAGCTCGCCACTTTACGTGTAAGTTGGCCCGGCCCATACACATGGTTAGTGCCCCACAATGATCGTGTGCCATTTTTTGTTCGTGGCAATTTCGATACCGTAGCGGTGCGCGTTACTAATCACCCGACTGTGCAAGCGCTGTGCAACGCTTTTGGTGGGCCGATTGTTTCTACCTCGGCTAATCCGCAAGGTTTACCGCCTGCAACCACGGCCTTAAAAGCGCGCAGTTATTTTGGGACAAAAATTGGTTATTGCCCCGGTGTGGTGGGTAAAAATAAAACCCCCAGCCAAATTAAACATTTATTAACAGGCGATATTATTCGGCCCGCCTAATCCCCTATTTTTAAAGCAGGATTGATGATGAGTATTCCCGATAAAAACGCGGTAAAAGCTTTTTTACTGCAACTGCAAGACAATATTTGTAACGCACTGACCGCCGCCGATGGCGGTGGCAAATTTATAGAAGATACTTGGGTGCGCGAAGAAGGTGGCGGTGGTCGCACGCGCGTGATGGTAAATGGTAGCGTGATCGAAAAAGGCGGCGTGAATTTTTCTCATGTTACCGGCACACAAATGCCCGCATCCGCAACCGCGCACCGGCCAGAATTAGCGGGACGTAAATTCGAAGCTATGGGTGTCTCGTTGGTTATTCATCCCAATAATCCATATGTGCCAACCAGTCACGCCAATGTACGTTTTTTTATTGCCGAAAAAGAAGGTAGCGAGCCGGTGTGGTGGTTTGGCGGCGGTTACGATTTAACGCCTTATTATGGTTTTGATGACGACTGTAAACACTGGCATCAAACCGCTAAAAATGCCTGTGCACCGTTTGGTGAAGATATTTATCCAAAATATAAAAAATGGTGCGACGAGTATTTTTATTTAAAACACCGCAACGAGCCACGCGGTATTGGCGGTTTATTTTTTGATGACCTCAACGGATTTGACGATAGTAATTCGCCCGAAAATAAAAACAGTCCAAATTTCGAACAAACTTTTGCTTTTATGCAAGCGGTGGGTAACAGTTACGCTCAAGCCTATGTGCCGATTATTGAAAAACGCAAAACAATCGAATTTGGCGAGCGCGAGCGCGATTTTCAGCTTTATCGGCGCGGGCGTTATGTGGAGTTTAATTTGGTATTTGATCGCGGCACTTTATTTGGATTGCAAACGGGTGGCCGCACCGAATCGATATTAATGTCGTTACCACCTTTGGTGCGCTGGGAATATGATTGGCATCCACAACCCAATACACCCGAAGCCCAATTGTACGATCGTT
Source organism: Marinagarivorans sp. (assembly GCA_034519605.1). Lineage (GTDB taxonomy): Bacteria > Pseudomonadota > Gammaproteobacteria > Pseudomonadales > Cellvibrionaceae > Marinagarivorans. The sequence goes on from JAXHOG010000051.1 coordinate 3,781, forward strand.
ATTTACAGCCGCAGGAATGGATTAAATGACCGATCGTTACGCCGTGGTAGGCAACCCCATTGACCACTCAAAATCGCCAGAGATTCACGCGCAGTTTGCCCAACAAACCGCGCAGGACTTAACCTACGAAAAAATATTAATTGGCTTAGAGGCTTTTGAAAAAGACGTTACGATTTTTTTTGCCGAGGGCGGCAAAGGTTTAAATATTACCGTGCCCTTTAAAGAAAATGCCTTCCGTTTTGCTGGCGAATTAACCGCGCGCGCGCAGCTTGCAGGCGCCGTAAATACCTTAGCTAAAAATAACGACGGCCGTATTTTAGGCGATACCACCGACGGCTTAGGTTTGGTCAACGATTTAAAAAATCATGGTTTTGCACTCAAACAAAAACGCATTTTAATTTTGGGCGCAGGCGGTGCTGTGCGCGGCGTATTGGAACCTTTATTAGCCGAGCAACCGGCCTATATTATTATTGCCAATCGCACACAAGCCAAAGCGCAGGCGCTGGTCGATATTTTTAAAAACCACGGCAATATTGAGGCGCGCCGTTTTACCGAATTACATAAGCTGGAATTCGATACGGTCATTAATGGCACCTCGGCCAGTTTACATGGCGAGCTGCCGCCGGTTCCCGCCAGTATTTTTGCCGCAGGCCCACACACTGGCGCCTACGATATGGTTTACGGCAAAGAGCGCACGCCCTTTTTGCTCTGGGCAGAAGCTAATAAAGTGCCATTATTGTGTGATGGTTTAGGCATGCTCGTCGGCCAAGCGGCCGAAGCGTTTAAGTTGTGGCGAGGGGTGATGCCCGAGGTGCAGTCCGTAATTACAAAATTACGCAAAGCTTAATTTTTCTTCAAGCAGTGCCGACACCCAAAACCGCATTAGCGGTTTTTTTATGCCTGCAATTTAGCGGTATTCCGGATATATAGTGGAATGAAAAGGTAGGGTAATCCCCCTATTAAATTGCCTCAATATTGATATTAAAGATTGGCTACTGCGCGCACAGTACTTTGAGCATCAATACCAAACCCTCTTTGCCAAAAAGGCGGCGTAAGCCAGCCGCCTAATTTTAAAAACTAACGCAAAAATAAAAAACCTCGCACTGCGAGGTTTTTAGCTGGGTGATGCTATTGCTTTGAATGCTTAAAATTGATGATTTATAACCATACTCAGTTATTCGGTTTTAAATGCGAAAACTCATTAACTACGATAACCAACAATTTTGTATTTTTAGGTTTTTCCCTTTGATGGGTGCCTGATGGGTGCCTGTCCTGCTGTTTTGTGTACATTTGATAAAATTAATGCCAAAAAATAAAAAAACCCGCACGGCGAGGTTTTTAGCTGGGTGATGTTATTGCTTTTAATGCTCAAAATTTATGATTTATAACCAAATTCGGTTATTCGGTTTTAAATGCGAAAACTCATTAACTACGATAACCAACAATTTTGTTTTTTAGGTTTTTCCCTTTGATGGGTGCCTGTCCTGCTGTTTGTAGCTTGGCGCACTGCCTGTCCCTGCTTTACCTGTCCCTGATTTTGTTACCTTGGGTACATATTTTTAAAGCCATCTAAATCTAGCAAGTAATTTGATGGCCACTCATGCATTCTGTTCTCTATTGCTTTTATTTTATCGGATGGATCCATGCCAATCTTCTTGGGTGATACAGAAAAAATATCGCCCGAAATCATTTGCACAACTTTTTTCAGCTTGCCACCACTTGACGATTCAGCATCAAGATAATAATCAATCACGCCTAGCAATCCCTTCGTTTTAGAAAAAATAATTTCGGAATAAAAAAGGCTAACCGAAATGGATTTATCGAACTTTAAAAATTTTTTATTTGGAACTGCCAAGATGAAGCATTCATCACCCCACACCTGACAACTAATTACCCTGTAATCATTGCTAAGCCCGCGCCACCTTGATTCAAACTTCAATAAATCAAAACTTTCAAGTTCAAGAATAAAATGATAGTTTTCAGAATAAAAGTAACTCCCAGCCAGGGTGCTGATATAAAAATTCCAAGGTATGTCAGCACCTCGCTCCATAAATTTTCCGGTATCTTCATATTCCCAAAATGTAGTGCGCTCATTATCACTAATATTAACAATCATGCCAGCAAGTCTCGATGCTTGCTGTTCTGCACAAACACAGCTAGAAATATAGATCATCAATACAGCCAATAAAATCTTCATCTCATCCACTCCATCGCTTTAGTTGTTGCATCAATTTCTTTTGGATCGCTATATCTTTCTATTTTATGATTCTTAGGCAAAAAACTCTGCTGATCTGCAATATTCAAATTTACGGCGGTCATATGCTCAGCCTCATGCCGCAAAACAAAAATTTGCCGATCTTCTGTGTCATCGCTCAATCAGCCATATACTGTTTTAATTTGCGGATCCAGTCATCTCGGCGCTATAGGAGTAAGGAGTCAAGTTTAAAAAACCCATCTCCTACTCGGCCAACTCCATTTTCACCATCATCCATAATCGCTACAGACTTAAGCTTTGGATCATATGTCATTTTCATTTTTGAAATGTCTTTATAAGTCTCGGAGTTCGCACCATCTTTATCTAGGGACATCGCCTGTAGCTTAGACATTCGTTCCCCAAGCTCTTTTGTTCTCTCAATCCCCTTAGTCGCCACATGATTAACCAAAAACGCCAAAGCCGCCGTCTGAGCACCATTCGCAAATTTACCACCTGTAGCCACCGAAGCAGTGCCGCCAGCTATTGTCGTTAATGCAAAATTACCCACATCACCAAGCCCCATCGCAGCGCCGCCAAGCGTAAACCCTTTGCCAATACCTGCGCTCACAAAACCATTGCCAAACTTACCGCCCTGCAAAACACTCATCACGCCACCCACAGCACCATGAACGCCAATTTGCGCCATGGCTTTAGCTGCACCCGTGAGGCCTTTAAGTGCGCCGCCCGCTCTAAACGCAGCGCCAGCACCAAAAAGGCGGCGCCAGAAACTGCGCCAAACGCTGCCCCTTTTAAAACATCTCTTAAGTTACCTCCATTGGCTGCCGCACCTACCGCACCCGTAATGCCACCAAGCAATACAGCACCCCAAAAATTCACAACGAAGGGGCTTAAAGCGCCGCCCGTTACCGCAACCAAAACAGCGCCAACAATAATACTGATAAACGGCTTTAATTTCTTCAGCGAAGCAGCAGGACAGGCACTCAACAAAAGGGAAAATATAAACAACCTAATTTTCAGCTCTCTAGCTCTGTGGAGCTCGTTTTTTCATACTTTCTGAAGCTGATGATGACGTAGTTTTAACGTCTGTTATGCTCGTATTTTGGCTTGCGGCAACGCCCTTCTGCATGGCATCGCTCGAATCCGCCTGACAGGCATACAGAAGGCTAGTGACTGACGCAACAACAAATAATTTTGCAACAGTGTTTTTTACCGCATCATAATTTTTCATGCCGCTAACCCTTATCGACCACTGCCTCGTTGATATTGCGCTTCGGGGATAACGTCGCCTTTTTTTGGCTGTGCCAACTAACCTGACAGTTATTTAGACATATGAGTTTCGTTTGCAGCAGTCCACTTTGAAGCCAACTTCTGCTTTGGGCAAAGAGCCGACTGATAACACTCCCGCAATACTCACTAAATAATGACGTGCCTACTTAAGATAAATCCCCACATCCGCCTTTTTGGCCGCTTTAATAAGATCCTTATCAAGCGTTGAGCAATACGTAACTAT